>NZ_FMXH01000022.1:4525-104420 GCF_900103575.1 Pseudomonas sp. NFACC51 | reverse complement strand
ACTTAGGGTTCCGCCCTGACGGCGGGTCACTTTCGAAAAGCGTGTACGGACCGGACACATGGTTGACACCTGTGCGGAGACATAGTGGACACATTATGCGCCGTAGTCAGGGTTATTCACGTCGAAGGTCCGTAAGAAGTGATGGCAGAAATAGACGTCAAACAAGCCATCGCTTTCAGCGTTAGGGCGTATTGCGATGTGCTGTCCTACCAGTCCTTTGGCGATGCTGAAGTAGCGTTTCTGGAAGCGAAATCGACTGTGATACACCTTGGCCAACACATCATCCGGGCCATATTCAAACTCTGACAGTTGCTGCGGATACGCCCAGGGGCTGCTCCGATAGCGGTCCATAGGCACCTTGTAGCCCAGCGCCTGATGGGGGCGCTGCAGGTTATAAACCTCACGCCATCGATCAAAAGCCGATTGAGCG
This sequence comes from Pseudomonas sp. NFACC51, assembly GCF_900103575.1. NCBI lineage: Bacteria > Pseudomonadati > Pseudomonadota > Gammaproteobacteria > Pseudomonadales > Pseudomonadaceae > Pseudomonas > Pseudomonas sp. NFACC51. The sequence continues at coordinate 103,990 of NZ_FMXH01000022.1, read as the reverse complement.
TCCATTAGCGTGGAAAAATGACGCCCATCCAGCACTTCTGCTTTGAGCGAGCGGTGGAAACGTTCGATCTTTCCATTGGTTTGAGGATGGCGAGGACGGCTGAAACTGATCCGGATCCCCAGGCGAATCAGCCAGATACTCAGCTCTGTCACTTCACCCGGATTGCGTGGCGAGCCCCAGGGTGGGCCGTTATCGACGTTGATACGCGCCGGCAAGCCATAGCGTTGGAAAACCTCGATCATCCTCTCCTTCACCGTGGCTCCCCGTTCGTTGTCACAAGCCTCAATGGCTAGGCTGAACCGAGAATGATCGTCCAGCAGGGTCAGGGGATGGCACCGACCTTGTTGCAGCGCAAAATGCCCTTTGAAATCCATCTGCCAAAGATCATTAGGCGCGTCGTGTTCAAATCTCAGCGTTGCCGATTGCTCTCTCTGAGAGGGCTGGATCAGGCCGTGCCGGTGCAAGACATTGGTGACGGTGCTGGGGGCGATACGTTTTTCCAACAGGCTGCTAATCGTGCGTCCGCCCCATGCCGGATGGGCCAGCCTAAGGGCCACGACTTGCGCCTCCATGGCGACCTGCGTCAGTTTGGGGCTGGTCGCGGGTCTGCGAGATTTCTCTTGCAGACCAGGCTGACCATGCGCCTTGTAGCGATCTAGCCACTTGTAGGCTGTTTGCGGGCTGATACCGAATCTTCGACACAGCTCACGTTTATTGCTGCCGGGTTGCCGTGCTAAGGCAACGAACTCTTCTTTCAGGCTCATGGCATCTCTCGTAGTCCAGGGCATGATGGCTTTCCGGCGAAATTGGCTCGCTGGAAAGTGTCAACCATGTCCCCGCACACCCGTCAACCATGTGTCCGGTCCGTACAAAAAGCGCGAAAGTAACCAAAGCGCTTTAGCCCCACCACTCGGTGCCTCGCCTAGGCTCGGCATGCCCTCACTCCGGCATTGCTCCGTGGGCCCGCTGCGAAGGGCCATCCATGGCCCAGCGCAGCTATCCCGGCATCCATGCCGGGATGCCCACTCCACAATGCCTGCGTTCGGCCAGCGTGGTTAACGGGGCGCCGAGATCAACGTCCACCGCGAGGCGGCCTGATAGCCGGCCTGGTTCCCACGGTCGTACTCCGATCCAATTTGTGGGAGCGGGCTCGCCCGCGAAGGCGGCTTGAAAGCCCAAGTGTGAAATCTGAGCATTTCATACCTAAGGAAAATATTTTGACTTTTCAAGGTGGTCGAATTTGTCGCTGTCCACATTCCATAAAACGTGGACAGCTTTCTCGCGCTGTTTTTGGAAATGTCAAAAACTATTCTGCGAATCCGTTTCTGAGAAAGAACCCTGCGGAGGTTGAGGCAATACGCCTCTGCTCAGCTGAACACCAACCCCGTGGCGAGGGAGCTTGCTCCCGCTGGGGCGCGAAGCGGCCCTAAAAGCAGCGACTCCATTCATCTGACACAACGCGGCGCCGGGGTTGGGTCTGCTGCGCAGCCCAGCGGGAGCAAGCTCCCTCGCCACGGGGAGCGCCGATGCTGGAGGTTAGCGTTCAGCCAGCAGAGAACTGGCTGAGCCGCTGCCCATCATTACTACATCGACACCTCAACCACCCCATCCGCCGTCATGGTCACCTTGCTGGTGCCCGCTTCCACGTCAGGCGTCACGGACTCCGCATCCATGGACGCGCCTTTCATCATCATTTGCGGGCGCATGAACGGTTGTGGATAACCGTTGGTATTGAAGTTCAGGTTGACGATCTTGTAACCCTTGCCGCCCAGGGCCTCGGTGGCCAACTGGGCGCGGGCCTTGAAGGCGTTGACGGCGTCTTTGAGCAGGGCGTCTTCGCTGCCCTGGCGGGTGGCGGTGGCGATGGCGAAGTCCATGCCGCCCATTTTCATGTCGCCCAGCAGCTCGCCGGTGAGTTTGGACAGGGCGGCGAAGTCTGCGCTTTCCAGGCGCAGTTCGGCGCGTTCACGCCAGCCGGTGATTTTCTGGCCCTTGTTGTCGTAGATTGGGTAGCTGTTACGGCTGCCTTGGCGCAGGGTAATGCCCTTGACCTCTTTGGCCTGGCCGATGGCTTTGTTCACCGTAGTGCTGACAGCGGCGGCGAGTTTGGCCGGGTCGGTGTTCTGTTCTTCGGTGTAGAGGGTCACGATCATCAGGTCGCGGGCCACTTCCTGGCTGACTTCGGCGCGCAGGGATATCTGGTTGTAGTGCAGCTCATCGGCGGCCAGGGCCGGCAGGCTGGCGAGGGTGCCGAGGCTGAGGGCAAGCAGGGCAGCGGGGCGACTGAACGTGTGCATGAAAGCTCCTTGGGATGAGGCGCAGGGGTGATGTCCGGGCCTGCGTGAAGGATAAGACTCTAGCTTTTATGGGTGGGTTCGCACAGTTACAACTTCTATACAGATACCTGAAGCCAATGAAGATCCCCTGTGGCGAGGGAGCTTGCTCCCGCTGGGCTGCGCAGCAGACCCAAACCTGACACCTCGGTGTGTCAGACAGATTGAGTCGCTGCTGTTGGGGCCGCTTCGCGGCCCAGCGGGAGCAAGCTCCCTCGCCACAGGGGGAAAGGTGACATTTGGAACTGTGGCGCTTTGCCGCATAGCTGCCGCTGCAACCCGCGCCTTGGTTATACTCCGTGCGATTCGCCTGGAGCGCTCATCAGGAGAGCTCATGCTCGCCCCTTTGCAAATGACATCCGCCTCTCGCCAGAACCTCTGGCGCCTGACATTCATCCGCATTCTGGTCCTGGCGGCCCAGGCCGGCTCGGTGGGGCTCGCCTATTGGTTCGACCTGCTGCCGCTGCCCTGGCTGCAACTGGCGATCACCCTGGTCTGTTCCAGTGTGCTCTGCGCGCTGACGGCCGTCCGCCTGCGCACCTCGTGGCCGGTGACCGAGCTTGAATACGCCGTGCAACTGGCCTGTGACCTGTTTATCCACAGCGCGCTGCTGTATTTCTCCGGCGGCTCCACCAACCCCTTCGTCTCTTATTACCTGGTGCCGCTGACCATCGCCGCGGTGACGTTGCCGTGGCGCTATTCGCTGATTCTTTCCGGTATCGCCCTGGCGCTGTATACCTTGTTGCTGGCGCGGTTCTACCCGCTGGAAACCTTTCCCATCGCTCGGGAAAACCTGCAGATCTACGGCATGTGGCTGAGTTTCGCCCTGGCCGCGGCAGTCATTACGTTTTTTGCGGCTCGCATGGCCGAGGAGCTGCGCCGCCAGGAAGAACTGCGGGCCATTCGCCGTGAAGAGGGCCTGCGGGACGAGCAATTGCTGGCCGTGGCGACCCAGGCCGCCGGTGCCGCCCATGAATTGGGCACGCCGCTGGCGACCATGAGCGTGCTGCTCAAGGAGATGCGCCAGGATCATCATGATCCAGCATTGCAGGAAGATCTCAGCGTGTTGCAGGATCAGGTCAAGCTCTGCAAGGAAACGCTGCAATACTTGGTACGCGCGGCCGAGGCCAACCGCCGGCTGGACATCGACATGCAAGCAGTCACCTTCTGGCTCGACGATGCCCTGAACCGCTGGCACCTGATGCGCCCGGAAGCCAGTTATCGCTTCCAATGCCTGGGCAAGGGCGTGGTACCGCGCATGGCGCCGCCGCCGGACCTGACCCAGGCGCTGCTGAACCTGCTGAACAACGCCGCCGACGCTTGCCCCGAAGGGCTGGAAGTGGCGTTGGATTGGAATGCCTATGAGCTGACCATCAGTATTCGCGACCACGGCGCCGGTGTGCCGCTGGCGATTGCCGAGCAGATCGGCAAGCCGTTCTATACCACCAAGGGCAAAGGTTTCGGCCTGGGCCTGTTTTTGAGCAAAGCCAGCGTGACACGCGCCGGCGGCTCGGTGAAACTCTACCCCCATGAGGAAGGCGGCACGCTCACCGAGCTGCGCCTGCCCCATGCCGACCGAGGAGACGAATATGAGTGACGAGATCCAAGTCGACGGCGAAGAACTGCCGCACCTGTTGCTGGTGGATGACGACGCCACGTTCACCCGCGTGATGGCCCGGGCCATGTCCCGTCGCGGTTTTCGCGTCAGCACCGCAGGTTCTGCCGAAGAAGGCCTGACCATCGCCCAGGCCGACCTGCCGGACTACGCCGCCCTGGACTTGAAAATGGACGGCGATTCGGGATTGGTGCTGCTGCCCAAGCTGCTGGAGCTGGACCCGGAGATGCGCGTGGTGATCCTCACCGGTTATTCGAGCATCGCCACCGCGGTCGAGGCCATCAAGCGCGGTGCCTGCAATTACCTGTGCAAACCGGCGGACGCCGATGATGTACTGGCGGCGCTGTTGTCCGAGCACGCCGACCTCGACACCCTGGTGCCGGAAAACCCCATGTCGGTGGATCGCCTGCAGTGGGAGCACATCCAGCGGGTGCTGACCGAGCACGAAGGCAATATCTCCGCGACGGCCCGAGCCCTGGGCATGCACCGGCGGACCTTGCAGCGCAAATTGCAAAAGCGACCCGTGCGTCGCTGAACCTGCGCTGAACGAATGCTGTCCACCCTCGCGACACATCGGGCCGTTGCTTTATGATCGGCCCCAGCGTCATGTATCACAAATACTGTTCCTTTTTGACGGCGTCTGTTGCCGTCATGCTGCGTTGCCGCTCCTCGCCATAGCGGGCTATGACTCGTCGCGGCGCCTTGCCTGACGACAACAGCCACTCGTCAAAAAGAAACGTATTTGCGAAACATGACACTAGTTCTTTTCCCTATTGAGCCTTAACCATGAATCAGAACGCTGAATATTCCGCGGTCAATGACGCGGTGCGCGGCCAGTTTTTCCGCCGTGTCTGGCAAATGACCACGCCGTACTGGCGCAGTGAGGAGAAGGGCAAGGCCTGGACGCTGTTGATCGCCGTCATCGCACTCTCGCTGTTCAGCGTGGCGATCTCGGTGTGGGTCAACAGTTGGTACAAGGATTTCTACAACGCCCTGCAGGAGAAGAACAGCGCGGCGTTCTGGCAGTTGATCCTGTACTTCTGTGGTATCGCGGCGGTGGCGATCCTGGGCGCCGTTTATCGCTTGTACCTCACGCAGATGCTCACCATCCGCTGGCGGGCCTGGCTCACCGAGCAGCATTTCGCCCGTTGGCTCAGTGACAAGAACTATTACCGGCTGGAGCAGGGCGGCTACACCGATAACCCGGACCAGCGGATTTCCGAAGACCTCAACAGTTTCACCACCAACACCCTGAGCCTGGGCTTGGGATTGCTGCGCACCGTGGTCAGCCTGGTGTCGTTCTCGATCATTTTGTGGGGCGTGTCGGGCAGCATCGAGGTGCTCGGCTACACCATCCCGGGCTACATGTTCTGGTGTGCACTGGTGTATGCGGCGGTGGGCAGTTGGCTGACGCACCTGATCGGCCGACGCCTGATCGGTCTGAACAACAACCAGCAACGCTTCGAAGCCGACCTGCGTTTTTCCATGGTACGGGTGCGTGAAAACGCCGAGAGCATTGCGCTGTACAACGGCGAGCCGAACGAGAACCGTCGCCTGAGCGGGCGTTTCGGCCTGGTCTGGCACAACTTCTGGGACATCATGCGGGTGTCCAAGCGCTTGACGTTCTTCACCTCCGGCTACGGCCAGATCGCGATCATCTTCCCGTTCATCGTCGCCGCGCCGCGTTATTTCGCCGGCAAGATCCAATTGGGCGAGCTCATGCAGATCAACTCGGCGTTCGGCAATGTGCAGGAGAACTTCAGCTGGTTCATCAGCGCCTACGCCGACCTCGCCGCGTGGCGCGCCACCTGCGATCGTCTGCTGAGTTTCCGCCAGGCCATGAGCGACAACGAAGACCGCGTGCCGGCCATTGACGTACAAAACCAGGGCGATGGGTTGAAGGTTCAGCACTTGGGGTTGGACTTGGCCGATGGTCGCCATCTGCTCGATAACGCCGACATGACCGTGGAACCGGGCGAGCGGGTGATGCTCAGTGGCCGTTCGGGCAGTGGTAAATCGACCCTGCTGCGGGCGATGGGGCATCTGTGGCCGGCGGGGCACGGGACGATCCGGCTTCCGGCCGCGCGTTACCTGTTCCTGCCGCAGAAGCCTTATCTACCGATTGGCAGCCTGCGTGAGGTATTGAGTTATCCACAGGCCGGCGATATCTACCCCAACGAACGTTATGTCCAGGTGCTGGAAACCTGCCGCCTGCCGCACCTGATTGCGCGGCTGGATGAAAGCAACCACTGGCAGCGCATGCTCTCGCCCGGCGAGCAACAACGCCTGGCCTTTGCCCGTGCATTGCTTTATGCACCGCAATGGTTGTACATGGACGAAGCCACGTCGGCGATGGATGAAGAAGACGAAGCCACGCTGTACCAGGCGCTGATCGACCAGTTGCCGGGTTTGAGCATTGTCAGCGTTGGCCACCGAAGCAGTTTGAAACGTTTCCATCCGCGACATGTGCGTATCGAAAATGGCCAACTGGTGGAGCGCACTGTGACCGCTTGATGACCATCGCCGAACATTGTTGTGGCGAGGGGATTTATCCCCGCGGGGCTGCGTAGCAGCCCCTTGATTGGTCTGGATTGGGGCCTGTGATTTGATGGGGCGCTTTGCGCCCAACGGGGATAAATCCCCTCGCCACAACGGTCATCCTCAACGAGGGCTGTCCGGTGGGACGGTGATCGTACAACCACGTTGCGCTATGATGTTGCCATTCAGCCGTTTACCGAGACACAGCCCCATGGAAAACCCGATCGAAGTACCACGCTTTCCCCGCAAGCGCCGCAGCCTGGCGCAGGAGCTGGTGACGGTGTTGACCGAGCAGATTCGCGACGGCCTGCTCAAGCGCGGCGATAAATTGCCCACCGAGTCGGCGATCATGGAAGCCCATGGTGTCAGCCGAACCGTGGTGCGCGAGGCGATTTCCCGCTTGCAGGCGGCCGGCCAGGTGGAAACCCGCCATGGCATCGGCACTTTCGTGCTGGACACGCCGAGCCCGAGCGGTTTTCGCATCGACCCGGCCACCGTGGTCACCTTGCGTGACGTGCTGGCGATCCTGGAGTTGCGCATCAGCCTGGAAGTGGAATCCGCCGGGTTGGCGGCGCAGCGGCGCAGCGACGAGCAACTGGCCGCCATGCGCGCCGCCCTCGACGCCTTGAACGAAAGCGCCGCCCACGCCAGCGATGCGGTGGCCTCGGACTTCGCCTTCCACCTGGAAATCGCCCTGTCCACCGGCAACCGCTACTTCACCGACATCATGACCCACCTGGGCACCAGCATCATTCCGCGTACCCGGGTGAACTCGGCGCGCCTGGCCCACGATGACCAGCAGCGCTACATGAACCGCCTGAGCCGTGAGCACGAGGAGATCTACGACGCCATCGCCCGCCAGGACTCCGAGGCGGCGCGTGCGGCCATGCGTTTGCACCTGACCAACAGCCGTGAAAGGCTGCGCCAGGCCCATGAAGAGGCGCAGGCGCAGGGCTGAAGACGCTGGTGACAGGATGCTTTTGTGGCGAGGGAGCTTGCTCCCACTGGGCCGCGCAGCAGCCCCTCTCAAGCTCACTCAATCAACCTGATCCACCGTGTCGCCGGGTTCTAGGGCCGCTTCGCGGCCCAGCGGGAGCAAGCTCCCTCGCCACGGGGAATTGGGTACGGCGTGGGTTAAGGGAATGCCTCGAATCAGTGTCAGATTCAAGAGCAAATCGGTTGGTCGAGCGGGATGCTTTTGAGCTTTTGAGCTTTTGAGCTTTTGAGCTTTTGAGCTTTTGAGCTTTTGAGCTTTTGTGGCGAGGGAGCTTGCTCCCGCTGGGCTGCGCAGCAGCCCCCTCTCAAACTCACTCAATCAACCTGATCCACCGCGTCGCCGGGCTCTAGGGCCGCTGCGCGCCCCAGCGGGAGCAAGCTCCCTCGCCACAAAAAGCATCCCCTCGGCAAAGAGAGCGGTGTCCGGTTTTCGATCTGTTTGCCTGTCTGACAAATCGTAGGCGCCAATCCTACGCACTGATCCGCAACATTTGCGGCTCGGATATATCGCTGTCCCTACCGCTCTCGTAACTCACCACGTAACGAAGCTCAACCAATTGGCCGACGTAAGCTGTCAAGTCGACATGGGTTAGCGTCACTGTCACCCCCTTGCGTGGCGTACCTTCCTCGCCGGCGGTCAGAGATGTAAACGCGCCTACCGAAGTTGGATGTGTCGAGCCGACGCCCAGAGTCAGTTGGGCGTTCGAGTAGCGGTCGAAATCTGCATCCGGAATTTTCACGGTTAACGTCTTTGTCTTTGACAAGCTGATCGTGACTTCCCCTGTGGCTGGAAAATCCCTGAGCGTCGGTTTCGCATACGTCTTCGCCATGATGTCACTCCTTGTGAGGCGGCCCTGATCGTCGCGTACGGGCGACTCACTTTAAAGGTTTCGGAAAAGGACCACGGCCGGGCGTCGCACGGCCACACTGCCGTTATGCCTTCGTCCCGTAACGTCGCCTACTGACAGAGTTGACAGTCGCGATGAGCGGTCCTGGGCACTCGCCCGCAAGTTTCATTGGCTTTCCAGTTCCGCCAGATGGCCTGATTTACAAGGCTTTGCGAGCGCTCCCCGTGCCCTCACACCTGACAAAAGACGAAATGCAGTTGACGTGTGTATTTTAAGTTGTACGATGACCTACAACTTCTGGCCGAAGCTTAACCATTTCATACACATTTTGCGTCCCAGGGTGTTCGAATAATGAATCCACAAGAACTGAAGTCCATCCTCTCGTCTGGCCTGCTGTCGTTCCCGGTCACCGATTTCACTGCCCAAGGCGATTTCAATCGCGCCAGCTACATCAAGCGTCTCGAGTGGCTGGCCCCGTACGGCGCATCTGCGCTGTTCGCAGCAGGCGGCACCGGTGAATTCTTCTCCCTGGCCGCCAGCGAGTATTCGCAAGTCATCAAGACCGCCGTCGATACCTGCGCCACCAGCGTGCCAATTCTTGCCGGTGTTGGCGGTGCCACTCGCCAGGCCATCGAATACGCTCAAGAAGCCGAGCGCCTGGGTGCCAAGGGCCTGTTGCTGCTGCCGCACTACCTGACCGAAGCCAGCCAGGACGGCGTCGCCGCCCACGTTGAAGCCGTGTGCAAATCGGTGAAAATCGGCGTGGTGGTGTACAACCGCAACGTTTGCCGCCTGAACGCCACTCAGCTGGAACGCCTGGCCGAGCGCTGCCCGAACCTGATCGGTTACAAGGATGGCCTGGGTGATATCGAGCTGATGGTGTCGATCCGTCGTCGCCTCGGCGATCGTTTCAGCTACCTGGGCGGCCTGCCGACCGCTGAAGTCTACGCCGCGGCCTACAAGGCCCTGGGCGTGCCGGTCTACTCCTCGGCGGTGTTCAACTTCATTCCGAAAACCGCGATGGACTTCTACCACGCCATTGCCCGCGACGATCACGAGACCGTCGGCAAAATCATCGACGACTTCTTCCTGCCTTACCTGGACATCCGCAACCGCAAGGCCGGTTACGCGGTGAGCATCGTCAAGGCCGGCGCGAAAATCGTCGGCTACGACGCAGGTCCTGTGCGCACGCCGCTGACCGATCTGCTGCCAGAAGAATACGAAGCCCTGGCCGCGCTGATCGACAAGCAAGGCAAGCAATAACAGACCCGACAAGGCCGCTGAGCAATAAGCGGCTTTTGCGTAAGGCTTGATCGTTCCCACGCTCTGCGTGGGAACGCAGCCAGGGACGCTCTGCGTCCCTTAAGCCGAACGCGGAGTGTCCGTTGAGGCGTTCCCGCGCAACGCGTGGGAATGATCTTGGGACTAGACAGGCTTTTTGTTAGGAGGAGCATCCGTGGCAGATTCAAAGCGTTTCGATAACTACATCAACGGTCAGTGGGTGGCCGGTGCTGACTATTGCACCAACATCAACCCGTCTGACCTGTCCGATGTCATCGGTGAATACGCCAAGGCTGACGCAGCGCAAGTCAATGCCGCCATCGAAGCCGCCCGCGCCGCCTTCCCGGCCTGGTCGACCTCAGGCATCCAGGCCCGTCACGATGCGCTGGACAAAGTCGGCAGCGAGATCCTCGCCCGCCGTGAAGAACTCGGCCAATTGCTGGCCCGGGAAGAGGGCAAGACCCTGCCCGAAGCCATCGGCGAAGTGACCCGCGCCGGTAACATTTTCAAATTCTTCGCCGGTGAATGCCTGCGCCTGTCCGGCGATTACGTGCCGTCAGTGCGCCCAGGCGTCAACGTCGAAGTCACCCGTGAAGCCCTCGGTGTGGTCGGCCTGATCACCCCCTGGAACTTCCCGATCGCCATTCCCGCGTGGAAAATCGCCCCGGCCCTGGCCTACGGCAACTGCGTGGTGATCAAACCCGCCGAATTGGTGCCGGGCTGTGCCTGGGCCTTGGCCGAGATCATTTCCCGCGCCGGTTTCCCGGCCGGTGCGTTCAACCTGGTGATGGGCAGCGGCCGTGTGGTCGGCGACATTCTGGTCAACAGCCCGAAAGTCGACGGCATCAGCTTCACCGGCTCCGTCGGTGTAGGCCGGCAGATCGCGGTCAACTGCGTGTCGCGCCAGGCCAAGGTCCAGTTGGAAATGGGCGGCAAGAACCCGCAGATCATCCTCGACGACGCCGACCTCAAGCAGGCCGTCGAACTGGCGGTGCAGAGCGCGTTCTACTCCACCGGCCAGCGTTGCACGGCCTCGAGCCGCCTAATCGTCACCGCTGGCATTCACGACAAGTTCGTCGAGGCCATGGCCGAGCGCATGCAGTCGATCAAGGTCGGTCATGCCTTGAAGTCCGGCACGGATATCGGCCCGGTGGTTTCCGAAGCCCAGCTCAACCAGGACTTGAAGTACATCGACATCGGCCAGAGCGAAGGTGCGCGGCTGGTCAGCGGTGGTGGCCTGGTGACGTGCGACACCGAAGGTTACTTCCTCGCGCCGACCCTGTTCGCCGACAGCGAAGCCTCGATGCGCATCAGCCGCGAAGAGATCTTCGGCCCGGTGGCCAACGTCGTGCGCGTGGCCGACTACGAGGCGGCGCTGGCGATGGCCAACGACACCGAGTTCGGCTTGTCGGCCGGTATCGCCACCACCTCGCTGAAGTATGCCAACCACTTCAAGCGCCATTCCCAGGCGGGCATGGTGATGGTCAACCTGCCGACTGCCGGCGTGGATTACCACGTGCCGTTCGGCGGGCGCAAAGGTTCGTCCTATGGTTCGCGTGAGCAAGGTCGCTACGCGCAAGAGTTCTACACCGTGGTGAAGACCTCCTACATCGGATCGTAATACGCAACACCGGTCGGCGCCGGGCACAGGTGCCGACCGCACAATTTGATTTCCCGCATAAAAATAAATAGTGGAAGAAGATTACATGCAAGCGACCAAGCCGACACACGTCCGCTATTTGATCCTGCTCATGCTGTTCCTGGTGACGACGATCAACTATGCCGACCGTGCCACCATCGCCATCGCAGGCTCCAGCCTGCAAAAAGACCTCGGCATCGATGCCGTTACCCTCGGTTATATCTTCTCCGCTTTCGGCTGGGCCTACGTGGCTGGGCAGATTCCTGGCGGCTGGCTGCTCGACCGTTTCGGGTCGAAAAAAATCTATGCCTTGAGCATTTTCACCTGGTCGCTGTTCACCGTGCTGCAAGGCTATGTCGGTGAATTCGGCATGTCCACGGCCGTGGTTGCACTGTTCATGCTGCGCTTCCTGGTTGGGCTGGCCGAAGCGCCGTCCTTCCCGGGCAACGCACGGATCGTCGCCGCCTGGTTCCCCACCGCAGAACGCGGCACCGCCTCGGCGATTTTCAACTCGGCGCAGTATTTCGCCACGGTGCTGTTCGCACCGCTGATGGGCTGGATCGTCTACCGTTTCGGTTGGCAGCACGTGTTCATCGTGATGGGCGTGATCGGCATCGTGTTCTCGCTGATCTGGCTGAAAGTGATCTACAGCCCGCGCCAGCACCCGATGATCAACGAAGCCGAGTTCAATCACATCGCCGCCAACGGCGCGATGGTCGACATGGACCAGGACAAGGGCAAGGAAAAGAAAGCCGACGGTCCGAAGTGGGATTACATCCGTCAACTGCTGACCAACCGCATGATGCTCGGCGTGTACTTGGGCCAATACTGCATCAACGGCATCACTTACTTCTTCCTGACCTGGTTCCCGGTGTATCTGGTGCAGGAACGCGGCATGACCATCCTCAAGGCCGGTTTCATCGCGTCCTTGCCGGCGATCTGCGGTTTCATCGGCGGTGTGCTCGGCGGGGTGATTTCCGATTACCTGCTGCGCAAGGGCCATTCGCTGACCTTCGCCCGCAAGGCGCCGATCATCGCGGGCCTGCTGGTGTCCAGCAGCATCGTGGCCTGCAACTACGTTGATATCGAATGGATGGTGGTGGGCTTCATGGCCCTGGCTTTCTTCGGTAAAGGCGTGGGCGCACTGGGCTGGGCCGTGGTGTCTGATACCTCGCCAAAACAGATCGCCGGCCTGAGCGGTGGCCTGTTCAACACCTTTGGTAACCTGGCGTCGATCACCACCCCGATCGTCATCGGCTACATCATCAGCGCCACCGGTTCGTTCAAGTGGGCACTGGTGTTCGTCGGTTGCAACGCGCTGGTGGCGGTGTTCAGCTACCTGGTCATCGTTGGGCCGATCAAGCGTGTGGTGCTCAAGGAACCAACGGCCAAGGATGCCGGCATCTCCAGCCTGTCTGAAGCGAAATCCTGAAGGAGCGGCGTCAATGCAACTGATTGAACATGCCGACTCGCCGCGTTACATCCGCCTGCACGAGCGGGACAACGTGGTGATCGTCGTCAATGACCAAGGCGTACCGGCCGGGACCGAGTTCCCGGACGGCCTGGTTACCGTGGACTTTGTCCCCCAGAGCCACAAGGTCACCCTGGAAGATATTCCCCAGGGGGGCGAGGTGATTCGCTACGGCCAGGTCATTGGCTACGCGCTGCAACCGATTCCCTGTGGCAGTTGGGTCAAGGAAGACCAGTTGCGCATGCCCACCGCGCCGCCGCTGGACAGCTTGCCGCTGTCCACCGATGTGCCGGTGGCCGATGCGCCGTTGGAGGGCTACACCTTCGAGGGCTACCGCAACGCCGACGGCACTGTCGGTACGCGCAATATCCTGGGCATCACCACCACGGTGCAGTGCGTGACCGGGGTGCTGGACCACGCGGTCAAGCGCATCAAGGACGAATTGCTGCCCAAGTACCCGAACGTCGACGACGTGGTGGCGCTGACCCACAGTTACGGCTGTGGCGTGGCGATCACCGCCACCGATGCGTACATCCCGATCCGCACCGTGCGCAACCTGGCGCGCAACCCGAACCTGGGTGGCGAAGCGCTGGTGATCAGCCTGGGCTGCGAGAAATTGCAGGCCGGGCAGGTGATGCACGAAAACGACAGTTCAGTGGACCTCAGCGAGCCGTGGTTGTATCGCTTGCAAGATTCCAGTCACGGTTTCACCGAAATGATCGAGCAGATCATGGAGCTGGCCGAAACCCGCCTGAAGAAACTCGACCAGCGCCGCCGCGAAACCGTGCCGGCGTCGGAGCTGATCCTGGGCATGCAGTGCGGTGGCAGCGATGCGTTTTCCGGCATCACCGCCAACCCGGCGCTCGGCTACGCCTCGGACCTGCTGCTGCGGGCGGGGGCGACGGTGATGTTTTCCGAAGTCACCGAAGTGCGCGATGCGATCTACCTGCTGACCTCCCGGGCGCAAACCCAGGAAGTCGCCCAGGAGCTGGTGCGGGAAATGGACTGGTACGACCGTTACCTGGCCAAGGGCGAAGCCGATCGCAGTGCCAACACCACGCCAGGCAACAAGAAGGGCGGGCTGTCGAACATCGTCGAAAAATCCCTGGGCTCGATCGTCAAGTCTGGCAGCAGCGCGATCAACGGCGTGCTCGGCCCGGGCGAACGCTTCAAGCAAAAGGGCCTGATCTTCTGCGCCACACCGGCCAGCGATTTTGTCTGCGGCACGTTGCAACTGGCGGCGGGGATGAACCTGCACGTGTTCACCACCGGCCGAGGCACGCCGTACGGCTTGGCGATGGCCCCGGTAGTGAAAGTCTCGACCCGCACCGAACTGGCCCAGCGCTGGCCGGACCTGATCGACATCGATGCCGGTCGCATCGCCACTGGACGCGCGACCATCGAGGAACTGGGTTGGGAGCTGTTCCACTACTACCTGGACGTGGCCAGCGGCAAGAAGCAAACCTGGGCCGAGCGGCACAAGTTGCACAACGACATCACGTTGTTCAACCCGGCGCCGATTACCTGACCTAGTGTTGTCGTTGATCGTTCCCACGCTCCGCGGGGGAATGCCTCTGCGGACGCTCCGCGTTCGGATCTTGGGACGCGGAGCGTCCTTGGCTGCATTCCCACGCAGAGCGTGGGAACGATCAGTTCACCAGACGCCAGTGCCGTGAGTGGCTTATCATTAGCCACCTAACGACACCCCTCTCAAGGTCCCGGCATGCTGGCAATTTTCCTCGAAACCCTGAACATCACCGCGCCGGTGTTTGCCATGCTGTTTTTGGGGGTGTTGCTCAAGCGCATCAACTGGATCAACGATAACTTCATCCACATCGCCTCGTCCCTGGTGTTCAACGTCACCATGCCGGCGCTGTTGTTCCTCGGCATCCTCCATGCCGACCTGCATGCGGCGTTGCAGCCCGACCTGCTGATCTATTTCTCCGTCGCTACCCTGGCAAGTTTCGCCATGGCCTGGGGCTGGGCGATCTGGCGTTGCCCGCGGGAGGATCGCGGCATCTATACCCAGGGTGCGTTTCGCGGCAACAACGGCGTGATTGGCTTGGCGTTGGCGGCGAGCATGTACGGCGACTACGGGATTTCCCTGGGGGCGATCCTCGCGGCGTTGGTGATCCTGTTCTACAACACCTTGTCGACCATCGTGCTGGCGGTCTATAGCCCGGTGATCAAGTCCGATCCGTGGAGCATCTGCAAAAGCGTGATCAGCAATCCGCTGATCATCAGCGTGATCGTCGCTGCACCGTTCGCTTATTGGCACATCGGCCTGCCGAACTGGTTCGAGACCTCGGCCAAATACCTGTCGCAAATGACCTTGCCCCTGGCGCTGATCTGCATCGGCGGCACGCTGTCGCTGGCGGCGTTGCGCAAGAGCGGCAAGATGGCCCTGAGTTCGAGCCTGGTGAAAATGGTCGGCCTGCCGCTGCTGACCACCCTCGGGGCCTGGCTCTGGGGTTTTCGCGGGGCGGAATTGGGCATCCTGTTCCTGTACTTCGGCAGCCCCACCGCCGCCGCCAGTTACGTCATGGCCCGCGCGGCCGACGGCAATCATGAACTGGCGGCGGCGATCATCGTCATCACCACGCTGATGGCGGCGATTACCACCAACGTGGGGATTTTTGTGTTGCAGTGGGGTGGGTGGATCTAGCCCACGATCTTCTGGATGGTTAAGAGTGGTGGCTCATTGGTATCATTGTGTTGGGAGTTAATCAGACCGACACAAGGAAGACTATATGATCACTTTCGAAGAGGCTTTTTCCTTCGTCGATTACAGCGGCAAGCGTTCCATTTTGTTGGCAAATGGGTTTTCTCAAGCCTGGAACAAAGATGTTTTCAGTTACAAGAGTCTGTTTTCCAGCGCGCACTTCGGCGAAAGGCATCGGGTGATCCGACGTATCTTCGATACGTTCAAAACATATGATTTTGAGAAAGTCATGAAACGGCTGATTGCCGCGGAAGATATCCTCAGGATCTACAATGCCGACCCGGATCTGATTGAAGAGATCAAGGCCGATCAGGAAGCCGTCAAAAACGCTCTGATTGAGGTGATATCGGCCACCCACCCGGAATTGCCTCGTGAAGTGACGGATGAGCAATATGTTTCGGTGAGGAAATTTCTCAAGCCCTTCAGCAATGTGTTCACGCTCAATTATGACTTGTTGTTTTATTGGGCGAGAAACCAGTTTGGTCTCGAGCCGGAATATTACACGGACGATGGGTTTCGAGGCGGGCCGTGGGAGGGCCCTGAAACCCAGAATGTTCATTTCCTCCATGGCGGGCTGCACATCTACGACACCCAGGGCGGTATCAGAAAGCACGCGTGTTCGGATCAGGGCGAGTCGATCATTGAGCAAGTGAAATGGAACATGGAAAACAGGAAGTTCCCCACCTTTGTCTCAGAACCTACACATGAGCGAAAGAAGGTCAGAATTCAGCACAACCCCTATCTCAGTTATTGTTTTGAACGATTGGGCCGGTTGCAAGGGGTGTTGTTTATCTATGGGCATTCGTTCGATGACAATGACCGACACATCTTCGATCAGATAAAACAGAGCTCGGTAAGCAAGGTTTTTGTGAGTGTCTACGGCGATAAGGACAGTGAAGACAATGTCTTGCTGAAGGGGCGCGCTCAAGCTTACCTGGGAGCGCACCGGGTGGAATTCTTCCAGGCTGAGAGCGCTCGGATCTGGGGCTAACGGCCGGGCCTCAGGACCCATTCGCGAACAGGTCCGCCTCCACATTATCATTGGCCGTGCGTGTTTAATGTGGGAGCAAGCCCGCTCCCTCATTGGATTTTCAGCAGACACAGAACTCATGTGCACCCGGCTGTGGGAGCGGGCTTGCTCGCGAAGACGACTGACCTGCTACCGCAAGGCTCAGGCCTTTACTCGGGCTTCTGATAAGTATCGATCACTTCCTGCGCCGCCCGAAACGCATCGATCGCCGCCGGCACGCCCGCATACACCGCACAATGCAGCAACGCCTCGCGAATCTCTTCCACCGTACAACCGTTGTTCAGCGCGCCACGCACATGGCCTTTGAGTTCCTGAGGGCACTTGAGGGCGGTGAGGGCGGCCAGGGTGATCAGGCTGCGGGTCTTCAGCGGCAGGCCTTCGCGGCGCCAGACGCTGCCCCAGGCATGTTCGTTGACGAAGTCCTGCAATGGCTGCGTGAACTCGGTGGCGTTGCCCAGGGCGCGGTCGACGAATGCGTCGCCCATGACCTGGCGACGCATGTCCAGGCCGGTCTTTGGAGTGTCGGTCATGGCAAATCCCTCTTGTGGTGTTGGCGGCGCCAGGCGCGCAGGGAGGTGAACAGCAAAAATGCGAGCAGGGCCGGCAGCACATAGAACAGCATCAGCCGTTCCAGTTGGCCGGCCAGGGGCATGCCGGTGGTGAACGACACCACGTGCAGCCCATAGGCCAGGTACAAGCCCAAAAACAGCAGGCCTTCGGCGCGAGTGACGCGGTAGCCGGAATAGAACACCGGCAGGCACAGCACCGCTACGCCGAGCATCACCGGCAGGTCGAAATCCAGGGCGTTCGGTGAGACCGACAGTGGCGTGGGAGCGGCGAGGGCGGTTATCCCCAATACCCCGAGCAGGTTGAACAGGTTGCTGCCGATGACGTTACCCACCGCAATGTCCCGTTGGCCGCGCAGGGCGGCGATCAACGAGGTGGCGAGTTCCGGCAGCGAGGTGCTGACGGCGACGATGGTCAGGCCGATGATGCGCTCCGAAAGCCCCAGGTCCATCGCCACTTCCACCGCTGCGCCCAGCAGCAGGTGGCCGGCGAAAATCAGCATTGCCAGGCCCAGCACGATCATCGCCAGGCTCTTGGGCCACGCCCCTTGCGCCACATCGACACCCACGGGGTGCGGTCGTCCTGAGTGTCGCGATTGGCGCAGCAACAGGCCCAGGTACACCGCCAGGGCCATCAGCAGCAGCACACCGTCCAGTTGCGTCAGTTCCTCATTCCAGGCCAACACGAACACCAGCAGGCTGGCACCGATCATCAATGGGATGTCCAGGCGCACCAATTGGCGCGAGACGCGCAACGGAATGATCAGCGCCGACAACCCGAGGGTGACGAGGATGTTGAAGATGCTGCTGCCGATCACGCTGCCCACAGCGATGTCGGCGTTCTGCGCCATAGTCGCCTGCAGGCTGACGGCCATTTGCGGCGCGCTGCTGCCGAAGGCGACGACGGTCAGGCCGATGATCAGCGGCCGCACTTGCAAGCGAACCGCCAGGCCTATTGCAGCCCGCACCAGCAGCTCGGCGCCGCTGATCAGCAACAACAGGCCACCGAGCAATTCGATCAGGCTGAGCAGCGGTAGGGCGGTAATCAGGGAAATGGCCGGGCTCCGTCTATCAATCGTCGAGGGCTTGCACGCGTACCCGTGCGGTGCCGCTGCGTAGCATGCCCAGTTGCTCGGCTGCTGCGCGGGATACGTCGATCAGACGGTCTCGAGTATACGGACCGCGGTCGTTGATACGGACCACGACGCTGTCGTTATTTTTCAGATTGGTGACTTTCACCCGGGTGCCGAACGGCAACTGGCGATGGGCGGCGGTCAGGCCGTTCTGGTTGAAACGCTCGCCGCTGGCGGTGCGTTTGCCGTGGTGTTTTGCACCGTAATAGGAGGCGACGCCGGTCTGGTCGTAGCCGTGAGGATCGACCGTCCCGCTCTGGCTGGCGCAACCGGCCAGCAGGGACAGCAGGGCGCAGGCGCCGAGGAGACGCTTCATCAAAGGGTTTCCCACATCAGTGTGGTTGTGAGGATCATTGTGGCGAGGGAGCTTGCTCCCGCTGGGCCGCGAAGCGGCCCCCAACAATCTACTGCCGGATACGGGGGGCTGCTGCGCAGCCCAGCGGGAGCAAGCTCCCTCGCCACAGGGGAATGAGCCAGATACAGGTACTGGCTCCATGTCCATCAGCCCTCAAGCTTGCTTTTGAGCAGTTCGTTGACCTGTTGCGGGTTGGCCTTGCCCTTGGAGGCTTTCATGGCCTGGCCGACGAAGAAGCCGAACATCTTGCCGCGCTTGGCTTCGTCTGCCGCGCGGTACTGTTCGACCTGCTCGGCGTTGGCCGCGAGCATTTCATCGAGCACGGCGGAAATGGCGCCGGTATCGGTGACCTGCTTCAGGCCGCGCTTCTCGATGATCTCGTCGGCGCTGCCCTCGCCATTGGCCATGGCTTCGAACACCATCTTGGCGATCTTGCCGGAAATGGTGTTGTCCTTGATCCGCAGCAGCATGCCGCCCAGTTGCTCGGCCGAGACCGGCGACTGGTCGATTTCCAGGCCCTGCTTGTTCAACAGGCTGCCCAATTCCACCATCACCCAGTTGGCCGCCAGCTTGGCGTCGCCACCAATGCTCACGACTTTCTCGAAATAATCGGCCTGTTCGCGGCTAGTGGCCAGGACGTTGGCGTCATAGCTCGACAGCCCGAACTGGGCCTGGAAGCGCTCGCGTTTTTGCGGCGGCAGTTCCGGCAGGGTGGCGCGCACCTCGTCGAGGAACGCGTTCTCGATGACCACCGGCAGCAGGTCCGGGTCGGGGAAGTAACGGTAGTCGTTGGCTTCTTCCTTACTGCGCATCGGACGGGTCTCGTCCTTGTTCGGGTCGTACAGGCGGGTCTGCTGGATGACCTTGCCACCGTCCTCGATCAGTTCGATCTGGCGCTGGATCTCGCTGTTGATCGCCTTCTCGATGAAGCGGAACGAGTTGACGTTCTTGATCTCGCAGCGCGTGCCGAACTCAACCTGGCCTTTAGGCCGGATCGACACGTTGCAGTCGCAGCGCAGCGAGCCTTCGGCCATGTTGCCATCGCAGATGCCCAGGTAGCGCACCAGCGCATGGATCGCCTTGACGTAGGCCACGGCTTCCTTGGCGCTGCGCATGTCCGGCTCGGAAACGATTTCCAGCAGTGGCGTGCCGGCACGGTTCAGGTCGATGCCGGTGGCACCGTTGAATTCTTCGTGCAGGCTCTTGCCGGCGTCTTCTTCCAGGTGCGCCCGGGTGATGCCGACGCGCTTGACCGTGCCGTCTTCCAGGGCGATGTCCAGGTGGCCCTTGCCAACGATCGGCAGTTCCATCTGGCTGATCTGGTAGCCCTTGGGCAGGTCCGGGTAGAAGTAGTTCTTGCGGGCGAACACGTTGTGCTGGCCGATCTCGGCGTCAATCGCCAGGCCGAACATCACCGCCATGCGCACCGCTTCGGCGTTGAGCACCGGCAGCACGCCGGGCATGCCCAGGTC
Source organism: Pseudomonas sp. NFACC51 (assembly GCF_900103575.1). NCBI lineage: Bacteria > Pseudomonadati > Pseudomonadota > Gammaproteobacteria > Pseudomonadales > Pseudomonadaceae > Pseudomonas > Pseudomonas sp. NFACC51. The sequence goes on along the minus strand of NZ_FMXH01000022.1, from coordinate 83,991 downwards.
GACCAGGCTGGCCTGGGTGTTGGGCTCGGAGCCGAACGTGGTGGAGCTACCGGAAAAGATTTTCGACCGGGTGGTGAGCTGGGTATGAATCTCCAGCCCGATCACGACTTCCCATTGCATGTGTTTCTCCTCAGAAGCCGGTTGGGGTGCGGGTGTGCCAGTCAGTGTTCAACTGATACTGGTGGGCAACGTTCAACAGGCGGCCTTCCTGGAAATACGGCGCGAGCAACTGCACGCCCACCGGCAGGCCATCGACGAAACCGGCCGGCATGGACAGGCCCGGCAAGCCGGCGAGGTTGGCGGTGATGGTGTAGACGTCTTCCAGGTACTCGGCGACCGGGTCGCTGTTCTTGGCGCCGAGCTTCCAGGCCGGGTTTGGCGTGGTCGGGCCGAGGATGATGTCGACCTCGTTGAAGGCCTCCATGAAGTCGTTTTTCACCAGGCGGCGGATTTTCTGCGCCTTGAGGTAGTAGGCGTCGTAGTAGCCGGCGGACAGCGCATAGGCGCCGACCATGATCCGGCGCTGCACTTCGGCACCGAAGCCTTCGCCACGGGAGCGCTTGTACAGGTCGATCAGGTTTTCCGGGTTCTCGCAGCGATAGCCGAAGCGCACGCCGTCGAAGCGTGACAGGTTCGAGGACGCTTCCGCCGGGGCGATCACGTAGTACGCGGGAATCGCGTGCTGCATGTTCGGCAGGCTGATTTCCTTGATGACCGCGCCGAGCTTCTCCAGCTCCTTGACGCTGTTGTGGACCAGCTCGGCGATGCGCGGGTCGAGGCCGGCGCTGAAGTACTCCTTCGGCACACCGATGCGCAGGCCCTGCAGCGAGCCGTTGAGGCTGGCGCTGTAGTCCGGCACGGGCTCATCGATGCTGGTGGAGTCGTTCGGGTCGAAGCCGGCCATGCCTTGCAGCAGGATCGCGCAGTCTTCGGCGGTGCGCGCCAGCGGGCCGCCCTGGTCGAGGCTGGAGGCGTAGGCGATCATGCCCCAGCGCGAGACGCGACCGTAGGTCGGCTTCAGGCCGGTGAGGTTGGTAAACGCCGCTGGTTGGCGAATCGAACCGCCGGTGTCGGTGGCGGTGGCGGCCGGCAACAGGCGTGCGGCCACGGCGGCGGCGGAACCACCGGACGAACCGCCCGGTACGTGTTCCAGGTTCCACGGGTTTTTCACCGCGCCGTAGTAGCTCGACTCGTTGGCCGAGCCCATGGCGAATTCGTCCATGTTGGTCTTGCCCAGGGTCACGGTGCCGGCGGCGGCCAGCTTGGCGACCACGGTGGCATCGTACGGGGCTTTGAAGTTGTCGAGCATCTTCGAACCGCAGCTGGTGCGGATGCCCTGGGTGCAGAACAAGTCCTTGTGGGCAATCGGCGCACCGAGCAGGGCACCGGTTTCACCATTGGCGCGCCGGGCATCGGCGGCCCTGGCCTGGCTCAGGGCCAGCTCCTGGGTGAGGCTGATGAAGCTGTTGAGCTGCGGGTCAAGCTGGGCGATGCGCGCCAGCAGGACCTGGGTCAGCTCTTCGGAAGAAAACTTTTTATCGGCGAGTCCGCGGGCGATCTCGGCCAGGGTCATGTGATGCATGAGAGGCTCTTTCCCTTTAGTCGATGACTTTCGGAACCAGGTACAGGCCGTTTTCGACCGCTGGTGCGATGGACTGGTAGGCCTCGCGGTGATTGGACTCGGTCACGACGTCGGCGCGCAGGCGCTGGCTGGCTTCCAGTGGGTGTGCCAGTGGTTCGATGCCGTCGGTATTGACCGCCTGCATCTCGTCGACCAGCCCCAGAATGCTGTTCAGGGCAGAAGTGATGTGTGGAAGATCGGCTTCATTGAGGCCCAGACAGGCCAGATGAGCGATTTTTTCCACGTCGGAGCGTTCAAGCGCCATGGGATTCTCCAGTGGAAAACAAAACGGACGCAGTCTGTCCGTGTGTTAGATTGTCGGAACACTACCGCATTTCTACGGCCCTAGTGCCCTGTATCACAAGTGCTGTTCCTTTTTGACGGCGTCTATTGCCGTCATGCTGCGTTGCCGCTTCTCGCCATAGCAGGCTATGACTCGTCGCGGCGCCTTGCCTGACGACAATAGCCACTCGTCAAAGAAGGAGCGCACTTATGACACAGGGCACTGGCCGCGATTGTGGGGTTTGGTGCACAGAAAAGCGGCCAATTTAACATATTGGCGCCTTGCCCAAAATCCCTGTCGTTGTTAGAGTTTGCCGCACTTTTTTACCCACGCGTTGCCTAGGGTCCCTTTCCCATGTTCAAGAAACTGCGTGGCATGTTTTCCAGCGATCTTTCCATTGACCTGGGCACTGCCAACACCCTTATTTACGTGCGCGAGCGCGGTATCGTCCTGAATGAACCCTCGGTCGTGGCCATCCGCACCCACGGTAACCAGAAAAGTGTCGTGGCTGTCGGTACGGAAGCCAAGCGCATGCTGGGCCGTACACCGGGCAACATCGCGGCCATTCGCCCAATGAAGGATGGCGTGATCGCCGACTTCAGCGTCTGCGAAAAGATGCTGCAGTACTTCATCAACAAGGTTCACGAAAACAGCTTCCTGCAGCCCAGCCCTCGTGTGCTGATCTGCGTTCCATGCAAGTCCACCCAGGTAGAGCGACGCGCTATCCGTGAATCGGCTCTCGGCGCCGGTGCCCGTGAAGTGTTCCTGATCGAAGAGCCAATGGCCGCTGCCATCGGTGCCGGCCTGCCGGTGGAAGAAGCCCGCGGCTCGATGGTCGTCGACATCGGTGGGGGTACCACTGAAATCGCGCTGATCTCCCTCAATGGTGTGGTCTACGCCGAATCCGTACGTGTGGGCGGCGACCGTTTCGACGAAGCGATCATCACTTATGTGCGTCGCAACTACGGCAGCCTGATCGGCGAATCCACCGCCGAGCGCATCAAGCAGGAAATCGGCACGGCCTACCCGGGCGGTGAAGTGCGTGAAGTCGACGTGCGTGGTCGCAACCTGGCTGAAGGCGTTCCACGGGCCTTCACCCTCAACTCCAACGAAGTGCTCGAAGCGCTGCAAGAGTCGCTGGCGACCATCGTCCAGGCGGTCAAGAGCGCCCTGGAGCAGTCGCCGCCGGAGCTGGCGTCGGACATCGCCGAGCGCGGCCTGGTGCTGACCGGTGGTGGCGCACTGTTGCGTGACCTTGACAAGTTGTTGGCCCAGGAAACCGGCCTGCCGGTGATCGTTGCCGAAGACCCGTTGACCTGCGTTGCCCGCGGCGGTGGCCGAGCATTGGAAATGATGGACAAGCACACCATGGACCTGCTCTCCAGCGAATAAGTTTTGCTGAAGTGGTCTATGTTGTTCGCTCCCGGGCAGCACTTTGCAGTGCTGCCCGTTGGCGTTTATCTTCTGTCATTCGTATCCAGGCCGGTTTGATGCCGTATGAATAAAGAAAACATTTGCCTGGGAGGAGCGGCCTATTAAACCGCTTTTCGCCAAAGGCCCCTCATTGGGTGTGCGCCTGCTGGTGCTGACCGTGCTATCGGTCGCGCTGATGGTGGTCGATGCCCGCTTCACGCTGCTCAAGCCTGTACGCAGCCAGATGTCGCTGGTGTTGATGGAATCCTACTGGATCACCGACCTGCCGCAGCGCCTGTGGCAAGGTGTCGCCAGCCAGTTTGGCAGCCGGACCGAACTGGTCGCCGAAAACGAAAAACTCAAGACCGAAAACCTGCTGTTGCAGGGGCGCATGCAGAAGCTGGCGGCCCTCACCGAGCAGAACGTTCGGCTGCGCGAGTTGCTCAATTCTTCGGCGCTGGTCAACGAGAAGGTCGAAGTGGCCGAGTTGATCGGCATGGACCCCAACCCCTTCACCCACCGTATCATCATCAACAAGGGCGAGCGCGACGGCGTGGTCCTCGGCCAGCCGGTGCTCGACGCCCGTGGCCTGATGGGCCAGGTGGTGGAGTTGATGCCCTACACGTCCCGCGTGTTGTTGCTGACCGATACCACCCACAGCATTCCGGTGCAGGTCAACCGCAACGGCCTGCGGGCGATCGCCAGCGGCACCGGTAACCCGGAACGCCTGGAGCTGCGGCATGTGGCCGATACCGCCGATATCAAGGAAGGCGACCTGCTGGTCAGTTCCGGCCTCGGCCAGCGCTTCCCGGCCGGGTATCCGGTGGCGACGGTCAAGGAAGTCATCCATGACTCCGGCCAGCCGTTTGCCATCGTTCGCGCGGTGCCGACGGCGGCATTGAATCGCAGCCGCTACCTGCTGTTGGTATTCAGCGACAACCGCACGCCCGAAGAACGTGCCAACGATGCCGCCGTGGCCCAGGAAGCCCAGGACCGCCAGGGCGGCGAGTCGGCCGCCCCAGTGACCGCAGCGCCGGCGCCTGTCCCGGCCGCGGTGCCAAAACCACCAGTGCCAGCACCCGCGACGGCGGCTCCGGCCACCGCGCCGGCGGCAACCCCGGTCACCGCGCCCGCCGCGCCTGCTGTGAAACCGACCCGCTCGGCCACCCACGCGCCCGCCGCGCAGCCTGCTCAACCAGCCCGGCCCGCCGCCAAACCGCCAGCCTCCACGCCGGCCACCGCGCCAGCCCCCAGGGGAGCACGAGAAGAATGAGCAGTACCCAATCCGGTAACGGCTGGATGGTCTGGCTGACCTTCGCCATCGGCCTGTTGCTCAGCGTTTCGCCGCTGCCGCAGTTCATGGAAATCCTGCGCCCACTGTGGCTGGCCCTGTTGCTGGCCTTCTGGGCGCTGGCCTTGCCGCACAAGGTCGGCATGGTCACCGCCTGGTGCCTGGGCCTGGCCGAGGACGTGCTTTATGGCACGTTGCTGGGGCAGAACGCGCTGATCCTGACGTTGATCACCTTCTTGGTGCTGTCGCTGCAACAACGCCTGCGGATGTTCCCTATGTGGCAGCAGTGCCTGGTGATCCTGGTGATCTTCGGCCTGGCGCAACTGGTGCAGTTGTGGCTCAGCGCGCTGACTGGCAACCGCCAGCCGACCCTGGCGCTGGTCTTGCCAGCCCTGGTCAGCGCCTTGCTCTGGCCCTGGGTCAGCTTCGGTTTGCGTGGCCTGCGCCTGCGTTTCAAAATCAACTGATTCGGTCAGGATACCTACACTTTTTCTGATGACTTACATCCCTGTGGCGAGGGAGCTTGCTCCCGCTCGGTTGCGTAGCGACCGTAAAAGTTGGGGCCGCTGCGCAGCCCAGCGGGAGCAAGCTCCCTCGCCACAAAAGCTGTTTTTGTCTGGATGGCTGTGCTTTGAGAGGGAGATGTCTCGATGAAACCGCTTTACCTCGCCTCAGGTTCGCCGCGTCGGCGTGAACTGCTCACGCAGATCGGCGTGCCCTTTACCGCCGTCGGCGCGGACATCGACGAAACTCCCCTGGACCACGAAACCCCTTCGGCCTATGTCGAGCGCCTGGCGCGCGGCAAGGCCGAGGCGGGTCGGCGAGCCCTGGACGCCGGCATGGATGGCTGCGTGTTGGGCGCCGATACGGCTGTGGTACTGGACGGGCGAATTCTCGGCAAACCCGTGGACCAGGCCGATTCCATGGCGATGCTCTTGAGCCTGTCCGGTCGCGAACATGAAGTATTGACCGCCATTGCCATACTGGGAGGGCAGCGTTGTGAATCCCGCGTTGTGCGCAGCCTGGTGCGCTTTCGGTCGATCACGGAACAGGAAGCGGCGGCCTACTGGGCCAGCGGTGAACCCCGGGACAAGGCCGGCGGCTATGGCATTCAAGGGCTGGGTGCGGTATTCGTCGCCGGGCTTGAAGGCAGTTATTCAGCCGTGGTCGGCCTACCGCTGTGCGAAACCGCAGAACTACTGGGCCATTTCGGCATACCCTGTTGGCAAACCTTGAGCGCGCGCTGAGCGCCGTCTGACTTGATGCGGCCATAATCGTGAACATGCCTGAACGAGACCCTGCCATGAGTGAAGAGATCCTGATCAACATCACGCCGATGGAATCGCGCGTGGCGGTGGTTGAAAACGGTGTTCTGCAAGAGGTCCACGTCGAGCGCACGCAAAAGCGTGGCATCGTCGGCAATATCTATAAAGGCAAGGTGGTGCGGGTGCTGCCGGGCATGCAGGCGGCCTTCGTCGACATCGGCCTGGACCGCGCGGCATTCATCCATGCGTCGGAAATTTCCATGCGCGAAGGGCCGGCCGTGGAGAGCATCAGCGCGCTGGTGCATGAAGGCCAGAGCCTGGTGGTGCAGGTCACCAAGGACCCCATCGGCTCCAAGGGCGCGCGCCTGACCACGCAACTGTCGATTCCGTCGCGCTACCTGGTGTACATGCCGCGCACCGCCCATGTCGGCATTTCCCTGAAGATCGAAGACGAGGCCGAGCGCGAGCGTCTCAAGCAGGTGGTCAGCGACTGCGTGGAAAAAGAAGGCATCAAGGAAGCCGGTGGGTTCATCCTGCGCACCGCCGCCGAAGGGGCCGGGGCCGATGAGATCCTCATGGACATCCGCTACCTGCGCAGGCTTTGGGACCAGATCGCCGCGCAGATCAAGACCATCGCCACCCCCAGCGTGATCTACGAAGACCTGGGCCTGGCGCTGCGGACCTTGCGCGATCTGGTCAGCCCCAAGATCGAGAAAATCCGCATCGACTCCCGGGAGACCTTTCAGAAAACCACGCAGTTCGTCGCCGAACTGATGCCGGAAATCGCCGACCGCCTCGAGCATTACCCTGGCGAACGGCCGATTTTCGACCTGTACGGCGTCGAAGACGAAATCCAGAAAGCCCTTGAACGCAAGGTCCCGCTCAAGTCCGGCGGCTACCTGGTGGTGGATCCGGCCGAGGCCATGAGCACCATCGACGTCAACACCGGGGCGTTCGTCGGCCATCGCAACCTGGAAGAAACCATCTTCAAGACCAACCTGGAAGCCGCCACCGCCATTGCCCGGCAACTGCGCCTGCGCAACCTGGGTGGGATCATCATCATCGACTTCATCGACATGGAAGATGAAGAGCACCAGCGCCAGGTGCTGCGGACCCTGGAAAAACAACTCGAACGCGACCACGCCAAGACCAACATCATCGGTATCACCGAGCTGGGCCTGGTGCAGATGACCCGCAAGCGCACCCGCGAAAGCCTCGAACAGGTGCTGTGCGAGCCGTGCAGCAGTTGCCAGGGCCGCGGCAAGCTCAAGACCCCGGAAACCGTGTGTTACGAAATCTTCCGGGAAATTCTCCGGGAGGCGCGCGCCTACCAGGCGACCGGCTATAGAGTGTTGGCGAACCAGAAAGTCGTGGACCGCCTGCTCGACGAGGAGTCAGGCAATGTCGCAGAGCTGGAAGCGTTTATTGGACGCACGATTCGCTTCCAGGTGGAAACCATGTATTCCCAGGAACAATACGACGTGGTGTTGCTCTGAAGCGCTTGGGAAGCGGCGGGCCCGCGGATTTGATCGTCTTTGCCAGGGGAGCCCACTGACATGGAGCGTCTGACACGCATTTTGGCGGCGCTGACTCGCTGGGGGCTGGGGCTGTGCGCCCTGCTGCTGGTGTTGCTGGCGTTGTACGTCAGCCTCGGTCGCGAGCTGGTCCCGCTGGTGGCCGAATATCGCGCCGAGGTCGAGACCCGGGCCGGCGCTGCCTTGGGCATGCCTGTGCACATCGGACGCCTCGACGGTAGCTGGAGCGCCCTGGCGCCAATCCTGGCTGCGCGCGACGTGGTGGTCGGCGAAGGCCCCAACGCCTTGCACCTGGATCAGGTGCGAGCCGTGCCCGACCTGTGGGACAGCTTGCTGGCACGTCAGGTGCGTATTGCCCACTTGGAAGTCAGCGGCCTGAAGATCAGCCTCAAGGAGGGCGCCGACGGCAAATGGGCCCTGGAAGGCCTGCCGGTGAAGGACGACCAGCCCCTCGATCCGCAGCAATTGCTCGAACGCATGCAGGTGGTCTCCAGGTTCTCGCTGCTCGATAGCCAGGTGACGTTGCAACCTGTCGAGCAACCACCGCTGACCCTCACCTACGTCGGTTTGAGCTTGCGCACCGGCGCCATCCGTCAACGGCTGGACGTGCGCTTGACCCTGCCTGACGGTCAGCCGGTGGCGATCAACCTGCGCACCCGTATCCGCGCCAGTGACTGGAAGAATGGCCAGGCCGATGCGTACCTGAGCCTGCCGCAAAGCGACTGGGCCAAATGGCTGCCCAAACGCCTGACCCAGCAATGGAATTTTTCCCGGATCAAGGCCGGTGGCGAGTTCTGGCTGAGTTGGGGCGGCGGTACGGTGCAAAGCGCGGCCATGCGCTTGAACGCTCCTGACATCCTGGGTGCCTACGCCGAGCGCAAGCCGGTGCAGATCCATAACCTGGCGCTCAATGGATATTTCCAGCGTGGTGACCAGGGATTTACCGCGACCTTCGATTCCCTGGCGATGAACCTGGGCGAAACCCGCTGGGAATCGCGCCTGCAACTGCAACAGAGTGCTGCCACCGAAAAGGCCGAGGAGCGCTGGCACCTGCAGGCCGATCGCCTCGACCTGACCCCGCTTACGCCTTTGCTCAACGCCCTGGCACCGTTGCCTGAAGGCCTGGCGACGACCATCGACCGTCTCAAGGTGACCGGTAGCCTGCGCAACGTGCTGCTGGACTACCGGCCGCAGAACGCCGGTGACCAGAAAATCAGCTTCGCCACCAACCTGGACACCGTGGGCTTTGACGCCTATCGCGGCGCCCCGGCTGCGCGCAATGTATCGGGGAGTCTGAGCGGCGACCTCGGTGGCGGCGAGCTGCGCATGGACAGCAAGGATTTTTCCCTGCACCTGGACCCGATTTTCGCCAAGCCCTGGCAGTACCTGCAGGCCAACGCCCGGTTGACCTGGAAGCTCGACAAGCAAGGCTTCACCCTGATCGCGCCGTATTTGAAGGTGCTGGGCGAGGAGGGGCGGATTGCTGGCGATTTCCTGATCCGCCTGCATTTCGACCACAGCCAGGAAGACTACATGGACCTGCGGGTTGGCCTGGTGGACGGTGACGGACGCTACACCGCCAAGTACCTGCCGGCGGTCCTCAGCCCGGCGCTGGATGAGTGGCTGCGCACGGCCATCGTCAAGGGCGCGGTGGACGAGGGCTTCTTCCAGTATCAAGGCTCGCTCAATCACGGTGCCGAAGACGCGGCACGCAGTATCAGCCTGTTTTTCAAGGTGCATGACGCCGAACTGGCGTTCCAGCCGGGCTGGCCTTCGGTCAGCAAGGTCAGCGGTGATGTCTTCGTCGAAGACAGCGGCGTACGCATCTTCGCCAGCCAAGGACAATTGCTCGATACCCAGGTCAAGGATGTTTCGGTGAACATTCCCCATGTACCCAGCGGGCAGAGCGTTCATCTGTTTCTGGACGGCGGGTTCGCTGGAGGACTGGGGGACGGTCTGAAAATCCTCCAGACCGCGCCGATCGGGACCGCCGAGACATTTGCCGGCTGGGAAGGCGAGGGCGACCTGCAAGGCAGCGTGAAGCTCGACATCCCCCTGGTCAAAGGCGAGCAACCGAAGATCCTGGTGGATTTCGCCACCGACAAGGCCCGTCTCAAGCTCAGCGAGCCGGTACTGGAACTGACCCAACTCAAGGGCGATTTCCGCTTCGACAGCAACAAGGGCTTGAGCGGCAAGGGCATCAGTGCCCGGGCATTCGACCGCCCCGTGACCGCACAGATTTTCGCCGAAGGCCGCGCCGGAGCGCTCAACACACGAGTCACGGCGTCCGGGCAGGTGGAGATCAAGAAACTCACCAGTTGGCTGAATGTCACCCAGCCGTTGCCGGTATCCGGTGTCGTGCCGTACCAGTTGCAAGTGATCCTCGACGGCGCCGACAGCCAGTTGTCGGTCAGTTCCAACCTCAAGGGCGTGGCGGTGGACCTGCCGGCACCCTTCGGCATGGCCGCCGATGTCGGGCGCGACACGGTGTTTCGCATGACCCTGCAAGGGCCGGAGCGGCGTTATTGGCTCGATTATGGCGATCTGGCCAATTTCACTTACGCCGCGCCGAGCGGGAAAGTCGCCGATGGTCGTGGCGAATTGTTGCTGGGGGCCGGCGATGCCGTTCTGCCCGGGGCCAAGGGACTGCGACTGCGCGGCACACTGCCGGAACTGGACGTGAGTCCCTGGCAGGACCTGGTCAACAAGTACGCCGGCCAGGATCCGGGCGGCAGTGCCAAGCAACTGCTCAGCAGCGTCGATCTGACTGTCGGCAAGCTCACGGCCATGGGCACGACCCTGGACCAGGCATCGGTGCAATTGGACCGCAGGCCGGACGCCTGGGCCTTGCGGCTCGACAGCCAGCAGGCCAAGGGCAATATCAGCCTGCCGGACGCAAAGGCCGCCCCGATTGGTATCAAGCTTGATTATGTGCGCCTGCCAGCCACAGACCCGACGGTCCAGGCGGATGAAAACTCACCGGACCCGTTGGCGTCGGTCGATCCCGGCAAAATCCCGGCCATGGATATTGCCATCGACCAATTGTTCCAGGGCCCTGATCTCATCGGTGCGTGGTCGTTGAAAGTACGACCGACCGCCAAGGGCATCGCGCTGAACGAGCTGGACATGGGCCTCAAGGGCATGGTGTTGAACGGCAGTGGTGGTTGGGAAGGCGCGCCCGGTTCCACCAGCAGTTGGTACAAGGGCCGTATCAGCGGCAAGAACCTGGGCGACGTGCTCAAGGGCTGGGGTTATGCCCCAAGCGTGACCAGCCAGACGTTCCGCCTGGATGTCGATGGCCGCTGGCCCGGCTCGCCAGCGTGGGTCGCCACCAAGCGTTTTTCCGGCAGCCTCGACGCGTCGCTGAGCAAGGGCCAGTTTGTCGAAGTGGAAGGCAGCGCCCAGGCGTTGCGGGTATTTGGCCTGCTGAACTTCAACTCCATCGGCCGACGCTTGCGCCTGGACTTCTCCGACCTGTTCGGCAAGGGGCTGAGCTACGACCGGGTCAAGGGACTGCTGGTGGCAAGCGATGGTGTGTACGTGACCCGCGAACCCATTACCCTGACCGGGCCGTCGAGCAACCTGGAACTCAACGGCACGCTGGACATGGTGGCCGACCGGGTCGACGCCAAGCTGTTGGTGACGCTGCCGGTGACCAACAACCTGCCAATCGCCGCGCTGATCGTTGGTGCACCGGCGGTGGGTGGGGCGCTGTTTCTGATCGACAAACTGATCGGTGACCGCGTGGCGCGCTTTGCCAGCGTAAGATACGACGTCAAGGGGCCGTGGAAAGAGCCGAAGATCAGCTTCGACAAGCCGTTTTGACAGCTTTGATCGTTCCCACGCTCTGCGTGGGAACGCCGCCCGGGACGCTCTGCGTCCCTGTGACGCGGAGCATCACTTGATGCATTCCCACGCAGAGCGTGGGAACGAGATGAGACAGGGAGGAGGCACCATGCCATTCGCCGTGATTCAAATGGTCAGCCAGAGCGATGTGCTCGCCAACCTGGCCCGTGCCCGGGTGCTGCTGGAGCAGGCTGCCGCAGGCGGCGCCAGGCTGGCCGTGCTGCCGGAGAATTTCGCGGCGATGGGACGGCGGGACATTGCCGATATCGGTCGTGCCGAAGCCTTTGGTCAGGGACCGATCCTGCCCTGGTTGAAACAGGTCGCCCGAGACCTCAAGTTATGGATTGTGGCCGGCACGTTGCCGTTGCCACCGGTGGACCAGCCCGAGGCCAGGTCCCACGCCTGTTCGTTGCTGGTCGACGATCAGGGCCAGATCGTGGCGCGCTACGACAAGCTGCACTTGTTCGATGTGGATGTGGCGGACAATCGCGGGCGCTATCGCGAGTCGGATGACTATGCTTATGGCGCTAACGTGGTGGTTGCCGATACCCCCGTGGGCCGGGTCGGCCTGACGGTCTGTTACGACTTGCGGTTTCCGGAGCTCTACAGCGAGTTGCGGGCTGCCGGGGCCGAACTGATCACGGCGCCGTCGGCGTTTACCGCGGTGACCGGCGCGGCCCATTGGGAGGTATTGATTCGCGCCCGGGCCATCGAGACCCAGTGCTACATGCTGGCGGCCGCCCAGGGCGGCGTGCATCCGGGGCCGCGGGAAACCTTTGGCCATGCCGCGATTGTCGACCCGTGGGGCCGTGTGCTGGCACAACAGGATCAAGGTGAGGCCGTGCTGCTGGCCGCACGCGACAGCAGCGAACAGGCGTCCATCCGGGCGCGCATGCCGGTGGCCAGCCATCGGCGCTTTTTCTCGCAGGGCGCTCGACAGCGACCTGTCCAAGACGACGAATTCAAGGCGTAAAACATATGAGCGGGTTGTTGTCCTCAGTCAGTGAACACCTCTTAGCCCCTGGCGGCGTAACCCTGGAGAGCCTGCAAGGCGTGCTGGGCGACCTGGCCGGCCCGGGCATCGATGCGGCCGACCTGTATTTCCAAGGGCAGATCTCCGAATCCTGGTCGCTGGAAGACGGCATCGTCAAGGAAGGCAGTTTCAACCTTGACCAGGGCGTGGGTGTGCGCGCCCAGTCCGGGGAAAAAACCGGTTTTGCCTACAGCAACGCCATCACCCTGGAGGCCCTCGGTGCCGCGGCCCGTGCGGCCCGTTCGATCTCCCGCGCCGGGCAGAATGGCACGGTCCAGGCGTTCAGCAGCCAGGACGTGGCGCAGTTGTATGCGCCGGATAACCCGCTGGAAGTCATGAGCCGCGCCGAAAAAGTCGAGCTGCTCAAGCGCATCGACGTCGCCACCCGTGCCCTCGATCCGCGTATCCAACAAGTGACGGTGAGCATGGCCGGGGTCTGGGAGCGGATCCTGGTGGCTTCCACCGACGGCGGTCTGGCAGCGGACGTGCGGCCGCTGGTGCGGTTCAACGTCAGCGTGATCGTCGAGCAGAACGGTCGCCGTGAGCGCGGCGGCCATGGCGGCGGCGGACGCACCGATTACCGTTATTTCCTCAGCGAAGACCGCGCCATGGGCTACGCCCGCGAAGCGCTGCGCCAGGCGCTGGTCAACCTCGAGGCCATTCCGGCCCCGGCCGGTACGTTGCCGGTGGTGCTGGGGTCCGGTTGGTCCGGCGTGCTGCTGCACGAAGCGGTGGGTCACGGCCTGGAAGGCGATTTCAACCGCAAGGGCAGCTCAGCCTACAGCGGGCGCATGGGGGAAATGGTCGCCTCGAAACTCTGCACCATTGTCGATGACGGCACCCTGGCGGGGCGTCGTGGCTCCCTGAGCGTCGACGACGAAGGCACGCCGACCGAATGCACCACGCTGATCGAGAACGGTGTGCTCAAGGGCTACATGCAGGACAAACTCAATGCCCGGCTGATGGGCGTGGCCCGCACGGGCAACGGTCGCCGTGAATCCTACGCGCACCTGCCCATGCCGCGCATGACCAACACCTACATGCTCGGTGGTCAAAGCGATCCGGCGGAAATTATCGCCTCGGTGAAAAAAGGTATCTATTGCGCCAACCTCGGCGGCGGCCAGGTGGACATCACCAGTGGCAAGTTCGTGTTCTCCACCAGCGAGGCCTACCTGATCGAAGACGGCAAGATCACCGCGCCGGTCAAAGGCGCGACCCTGATCGGCAACGGGCCGGAGGCGATGAGCAAGGTGTCGATGGTCGGTAACGACCTGGCGCTGGACAGCGGTGTGGGGACGTGTGGCAAGGATGGGCAATCGGTGCCGGTAGGTGTCGGTCAGCCGACCCTGAAGATCGACGCGATTACCGTGGGTGGCACGGGCGCATGAAAATATTCAGCGGCCCCGTGGCGAGGGAGCTTGCTCCCGCTGGGCTACGCAGTAGCCCCATGCGGTCGCTGCGCAACCGAGCGGGAGCAAGCTCCCTCGCCACGGTAATGGCTACCCTGGCAAGGGATTGGTGAGCCAGTGAACGATCAGCGCAAGCCGCGTTGGGTTTCGTCCAGCTCACGGATGTACTTGAAGATTTTACGGCTCGAGGCCGGTGGCTTGTTCTGCGCCAGCTCGTGCTGGGCCTGACGGATCAGGGAGCGTAATTGCTGACGATCAGCCTCCGGGTAGTCGATGACGAATTTTTCCAGGGTGCCGTCGTCGCCTGCGATCAAGCGATCGCGCCAGCGCTCCAGGTTGTGGAAACGTTCGTTGTATTGCCGGGTGGAGGCATCGAGTTGATCGAGCAGGACCAAAATGGCGTCAGTGTCCTGATCGCGCATCAGCTTGCCGATGAATTGCAGGTGCCGTTTACGCGCGATATTCGCGGTGTGCTTGGGCGCATCGGCCAGGGCCCGGCGCAAGGCGTCGGTCAAAGGCAGTTTGGCCAGCAAGTCAGGCTTGAGTGTTGTCAGTCGCTCGCCGAGGTCAACCAGAGCATGCAGCTCGCGTTTGACCTGGGATTTGCTTTTTTCACCCTCGTAGAGGGAGTCGTCGTAAGAATCAACCATGGTGGCAGTCCGCAAAGAAACGCCGCCATGATAACCAGTCGGGGGCCGCTTGTCCGGCCCGGTCGCTCGAAGGCCATCACCGAAAGAAGAATTTGAGTGGAGAACACCATGAGTGCAGTTCAAAGCGTCGGCCCGCAAGCATTGCCGGCACTGCAGGAGCAAGTCGAGCAGATCCTTGCCGAGGCCAAGCGCCAGGGCGCCAGTGCCTGTGAAGTGGCTGTATCGCTGGAGCAGGGCCTGTCGACGTCGGTGCGCCAGCGCGAGGTGGAAACCGTCGAATTCAATCGCGACCAGGGCTTTGGCATCACCTTGTACGTGGGCCAGCGCAAGGGCTCGGCCAGCACGTCGGCGAGTGGTCCGGAGGCCATTCGCGAAACCGTCGCCGCGGCACTGGCTATTGCCAAGCACACCTCCGAAGACGAAGCCTCGGGCCTGGCCGATGCTGCGCTGATGTGCAAGGAGCTGCGCGACTTCGACCTGTTTCACGCCTGGGACATCACCCCCGAGCAGGCCATCGAACAGGCACTGCGTTGCGAAGCGGCGGCATTCGAGGCCGACAGCCGGATCAAGAATGCCGACGGCACGACGCTCAATACCCACCAGGGCTGCCGGGTCTATGGCAACAGCCACGGCTTCATCGGCGGTTATGCATCGACCCGCCACAGCCTCAGTTGCGTCATGATCGCCGAAGCCGACGGTCAGATGCAGCGTGATTACTGGTACGACGTCAACCGCCAGGGCACCTTGCTGGCGGACCCGGTGAGCATTGGCCGGAAAGCCGCGCAACGGGCGGCCAGCCGCCTGGGCGCGCGGCCGGTGCCGACCTGTGAAGTGCCGGTGTTGTTTTCGGCCGAGCTGGCCGGCGGCTTGTTCGGCAGCTTCCTGTCGGCGGTGTCCGGCGGCAACCTGTACCGCAAGTCGTCGTTCCTCGAGGGCGCGCTGGGGCAGAAACTGTTCCCGGAATGGATGACCATCGACGAGCGTCCGCATCTGATGCAGGCCATGGGCAGCTCAGCGTTCGACGGCGACGGCCTGGCCACCTACGCCAAGCCGTTCGTGGAAAAGGGCGAGTTGGTGTCCTACATCCTCGGTACCTATTCGGGCCGCAAACTCGGCATGCCGAGCACCGCCAATGCCGGTGGCGTGCATAACCTGTTCGTGACCCATGGCGAAGAAGACCAGGCCGCCTTGCTGCGGCGCATGGGGCGTGGCCTGCTGGTGACTGAACTGATGGGCCATGGCCTGAACATGGTCACCGGCGACTATTCCCGTGGCGCGGCGGGTTTTTGGGTCGAGAACGGCGAGATCCAGTTCCCGGTCCAGGAAGTGACCATCGCCGGCAACATGCGCGATATGTTCAAACAGATCGTGGCCGTCGGGAACGACCTGGAACTGCGCAGCAACATCCGTACCGGCTCGGTACTGATCGAGCGGATGACAGTAGCGGGTAGCTGACCTTCAATCGTAGTAAAAAAGGCGCGTCATCCTAGCGGGTGACGCGCCTTTTTCATGTTCGCAGAAACCCCTGTGGCGAGGGAGCTTGCTCCCGCTCGGCTGCGCAGCAGCCGCAAAAATCTCAGCAGCACCGCAAAGACATGACAACCCTGATAAACAGGGCCTGCTTCGCAGTCCAGCGGGAGCAAGCTCCCTCGCCACGGTGAATTTTGTACGGGCTTACGGTTGTGTTGCTTCTTATTATCATCTAATAATGAATCTCATTTGCCGAGTGAGCCCCGGTCATGAGTTCTGCCCTGCACGAACAACCCTACCTTGAAAGCTGGCGCTGGATGAGTCGCCAGATCCGTTGTGCGATGAGTCCGGACGAGCCGCGGCTGATCGAGCATTACCTGGCCGAAGGCCGTTATCTGGCCTGCTGCACCGCCACTTCACCGTGGATGATTTCCGAAACCGCGTTCCGCTTGCTGCTCGACACCGCCGCCGACGTCGCGCTGCCGTGGCATTGGCGCAATCTCTGCCTCGACCAGGCCTGGCGTCCTCTGCGTGAGCTCGAACAACAATCACTGTGCCGCTGCCGCCTCAAGCGTTGGCAGAGTCATGCCTGGGCGCTGGCGACCTGCGCCCTGGAGCCGTCGATTCCTCTTATTGAACTGGTGCAAGGATCTCCCGATGAGTAATACCCGTATCGAACGCGACAGCATGGGCGAGCTGCAAGTCCCGGTGGATGCCCTCTATGGCGCCCAGACCCAGCGCGCAGTGGATAACTTTCCGGTCAGCGGCCAACGTATGCCGGCGCAGTTCATCCGCGCCCTGATCCTGGCCAAGGCGGCTGCCGCTCGGGCCAACGTAGAGCTGGAACAAATCAGCGCGGCCCAGGGCAAGGCCATTGTCGACGCCGCCCAAGGGCTACTCGAAGGCCAATTCATGGACCACTTCCCGGTGGATATCTTCCAGACCGGCTCCGGCACCAGTTCCAACATGAATGCCAACGAAGTGATCGCCACCCTTGCCAGTCGTCTGTTGGGGGAAACGGTCAACCCGAACGACCACGTCAATTGCGGCCAGAGCAGCAATGACATCATCCCTACCAGCATTCATGTCAGCGCTGCGCTGGCCTTGCATGAGCAACTGCTGCCGGCGCTGTTGCACCTAGTGCAGGTGATTGAGCGCAAGGCCGAGGAGGTGCACCCGTTCATCAAGACCGGTCGCACCCATCTGATGGATGCCATGCCGGTGCGCCTGAGCCAGGTGCTTGACGGCTGGGCGCAGCAACTCAAGGCCAATATCGGCCACTTGCAGGACCTGCTGCCGAGCCTGCAATCCCTCGCCCAGGGCGGTACGGCGGTCGGCACCGGGGTCAACGCCCATCCACGCTTCGCCGAGCTGTTCAGTCAACAACTGACGCAACTGACCCAGGTGCAGTTCACCCCAGGCCAGAATCTGTTCGCGCTGATCGGCTCCCAGGACACCGCCGTGGCGGTGTCCGGACAGCTCAAGACCACGGCGGTGTCGCTGATGAAAATCGCCAACGACCTGCGCTGGATGAACTCCGGGCCACTGGCGGGCCTGGGCGAGATCGAACTCGAAGGCTTGCAGCCGGGCTCCTCGATCATGCCCGGCAAGGTCAACCCGGTCATTCCTGAAGCCACCGCGATGGTGGCGGCCCAAGTGATCGGCAACGACACGGTGATCACTATCGCCGGTCAATCGGGCAACTTCGAATTGAACGTGATGCTGCCGATCATCGCCCAGAACCTGCTGAGCAGCATCGCGCTGATGTCCACTGCCAGCCGCTTGCTGGCGGACAAGGCCATCGCCACCTTCAAGGTCAACGAGGCCCGGCTCAAGGAAGCGTTGTCGCGCAATCCGATCCTGGTGACCGCGCTGAATCCGATCATTGGTTACCAGAAGGCCGCTGAAATCGCCAAGAAGGCTTACCAGCAAGGTCGGCCGGTCATTGATGTCGCCCTGGAGCACACCGACCTGACACGCAGCGAACTCGAAGTCCTGCTGGACCCGGAGAAGCTCACCGCCGGCGGCGTGTAACCCCCGACACCTGTGTGGAGGACTCATCATGGAACACTGGAAACGTACGATTGAACGGGCCAACCGCTGTTTCATGCTGGGCGAGCTGGTAGATGCCCGCGAAGCCTACCTGCAAGCCCTGGCGCTGGCCCAGGTGCTGTTCGAGCGTTGGTCGGATGCCGACGAAGCGGTGGCCGCGTGCGTCGTCTCCCATCACAACCTGGCGGACCTGCACTTGCGCCTGAACCAGCCAGAGGAGAGCGCCGAGTACCTCTGCGCCATCCACCAGCGGTTGTTGCAGACCCTGCAGGACGAGCGCATGGCGCCGGCCCTGCGTGCTGCTGCGTTGCGTCAGAGCCACAAGACCTATGTCGAACTGCTGACGTTCATCAGCGAACACGGTGAATACCCTCGTACCCAGCGCCTGCTGGGTTGCAATGCCGCTTCGCCCCAGCAGCGCGATGCCCCTGTTCATTACGGAGTTCATTGAAAATGGCTTTTACCTTGCCTGCATTGCCCTACGCCTACGATGCCCTGGAACCGCACATCGATGCGCAAACCATGGAAATCCACTACACCAAGCATCACCAGACCTACATCAACAACCTCAACGCGGCGGTGGACGGTACCGAATACGCCGAATGGCCGGTCGAAAAACTGCTGTCCAGCATCGAGCAATTGCCGCAAAGCCTCAGGGCCGCGGTGATCAACCAGGGCGGCGGCCATGCCAACCATTCGTTGTTCTGGGAGGTCATGGCGCCCCAGGGCGGTGGACACCCAGAGGGGGCCCTGGCCGCCGCGATCGAAGCGCAACTGGGTGGGCTCGAACGGTTCAAGGAAGCATTCACCAAGGCGGCGCTGACCCGTTTCGGCAGCGGTTGGGCCTGGTTGAGCGTGACCCCGCAAAAGACATTGGTGGTGGAAAGCAGCGGCAACCAGGACAGCCCGTTGATGAACGGCCATACGCCGATCCTGGGCCTGGACGTCTGGGAGCACGCGTATTACCTGCTGTACCAGAACCGTCGGCCGGAATACATCAACGCGTTCTACAACGTGATCAACTGGCCGGAAGTCGCACGCCGTTACCAGGCTGCGCTGGCCTGAGTGCCTCATAAACAATCCAAGGCTGACTATGGATACTGAAACGCTGGCGATAGGGAGCGGACGGATGTTCCGCTACGCCTTGGGATCGCTGTTATTGTTGGCCGGGATGACATTGCTGGTAGCCCAGGGCCTGGCGTGGCTGGACCTGGAGCCGAAACTGTTGCGTGCCCTGCAGGGCGGTGGGCTTTGCGCCTTGGGCACGGCGTTGGGCGCTGTGCCGGTGCTGGTGATCCGCCGCATGCCCCAGGCCGTGAGTGATTCGTTACTCGGTTTCGGGGCTGGCGTGATGCTGGCCGCGACGGCGTTTTCGCTGATCGTGCCGGGCATTGCCGCAGCCGAACAGCTGGGGCTCACGCCTTGGGCGGCCAGTGGCCTGATCAGCTTCGGTATCCTGCTGGGGGCATTCGGGCTGTACCTGGTCGACCGTAAAGTGTCAGCCAGCCCTGCAAGGCTGGTAGAGGCGCCCGGACGTCCGATCATTGCCCCGCGGATCTGGCTGTTCGTGTTTGCCATCGTGGCCCACAACATTCCTGAGGGGATGGCCGTTGGCGTATCGGCGGGTGGCGGCATGCCCGATGCCGACAGCCTGGCGATGGGGATCGCCTTGCAGGATGTCCCTGAAGGGCTGGTGATCGCGCTGGTGCTGGCTGCGGCCGGGATGTCGCGGCTCAAGGCGTTCGCGATTGGCGCTGCGTCAGGGCTGGTCGAGCCAGTGTTCGCGCTGTTGTGCGCCTGGTTGGTGAGCCTGGCCGAGATGCTGCTGCCCCTGGGGCTGGCGCTGGCGGCCGGGGCGATGCTGCTGGTGGTGACTCACGAGGTCATTCCCGAATCGCGCCGCAATGGCCATGACAAGCTGGCGAGCCTCGGGTTGCTGGTGGGGTTTTGCCTGATGATGGTGATGGATACGGCGTTGGCGTGATACAGGTCTGCGGGGAGTGAGTTTTGTTGTGGCAAGGGGCTTTTGTGGCGAGGGAGCTTGCTCCCGCTCGGCTGCGAAGCAGTCGTAAACCGCTGTACACTGCCGTGATGAAGCATGGGGCCGCTTCGCAGCCCAGCGGGAGCAAGCTCCCTCGCCACAGGGGGGTTATTCGCCTTCGTCGAAGTACCTGTTGATCAGGTCCACCAGGGCATCCATCGCTTCCTGCGCTCGATCGCCTTCAGTGTGCAGGTGGATCTTGGTGCCCTTGCCAGCGGCGAGCATCATCATCGCCATGATGCTTTTACCGTCGACCGCGGTCTCGGGTGTGCGACCCACCCTGATGGTGGTGTCCTTGAACTGGCCCGCGACTCCGACGAACTTGGCCGACGCTCGGGCATGCAAACCCAGCTTGTTGATGATTTCAATTTCCTGAGCAGGCATCGCGATGTGAATCCTTTAGCTGAGGTCGCGGTGGCGAACCTGGACGTTCTTCAGGGATTGTTGCAGGAGTTGACCCAGGCGTTCGGTCAGGTAGACGGAGCGGTGATGACCGCCAGTACAACCGATGGCGATCGTGACATAGGCGCGATTGCTCGCGGCAAAGCGGGGCAGCCATTTGAGCAGGTAGCTGGAGATGTCCTGGTACATTTCTTCGACATCCGGCTGGGCGGCCAGGTAGTCGATCACCGGTTGGTCGAGCCCGGACTGAGCGCGCAATTCCGGTTTCCAATAAGGATTGGGCAGGCAGCGCACATCGAACACCAGGTCGGCGTCTACGGGCATGCCACGCTTGAAACCAAACGACTCCACCAGGAACGCCGTGCCCGGCTCGGGTTGGTTGAGCAGGCGCAGCTTGATGGTGTCGCGCAACTGATACAGGTTCAGGTGCGTGGTGTTGACCTTCAGGTCTGCCAGGTCGGCGATCGGCCCCAGTAGCTGGCTTTCATCCTCGATGGCTTCGGCCAGCGAACGGTTGGCATTGCTCAGTGGGTGGCGTCGGCGGGTTTCGGAAAAACGCTTGAGCAGTGTCTCTTCATCGGCATCCAGGTACAGCACGTCGCATTGGATATGCCGGCTGCGCACTTCCTCGAGCAGTTCAGGAAAGCGCGACAGGTGGCTTGGCAGGTTACGCGCATCGATCGACACCGCTACCAGCGGCTGTGCCAACTCGGTGTGGATCAGGGCGCGCTCGGCCAGTTCCGGCAGCAGGCCGGCGGGCAGGTTGTCGATGCAATAGTAGCCGCTGTCCTCAAGCACGTTGAGGGCCGTGCTTTTACCGGAGCCGGAGCGACCACTGACAATGATCATGCGCATTTTTAATGACCGTTCTGCTCGTCCAGGACAACCTGGTACAACGCTTCGTTGCTCGGTGCGCTGCGCAGTTTTTCGCGCACTTCCTTGCGGTCCAGCATGCTGGCAATCTGGCGCAGCAGCTCGAGGTGCGCATCGGTCGCCGCTTCCGGTACCAGCAATACAAACAGCAGGTCGACCGGGGCGCCGTCGATGGCGTCGAAATCTATAGCAGTTTCAAGGTGCAACAGCGCGCTGATCGGCGCGGCACAACCCTTGAGACGGCAGTGGGGAATGGCGATGCCGTTGCCAAAACCGGTGGAGCCGAGTTTTTCACGGGCAACCAAGGCCTCGAAGACGTCCTGCATTTCCAGATCCGGAACCTCGCGGTGGATCAGGTTGGCAATGTGTTCGAGGGCTTTCTTTTTACTGCCACCCGGCGCGTTCACCTGGGAACGGCCGGGGGTCAGGATGGTTTCTAGTCGGATCATGGATTGGGGGGGTTAACGACCGGTTGCGCCCTGGAGGAGGCTCTGGGTCTTTTCCTTATGCTTTTTGAGTTGGCGATCCAGCTTGTCGGTCAGCAGGTCAATCGCGGCATACATGTCTGTGTGCTCTGCGTTGGCAACCACTTCTCCGCCGGGGATATGCAGCGTGGCTTCGATTTTCTGCAGCAGCTTCTCGACGTTCATCGTGACTTGCACGTTGGTGATCTTGTCGAAATGCCTCTCCAATCGGTCGAGTTTTTCGCCGATGTAGGTGCGCAGGGGTTCGGTCACTTCCAGTTGGTGTCCACTGATGTTGACTTGCATACAGCTTCTCCTTCGTTGCCAGTGCATAAAGCGGCAGGCAGAAATGCCTGCCACTGGAACGCTGTGGCGTGGCCTGTTACATCAACCGCTTGCGTTCGCTCGAAGGCGCGATCCCGAGGGATTCGCGGTATTTGGCGACGGTGCGGCGGGCCACCTGAATGCCTTGTGCCTCCAGTAAACCAGCGATCTTGCTGTCACTCAACGGCTTTTTCTGATTTTCCGCGGCCACCAGTTTTTTGATGATCGCGCGGATGGCCGTGGACGAGCATTCGCCGCCTTCGGAGGTGCTGACGTGGCTGGAGAAAAAGTATTTCAATTCATAGATACCCCGAGGGGTATGCATGAATTTCTGGGTGGTTACCCGGGAAATCGTCGACTCGTGCATGCCCACTGCCTCGGCAATGTCATGCAGGACCAACGGTTTCATTGCTTCATCGCCGTACTCCAGGAAGCCGCGCTGATGCTCGACGATCTGGGTGGCAACTTTCATCAGGGTTTCGTTGCGGCTTTGCAGGCTCTTGATGAACCAGCGCGCTTCCTGCAACTGGTTGCGCATGAAGGTGTTGTCGGCACTGGTGTCGGCACGCTTCACAAAGCCGGCGTACTGGGCGTTGACCCGCAGCTTGGGCACCGACTCCTGGTTGAGCTCCACCAGCCAGCGATCATTGTGCTTGCGCACGATCACGTCGGGGACTACATATTCGGGTTCGGTGGATTCGATCTGCGAGCCGGGGCGCGGGTTGAGGCTCTGCACCAGTTCGATGACCTGGCGCAGCTCATCTTCCTTGAGCTTCATGCGACGCATCAGTTGGCTGTAGTCGCGGCCGCCCAACAGGTCGATGTAATCGGTGACCAGCCGCTTGGCTTCGGCCAGCCACGGTGTCTTGGCGGACAACTGGCGCAGTTGCAGCAACAGGCACTCGCCCAGGTTGCGGGCGCCGATGCCGGCCGGTTCGAACTGCTGGATGCGATGAAGGACGGCTTCGATCTCGTCCAGCTCGATGTCGAGCTCGGGGTCGAAGGCTTCCAGGATTTCTTCGAGGGTCTCGTCCAGGTAGCCCTGGTTGTTGATGCAATCGATCAGGGTCACGGCGATCAGGCGATCGGTGTCGGACATCGGCGCCAGGTTCAACTGCCACAGCAGGTGGCTTTGCAGGCTTTCGCCCGCAGAGGTGCGGGTGGTGAAGTCCCACTCGTCGTCATCGCTGCTTGGCAGGCTGCTGGCGCTGGTCTGGTAGACGTCTTCCCAGGCCGTGTCCACGGGCAGTTCGTTGGGGATGCGTTCGTTCCATTCGCCGTCCTCGAGGTTGTCCACCGTCGGGGCGGTTTCCTGGTAGGTCGGTTCCGGGATTTCGGTGTTGGTCTTCTGCTCGACGTTGTCGGCCAGCGGATCGGTGTTGTCGAAGTCGTCGCCTTCTTCCTGGCGTTCGAGCATCGGATTGGACTCCAGGGCCTCCTGGATTTCCTGCTGCAGGTCCAGGGTCGACAATTGGAGCAGGCGGATGGCCTGTTGCAGCTGCGGTGTCATCGTCAGCTGCTGGCCCATTCTCAAGACTAGCGATGGTTTCATGGCAGGGGCTTAACACCTTATTAGCCGGCGCACATGCGCCATCCACTACAGGGCGCCGAAGCGCCAAACTTAAGCAAATTATATGCCTGAAACTGAAGTGTTTGCCTAGAGCGTCGCCACAATAAAATTAAACGACGCTCGGACAATTCGCCAGACACTTGTGATTACAGGCGGAACTCATGGCCCAGATACACTTCCTTGACCAGCTCATTGGCCAGGATGGCTGCGGAGTCGCCTTCGGCGATCAGTTGGCCATCGTTGACAATGTAGGCGGTTTCACAGATATCCAGCGTCTCGCGCACGTTGTGGTCAGTGATCAGCACGCCGATCCCCTTGGCCTTGAGGTGATGGATGATCTGCTTGATATCACCTACCGAGATCGGGTCCACGCCAGCGAACGGTTCGTCGAGCAGGATGAACTTCGGTGCGGTGGCCAGGGCGCGGGCAATTTCCGCGCGACGCCGCTCACCGCCGGACAGGCTCATGCCCAGGTTGTCGCGAATATGGCTGATGTGGAATTCCTGCAGCAGGCTTTCCAGCTCCTGGCGACGGCCGGCCTTGTCGAGTTCCTTGCGGGTCTCGAGGATCGCCATGATGTTGTCGGCAACCGACAGTTTGCGGAAGATCGATGCTTCTTGCGGCAAATAGCCGATACCTGCCTTCGCCCGGCCGTGCATCGGCTGGTGGCTGACATCCACGTCGTCGATCAATACGCGACCCTGATCGGCCTGGACCAGGCCGACGATCATGTAGAAGCAGGTGGTCTTGCCCGCGCCGTTGGGGCCGAGCAGGCCGACGATCTGGCCGCTGTCGATGGACAGGCTGACATCACGCACGACTTGACGGCTCTTGTAGCTCTTGGCCAGGTGCTGAGCTTTCAGAGTTGCCATTACTGGGCCTTCTGCTCGTCGGTTTTCTTTTTCGGTTGGATCACCATGTCGATCCGCGGACGCGACTCGGTCACCTTGCTGCCGGTGGCGCGACCGGCGCTGGCGAGTTTCTTGTTGGTGTCGTAGACGATTTTCTCGCCTTGGGTCACGTTGTTGTCCTTGTCAACGACCTTGGCGCGGTCGATCAGGACGACGCGATCCTGGGAGGCGTGGTACTGGATGGTTACCCCGTAGCCCTGCACAGGCTTGGTATCGCCTGCGGTTTGCAACTGCTCGAAATAGGCCAGGTTGCCCACCGAGGTCACCACGTCGATGTCGCCGGACTGGGTGCGGGTGATGGTCACGGTATTGCCGGTGACCTTCATCGAGCCCTGGGTGATGATCACGTCGCCTTTATAGGTGGCCACGCCATTCTTGTCGTCGAGCTGGGCGTCGTCGGCCTGGATGCGGATAGGCTGGTTGCGGTCGTCGGGAAGAGCCCAGGCGCTCGCGCTTCCCAGTGCTGCTGCGCCCAGACTGAGCAAAATAGGGAGGGTTTTAGCGAGCTTCATACTGTCCTCTTACGTTCGATAGCAGGTGTATCCTGCTTTCCTTCAAATACGCTTTCATTCCCGTGCCGGTCGATACACCCCCGGCGCCGTCGATTCTAACGGGTTGCTCGGTCT
This sequence comes from Pseudomonas sp. NFACC51, assembly GCF_900103575.1. Lineage (NCBI taxonomy): Bacteria > Pseudomonadati > Pseudomonadota > Gammaproteobacteria > Pseudomonadales > Pseudomonadaceae > Pseudomonas > Pseudomonas sp. NFACC51. The sequence continues at coordinate 58,912 of NZ_FMXH01000022.1, read as the reverse complement.
GCGCATATTCTTGCTGTGGGAACACGGTCATGCGCGTGCTGGTGATGATAGTCGTACGGTTTTTCTCGTCGGTTCGGGCGATGCGCACCGAGTCGATCAGTTCCACTTCGGTGCCGCCGGAATTGACTTCGGCATGCTCGCTCTGCACATGCCACGGAAACTCGGTGCCGCGGAACATGTTCAGGTCGGGCTTGGTGACCAGCGTAATGTCAGTGGCCTTTACGTGGTCGACCTTGTCGGACGTCATCTCGTACTGCACTTTGCCGTCGGGCAGGTACTGCAGGGTATGCGTGTTGGTCGCGTACCAGTCGATCTTTTCCTCGATCTGGGCCGCAGGCCGGTCGAGAAACCGTTCGGGGCTGATGTTCCAGTAGCCCACCGCAGCAAAAATCGCCGCGATACAGCCGAACACCACGATGGTGCGAATCTTCTTGCTCAGCATAAATGGCTCACAGGTACGCGGCGTTGGCCGCTTCGAGGTGGCCCTGGGCGCGCAGGATCAGTTCACAGAATTCGCGGGCCGCACCTTCGCCGCCTCGCGCCGTGGTGACGCCGTGGGCGTGCTCGCGGACGAAGCTGGCCGCATTGGCGACCGCCATGCCCAGGCCGACCCGGCGAATCACCGGCAGGTCTGGCAGGTCGTCACCGAGGTAGGCCACCTGTTCATAGCTTAGGTTGAGTTGACCCAGAAGCTCGTCCAGCACCACCAGTTTGTCTTCGCGCCCCTGGTAAAGGTGCGGGATGCCGAGGTTCTTCGCGCGCCGCTCGACCACTGGGGTCTTGCGGCCGCTGATGATAGCGGTCTGCACGCCGGCGGCCATCAACATCTTGATGCCTTGGCCGTCGAGGGTGTTGAACGTCTTGAACTCGCTGCCGTCTTCAAGGAAGTACAGGCGACCGTCGGTCAGCACGCCGTCCACATCGAAAACCGCCAGCTTGATGGCTTGGCCGCGTTGCAACAGGTCTGTGTTCATTTACATGACTCCCGCACGCAGCAAATCGTGCATGTTCAGGGCGCCCACCGGACGGTCTTCGTCGTCGACGACCACCAGGGCGCTGATCTTGTGGTCTTCCATGATCTTCAGGGCCTCGGCGGCGAGCATCTCGGCGCGGGCGGTCTTGCCGTGGGGCGTCATGACTTGCTCGATGGTCGCACTGTGGATGTCGATGGTGCGGTCCAGGGTGCGGCGCAGGTCGCCGTCGGTGAAGATCCCGGCGAGCTTGCCGTCGGTCTCCAGGACCACCGTCATGCCCAGCCCTTTGCGGGTCATTTCCATGAGGGCGTCCTTGAGCAGCGTGCCGCGCAGCACTTGTGGCAAATCCTGGCCAGCGTGCATCACGTTTTCGACTTTCAGCAGCAGGCGACGGCCGAGGGCGCCACCGGGATGGGAAAAGGCGAAATCTTCCGCGGTGAAGCCCCGGGCTTCCAGCAGCGCCACGGCCAGGGCGTCGCCCATGACCAGGGCCGCGGTGGTGGAGGAGGTCGGTGCCAGGTTCAGCGGGCAGGCTTCGTGTTCGACATGAACATTGAGGTTGACTTCGGCGGCCTTGGCCAGCGGCGAGCCCGGGTTGCCGGTCATGCTGATCAACTGGATGCCCAGGCGCTTGATCAGCGGCAGCAGCGTTATGATCTCATTGGTGGAGCCGGAGTTGGACAGGGCCAGGATGACGTCGTCCCGGGTGATCATGCCCATGTCTCCGTGGCTGGCTTCGGCCGGATGGACAAAAAAGGCCGTGGTGCCGGTGCTGGCGAGGGTGGCGGCGATCTTGTTGCCGATGTGCCCGGACTTGCCCATGCCGACCACGACCACCCGGCCTTTGCTGGCCAGAATCATCTCGCAGGCGCGTACGAAATTAGCGTCGATATGGGGCAGCAAGCCTTGCACGGCTTCGAGCTCGAGGCGGATGGTACGTTGTGCCGATTGAATCAGGTCGCTGGATTGGCTCATGTCAGAAATCGTATAGCCCGATGAAAAGGCGGCGATTATAGCGGCAATGAACAATTCCCTCACGTAAGTTCGTCATGCTTTGTTCGGGAGGCCGCAAGGTTCGACATAAAATGTGGCTTTTAACCTTAAGCCAGGCTTAACAGGCGGGGCGTTGGCCTTGGGCGCTTGGCCGTTGCAGTGATATAGTTCGCCGCCGGTTCGCATGCCCGGCGGTACCGGCGCTTGTCGGCTGCCCAGGGCATTCGAATGTGAGGCTGCATCGCAAGGAGTTTAGATGAGTGCCGACAACGCCTACGCGGTCGAGCTGAAGGGACTGTCCTTCAAGCGAGGGACGCGCAGCATTTTCAATGACATCGATATTCGCATTCCGCGCGGCAAGGTCACCGGCATCATGGGGCCTTCCGGGTGTGGCAAGACCACGCTGTTGCGGCTGATCGGGGCACAACTGCGCCCCAGCGCCGGCGAAGTCTGGGTCAATGGTCAGAATCTTCCCCAGTTGTCTCGCAGCGACCTGTTCGATGCGCGCAAGCACATGGGCGTGCTGTTCCAGAGTGGCGCGCTGTTTACCGATCTCGATGTGTTCGAGAACGTGGCGTTCCCGTTGCGGGTCCATACCGAGCTGCCGGAAGAGATGATCCGCGACATCGTCCTGCTCAAGTTGCAGGCCGTCGGGCTGCGGGGCGCCCTCGACCTGATGCCCGACGAGCTGTCCGGCGGCATGAAGCGGCGGGTCGCGCTGGCGCGGGCGATTGCCCTCGATCCGAAGATCCTCATGTACGACGAACCCTTCGTCGGGCAGGACCCGATCGCCATGGGTGTGCTCGTGCGCCTGATCCGCCTGCTCAACGATGCGCTGGGCATCACCAGCATCGTGGTCTCCCACGACCTGGCCGAAACCGCGAGCATTGCCGACTATATCTATGTGGTTGGCGATAGCCAGGTGCTGGGGCAGGGCACGCCTCAGGAACTGGCGGATTCTGACAATCCGCGCATTCGCCAATTCATGAAGGGTGATCCGGACGGGCCGGTGGCGTTCCATTTTCCGGCCACGGATTACCGTACCGATCTGCTGGGGAAGCGCTGATGCGCAAGAAATCACTGTTGGAAAGAATTCGCCTGTTTGGTCGCTCGGGTATCGACGTGGTGGCGGTACTGGGCCGCTCCTCGCTGTTCCTGATGCACGCCTTGCTCGGTCGCAACTCGACGGGCGGCGGTTTTGGCCTGCTGGTCAAGCAGTTGCACTCGGTGGGCGTGATGTCCCTGGTGATCATCGTGGTCTCCGGGATCTTCATCGGCATGGTGCTGGCGCTGCAAGGCTTCAGCATTTTGTCCAGCTACGGTTCGGAGCAGGCGGTCGGGCAGATGGTTGCGTTGACGCTGCTGCGTGAGCTCGGCCCCGTGGTAACGGCGCTACTGTTCGCCGGGCGTGCCGGTTCGGCGCTGACGGCCGAAATCGGTAACATGAAGTCCACCGAGCAGTTGTCCAGCCTGGAAATGATTGGTGTCGACCCGCTCAAGTACATCATTGCCCCGCGCCTGTGGGCCGGTTTCATTTCCCTGCCGGTGCTGGCGATGATTTTCAGCGTCGTGGGGATCTGGGGCGGCTCGTGGGTGGCTGTCGACTGGCTTGGGGTCTATGAGGGTTCCTACTGGTCGAACATGCAAAACAGCGTCGACTTCCTCGACGATGTCCTCAATGGCGTGATCAAAAGTGCCGTATTCGCTTTCGTCGTGACCTGGATCGCCGTGTTTCAAGGCTATGACTGTGAGCCCACGTCAGAGGGGATCAGCCGTGCCACAACCAAGACCGTGGTGTACGCCTCGTTGGCGGTCCTGGGCCTCGACTTTATTCTGACCGCCTTGATGTTTGGAGATTTCTGATGCAAAACCGCACCCTGGAAATCGGTGTCGGCCTTTTCTTGCTGGCTGGCATCCTGGCTTTGCTGTTGCTGGCCCTGCGGGTCAGTGGACTGGCGCCGACGGCAAGCACCGATACTTATAAACTTTATGCCAACTTTGACAATATCGCCGGTTTGACGGTCAGAGCAAAGGTGACCATGGCCGGTGTCACTATCGGCAAGGTCACGGCAATCGATCTGAATCGCGAGGATTTCACCGGTCGGGTGACGCTGCAGTTGGAAAAGCGCGTGGATAACCTGCCGACTGATTCCACTGCATCTATCCTCACGGCTGGGCTGCTGGGTGAGAAGTACATTGGCATCAGCGTGGGTGGGGAAGACACCGTGCTCAAGGACGGTGGTGTCATCCACGACACGCAGTCGTCCCTGGTGCTCGAGGACCTGATCGGTAAATTCCTGCTCAATACCGTTAGCAAAGACGCCAAATGAGGAGCTTTTGAATGATCTCTATCTTGCGACGTGGCCTGTTGGTGCTGCTTGCCGCGCTGCCGTTGATGGCTAACGCCGTGGCTGCGCCTTCGGCCCATGACATCATCCAGGACACGACGACCCGGCTGTTGGCGGACCTTTCCGCCAACAAAGAGAAGTACAAGCAGGACCCGAGTGCGTTCTATGACGCGCTGAACGGCATCGTCGGCCCCGTTGTGGACGCCGACGGCATCTCCAGGAGCATCATGACCGTCAAGTACTCGCGCAAGGCGAGTCCGGCACAGATGACTCGTTTCCAGGAGAACTTCAAGCGCAGCCTGATGCAGTTCTATGGCAACGCCTTGCTTGAGTACAACAACCAGGGCATCACCGTTTCGCCGGCCAAGGACGAAAGTGGCACCCGCACCAGCGTCGACATGCAGGTCAAGGGTAACAACGGCGCGATCTACCCTGTCTCCTACACTCTCGAGAAAATCAACGACGAGTGGAAGGTGCGCAACGTGATCATCAATGGCATCAACATCGGCAAGCTGTTCCGCGATCAGTTCGCCGACGCGATGCAGCGCAATGGCAACGATCTGGACAAGACCATCAACGGTTGGGCCGGTGAGGTCGCCAAGGCCAAGGAAGTGGCCGAAGAAGCCGAAGAGAAGCAGGCGCAATGATCGAGTCGGTGAGTGAATCGGCCGTTCGTCTGGGTGAGGCTGGCGTGCTGATGCTCAGTGGCGTGCTGGATTACCGCACGGGCCCGGCCCTGCGCAAGGAGGGCCAGGCGCTGATCAAGTCCATCAGTGCCGCCGAGGTGGTCATTGACTGCTCGGCGGTGCAGAAGTCCAGCAGCGTCGGCCTGTCGCTGCTGCTGTGCTTCATGCGGGACGCCAAGGCTGCCGGCAAAACGTGGAGCATCCGTGGGATGCCCGAAGACATGCGCGAAATAGCCCAGGTCAGCGAACTGACCGAGTTGTTGGCGCACCCCTGACCCATTGTGGCGAGGGAGCTTGCTCCCGCTGGCCGCGCAGCGGCCCCTGCTTTTATTGGGACAGCTTTGCAGCCAGGCGGGAGCAAGCGCCCTCGCCATGATGATTCACGCAAGCAAGTGGCCAGCGTTACTCGTCAGAGTCCTGCTTCGCGGGGTTCGCAGGCGCGGGGCTTTTTTGTATGATGTGCGACCCGCGCGCACAGGGCGCCGATTGAGGTTGAGCATGCAGGCTGTAGAAGTAAAGAGCTTCCTAGAAGGAAAGCTGCCTGGTACGCAGGTGGAAGTCGAAGGCGAAGGCTGCAACTTCCAACTGAACGTGATCAGCGATGAACTGGCGGCGTTGAGCCCAGTGAAGCGTCAGCAGAGCATCTATGCCCATTTGAACCCATGGATCGCCGATGGCAGCATCCACGCGGTCACGATGAAATTTTTCAGCAGCGCGGCCTGGGCCGAGCGCACCTGAGCCCAAGGGCCTCGAGATTCTTATGGATAAACTGATTATTACCGGCGGCGTTCGTCTTGATGGCGAAATCCGTATTTCCGGGGCAAAGAACTCCGCCCTGCCGATCCTGGCCGCGACCCTGCTGTGCGATGGCCCGGTGACCGTGGCCAACCTGCCGCACCTGCACGACATCACCACGATGATCGAGCTGTTCGGCCGCATGGGCATCGAGCCGGTGATCGACGAGAAGCTCAGCGTCGAGATCGACCCGCGCACCATCAAGACCCTGGTCGCCCCGTACGAGCTGGTGAAGACCATGCGTGCGTCGATCCTGGTACTGGGCCCGATGGTCGCCCGTTTCGGTGAAGCCGAAGTCGCCTTGCCTGGCGGTTGCGCCATTGGCTCGCGCCCGGTGGACCTGCACATTCGCGGCCTGGAAGCCATGGGCGCGGTAATCGACGTCGAAGGCGGCTACATCAAGGCCAAGGCGCCGGAAGGCGGCTTGCGCGGCGCGCACTTCTTCTTCGATACCGTCAGTGTGACCGGGACCGAGAACATCATGATGGCCGCCGCACTGGCCAAGGGCCGTAGCGTGCTGCAAAACGCCGCACGCGAGCCTGAAGTGGTCGACCTGGCGAACTTCCTGATCGCCATGGGCGCCAAGATCAGCGGCGCTGGCACCGATACCATCACCATCGATGGCGTCGAGCGCCTGCATTCGGCCACCTACAAAGTGATGCCGGACCGGATCGAAACCGGCACCTACCTGGTGGCCGCTGCGGTCACCGGTGGCCGCGTCAAGGTCAAGGACACCGATCCGACCATCCTTGAAGCCGTCCTGGAGAAACTCAAGGAAGCCGGTGCCGAAGTCACCTGCGGCGAAGACTGGATCGAAGTGAACATGCACGGCAAGCGGCCAAAAGCCGTCAACGTGCGGACCGCTCCGTACCCGGCGTTCCCGACCGACATGCAGGCGCAGTTCATCTCCCTCAACGCCATTGCCGAAGGCACGGGTGCGGTGATCGAGACGATCTTCGAAAACCGTTTCATGCACGTCTACGAACTGCACCGCATGGGCGCCAAGATCCAGGTGGAAGGCAACACGGCCATCGTGACCGGCACCGAGAAGCTCAAGGGCGCGCCAGTGATGGCCACCGACCTGCGGGCCTCGGCCAGCCTGGTCATCTCGGCCCTGGTTGCCGAAGGCGATACCCTGATCGATCGCATCTACCACATCGACCGTGGTTATGAGTGCATCGAAGAGAAACTGCAGATGCTCGGCGCCAAGATCCGCCGCGTGCCGGGCTAGTTCCGGCTGCATGGGCGCAGGGACGCGTCCGTTGATTTCGTTTTATCGAGGGTGGTTGCACCCTCGATGTGTGTCTGGCGCCGCTTGCGACCGGGCATGAGTACCTTGATAAGGACTGACGTTTCCCATGTTGACCATCGCACTGTCCAAGGGCCGCATCCTTGACGACACCCTGCCGCTTCTGGCTGAAGCGGGCATCGTGCCGACCGAGAATCCGGACAAGAGCCGCAAGCTGATCATCCCCACGACCCAGGCCGACGTGCGCTTGCTGATCGTGCGTGCCACCGATGTGCCGACCTACGTGGAACATGGCGCCGCCGACCTGGGCGTTGCCGGCAAGGACGTGCTGATGGAATACGGCGGCCAGGGCCTGTACGAGCCCCTGGACCTGCAGATCGCCCGCTGCAAGCTGATGACCGCCGGTAAAGTCGGCGCGCCGGAGCCCAAGGGGCGTTTGCGCGTGGCGACCAAGTTCGTCAACATTGCCAAGCGTTATTACGCCGAGCAGGGCCGTCAGGTCGATATCATCAAGTTGTACGGTTCGATGGAACTGGCGCCACTGATCGGCCTGGCGGACAAGATCATCGACGTGGTCGACACGGGCAACACCCTGCGGGCCAATGGCCTGGAACCCCAGGATTTCATCGCCGACATCACCTCCCGGCTGATCGTCAACAAGGCTTCGATGAAAATGCAGCACGCCCGTATCCAGGCTCTGATCGATACCCTGCGCAAGGCAGTGGAATCGCGACACCGCGGCTGATTCACCTGCGCGACCTTGAGTCGCGCCCGTCTATCCGTGTCATAGCCAATTTTCTCAGGTGCCCACGCGAATGGACTGGTAGCTTAGGGCGCCTGAGCATTTGCCATTAATGAGGCCTTCGCTATGACCGCTCCCACTTCGATTCGCCGTCTCAACGCTGTCGACCCGGATTTCGCACATCATCTGGATCATCTGCTGAGCTGGGAAAGCGTGTCTGACGACTCGGTCAATCAGCGGGTGCTGGACATCATCAAGGCTGTGCGCGAGCGTGGCGATGCCGCCCTGGTGGAATTCACCCAGAAGTTCGACGGCCTGCAAGTGGCGTCCATGGCCGACCTGATCCTGCCGCGCGAGCGCCTGGAACTGGCCCTGACCCGGATCACCGTGCCCCAGCGCGAAGCCCTGGAAAAAGCCGCGTCGCGGGTGCGCGACTATCACGAAAGGCAGAAACAGGACTCCTGGAGCTACACCGAAGCCGACGGCACGGTGCTGGGCCAGAAGGTCACGCCGCTGGACCGCGCCGGCCTGTACGTGCCGGGTGGCAAGGCGTCCTATCCGTCCTCGGTGCTGATGAACGCGATCCCGGCCAAGGTCGCCGGCGTGACCGAAGTGGTCATGGTCGTCCCGACCCCGCGGGGTGAAATCAACGAGCTGGTGCTGGCCGCCGCTTGCATTGCCGGCGTGGACCGGGTGTTCACCATTGGCGGTGCCCAGGCCGTGGCTGCGCTGGCCTATGGCACCGAAAGCGTGCCGCGGGTCGACAAGGTGGTCGGGCCGGGCAACATCTATGTCGCCACCGCCAAGCGCCACGTGTTTGGCCAGGTCGGCATCGACATGATCGCCGGCCCTTCGGAAATCCTCGTGGTGTGCGATGGCCAGACCGATCCGGACTGGATCGCCATGGACCTGTTTTCCCAGGCCGAGCACGACGAAGACGCCCAGGCGATCCTGGTCAGCCCGGACGCCGAGTTCCTCGACAAGGTCGCCGCCAGCATCGACAAGCTGCTGCCGACCATGGACCGCGCCGAAATCATCAACACCTCGATCAACGGCCGTGGGGCGCTGATCCATGTCCGCGACATGGAGCAGGCCATCGAAGTCGCCAACCGTATCGCGCCGGAACACCTGGAGTTGTCGGTCGCCGACCCGCAGGCCTGGTTGCCGCAGATTCGTCACGCGGGTGCGATCTTCATGGGGCGCCACACCAGCGAGGCCCTGGGCGATTACTGCGCGGGCCCCAACCACGTGTTGCCGACCTCCGGTACCGCGCGCTTCTCGTCGCCGCTGGGGGTGTATGACTTCCAGAAACGTTCGTCGATCATCTTCTGCTCCGAGCAGGGTGCCTCCGAACTGGGCAAGACCGCTTCGGTGCTGGCCCGTGGCGAATCGCTGAGCGCCCACGCGCGCAGTGCCGAGTACCGCATTCTTGACGAGCCATCCATTGAAGGGCAGGGGAACTGAAATGAGTAAATTCTGGAGCCCGTTCGTCAAGAACCTGGTGCCCTACGTGCCGGGTGAACAGCCGAAGCTGACCCGGTTGGTCAAGCTCAACACCAACGAGAATCCCTACGGCCCATCGCCCAAGGCCCTGGCGGCGATGCAGACCGAGCTGAACGACAACCTGCGCCTGTATCCGGATCCCAACAGTGACCTGCTCAAAGGCGCCGTGGCCCGCTATTACGGCGTGCAGAGCAACCAGGTGTTCCTGGGTAATGGCTCGGATGAAGTGTTGGCGCACATTTTTCACGGCCTGTTGCAACATGACCAGCCGCTGTTGTTCCCCGACATCAGCTACAGCTTCTATCCAGTGTATTGCGGGCTGTACGGCATTCAGTTCGATGCGGTGCCGCTGGATGCGCAATTCCAGATCGACCCGGCAGACTACGCCAAACCCAATGGCGGGATCATTTTCCCCAACCCGAACGCGCCGACCGGCTGCCTGCTGGCGCTGGAAGCGGTCGAGCAGATCCTCAAGGCCAACCCGGATTCGGTGGTGGTGGTCGACGAGGCCTATATCGACTTCGGCGGCGAGACGGCCATCAGCCTGGTGGATCGCTATCCGAACCTGCTGGTGACCCAGACCTTGTCCAAGTCCCGCTCCCTGGCGGGGCTGCGCGTGGGCCTGGCGGTGGGTCATCCGGAGCTGATCGAAGCGCTGGAGCGGATCAAGAACAGCTTCAACTCCTACCCGCTGGATCGCCTGGCGAATGTCGGCGGCGCGGCGGCGTTCGATGATCGCGAGTATTTCGATCGGACTTGCCGGTTAGTCATCGAGCACCGTGAATGGGTCGTGGCCCAACTGCAAGCCAAGGGCTTTGAAGTGCTGCCCTCGGCGGCCAACTTCATCTTCGCCCGCCACCCTCGGCACGATGCGGCGGGCTTGGCGGCGAAACTGCGGGAACAGGGGGTGATCGTGCGGCACTTCAAGCAGGAGCGGATTGCCCAATTTCTGCGGATCAGCATCGGTACACCGGAGCAGAACCAGGCCCTGATCGAAGCCCTCGGCGAACTCTGAAACCCTGCAAATCCCCTGTGGGAGCAGGCTTGCCCGCGAAGGCGTAGTGTCAGTCGCTTCGATGTTGGCTGAACCGACGCCATCGCGAGCAAGCTCGCTCCCACAGTTGTTTTGGGGTGTTCGCACTGTCGGCGTTCCACCGCCAATCCCTCTGTGGGAGCGAGCGTGCTCGCGATGGGGCCTTCGGATCAGACCCTGAACTGATTGATCAGCCGCCGCTGCTGCTCCGCCAGTTTGGTCAACCCGGCGCTGGCCGCGCTGGATTCGTCGGCGCCGCTGGCGACTTCGTTCGCCACTTGCCCGATGTTGATCACGTTACGGTTGATGTCGTCGGCTACGGCGCTTTGTTCCTCGGCGGCGCTGGCGATCTGGGTGTTCATGTCGTTGATCACCGACACGGCCTGGGTGATCGTTTCCAGGGCCTGGGCCGCTTTCGCCGCATGCTGCACGCTTTCGTCGGTGCGGGTCTGGCTGTCTTCCATCACCCGCACCACATCCCGGGTGCCTTGTTGCAACTGTTGGATCATCGTCTGGATTTCTTCGGTCGCCTGTTGCGTCTTCTGCGCCAGGTTGCGCACTTCATCGGCGACTACCGCGAAACCACGGCCCTGTTCACCGGCACGGGCGGCTTCGATGGCGGCGTTGAGGGCGAGCAGGTTGGTCTGCTCGGCGATTCCGCGAATGGCGGTGAGGATCGCGTTGATGTTCTCGCTGTCCTTGGCCAGCGTCTGTACCACGCCCACCGCCTTGCCGATTTCCACGGCCAGGGCACCGATGGAGGTGGAAGTGTCCCGCACGATCTGCATGCCCTGGCTGGCAGCCTGGTCTGCATGGCTGGCGGCCTGGGCAGCTTGGGTCGCGTTGCGGGCCACGTCCTGGGCGGTGGCGGTCATTTCGTGCACGGCGGTGGCGACTTGATCGATCTCTGACATCTGCTTGTGCACGCCCTGGTTGGTGCGGATCGCGATATCGGCGGTGTGCTCCGACGAATCGCTGACGCTCTGCACCGAGGTCACCACCTGGGTGATCATGCCCTGCAACTTGCTCAGGAAGGTATTGAAGCCCCTGGCGATCGCCCCCAGCTCATCGGCGCGGTCGCTCACCAGGCGGCGGGTCAGGTCGCCTTCGCCCTGGGCGATGTCATCGAGCATCGCCACCATTTGCTTGAGTGGTCGGGCAATGCCGTGGCCCACCAGCCAGATCACCAGCAGACCGATGCCGGCAATCACCAGGCCCACTATCGCCATGCCGAAGATGTCGGCCTGGCGCTGGTGGTCGAGGTCTTTCTGCAGCGCTTGCAGGTCGGCCATGACCGCGTTCAGTGGCAGCTGCAACATCAGCGTCCAGCGGGCGTTGGTCTCGCCGATGCCGAACGGCATGTACACCTCGATATGCCCGTGTGCTTCGTCGATGTCATAGCGCACTTCGCCGACGCCCAGCTTGGCGAGGTTATCCAGTGCACTGGCGTCCAGCAGGTCGCTGGCCTTTTCTCCGAGTTTGCTCGGGTCCTTGGTGAAGGCCACCAGTCGATTGTTGCTGGAGAGCAAGGCCATTTCCCCGGCGCCGTCGTACAACTTGCCATCGGCGGCCACGAGCATGTCCTGGATGAAGTTCACCGACAGGTCGGCGCCGACGATGCCCTGGAACTGGCCATCGATCATGATCGGTTCGATGAACGAGGCGAGCATGGTCATCGTGCTGCCAACGCGATAGGGCGCCGGGTCGATCACGCAGGCTTTCTTGCTGTCCTGGGAGCACAGGTAGTACTCACTGGCGCGGATGCCGGTGGAAAGTAGTTTCTGGTCGGTCACGTCGGCGAGCTTTTCCAGGCCCAGGGAGCCGTCCTGGTTACGGAACCACCACGGCAGGAAACGCCCGTTGGTTTCCATGCCCACCACCTGGCTGTTCACATAGTTGGCGTCGTCGTGGTCGATGGCGTTCGGTTCCCAGGCGATGTAGGCACCGAGGATCTTCGGGTTGCGCACCACGGTTTCGCGCAACAGGCTGATCATTTGCTCGCGGGGCACCTTCAATTGCGGGTTGCCGTCCGTGCCGTTCATGCCCATCAAGGCGTTGCTGGTGGCCAGGCCGCGGGCGAGTAGCAGCGGGGCTTCCAGTTCCCGCTGGATCAGGCTCGCCTGGGTGCGGGCCAGGGCAGTGAGACGTTGTTCGATGAGTTGTTCGAACTGGGCCTTGGTCCGCTGTTGCACCATGTCCTGGGTGCGCGCGCCGACAAACAACGCGTACAGCACGAGGGCGCCCACCACGCTGAGCACGATGGCACCGGCCAGGGCGGCCACGGAAAACTGGATCGATCTGAATTTCATAAAGGCTCCGGACGCGGAAATGACGTCTGGAGCCGTTATCGGCGTTTCTGTGGCGCGGCATGAGGCGCTGTTCGTCGGGTGACTGTTTTAGCTGCGTAGGTGTCGCAAATGGACTGGGTGGGGTCTGTCCGAAAAACCTGTAATCCTTCGTTATGTATCTGGCGCCGATACAGATCAAGGCCTAGGATACGCCCACGTTTCCAGGGAGCTTTTTTACATGAACAAGACATTGATGGTGAGTGCTCTGAGCGCGGCGCTGCTGCTCACCGGTTGCCAGTCGGTCAATACCACCAGCGGCGGAGCCGTGGGCGTGGAACGCAAGCAGTACATGTTCAGCATGCTGTCGACCGATCAGGTCAACCAGATGTACGCCCAGTCCTATCAAAAGACGATGGGCGAGGCCAAGGCCCAGGGTGCGCTGGACAAGACCAGCAACGATGCCAAGCGCATCCAGGTCATTGCCGATCGCTTGATTGCCCAGGCGCCGATGTTCCGCCCGGATTCGGCCCAGTGGAACTGGGAAGTGAACCTGATCAAGAGCGACGAGCTCAACGCCAATTGCGGCCCTGGCGGCAAGATCATGTTCTACACCGGCCTGATCGACCAGTTGAAGCTGACCGACGCTGAAATCGCCGCGATCATGGGCCACGAAATCGCCCACGCCCTGCGCGAGCACGGGCGCGAAGCGATGTCCAAGGCCTATGGCATCGAGATGGCCAAGCAGGGCGCTGGTGCCTTGTTCGGCCTGGGCCAGGACAGCCTGGCGTTGGCCGATACCGTCGCCAACTATGGCATGACCTTGCCCAACAGCCGTGGCAACGAGAACGAAGCCGACCTGATCGGCCTCGAACTGGCCGCCCGCGCCGGCTACGACCCGAACGCGGCGATCACCTTGTGGAACAAGATGGCCAAGGCCTCGGAAGGCGCGCCACCGGAGTTCATGAGCACCCACCCGTCGTCGAGCAGCCGTATCGCTTCATTGCAGGCGGCGATTCCGAAGGTGATGCCGCTTTATCAGCAGGCCAAGAAGTAAGCATCGTCATGCGGTAAAAGCTGTTTTTTGTGGTGAGGGAGCTTGCTCCCGCTCGGTCGCGTAGCGGCCGCAAAAGCTTAGGGCTGCTTCGCAACCCAGCGGGAGCAAGCTCCCTCGCCACAGAACCTGCATCAACCTGATCAAACCCACCCGCTGCTCTGCATCGCCTTGTACACCGCCACGATCGCCAGGACGAAGAATGCCGAGGCGGCTAGGCGGCGGATCAGGGCCAGGGGCAGTTTCTCGGCGGCGAAATTGCCCGCCAGGACCACCGGCACGTTGGCAATCAACATGCCCACGGTGGTGCCGATGATGACCAACCACAACTCCGGGTATTGCGCGGCGAGCATCACCGTGGCGATCTGCGTCTTGTCGCCGATTTCCGCGAGGAAGAACGCAATGAGCGTGGTCAGGAATGGCCCGAACTTGCGGGCCGTGTTCGCTTCCTCATCGTCCAGTTTGTCCGGGACCAGGGTCCACAGCGCCGTGGCGGTGAAGCTTGCCGCCAGTATCCAGTGCAGCACCGCATCGGAGAAAAATCCACTGACCCAGGCCCCTACTGCCCCGGCGGCTGCATGGTTGGCGAGTGTTGCGGCAATGATGCCGGCGATGATCGGCCAGGGTTTGCGAAAGCGAGCGGCCAGGATAAGTGCGAGCAATTGCGTCTTGTCGCCAATTTCGGCCAGCGCAACGATAGCGGTAGGTACGAGGAGTGAGTCCAGCATCAGGAATTCCTAAAGGGGCGGGTCGACACGGCTATGACACGTACAGCCTTCCCGCCCCGGGTAAGGTGTGCGTGTCATAGGTCTTGTCAAACCCAGCGACCATCTGCGTGGACGCTTGGGCCGCATACGCCATGGTCTGCTGACCAAGTATGTTGACGTATGCCGGGCGAGCATGGCGCTCGCGGGAGACTACTCCCCTAGGACGGAGCGGATTCTGCCTAGGCAAATCCGATTGGGCAAGTGCTGTTTTTTAAAAAAGGTTTCAGCCGCGCTTGGCCCGGTAGATGCGAAAACCCTGGCCCTCGGCCTTGATCGCACACACGCCCAGATGCTCTTCGATCAGCGGTTGGTACTTGAGGAAACTGTTCGCCACCAAACGCAGTTCGCCACCATTTTTCAGATGTTTGGCCGCTTTTCGCAGCAGGTTTTCCGTTGCGTGGTAGTCGGTATGCACGCCGACATGGAATGGCGGGTTGCTCAAAATCGCGCTCAAACCCATCGGCGCGGCGTCGATCCCATCACCAGTCAGCACCTCGGCTTCCAGACCGTTGGCAGCCAGGGTCAGGCGACTGCTGGCGGCGGCGAATGCGTCCACGTCCAATAGGGTGACGGTGTTGTGCGGGTAGCGCCGCTTGACCGCCGCCCCCAGCACCCCGGCACCGCAGCCGAAGTCGAGCAAGTGCCCGCTGGGCAGTTTATCCAGGTGTTCCAACAGCAGCGCACTGCCGCGATCCAGGCGACCGTGGCTGAACACCCCCGGCAAGCTGATGACCTTCAGCGGGCCTTCGGCCAGGGGCAATTCGTAGGTCTGGGCCAGGCTTTCCAGGGGCTTGGCCTCGGGCGCGTTGGCGACGGTGACTTGCCACAGTTGGCAATGCCGCGCACTGTCGAGCTTGCGTGGCTTGCCGAACGGGTTGAGCTGCTTGGACGCGCCTTCGATGCCGCTGCGCTTTTCCCCCACCAGGTACACCTCGCGACCGGCCAGGCGCGCCGCCACGGCATTGAGGAGGTAGTCGGTCAGGTCCTTGGCCTTGGGCAGGAACACCACGGCGGTGTCGAACCCACGCTCGGGCACGGTCACGCCAAAGTGGCTGCGCTCGGGAAAGCGAGCGTCCAGCGCCGCCTGATCGCCGGCATGCCAGCACCAGCCATGGGCCTCTGGCAAACGGCCGAGCAGATCGTCGGCGGGCAGGCCGGCCAACAACACCGAACCCCGGAATAACTCGGCCTGACGAAGCAGTACTTCACTGCGCGGATCCATGGTCTGCTCCTTGATAAAGCGGGTAAAAAAAGTGCCGCAGTTTATCAACTGACGACACGCCGCGCTGTACCGCTGAAAAAGCCCTGGGCGTTTTCACTCATTTGCCCGACGATCCGTTGCCGCGCCTCGCGGCTGCCCCAGGCGTTGTGCGGTGTGACGATCAGGCGTGGAATATCGCCGGCCAGCAGCGGGTTGCCTTGGGCCGGCGGCTCCACGCTGAGCACGTCGGTGGCGGCGCCCCCCAAGTGACCGTTGCGCAGGGCTTCGGCCAGGGCCTGTTCGTCGATCAGGCCGCCACGGGCGGTGTTGACCACGAATGCGCCGGGCTTGAGCTGCGCCAGTTCGCGAGCGCCGATGAAGTTCCGCGTGTGCTCGTTGAGCGGGCAGTGCAGGGTCAAGGCATCGACTTGCGGCAACAACTGCTCCAGCGGCAAGCGGTCGGGGCGGGCCGGGCGCCCGGGGATCTGCCCCAGCAGCACACGCATGCCAAAGGCTTCGGCCAGCCGCCCGACGGCGCTGCCCAATTCACCATGGCCCAGCAAACCCAGGGTCTTGCCTGCCAGCTCGACAATCGGATAGTCCAGCAGGCAGAACTGCGAAGCCTGTTGCCAGCGACCTTCACCCACCGCTTTTTGATAATCGGCCAGGCGCGTCGCCAGGTTCAGCAACAGCATGATGGTGTGCTGGGCCACCGACGGTGTGCCGTAACCCTGGCAATTGCACACCGTGATCCCATGGCTGCGGGCGGCGGCCAGGTCGACATTGTTGGTGCCGGTGGCGCTGATCAGGATCAGCTTCAGTTCGGGGCTGGCCGCCATGGCCTGTGCATCGATCACGATTTTGTTGGTGATCGCCACGGTGGCGCCCTTGAGCCGCTCGATGACCTGCTCCGGCGTGGTCCGGGCGAACAGTTGCAGGTCGCTGAAGCAGTTGCGCAGCGGGGCCAGGTCCAGGTCGCCGAGGTCCAGGGAAGGGTGGTCGAGGAAGACTGCGCGGGCGGTGTTCGTCATCAGCTGTACCTTTTATCTCAAGAATCGAAGGCGTAATGTGGCGAGCCTACCAGATGAAATGCGGCTGTGGCGGTGTGTATCCGTGGCGAGGGAGCTTGCTCCCGCTGGCCTGCGAAGCAGGCCCCAGTACACGGCATGCGACTGCTATGCAGTCGAGCGGGAGCAAGCTCCCTCGCCACGGGATTTCATCCAACAAAAGATTGTCGCAAGGAGCTCCACCATGTACCTCGCCGAATTCCTCACCGTCGCCCTGATCCACCTGCTGGCCGTTGCCAGCCCCGGGCCGGATTTTGCCGTGGTGGTGCGCGAAAGCGTGACCCATGGCCGGCGTGCCGGGACCTGGACGGCGCTGGGCGTCGGCACGGCGATTTTCCTGCATGTCGGGTATTCGCTGTTGGGTATCGGCCTGATCGTGTCGCAATCGATCGTGCTGTTCAACGCGCTGAAATGGGCCGCCGCTGCGTACCTGCTGTACATCGGCTTCAAGGCACTGCGGGCGCAACCGGCCAAGCCCACCGAGGACAACCTGCACAAGGAGGCCGGTGAACGTACTCCTCGCGGCGCGTTCACCTCGGGCTTCGTCACCAATGGCCTGAACCCCAAGGCGACGCTGTTTTTCCTGTCGCTGTTCACCGTGGTGATCAACCCACACACGCCGTTGGCCGTCCAGGCCGGTTACGGTGTGTACCTGGCGGTGGCGACGGCCGCCTGGTTCTGCCTGGTGGCGCTGCTGTTCAGCCAGCAACGGGTGCGCGCCGGTTTTGCGCGCATGGGCCACTGGTTCGACCGGACCATGGGCGCGGTGCTCGTCGCCATTGGGGTGAAGCTGGCGTTTACCGAAGCGCATTGACCGTTGCGCGCTGTCCTTTGATCGCTTCCACGCGGATGGAAGGGGCCACGATCGATACAAGCAGCGCAGCTTGAGGCGCGGTGGCCTGGGAAGAGGTCAGTTCGGTGTTCATTATTTTCTGTCAAAAAGTGGTGGCATGCTGGAGACCTGCCAGGGCATTTCCCCGCAGGTTTTTGTAACAAGCGTGATACCTGTGCTCGCTGTTGGATCCCGATGAGACAAGGTTTGGTTGCGCCATGTTTGCGAAAACCTGGGGGGCGAGATGGCTCAAGGCTAGTATTTGCGCGCGGATCAAATCATTCCTTTGGCTGATTTGATCTGTGTACAAGCGCTCTAGAGTGCTTGCTTCCAGCCAAGACCGTGCAGTCAGAAAAGGGACTCTTATGTTGCAGACTCGCGTTATTCCCCCAGCCGAAGGCGCCTATCAATACCCGCTGCTGATCAAGCGGCTGCTGATGTCCGGTACGCGTTACGAGAAAACCCGCGAGATCATCTACCGCGACCAGTTGCGCTACAGCTATCCGACGCTGATCGAACGGGTCGCGCGCCTGGCCAACGTATTGACCGAGGCGGGGGTCAAGGCTGGCGATACCGTGGCGGTGATGGACTGGGACAGCCATCGTTATCTGGAATGCATGTTCGCGATCCCGATGATCGGCGCGGTGATCCACACCATCAACGTGCGCCTGTCACCGGAGCAGATCGTCTACACCATGAACCACGCCGAGGACCGCTTCGTGCTGGTCAACAGCGAGTTCGTCGGCTTGTACCAGGCGATAGCCGGGCACCTGACCACGGTGGACAAGACCCTGCTGCTGACCGACTTGCCGGAAAAAACTGCCGAGCTGCCGAACCTGGTGGGTGAATACGAGCAATTGCTGGCCGCCGCGGCGCCCACCTACGACTTCCAGGATTTCGACGAAAACTCCGTCGCCACCACGTTCTACACCACCGGCACCACGGGCAACCCCAAGGGCGTTTACTTCACCCATCGGCAACTGGTGCTGCACACCATGGGCGTGGCGACCATCATGGGGGCCATCGACAGCGTGCGGCTGCTGGGCACCAACGACGTGTACATGCCGATCACGCCGATGTTCCACGTCCATGCCTGGGGCCTGCCCTACGTGGCGACCATGCTCGGGCTCAAGCAGGTCTACCCGGGGCGCTACGATCCCGAATTCCTGGTCCAGCTGTGGCGCAAGGAAAAGGTTACCTTTTCCCATTGCGTGCCAACCATCCTGCAAATGGTCCTCAACGCCAAGGGCGCCCAGGACACCGATTTCGGCGGCTGGAAGATCGTCATCGGCGGCAGCGCCCTGAATCGCAGCCTGTACGAAGCGGCCAAGGCGCGGGGCATCCAGCTCACTGCCGCCTATGGCATGTCGGAAACCGGCCCGCTGGTGTCTTGCGCCCACCTCAACGAGGAACTGATGGCCGGCAGCGAAGACGAGCGCACCACCTACCGGATCAAGGCCGGCGTGCCAGGCCCGCTGGTGGAGGCGGCGATCGTCGACGCCGAGGGGCGCTTCCTGCCGGCCGACGGCGAGACCCAGGGCGAACTGGTGCTGCGCGCGCCGTGGCTCACCGAGGGCTATTTCAACGAGCCGCAGAAGGGCGCCGAGCTCTGGGCCGGCGGCTGGCTGCACACCGGCGACGTCGCCACGCTGGACAACATGGGCTTCATCGACATCCGTGATCGCATCAAGGACGTGATCAAGACTGGTGGCGAATGGATCTCCTCCCTGGACCTGGAAGACCTCATCAGCCGTCACGTGGCGGTACGCGAAGTAGCAGTGGTCGGCATCCCCGATCCGCAGTGGGGCGAGCGACCGTTTGCCCTGCTGGTGATTCGCGAAGGGCATGAGATCGGGGCTCGCGAACTCAAGGAACACCTCAAGCCGTTCGTCGAGCTGGGGCACTTGAGCAAGTGGGCGATCCCGAGCCAGATCGCCCTTGTTACGGAAATTCCCAAGACCAGCGTCGGCAAGCTCGACAAAAAGCGCATCCGCGTCGATATCACCGAATGGCAGAGCAACAACAGCACCTTCCTGTCCACGCTTTAGGCCTTTTTGCCGTGCCCGAAAGGGCACGGCAGCCCCACCAAGCAAGCGCTTGACTTGTCAAACCGTAAATTTCAGCCATCCTTGCCGTGCCGACACCTGTCGGCCTGGCGAAAGGACTGTCCCAGAGTGGTTGAGGGCTGCAAATCACACTTTAGAGGGATCAAGCCGTACTACCTGCTGGCTATAGTCCGCTCATGGGATTTTCGAAATGGGACGTACGTGCCAGTACGGCGAAGGGTTTCTGGAAATGTCCACTGCCATAACAATAAAACACATGGAGTTGCGTCGATGACCTCAGCAAACACTTTCTGGCGCCGGGCAAAACTGCCTCTGGCCGTCAGTCTTGCCTCCTCGCTCGCCGGCCCGGCATTCGGCGTCAGCTTCAACATCGGTGAAATCGAAGGCCAGTTCGACTCGTCCCTATCGGTGGGGGCGAGCTGGTCCACGGCCAAAGCCAACAAGAACCTGATCGGCGTAAACAACGGCGGTCACGGCCTGTCCCAGACCTCAGATGACGGCCACCTTAACTTCAAGCGTGGGGAAACCTTTTCGAAGATATTCAAAGGCATCCACGATTTGGAGCTGAAGTACGGCGACACAGGTGTGTTCCTACGCGGCAAGTACTGGTACGACTTTGAACTCAAGGATGAAAGCCGTCCGTTCAAGGACATCAGCGACAGCAACCGCAAGGAGGGTGCGCAGTCATCCGGCGGGCAGATACTCGATGCGTTCATCTATCACAACTATGCCGTCGCCGATCAGCCGGGTTCGGTGCGCCTGGGCAAGCAAGTGGTCAGTTGGGGTGAGAGTACGTTTATCCAGAATGGCATCAACGCCATCAACCCGGTCGATGTGTCTGCGTTCCGTCGCCCGGGCGCCGAGGTCAAGGAAGGTCTTATCCCGGTCAACATGTTTTATGTGTCCCAGAGTCTGACCGACAATTTGTCGGCTGAAGCTTTCTACCAGTTGGAATGGGACCAGACCGTTGCCGACAACTGTGGCACGTTCTTCTCTCAGCCGGACGTTATCTCCGATGGTTGCGACAATAACCTGCGGGTGCTGAGGCCGGGCTCCGCAATCCCGGGGGCAGTCATGCCAACGTTGGAAGCACTGGGCGTGAATGCAAACGAGGAAGGGGTTCTGGTCCGCCGAGGCCCCGACCGTGATGCTCGTGACAGTGGCCAATTTGGTGTGTCCTTCAAATACATGTTCGAGCCGCTGGACACTGAGTTCGGCGCTTACTTCATGAACTACCATAGTCGTGCGCCTATTTTCAGTGGTCGTGGCGCGCCGGCGGGTGCTTATAACCCGGCAACGTTGGTGGGGTCGCTGATTGGTGCCGGTATTCCTCCCGCTGTCGCGGTCGGCTTAGCTCCGAGCTTGTTGCCGATGGTAGTGGCGGGTAATTCAAGCTACTACGTCGAATACCCTGAGGATATCCGCCTGTACGGCCTGAGCTTCTCTACTACGTTGCCCACGGGCACCGCGTGGAGCGGTGAAGTCAGCTATCGGCCAAATGCGCCGGTCCAGCTCAACACTACCGACATCCTATTCTCCGGGTTAACGCCTTTGAACCCTGATGTTTCTGTGCTTCCAGGACAGCCAGGACAAGATCAGCCGGGCTACCGTCGTAAAGAAATAACCCAACTACAAACGACGTTCACGCATTTCTTCGACCAAGTGATGGGCGCTGAGCGACTGACTTTGGTTGGCGAGGTCGGCTTTACTCACGTCGGCGGTCTGGAGAGCACTTCCAAGGCGCGTTATGGTCGTGACCCTAGTTACGGCCCTGGTCCACTGCCAAATGGCCAATGCGAGATATTGAACGGCTCCACCCTGGGAAGCGGAGCGCAAAACAACCTCAGTCGCTATTGCGAAAACGACGGTTACACCACCGCCAACTCTTGGGGCTATCGCGGTCGTGCCATCTGGGATTACAACGACGTATTTGCCGGCGTGAACCTCAAGCCCAACGTGGCCTGGTCTCATGATGTGAAGGGTTACTCGCCAGGTCCTGGCGCCAACTTCGAGGAAGGCCGCAAGGCTGTGAGCCTGGGTATCGATGCCGAGTACCAGAACACCTATACCGCCAGCCTGGCCTATACCAATTTCTTCGACGGCAAGTACACCACTGTGGACGACCGGGATTTCGTGGCACTCAGCGTCGGCGTGAACTTTTAAGCACCGTATTTCAGGACGACACACTATGAAAATAACAAAGAATCTGTTGCAGGCCGGTGTTCTGGGGCTCTCCCTGCTGGCCGCCAGCGTCATGGCGGCAGTGCCCGCGGCCGAGGCCGATAAACTGGGCAAGAGCCTGACGCCGATGGGCGCCGAGATGGCCGGCAATGCCGACGGCTCGATCTCGGCCTGGAAACCCATGGCCAAGAATGCCGGTTCCGTGGACAGCAAGGGCTTCCTCGCCGACCCATACGCCAGTGAAAAACCGCTGTTCACCATCACCGCGCAGAACGTCGACCAGTACAAGGACAAGCTCGCGCCGGGTCAGTACGCGATGTTCAAGCGTTATCCGGAAACCTTCAAGATGCCGGTCTACCCGACCCATCGCGGTGCCACCGTGCCGGACGAGGTGTTCGCCTCCATCAAGAAGAACGCGGTCAACACCAAGCTGGTCTCCGGCGGTAACGGCCTGGAAAACTTCGAGACGGCCGTGCCGTTCCCGATTCCCCAGAGCGGTGTGGAAGTCATCTGGAACCACATCACCCGCTATCGTGGTGGCAGCGTAACGCGCCTGGTCACCCAGGCCACCCCGCAGCCCAACGGTTCGTACAGCCTGGTGTACTTCCGCGACCAGTTCGTGTTCCGCGACAAGATGAAGGATTTCGATCCGGCCAACCCTGGCAACATCCTGTTCTACTTCAAGCAGCAAGTGACCGCGCCGGCGCGCCTGGCCGGTGGTGTGCTGCTGGTGCACGAAACCCTCGATCAGGTGAAGGAACCGCGTTCGGCGTGGGTCTACAACGCTGGTCAGCGCCGTGTGCGCCGTGCCCCGCAGGTGTCCTACGACGGCCCGGGCACCGCCGCCGACGGCCTGCGTACCTCCGACAACCTGGACATGTACAACGGCGCGCCGGATCGCTACGACTGGAAGCTGGAAGGCAAGAAAGAGCTGTACATCGCCTCCAACAGCTACAAGATCGATTCGCCGCAACTCAAGTACGCCGACATCCTCAAGGCCGGCCACATCAATCAGGACCTGGCACGCTACGAGCTGCGTCGTGTCTGGCACGTGACCGCGACGCTGAAGGAAGGCCAGCGCCACATCTATGCCAAGCGTGACTTCTTCATCGATGAAGACACCTGGCAAGCGGCGGTAATCGACCATTACGACGGCCGTGGCCAACTGTGGCGCGTGGCCGAGGCCCATGCCGAGAACTACTACGACAAGCAAGTGCCGTGGTACGCCTTGGAAACCCTCTACGACCTGCAGTCCGGCCGCTACCTGGCGCTGGGCATGAAGAACGAAGAGAAATCGGCCTACGACTTCGGCTTCACCGCCACCACCGCCGATTTCACCCCGAACGCCCTGCGTCAGGACGGCATCCGCTAAACCGCTGCATCCGAGGCCGCATCCTCGAAACAACGCCCCGACTGGTTCGGGGCGTTTTTTTTTGTTCGATCAGTCAACACAAAACCCTGTGGCGAGGGAGCTTGCTCCCGCTGGGCTGCGCAGCAGCCCCAAACCAGCCTTCTCATTCTGTCAGGTACAACGCAGTCGCTGCCTTGCGGGTTGCTTCGCAACCCAGCGGGAGCAAGCTCCCTCGCCACAAGAGCGGTGGCTGCCTGAATTTTTTCAAGTCGGTCGGCTTGTAGTCTTTTTGTAGCCATTTGTAGCACTCCCTTCAATACCTCCTCGTTTACCGCTAGTCTGCGGACATCTGCAACGCCGCCACCCGCATTCCTACAAGAGCCGGCCATGACTGATTTGTCTTCACTTCCGGATTCTGCCCGCGCAGCCATCGCGGTACAGGACGGGCGTTTCTACCGCCCGCCCTTGCCCGACGGCCATGTTATGCGGCCGCGGTTGTGCGAGCGTTTGAGCGCAGGGCTCGGAGGCAGGTTGCTGTTGGTCAGTGCCCCGGCGGGGTTCGGTAAAAGCTCCCTGGCGGTGGAGTTCTGCCAGAGCCTGCCGGCCCATTGGCAAAGCCTCTGGCTGGGGCTCAGCGCCCGGGACAACGATCCAGGCCGCTTCCTTGAACGGTTGCTCGAGGGGCTCCAGGCCTTTTTCCCGCAACTGGGCGGTCGGGCGCTGGGGTTGCTGAAAATGCGCCAACGTCATCAACCCTTTGCCTTCGAAGAATGGCTCGACGGCTTGCTGGACGAACTGTCCACGCACTTATCGCCCCACGAGCCCTTGCTGCTGGTGCTCGACGATTACCACTTGGCCCAAAGCCCGGTGCTGGATCGCTGCCTGCAGTTTTTCCTCAATCACCTGCCCGACGGGTTGCTGGTCCTCGTCACCAGCCGCCAGCGCCCGGACTGGCATTTGGCGCGCCTGCGCCTGTCGCGGCAGTTGCTCGAACTCAATGAGCAGGACCTGCGCCTGACCCATGAAGAAGCCTTGACCCTGCTCCAGCATCACAGCAGTTCGTTGCGCGGTGAGGCGCTGGAAAATCTTATCCAGCGCAGTGAAGGTTGGGTGGCCGGGCTGCGTTTCTGGTTGCTGGCCGCCTCCGAAGCCGGTACCGAAGGCCTGCTGCCCCAGGCCTTGCACGGCGGCGAAGGGCTGATTCGCGATTATCTGCTTGAAGAGGTCATCGACTGCCTGCCCGCCGAGGTGCAGGCATTTCTCTACGACACGGCCCCTCAGGAACGCTTTTGCAGCGAACTGTGCGACGCCGTGCGCGAGGCCCATGACAGCGCCGAAATCCTGCGTTACCTGGCGGCCCACCAGGTGTTCCTGGTACCGCTGGACGAGCACGGCCATTGGTACCGATATCACCACCTGTTTTCCGACCTGCTGCGCAGTCGCCCCAGCGCACCGGCCATGGTCCCGGCCGCGACCCTGCACCTGCGGGCCTGCCGTTGGTTCAACGCCCAGGGCCTGATCGACGAAGCCGTGGAGCAGGCGCTGCGGGCCGGGCATCTGGACGTGGCGGCGAACCTGGTGCAGAACCTCTCGGAGGAGCAACTGCTGGCCGAGCAGAACGTCGGCATGTTGCTGCGCTGGAAAATGGACTTGCCCGACAGCCTGCTCATCAGCACCCCGCGGCTGATCGTGCTCTACAGCTGGGCGTTGGGGCTGGCCTGCCAGTTGGACGCTGCCGAAGAGCTGGCGGCGCACTTGAGTCGTTTCCTGCCGGCCCCCTCGGCCACTGCGCAAAAATCCATGCTCGCCCAATGGCTGGCCCTGAGCGGGATCATCGCCCGTGGCCGGGGGGATCGCGAGACCACCGTGCGGTATTGCAGCGAAGCTTTGGAGAGCCTGCCGCAAAAACGCTACGGCCAGCGCCTGATGTGCCTGTCCACACTGTCGAACCTGGCGATTGCCGACGGCGACCTGTGGCGCGCCCGGAACCTGAACCGCGACTCCCTGGAGCTGGCGCAACGGGTCGGAAATCCACTGTTCGAGGCCCTGGCCCATTATGATCGTGCCCGGGTCCTGCAGGCGCGGGGAGAGATCCTGCGGGCGCTGGATGAAGTGCACCAGGGCCTGCAACGTTTGCACAAGCTGTCGCCCCAGCGGCTTTATGCGGTGCGGGCGCGCTTGATCATGTACGAAGGTTTTTTGCTGACCTTGCGCATGCAGCCTCAGGCCGGCCTTGCGCGCCTGCAGGCGGGCCTCACCGAAGCCCGCGCCTGCCGCGACATCAGCGTGCTGATCGGCCATTGCGTGATCGCGCGTATCGAAGGCTACAGCGGCGAGTTCGCCCGGGCCTTCGCCGAACTGGCGGAAGCCGAGCGCCTGATGCACATCTGGGACGTTCCGCCGATCTACTATCTGGCGATGATCACCCTGGTCAAGTGCGAACTCTGGTTGGCCCAGGGTCGTACCGACCTGGCCGAAGCCTGGCTGGCCCGGCTGGGCCAGACCTACACGGGCGAACGGGCTGCCGCGCCACCGGAATTCCACCCGCAACTGCCGCTGCATGTCGAGTTGCAACAGGCGGTGCTGGAGTCCATCCGGGGCCAACCGATACTCGCGCAAGGACGGCTCGATGCCTTGCTTGAACACGGTCAGCAAAGTGGCCGGCAGATGCTCAGCGTGATGGCGCTCAACCAGAAAGTCGCCTTGCTGCTGAGCATCGGGCGTGAAGCCGAAGCCCGTCGCACCCTGGCCCAGGCTTTCGAAGCTGCCAGCGGCGGGGTGTTGCAGCCCTTCGAGTGGTTGTTCGGTGAGCACCGTGAATGGTTACGCGAACAACTGCTGCAGGCACCGCCCAGTACCTTGCGTGAGCATCTGCTCGAACGCCTGCCCTCGACGGTGGCCCAGCCTGCCGACCCGGCGGCGCCGGTCGAAACCCTCAGCAGTCGCGAGCGGGCGGTGTTGCAACTGATTGCCCAAGGCTGTTCGAACCAAGAGATCAGCGAGCAATTGTTCATCTCGCTGCACACGGTCAAGACCCACGCCAGCCATATCAACAGCAAGCTCGGTGTGGAGCGTCGCACCCAAGCAGTAGCGCGGGCGAAGGCGTTGGGGTTGTTGGGCTGAGTAAGATATTGCGGTCGGTGAGATCCCCGTGGCGAGGGAGCAAGCTCCCTCGCCACAAAGGCTTTGACAAGGAATCCCTCGATGTTGCCTCTGTACAAAACCATCCAATCCCCTGTCGGCCAACTGATCCTCGTCGCCCGGCAGACACGGCTGGCGGCCATCCTCTGGGAAAACGAGCGGCTCAATCGGGTGCGCCTGGGGCCTTTGGAGGAGGACACCCAGCATCCGGTCCTCAAGGAAACCGAGCGTCAGTTGCTGGAATACTTCGCTGGCCAGCGCCGTCGTTTCGAGCTGGAGCTGGACTTCGCGGGCACTGATTTCCAGATCCGGGTCTGGCAAGCCCTGTTGACCATCCCCTTTGGCGAAACCCGCAGCTACCGCGACATCGCCATCCAGGTGGGGCAACCCACGGCGGTCCGGGCGGTCGGCGCCGCCAATGGCCGCAACCCCATCTCGATCATCGCCCCGTGCCACCGGGTCATCGGCAGCTCCGGCAGCCTTACCGGCTTCGCTGGTGGCCTGGCGGCCAAACAGTTCCTGCTGAGCCTTGAAGGTCAGCAGTCGCTGCAATTGGTGTTCTGACTGCCACTTCCCTGTGGGAGCGAGCTTGCTCGCGATAGCGAATTGTCAGCTTGCGTAGGTGCTGGCGGTGCCAGCGCTTTCAGGTCGGTGGTGATTTTGGGGGCAGCATCCGCGTCGGCGGTTGGCCGTTGGCATTGTGCTGGTAGATCTGCGCGGGCTGGCCCTGTTCATTGAAGAACACCTGGCCAATGCCGGCGCTGTTCCACAACCGTTCACCCGCTTCGGCGTGTTCCGGGGTGTGGGGGACGATGCGCATGCTGCGGCGCTTGGTGAACCAGTTCAGGGGCGAGCGTGGCGAGTAGAGCCAGCGGTTCAGGCGATCGAACCATTCCAGCAGCGCAGGGGGAAATTCATTCTTGATGCCGCTGCTGGTGATCTGCCAGATGCGCGGGCCGCCCTTGCGGTGCGGGATCAATACTTCGTATACGAAGCAATAGTGCACGTCCCCGGACAGCACCACGTAATTACCGGGCGTACGTGAGTGGCGGAAAATGTTCAGGATCACCTGGGCAGCGCCGCGATGGGCCATCCAGTTTTCCGCATCCACCAGCAGTGGATAACCGCACCAACTGAACACCCGCTGCACGGTCTCGATCAGCTTCACACCGAAGATCGGCGCCGGTGAGACGATAATCGCCGACGGGTGATCCAACAACTCCTGCTGCAACTCGCTCAGGGCTTCCCAATCCAGCAGGCCGGAAGGTTGCTTGAGGTTGTTCTCGCTGCGCCAGCGGCGGGTGCGGGTGTCAAGCACCACCAGGGCCGGGGTACTCGGCAGCACGTAATGCCATTGTTGGAAACCCAGCAGCGTGTCGATCAGTTGGTCCTGGGGTTCGCTGTCGAGGTAACGGTCTCGGGCGGTGTCGCTCAGGGCCAGGGTTTGCGGGAGCACGTCAGCGAAGGCATCGGGGTTGTTACCCCAGCCCTGGCAGAGCATGTAGGCGATCAACGCATTGCCGATGATGCGTTTGGAGAACGGATGGCCGTAGGCCGTTTCCTCCCACTGCGCAGACAGGTTCCAGTCATCGGTAATGTCGTGGTCGTCGAAAATCATCAGGCACGACAGGTGCGCAAACACTCGCGCCACGCCGCCCAGCCCGGTCTTGAACGCATCGATGCGCTGCTGTTCCAGGTCGTAGCGCTGGCGCCGTTCGACGGTCAGTTCGGGCGGCTGCACGGTGATCAGCGTCCAAGGCACGGGCGACCACACTAGCAGGTACATCGCCATGACCTCGGCGAAGGTCACCAGGTGATTGTCGGCACTGCTGCTGGTGAAAATCGGCTTGCGGGCCCCGCCGAAAAATCGCTCGCGCAGGGTTTCGTTACTCTCCAGTGCCGGCAACAAATCGGCACGATGGTAATAACTGGCCGGGTGCCGATAGAGCTTGGCGCTGTCTTCCACCACGGCACCTTCCAGGCATTCCTCGAACAACCCCAGGCATTCGATCAGCGCATGAATCGCCCGCAACATGGGCCCGGCGACGTCGTCGGCATAGACCTGGTCGCCGCTCATCATCAGCAATGCCGGGCGTTGCTCAGGGGCTTGCGCCAACAGCCGGTCGACGCAGAGCAGGCCGTCGTTGGCTGGGTAATGGGGTTTGCGGCAAGAGCCGTGGACCAGTTGCTCGATGCGCGAATGCAGTATGAAATTCGGGCACTGTGCGCCGTCATACAGCAGGTGCGGCGCCCATTCGGCGATGGGCGCGCCGTCCACCAGCAAGTCGTAGTCAATCGTCACGTCCCGGGGCAGGGGGCTGGCGAGCCGTACATCGATCAAGTGCACAAACGCCCGCTGGCCCACCGGCACCACGGTGCAGCGTGTCGCATCCAGTGCAAGATCACCCACGCCGGCCACGCGCAACGTCAT
Source organism: Pseudomonas sp. NFACC51 (assembly GCF_900103575.1). Taxonomy (NCBI): domain Bacteria; kingdom Pseudomonadati; phylum Pseudomonadota; class Gammaproteobacteria; order Pseudomonadales; family Pseudomonadaceae; genus Pseudomonas; species Pseudomonas sp. NFACC51. Next base: position 30,213 of record NZ_FMXH01000022.1, on the reverse strand, counting down.
CGCCAATGCTCGCGTGCCCACCAGCCACATCACCAGCCGCGTGGGCTCCAGCCGTCGCAACAGTGGGCCGACCAGGACGGCGGGCAGGGTGGTGATATCAGAAGTGGATGGCAGCATTCGCGGGTAAAAGCTCTGTTCAGGGAGAGGCGGGGGATCATAACGCAATGTGCCGGGTTGCTGGGGACAGGGAGGCGTTGTGGTAACTCTGTGGCGAGGGAGCTTGCTCCCGCTGGGCTGCGCAGCAGCCCCCAAAAGTTTGCCTGACACACCGCGGTATCAGGTTTTGGGGGTGCTTCGCGCCCCAGCGGGAGCAAGCTCCCTCGCCACAACAGAAGTGTTCAGCCAGGGGCTTCAAGTTATCCCCCGCCTTGTTACATCACTGGGCCTTGTTGGACGCCTGCGCCGCCTTGATCAGATCGGGCCCGATCTCCTGTTCGAACTTGGCCCACACCGGCTTCATTTTTTCGCGCCAGGCATTGCGCTGCTCTGGTGTGAGGGTAATGACCTCGGTGGTCTTGGCGTCCAGCACATGCTGCTTGTCCTGTTGGTTGAACCGCTCCGCTTCTTGGTTGGCATAGGCGGTGGACTCAACCACGATCTTGTCCAGTTCGCTGCGGATATCCGGTGGCAGGCCTTTCCAGAAGTCCGAGGTGGTGATCAACATGTAGTCGAGTATGCCGTGGTTGGACTCGGTGACATATTTCTGCACTTCATTGAGTTTCTGGTTGTAGAAGTTCGAATAGGTGTTTTCCGTGCCGTTGACCAAACCGGTGCGCAAACCCTGGTACACCACTGAGAAAATCATCGGTTTAGCCTTGGCATCCACCGCCTTGAACTGTTCCTCCAGCACTGCGGAGGTCTGGATCCGGAACGTCAGGTCGCGGGCGTCCTCGGGTGTGCGCAACGGCTTGTTGGCCGATAGCTGCTTCATGCCGTTATGCCAATAGGCCAGGCCGGTGATGTTCTTGCTTTCCATGGACTTGAGCAGCTTCTGGCCCTCGGGGCTGCGCTGAAAACGGTCCACGGCGGCGATGTCGTTGAACAGGAAGGGCAAGTCGAACAACTGTACCGACTTGGTGTACTGATCGAATTTGGCCAACGACCGCGCAATGATCTGCACTTCCCCGAGGAGCAAGGCTTCCAACTCCTTGTCATCGCCATACAGCGTGGAGTTGGGGTACACCTCCACCTTCACCTTGCCCGCCAGCCGTTCATCCACGAGCTTCTTGAACATCAACGCGCCCTGGCCCTTGGGCGTTTGTTCGCCAACGACGTGGGAGAATTTGATGACGATCGGCTCAGTCGCCATGACCATGCCCCACGCCCCGAAAGCCAGGGTGCAGGCGAGCGCTTTCCACATAGGTTTTAGCATTGCGAGGCGTCCCTTTCAGTGTCCGAAGGCACAGGGCCGACAGGTCGGCCCTATCCCTCTGTGACGAACAAGTTGTCCTGTGCCCGTCACGGAGTGTGTTTATCGGGTTTAACTCATTCCCAACCAGTTCGGTAGCACCAGCGAGATCCACGGCACATAGGTAATCAGCACCAGGAACGCCAGCAGAATCATCAACCACGGCATGGCCGCGCGGATGGTGGCGGGCAGGGACATGCCGGTCACCGCCGAGGTGACGAACAGGTTCAACCCCACCGGTGGCGTGATCAGGCCGATCTCCAGGTTCACCACCATGATGATGCCCAGGTGGATCGGGTCGATGCCCAGTTTCATGGCGATGGGGAACAGGATCGGCGCCAGGATCAGGATGATCGCCGAGGGTTCCATGAACGCGCCGGCAATCAGCAGCACGATGTTCACCACCAGCAGGAAGGTCACCGGCGTCAACCCGGCATCGATCACCCATGCCGTGATTTGCTGCGGCAGTTGCTCGGTGGTCAGCACATGGGCGAAGAGCATGGCGTTGGCGATGATGAACATCAGCATGATGCTCAGCTTGGCCGACTCCAGCAGCACTTTCGGGGTCTCACGGAACGTGAGGTCCTTGTAGACGAACAACGCAATGAACGCCGAATACACTGCCGCCACCGCCGCTGCTTCGGTGGGGGTGAACATCCCGGAGTAAATCCCGCCGAGGATGATGAACATCAGCAGCAGGCCCCAGATGGCCTGGCGTGCCGTGCTCAACCATTCACGGAGCGTCGCCCGGGGCAGGGCTGGGAGGTTTTTCTTCACCGCGACGATGTAGATCGCCACCATCAGGAAAAAACCCAACAGCAAGCCGGGAATCACACCGGCCATGAACAGCTTGCCCACCGAGGTTTCGGTCGCCGCGGCATACACCACCATCACGATCGAGGGCGGAATCAGGATGCCCAGGGTCCCGGCGTTGCAGACGATGCCTGCGCCAAACGCCTGTGGATAACCCGAGCGCACCATCCCGGCAATGGCAATGGAGCCGACCGCCGCCACTGTCGCGGGACTTGATCCCGACAACGCAGCAAACAGCATGCAAGCCAGCACCGCCGCAATCGCCAGGCCGCCACGGATATGCCCGACGCAGGCGTTGGCAAAGTCGATCAGCCGCCGCGCCACACCGCCGGTGGTCATGAACGCACCGGCCAGCAGGAAAAACGGAATCGCCAGCAGCGTGTAGTGCTCGGAGGTTTCGAACAGCTTGATCGCCAGGGAACGCACCGAGTCGGGACTGAAGAAAATGATGGTCAACGAACCGGCCAAACCCAGCGATATGGCGATGGGCACGCCGATGAACATCAGCACGAACAGTGCTATGAACAGGAAGGCAATGGTCATGGCTTGTCTTCCTCATGTTCGGTCAATTTGATGGCTTCGGCCGCTTCATCGGCCAGCCCCAGGCCGGTCTGGCGATTGCGCAGGATTCGCACGAGAATTTCCGCGAAACGGATAAACACCAGGGCAAAACCGACCGGTACGATCAACCCGATATGCCACTGCATGATGCCGAAATGGCCGAGATCCTCGGCGCCGATCTGGGCAATCATCAACGTGTTGATCCATTCGAAACTCGCCACCGCCAGCAACCCGGCATAGCCAAGGCAGCACAGGCAAGCGATGACGCCGATGAAACGCTGCACCGGTTTGCTCGCCAGTTTCACCAGCGCATCGACGCCGATGTGCCCGGCCGTGCGCACGCCGTACGACAGGCCAAAGAAAATCAGCCAGCCAAACAGCGCCTTGGTCAGTGATGTGCTCCAGGTCATGGCCTGGGCCATACCCATGATGTTGTCGCCGATGGCGAACATCGGTTCGCTGGCGGCTGGCCAATGATCGCCGAGGCTGTAGAAAACCGCATAGAGGTTGTTGAGTACCACGTAGACGAACGTTACGAGCGTCATGGCGGCCAGGAGAAAGGCGATGAAACCTTCCTCGAAGTGTTCCCAGATGCGCCGAAGGGCGTTCATGGACGACATCTCCTGTTGGAGGGACGACAGGCCGGTGCCGCCAGGGTGGCGACACCGGCCAACCAATCACTGGGCTTTATTGGACGCTTCGGCTGCTTTGATCAGGTCAGCGCCGATATCGCCTTCGAACTTCTTCCACACCGGTTTCATCTTGTCGCGCCATTCGCCACGTTCTTCTGGCGTCAGGGTGATGATCTCGGTGGTCTTGGCGTCGAGGATGCGTTGTTTGTCGTGCTCGTTGAGCTGTGCCGCCTCTTTGTTCACATGGGCGGTGACTTCTACCAGGATCTTGTCCAGTTCCGTGCGAATGTCCGGTGGCAGGCCGTTCCAGAACTTGGTGTTAGTGATCAGCATGTAGTCGAGCAAACCGTGGTTGGACTCGGTGATGTACTTCTGCACTTCATGCATTTTCTGGCTGTAGATGTTGGAGTACGGATTTTCCGCACCGTTGACCACACCGGTCTGCAAGCCTTGGTACACCTCGGCAAAACTCATCTTGCGCGGATTGGCGTTCACCGCCTTGAATTGTTCTTCCAGCACCGCTGACGCCTGTACCCGGAACTTCAGGCCGCGAGCATCCTTGGGTTCACGCAGGGGTTTGTTCGCCGACAGCTGCTTCATGCCGTTGTGCCAATAAGCCAGGCCGGTGATGTTCTTGCTTTCCATGGATTTGAGCAGTTTCTGGCCTTCAGGGCTCAACTGGAAACGGTCCACGGCGGAGATGTCATCGAACAGGAACGGCAAGTCAAACAGCTGTACGGTCTTGGTGTATTGCTCGAACTTGGCCAGCGATGGCGCAATCATCTGCACGTCGCCCAGCAGCAAGGCTTCCATCTCCTTACCATCGCCGAACAACGAAGAGTTGGGGTAGACCTCGACCTTCACTTTGCCTGGCAACCGTTCTTCCACCAGTTTCTTGAACAACAGTGCGCCTTGGCCTTTTGGTGTTTGCTCGGCGACCACATGGGAGAACTTGATCACCACCGGATCTGCCGCCATGGCCGTGCTCATCGCGCTCAGGGCCAATGTGCAAGCGAGCGCTTTCCAGATAGGTTTGAACATTAGGGGCTTTCCTCTTGTTTTTAGTATTTTCGTGCGAGCTCATTCAAAACACAGCGTACGGCGGAACAATGATGAGTCTAGGCAGAAAAACAACTTGCGGGGACGGTTGACGGGAAAAACCGTCCTTTGGCCATACGTCTCGACAGGTTGCGTTAGAGTCTTCCTTGTGTCGGGCTGAAACATCACAAACGGGTCGAATACTGGGCCGGAAACCGTGAAGGGGTGGTAATGACTGGCTCTCAATCTCACGCCAGCGCTTATCGAATTCATGGGGCGAGGGGGGCTGCTAGGCTATGCGTCCAGGATGAAAAACCTCATGGAGAGGACAGATGTTTACATTCGACACGTTGTGGAAAAGCCATCCGCAGATATTTGGACAAATGGGTTTTTCGATCGAAGGCACGTTCTCGGACTTTCACGATTCCAAGGACATCTGGTTCTGGAAAGTCATATGAACGTCATCAAGGAAATTTTCTTCGTGCTCCTGATCATCGTGCTGGCGGTCGGCACATTTAACTTGGCGTTCATGGCCGTTGGTAGTTATTTCGGACCGTTCTACGAGAGCGAAGCAGACCAGAGCCGCAACTTTGCGATCTGGTTGTTTGGCAATGTCGGGGTGGTGGTCATGGCTGCGGCGCTGGGCATTGCCTGGAGACGACGGCGCAAACCTCGAATCTAGCCAGGCAGCCAAAGTCTGCACAAAACCTGTGACAGGGCGTCACCTTCCGCAGCCATCGCCTCCCACAATTTTGATCCCCTGTGTTCACGAATTCTGCGTCCGCCACAGTCCCCCTGTGGGGAGCGAGCCTGCTCGCGAAGACGCCGGCCCAGCCAACATCACCCTCTCAGACTGCATTCGCGAGCAAGCTCCCACCGTGGAATGGTGGCCTGCACGAATCTGCCAATCGACACCGATCCCGTGTGGAGAGGGAGCTTGCTCCCGCTGGGCTGCGCAGCAGACCCAAGCCTTTGCCTGAGACACCGAGTCGTCAGGCTTCAGGGCCGCTTCGCGCCCCAGCGGGAGCAAGCTCCCTCGCCACCGGATGTGGCTGCACCTGACCAATAGCCGTGATCGGTTTGGTGCGCGGACCTGACAGTTCACCGTCGCCTGAGCCACCGCTATCGCGAGCAAGCCCGTTCCCCCAGTCGCCCATCTCCTGCCCACGTCTTCAGCCTTCAAGGCGCTACGTCGTCTACGGCAAGTCGTCTCACTTTACGCTGTGTGGTATGACGACATTTTAAAATTTTGCTCATGGAAATGACCTCTTCTTCGCGAAAAGCCCCGTTAGCGTGTAAGTTTTATTGCGTTTAAGGGGTTGACAGCTCACCGGAAACGTCAGAATAATCCGACACGTTGTATGACGACATACAAATAAACAATAACAACATTTGGTGTTCCTCCCCATGAGAATCACAGGCGTTCACGTCGACGTTTTTTCCACCCCTTCGCGCCGTGCCCAGGACAGCGCCGGCCATGCCCATCCAGGCGATGAGGTCATGATCAAAATGGCTTTGCTGCGAATCGGTTGCGACGATGGCTCCGAGGGCTATGCCTTCGGCCCGCCTGAGTTGATTCGTCCGCACATCATCGAATCCTTCGTGCGCAAGGTGCTGATCGGTCGCGATCCGATGGACCGTGAAAGCATCTGGCAAGACCTTGCACACTGGCAGCGCGGCAGTGCCGGGCAGTTCACTGATCGGGCGTTGGCCCTGGTGGAGCAAGCGCTGTGGGACTTGGCCGGGCGCAAACTCAAGCTGCCGGTGCACAAGTTGATTGGTGGCTATCGCGATAAGGTTCCGGCCTACGGCTCGACGATGTGTGGCGACGATCTGCCGGGCGGGTTGTCCACGCCGGACGAGTACGGCCAGTTCGCCGAAAAGCTGGTCCAGCGCGGCTACAAGGCCATCAAGCTGCACACCTGGATGCCGCCGATTTCCTTCGCGCCGAACCCGCAAATGGACATCCAGGCCTGCGCTGCCGTGCGTGAGGCGGTGGGGCCGGACATCGCGCTGATGCTCGACGGTTATCACTGGTACAGCCGCATGGATGCGCTGACCATCGGCAAGGCCCTGCAAAAGCTGAATTTCGCCTGGTTCGAAGAGCCGATGATGGAAGACTCGGCGGAGTCCTATGCCTGGCTGGCCGCCAACCTGGACATCCCGGTGTTGGGCCCGGAAAGCATCGCCGGCAAGTTCCACAGCCGCGCCAGTTGGGTCACCCAGAAATCCTGTGACATCCTGCGCGCCGGCGTGGCCGGGGTCGGGGGCATCGGGCCGTGCCTGAAGGTGGCGCACCTGGCCGAGTCGTTCGGCATGGACTGCGAAGTGCACGGCAACGGCGCGGCGAACCTGGCGGTGGTCGGGGCGATCAGCAATTGCCGCTGGTACGAGCGCGGCCTGCTGCACCCATTCCTCGACTATGAAGAAGTCCCGGCGCACCTCAACAGCATTGTCGATCCGATGGACGCCGATGGTTTTGTACACCTGTCCGACCGACCGGGGTTGGGCGAGGACATCAACTTCGCGTATATCGAAGCCAACACCCTGTCTCGACATTGATCCTGTTCCACGCCTGAGGTCGATGGCTGCCCGGGCGACAAGTCTTTATAAATATAAGAAAGGACTGAACCATGAATCTCTGGCCCAAGCGCCTGACCAGGCTGCTGTGTGTCGCCGTGGCCCTGTACGCAGTGCAGGTGCCCGTCAGCCTGGCCCAAGGCGAAACGCCCCCCGACCAATTGGTGGTGGGCATGAGCATGATCAACCTGTTGTCCCTGGACCCTGCCGCGGCGACGGGGCTGGAGGTCGCCGAGGTCAACGCCAACGTCTACGATATGCTTCTGGAGCAGGATGCGGCGCAGCCGGACACGCTGATTCCGGCCCTGGCGAAAACCTGGGACATCAGCCCCGACCGCATGCGCCTGACCTTCCAATTGCGCGATGACGTGCGTTTTCACTCCGGCGCACCGCTCACTGCCCAAGACGTCGCCTGGTCATTGCAGCGTGTGGTCACCCTCAACCGCGCCCTGGCTTCGACCTGGAAAGCCTACGGTTTCACCGCCGACAACGTCGTCAAGTTGATGCGTGCCGAAGGGCCGCACACCTTTGTCATGGAGCTGCCACGCGTCACGGACCCGATGCTGGTGCTCAACACCCTGGCGACTTCTCCCAGCGCCTTCATCATCGATCGCAGCGTCGCCTTGCAGCATCAGGTTGGCGACGATCAGGGCGCGGCCTGGCTGGCGACTCACACAGCCGGCTCCGGCGCGTTCAAGCTCGATATCTGGCGCGCCAACGACGTGATCCTGATGAGTCGTAATGACGACTATTGGCGCGGCGCGGCGAAGTTGCGCCGGGTGATCATGCGCAACATGACCGAGTCCCAGGCCCTGCGGCTGATGGTCGAGCGCGGTGACCTGGACGTCGCCCGGGGCATGGCGGCCACCGACATCAAGGCCCTGGGCAAGGTCGATGAGGTGCGCATCCAGAGCATCGCCCGGGGCACGCTGTACTACGTGGCGATGAGCATGCAACAGCCGTTGTTCCAGGACATCCGCGTGCGCCAGGCCATTCGCCTGTTGATCGACTACCAGGGCATCAACGATGTGGTGATGCCGCACTACGGTGTGATCAATCAGCGGCCCTTGCAGTTGGGGCTGCCGGCACGCCTGGAAGACCCGGGCTATCGCCTGGACGTGGCCGAGGCCAAGCGCCTGTTGGCGGCGGCCGGGCATGCCGACGGCTTTAAAGTGACCATTCGATCGCTCACCGATCCGCCGTTCATCAACATCGCCACCAGCCTGCAAGCGACACTGGCCCAGGCCGGTATCCAGGCGACGATCATCACCGGCACCGGCAACCAGATCTACGGGGCGATGCGCGACCGTCAGTTCGACATCCTCGTCGGTCGCGGCGGTGGCGGGGCGGAGCGTCATCCCCATTCGAGCCTGCGGGCCCTGGTGTACAACCCGGACAACCGCACCGAAGCCAAGCTGAGCAACTTCCAGGGCTGGCGCACCTCGTTCTTCGACCCGCAGCTCAATCAGTTGATCGAGCAGGCCGAGCGCGAGCGTGATCCCGAGCGCCAGCGCGAAATCTACGCACGGATCCAGACCCTCTACGACCAACAGGCCGGGGCGATCATGCCGGTCTCACAGATGGTGGACGAAGTGGTGATCCACGCCGACGTGCGCAACTACATCGGCCACACCGCCGCCACCACGCGTCTTCGGGACGTCTACAAGCAGCGCTGAAATCGACGGCCACAGGGCCAAGGCAGGAATGAACATGTCGACTGCATCCTTTTCAATCTGGACCACCCGGGCCGCTTCGGCGACCCGGCGCGGCGGCTCGGTGGCGGTGACGCTGCTGGGGTTGCTGCTACTGACCTTTTTCATCGGGCGAGTGATGCCCCTGGACCCGGTGCTGGCCATCGTCGGCCCGGACGCCGACGCCTCGGCCTACGCCCAGGTGTACAAAGAGCTGGGCCTGGACAAACCGTTGTGGACCCAGTTCGCGATCTACCTCGGCGACCTGCTGCACGGTGACTTCGGCATGGCCTTGTTGACCGGCAACCCGGTCATCACCGACATCGCCCGGGTCTTCCCGGCCACCTTGGAACTGGCGACCCTGGCTATTCTGTTCGGCGTGTTGGCGGGCTTGCCGCTGGGTGTCTACGCCGCGACGCATCAGGGCCGTGCCGGTGACCATGTCGCACGGCTGATCACGTTGTTCGGTTACTCCACGCCGATTTTCTGGATCGGCATGATGGCCTTCCTGGTGTTCTACGCCTGGCTGGGTTGGGCCGGTGGCGTCGGGCGCATTGGCCTGGCTTATGACGGGCTGATCCCGAAACACACCGGGCTGTTGTTGATCGACACCGCCTGGTCCGGCGACTGGGAGGCCTTTCGCAGCGCCCTGCGGCACATCCTGTTGCCGGCGGTGATCCTCAGCTTCAACTCGGTGGCCTACATCAGCCGCATGACCCGCAGCTTCATGCTTGAGCAACTGTCCCAGGAGTACATCATCACCGCCCGGGTCAAGGGTTTGTCCCAGCGGCGGATCGTTTGGGGACATGCCTTCGGCAACATTCGCGTGCAGTTGTTGACCATCGTCGCGTTGGCCTATGGCGGCCTGCTGGAAGGCGCGGTGCTGATTGAAACCGTGTTCGCCTGGCCGGGGTTCGGCCAGTACCTGACCAGCAGCTTGCTGCTCGGTGACATGAACGCGGTGATGGCTTGCGTGCTGCTGATCGGCCTCATCTTCGTGACGCTGAACCTGATCAGCGACGCGTTGTACAAGATCTTCGACCCGAGGACTCGCTAATGAACCTGCCCCTGGCTTCCAGCGCACCCGCCGCGCTGCCCGCCTCCAGTACCGCAGCGATGGCCGCCAGTACCTTGCGCCTGCTGCGTTTCCTGCTGCGCAACCCGATGACCTTCGCCGGCCTGATCGTCGTCGCGACCCTGATGCTGGTCGCGGTCTTCGCGCCCTGGATCGCCGGCCACGATCCGCTGTTGCAGAACCTCGCCGGGGCCTTGCAGGCACCCAGCGGTGTGCACTGGTTCGGCACGGACGAATACGGTCGCGATGTCTTCGCCCGGCTGGTGTATGGCTCGCGCATCACCCTGTACATCGTCTTGCTGGTGACGGTGATTGTCGGCCCCATCGGCCTGCTGGTCGGCACGGTTTCCGGCTACTTCGGCGGTTGGGTCGACAGCCTGTTCATGCGCATCACCGACATCTTCATCTCGTTCCCCAGCCTGGTCCTGGCGCTGGCCTTCATCGCCGCCCTTGGCCCGGGCCTGGAGCATGCGGTGATCGCCATCGCGCTGACGGCTTGGCCGCCGATTGCCCGGCTTGCCCGCGCCGAAACACTGCCACTGCGCAACGCTGACTTCGTTGTTGCGGTGCAGCTCCAAGGCGCGTCGAGCACCCGCATCATCCTGCGCCACATCATCCCGATGTGCCTGTCGTCGGTGATCATCCGCCTGACCATGAACATGGCGAGCATCATCCTCACCGCCGCCGCCCTGGGTTTTCTCGGCCTCGGCGCCCAGGCACCGTTGCCGGAGTGGGGCGCGATGATCTCCACCGGGCGGCGCTACATGCTCGAAAGCTGGTGGCTGGTGGCGGCACCCGGTGCGGCGATCATGCTGGTCAGCCTGGCCTTCAACCTGTTGGGCGACGGCTTGCGCGACGTCCTCGACCCACGCAGCCAATCCTGAGGAACAGGCCATGACTGAGATAAAACTTGCGGTACAGGACTTGTGCGTGGAATTTCGCAACGCCGGCAAAACTTCCCTGGCGGTGCGTAACGTGTCGTTCACCCTGGGCCGGGAAAAACTCGCCATCGTTGGTGAATCCGGCTCAGGAAAATCCACCGTTGGCCGCAGTCTTTTGCGTCTGCATCCGCCGACCGCGCGGGTCACCGCCAAGACCTTGCGCTTCGCCGATATTGACCTGTTGGCCGCCAGCGAAAAGCAGATCCAGGCGATTCGCGGCGCGCGCATGTCGATGATCATGCAAGACCCCAAGTACTCGTTGAACCCGGTGGTGCGCGTCGGCGAACAAATCGCCGAGGCCTACCTGGCCCATCACAAGGTGCCCCATCGCGAAGCCCGCGAACGCGCCTTGGACATGCTCGCCAAGGTGCATATCCGCGACCCACGGCGGGTCTATGACCTGTACCCGCACGAGGTCTCGGGCGGCATGGGCCAGCGGATCATGATCGCCATGATGGTGATCACCGATCCCCAGGTGATCATCGCCGACGAGCCCACCTCGGCGCTGGACGTATCGGTGCGCCGACAGGTGCTCAATGTGCTGGAGGAGTTGGTCAGCGAACGTGACCTGGGGCTGATTTTCATCAGTCACGATTTGAATCTGGTACGGCATTTCTGTGATCGCGTGCTGGTGATGTACGCCGGTCGCGTGGTCGAGTCGATTGCCGCCGCCGACCTGGATAACGCCACCCATCCCTACACCCAAGGCCTGTTGGCCGCATTGCCGAGCCTGGACCATCCGCGCGCCACGTTGCCGGTGCTGCAGCGCGACCCACACTGGTTGAATGCTTGAGGAGCCTGTCATGAGCATGATTGAAATCGCCGGCCTGAACCTCAGTTTTGGTACCGGTTCGGCACTGAACGCAGTACTGCACGACGTCGACTTGAGTGTCGCCGAAGGTGAGGCATTCGGCTTGGTGGGGGAGTCCGGTTCGGGCAAGACCACCGTGCTGCGCTGCCTGGCCGGGCAGTACCAGCATTGGAGCGGACAACTGCGGGTCGCCGGCCAAGCCGTGACGCGCAACCTGCCGCTGAATCACTATCGCACGGTGCAGATGGTGTTCCAGGACCCGTACGCCTCGTTGCATCCGCGCTACACCATCGATGCCGCGCTGCAAGAGCCGCTGCGCATCCACGGCATCGACGGGCGTGCGCAGAAGGTCAGCGAGATCCTGCGCAAGGTCGGCTTGAACGACAGCTTTCGCTTCCGTTATCCGCACCAGTTGTCCGGTGGCCAGCGCCAACGCGTGGCGATCGCCCGGGCGCTGATCCTGCGTCCCCGGGTGTTGTTGCTGGACGAGCCGACCTCGGCGCTGGACGTCTCGGTGCAGGCGGAAATCCTCAACCTGCTGGCCGACTTGCGTCACCAGGAAGGGCTGACCTACCTGATGGTCACCCATGATCTGGCGGTGGTGGCGCATTTGTGTGATCGGCTGGCGGTGATGCAGCAGGGCCGGGTGGTGGAGACCCTCGACAGCCATCTGCTGGCGAGCGATGGCGCCACGCACGCGTACACCCGTTTGTTGGTGCAAGCCAGTCGGGACATACAACGCGTGCCCATCGCTGTTTGAGGTTCCATTAATTAGTTGTACTTGTTTTAACCCGTAAAAAACGTTGGAGCCCAGGTATCAATGCCGCGCACGCGCTCGCCTGTGATTTAGCGTCTGCCCTAACTAACCTTTTAACCAACAAGAATAAAAAACATGAAAAAGACACTTGTATTAGTTTCCCTCTCTGCATTGTTCACTTCGGTTGTTGCAGTGGCCGATACCGGCTACATCAATGTGCGTCACCAATATGCGGAGAAAACTCGCATGCACGCCGACCGCGCCAAGTTCGGTATACGACTGGACAACGGCGTGGGCCTGGAAGGTGAACTCAAATACAAGACCGCCGGTGACCGGCAAGACGTCGCCTTCGACAATACCGTTGGCAGTGGTCATGAATTCACCGTCAACTACCAGCACAAGATCGATGACCGCTGGACGCTGACGCCTTCGTTCGCCATGGAAAGCGACGAGGAATCCACCACCTACAAACTGGGCATGCGCCTGGGCTACAAAATCACCAAGGAGCTGAGCATCGCCGGTCGTTACCGTTACGATTCATCCAAGCTGGATCGCGACCAGATCGACCGTGACGTGCCGCATAATGGCCAGGACGATCAGAAGGTCAACCGTTACGATGTTTATATCAACTATGGCCCTCAAGGACCGTGGGCCTATGAATATCAATTGACTTATTTCGATGCCGACTACATTCGCTATAACGGCGGTACCGACGACTATGAACAGAATGCCGTGGTTAAATACCAGTGGGACAAACGCTGGGCGCCGTTCTTTGAAGTGGGCGATATCAAAGTCAACTCGGTCGACAGTGATCGCCAGTTGCGACTGCGGGTCGGTGTTAAATACAGCTTCTTCTAAATTGTGAGAGCAAGCGCCCCCAGACAGCACTGCTCGTTCAAGGGGGCGATGAATCCGTGGCGAGGGAGCTTGCTCCCGCTTGAGTGCGAAGCGCTCACAAAAATGGGCCTGCTGCGCAGTCCAGCGGGAGCAAGCTCCCTCGCCACAGTGAGTCAAGCAAACCTTAAGTGAACAGCATTGGGCTTACTCGTTGTAGAACGCCTGCCGTTGCTGGGTTTCACACAGGCGCATGCGGCTATTGCTCAAATGCAGGTACATGGCCGCCCGCGCCGCATCGACATTGCCGCTGGCGATGGCGTCGAAGATCTGCTGATGTTCGGCGTTGATCCCTTGCAGGTAAGCACTGCGATCGCTTTGCCCGGAGTAGGCGGAGTTCATGCGGGTACGCGGGATCAGCTTCGTGCCCAGGTGCTTCATGATGTCGATCAGGTAGTAATTACCGGCCGCCTTGGCGATTTTCAGATGGAACTGAAAATCGGCATTGATGGTGGTGCCGGATTTTTCCGGCCCTTGCAGCAACGCCTCCAGCGCCTGGGCCAGTTCGGCCAGGGCTTCGGGCGTTGCGCGTTCGGCGGCCATGCCGGCGGCCTGGACTTCCAGGCTCAGGCGAAACTCCAGCAGGCTGAGCACATCCGACAACGTGGCAATCGTCGCCGGCCCGAGGGTAAAGCCCTCGGGTGCCGGCATGTCCAAAACAAAGGTGCCGACGCCATGGCGCGTCTCCACCAGCCCTGCCGCCTGCAAGCGCGACAGCGCCTCACGCACCACCGAACGACTGACGCCTTCGGCCTCCATGATGTGCACTTCGGTGGGGAGCTTTTCGCCGCGCTTGAGAACACCTTCACGCATGCGCTGGGCAAAGCGGTCGACCAGGGTTTCGGCGAGGCGGCGCGGCTTGTTCAGTGGAGATAACGCTTGATCCGTCATCGGCTTGCTCTTGGGTGATCAGCGGGCATTATAGTGCGTTTTGCCGCGAGGTCGCGGCTATAATGCGCGATCGTCTGGCTTTAATGGATAGGTGCAATGGACCGTGTCACACCCGATCGACGCCTGAGCATGACCCAGCAACTGGTGGTCGACCTGACGCAGCAGATACTGGCCGGCGAACTGCCCGCGGGCAGCAAGTTACCCACCGAACAGGTCATCATCAAGGACCGTGGCGTCAGTCGGACCGTGGTCCGCGAAGCCATGTCGCGGCTTCAGGCCGAAGGTTTGGTGGAGACCCGCCACGGCATCGGCACCTTCGTGGTCGACACCGCCCGCCCCGGTGATTTCCAAGGCAGCAAACACGTCAAGGGTGGCGCCTACGACGCGCTGGCCGTGATCGAACTGCGCCTGAGCCTGGAAGTGGAAGCCGCCGGCATCGCCGCACAACGGGCCACGCCGGAACAGTTGCAGGCCATGCGCGAAGTACTCGACGCGGCGAATGCCCTTGAGGCGGCCGATGACGACAGCGCCCGGACGGATTTTGAGTTTCATCTGCAGATCGCCCAGTGCACGGGCAACAGTTTTTTCATCGACGCCATGGCCCATGTGGGCAATAGCTTGATCGCGGTCGTGCAACAGGCCGGACCGGCAGTGACGGGTCAAAATCGGGCGTTGGTGGTGCGTGAGCGCGAGCAGATCTACGCGGCGCTGGCGCGGCGGGATGCGGAAGCGGCGCGGGCTTCGATGCGCCTGCATTTGATCAATATGCTGCAGCGGGTTCGGGGTGCGGTCGAGTTGACGGCGCAATAACTTCCACCGCAGAACATTGTGGGAGCGAGCCTGCTCGCGATGACGGCGGTGCAGCCATGTTGTTCCTGCTAGTTGCGCTTCCAGCATTCCGCAAACTTTGCACATACCCCGTAACGCTCATCCATCTGCGCCATCCTCTCCAGGTGATGACCTACCGCTTCGACCGTCACCCCATTCCCGATTCGGAAGTACTCCACCATCATTGCGACGTCCAGGTCGATCTCGGCTTTTTCCGGCTTGGCATTGGCGGTTTTGGGCAACGCCCACTGTTCCAATTGCTCATCCTTCAACTGCCGCAGGCGCACCTGGTATTCCTCCTTGAAGCGTTCCATCGAGCGCGCCTTTTTCTGCGCCATGTCATCGCCAAACGTCTTCAGGTTTTCCCGGTACTGCGTCCAGTAGTCAGCCGGCAGCTCGAAGCCGAGCTTGGCCTTGCGTTCGCTGATCAAGGTGTCCAGTTTCTCTGGCGAATAACTTTCGATTTTTTCCTTGGCTGGATCGGTCTTTACGGTGACGACCAGGCTTTTGTCGATGACCCGGTTCATCAGTTCCAGGCGATGGGGCGTGTCCGGGTAGGTCTTGGGAAACAGCGGATTGCGTCCGGCGCAGGCGGGGAAGTCTTTCTTCAAGATCAGGATCGGCGTACGCACGTCCTTGCCATCGACCCGTTGCAAGCGTTGCAACTGAGTCTGGCAAAAGTTCTTCTCGGACTTGAACGTTACCTCGTATTCGGCATTGGCCTCGGGCGTAAAGTTGAAGCCCTTGCCGCACACGGCATAACCGCTGTTCATGTTGGTGCGCAGGTGAATCTGCTCACCCGGCTTGAGCTTGACCTCCAAGTAACCCCTGGCATCCTTGGGCGCCGGAACGCTCATCCCCACCCGCCGCGCGGTATCGCTCAGCAGCATATTATTGAGGATGCCAGTGGTTTGCCCGTCGCAATGGGCCGCGTCGAAATAGTCCAGCGTGGCGTTGCTGGTATTGGCGACGAACCGCAACTTGGCGGCGTCCGGTTCGATGGCATCGGGGTAACTGCCATTGACGCTGCAACCGCCGAGCAATACGAATAACGCGAACAATGCTGGCGACGGGACAAGACGGCGAGGCAGGGCGAGCATGAGGCATCCTTGAAGGATCGATAAAGTGGGTGAATGCTACTGAAGTGCCACTACTGCGTCCACCACCGACCTCCTGTGGGAGCGAGCTTGCTCGCGATGACGCCGGCACAGTCAACATCACCGATCCAGATAGACCGCTTCGCGAGCAAGCCCGCACAGGGGATTGCCTGCCAGTTGAAGCTCAGGGCTCCAGCGCCGGGCCCTTCAACTCGATCTGGTTGCCATCCGGATCGAAGCAGTAGATCGACCAGCCCTTGCCTTCCGCGCCATAGCGCATCTGCGCTTTCTCAACGGTCAGGCCAGCTGACGCCAAATGCGCGAGGAGGGCTGATTCATCAAACGGCTCGATCCGCAGGCAGAGGTGATCGACATTGTGCCCCTGCTTTCCCGCTGCCGGCCCACCCTGGCGACCGAGAGGCCCGTCGACGGCAACCAGGTCAATCATCGAAACACCGGTGCCCAGATGAAGCATGCCAAGATCGTCCCGGCGCTTCTTGAGCTCGCAACCAAGCACCGACGTATAGAAAGCGAGGCTGCGCTCGAGGTCTTTTACGCGCAGGACGATGTGGTCGATACGTTGAATCGTGAAGTTCTTCATACGGGCCTCATGTGCTCAGTGCCGCATTGTTTATTGCCACAGGAATTCCACACGCTATCGGGCCTTCTGATACCGTGCAAAAAACATGATCTGGAGAATGGCATAAGCATGAAGGCTCCACGCATTTTTATGATCCACGCGACCCCATTGGCGATCGAGCCCATCACGGCGGCTTTTGCCCGGCATTGGCCGCAGGCACGGATCATCAATCTGCTCGAGGACTCGCTACCCCAGGACCGGGTGGAAGAGGGCGAATTGACCACGAGCATGAAAGCGCGCTTCCTGGCGCTGTCCCACTACGCCGTACAAAGCGCGGCGGATGCCATTCTGTTTACTTGCTCGGCGTTTGGCGATGCCATCGACCTGGTTAAACCCGAGGTGGCCATTCCCGTGCTCAAGCCGAACGAAGCCATGATCGACCAGGCGCTGAGCCAGGCATCGCGCATTGCTGTGCTGGCAACGTTCGAACCCACCATTACTTCGATGATGCCCGAGTTCAAGCAAGCGGCAGAGCGCAGTGGTCGCGCGGTGGAAGTGGTGCCTTATTTCGTTCCGGGGGCATTGCAGGCGTTGAAAGACGGCAACTCACAAGCTCACGATGCTGCCATTGTGGAAATGGCCACCCGGGTCGAGGGCTGCGACCTGATCTGTTTTGCCCAGTTTTCGATGACCAGTGCTGCCGAACAGGCCGGGGCTCGCTCCGGCCTGCCAGTATTGACCACGCCCGACAGTGCCGTGCTGGCGCTGCGCAAGTTGTTCTAAACGGATGATTTCGTTTCTTCCCAGGATGGATGATTTACCCAATGCCCAAGTTCAACGCTCACCTCGGTTTTCAATTCAATGAAGTGCCTTTTCTACAACGCATCGAAGCTGCCGCCGCTGCGGGCTTTCGCGCGGTGGAATTCCCGTCACCCTATGAGTTCGACGCCAGTCTTCTAGCCGATCATCTGACTCAACATAACCTGCCGTTGATCCAGTTCGCCGCACCGGCTGGCGTGACCAAAGGCATCGCAGCCTTGCACGGCCAGGAAGAGGCGTTTCGCAGCGGCTTGCTCCAAGCGGCTCGCTATGCGAAGGCGCTGGCGTGTTCGGATGTCCACATCATGTCGGGCGTTACGGTCCAGGAAGACGCCGCGCGTATTTATGAGCGCAACCTGGAGTACGCCGTCAAATACCTTGAGGACCAAGGTTTGCGGCCGCTGATCGAAGTCATCTGCGTGCAGGAAATGCCGGACTACTACATGTCCGACTTCAGCAAGGCACAACAGGTGTTGGAGACGTTCCCGAGTGTCGGGCTGATCCTCGATCTTTACCACGCCCAACGGCTGACCGGGGACGCGGCGGATGTCCTGGCTCGCTTCTATGACCGAACCGTCCATGTGCAAATTGCCGACTGCCCGGGGCGTCATGAACCGGGGACGGGGAATATGGATTTTGCGGCCTTGTTCGCAGACCTGGAGCGGCGCGGCTACCAAGGCTGGATCGGCTGTGAATACCGTCCCACCGGTTCTACCGTGGCAGGCCTTGATTGGATCAAGCAGTTCAACGCCTGACCCCCTGTGGGAGCGACCATGTCTGTGGGAAATCTGCCGTATGTCTATCCTAGGTATTCTTGAACCAGGCGCGGAATCGGCAACCGATCACCCACGGACTTCCATACCATGAAAAAACAAGAACTAGACAACCTCATCCAAACCCTGAAAACCCGCTTCGAACAAAACCTGAGTCGTCACCCAGACATCCCTTGGGCCGACGTCCAGAACCGGCTCGAAAACAACCCCAATGCCCTGGCGTCCCTCCAAGCCATGGACGCCACCGGCGGCGAGCCAGACGTGATCGGCCTCGATCCGAAAACCGGTGTTGTCACCTTCTGCGATTGCGCTAAAGAAAGCCCGACCGGTCGCCGAAGCCTCTGCTACGACCGCGCCGCCCTGGACGCACGCAAGGAGAACAAGCCCAAAGGCAGTGCCGTCGAAATGGCCGAAGAAATGGGCATCGCCCTGCTGACGGAAGAGCAGTACCGAGCCCTGCAAACGCTCGGCGAGTTTGATGCCAAGACATCCAGTTGGCTGGCAACCCCTCCAGAGCTTCGCTCGCTCGATGGGGCGATTTTTGGCGACTACCGTTATGGCCGGGTGTTCATCTACCACAATGGCGTGCAGTCGTATTACGCGGCGCGGGGCTTTCGTGGGTTGCTGCGGGTCTGACTCTTCGAAATCACCGCGAACCCCGTGGCGAGGGAGCTTGCTCCCGCTGGGCTGCGCAGCAGCCCCAAGGCCATCCACCACGGTGCATCAGGAAAAACGGCGCCGGCAGGTTTTACGACTGCTGCGCAGCCGAGCGGGAGCAAGCTCCCTCGCCACAGACCGCAGCGGGGCAACCTGCTGCGGTGTTTCTGAGCGCGGAAAGGTCCCTCACTCAAAAACCAAAACCTCGCCCCCCTTGGCCTCGACCATCTCACTGAACGCCGGCAACCTCGCCACGAACGCCGTCTCGAACGCCAGGTACCGATCCTGCGCCGGCACATAACGAACATCCGGTTTGATACGCGGGATGTCCTTGGAAGACAGCTTCACCACCTCATGGCTGTCCTGATTCCAAAACCAGGCCAGGGTGTGTGTACCAAACGTATTGGCGCTGTAGTTCCACACCCACCAATCCCCATGCCCCCGGGCAACATGAAGCTGCCCATGAAAGGTGCGCAACGTAATGACCTGCTTGGGCTGCGTGACAAGCAGGCGCGTGTCCTGGCGCAGCTCACTGCCGAAACCGTCCAACAGCGCCTTCGTCGAAGCGCCGGTCACGAAGTTGAAGCGCCACGCCAACAGCACCGTCTCCTGATACCCCGAATGCTCGACGTTCTGCCGCGCACCTTCGCTGAACAGCAAAATTTCATCGCCCCCCAGATACGCGCTTGCCGCCCTGAGTTTATAAGCCTCGACGGGCATTGGTTTGGCGGCGATGGTTTGCTGGGGAGCGTCCTGATTCCAGATCCAGCACAACGGCCCGTTGTGCTGCATGAACAGCAAGCGGCGCGGGCCGACGGGCAGGATCGTCAGTTCATCCGCATGCTCGAAAATCACCTCGCTGCTGTCCGCCGTGATCCGCCAGATCCGCGTCACATGCTCGGGTTCGTAAATACGCTGGCGTTCGAATATCGCCGAGCCCACCACCACGCAGGGCTGTTCAAACTCCGGCCACTGCACCCCGGCAGGCCCGAACGCCGCGATCTCATCGCCTTGCCGAATCTCGTATTGGTAACGGTCATCCGCACTGTAATCGCCGCGCATCACCCGACGTTTCCACAGGCTGCGCTGGGCATCGGCATCGATGAGCTGCAAGTCCGCGGCGTCCACGCCGTCGGTGCGGTGTTCGAGCATGTCCTGCTCGATGGGCGGCCACTGGTTGTAATCGATCAGAAAGCACAGCCACTGGTCTTCGTCCTGCTCGGTAATGGCGGCCCAACCGTTGCGGTAGTTGTATTCATGCACATAGGTGGCGCCGGGATAGTCATGGACTTCCTGCAGCCACTTCACCTTGCCGCGCTTGGCTTTGGCCGGTTTGCGTTCAACGGCGGCAGGTTTGGGCGGCTCGATCAAACTCGCGGTGAACCTCGGCTCGCCGCGCTGGCCCTGCCAATGCCGGGCAAACGCCTCGCGTTGAGCGACCGGGACAATCACCGGCCGATAATCATCGCCACCGGCGTCCAGGTTCCACAAGTCATAACCCTGGCCCGCCAACACCGGCGCCAGTGCCTCGAAACAGACCTCGGGCATCTCGTTGGACAGCTCATCCAACAACGCCTCGAACCCCGGACCGGCAAACACACCGATATCGGGATAGTAATGCTGCAACAGCCCGAGCAGGTCGCCGCCCGGTGTTTTCCAATCGATATGAACCAACGGATCGAATTGCGCTTGCATCACGCCTGTCTTCCTTGTGATTTCCCTGCGCGTCATCTTAGCCGCACCCCTACCGAAATGGACAATCACCCCCCACCATCCAATCGTTCCCACGCTCTGCTGGGAATGCATCCCGTGACGCTCTGAGTCACCACCGGACGCGGAACGCGGAGCGTCTCTGGCGGCATTCCCCCGCGGCGCGTGAGGAACGATCGAACGCTGCCGAACTTCCGGTCGAAATGGGAGCGTTCCAGCATAGCTCGCCCACGAAGGCGACCAGCCTCCACCCGATGCACGTTACCCACCCATCGTGAAAAAAGTTCATTCGATCCCTTCAATCAAAAGCCGCGGGCGCTCAAGCAAAAGCGCGATCGGCAAGCCGCAGAGATGATGGCACGGAGCATTGTGGGATTTTCAAGCCGTCATCCGTCCGGATGCGGTTTTCCATTGATTTGTCGACGCGAACCGCCTGGTCGTCATGGCACGACCCGTCGTATTAAGGATGAGTGAACAAAAATGAATAGAGTTTACCGAGTCGTCTGGAATGCCGTGATGGGCGCGTGGCAGGTAGCATCCGAGTTGGTCAAGAGTCACGGCAAAGACAAAAGCCGTACATCGCTCAGCCTCGTCATCGGCGTAGGCGGCAGTGTCTTCGCCTCGGTCGCCGCGGCGGGGGCGTTGCCTTCCGGCGGCAACATCGTGGCGGGTAACGGCAGCATTCATCAGAACGGCAACAACATGGCCATTCATCAGGGCAGCGATAAGCTCGCGATTGACTGGCAAAGCTTCTCCATCGGCAAAGGCAACACCGTCCAGTTCGTCCAGCCGGGCGCGGCGTCTGTCGCATTGAACCGCGTGTTGGGCTCGGATGTATCGGTGATTCAGGGCGCGCTGAAAGCCAACGGCCAGGTGTTCCTGGTCAACCCCAACGGCGTCCTGTTCACACCCAGTGCTCAGGTTGATGTAGGCGGCCTGGTCGCGTCCACGCTCAACATGACCACGGAAGACTTCCTCGCGGGCAACTACCGTTTCAGTGGCACCAGCGCCGCCTCGGTGGTCAACCAGGGCAACATCAATGCCGCGCAAGGCGGCACCATTGCCCTGATCGCCGCAAAAATCGTCAACGAAGGCAGCATCACCGCGAACAAGGGTAATGTGCTGCTGGGCGCCGGCAGTGTCGTGACGCTCGATCTGGGCGGGCCGGTGCAGTTGGAAGTGAAAGAAGGTGCGCTTCAAGCGCTGATCGAAAACGGCGGCGCCATTCGTGCCGATGCCGGCCGGATCCTGCTGACCGCCCGTGCGGCGGAAACCCTGGCGAGCACGGTGATCAACAACACCGGTTTGATCGAAGCCCGTTCCCTGGATATCGGTGAAAACGGCGTGGTGACGCTGATGGGGGATCAGGGCGGTGTGCAAGTCGCCGGGCGAATCGATGTGTCCTCCGAGACCGGCAAGGGCGGCAAGATTGTCGTGACCGGTGAGCATGTCGCGATCAACGGCGGCGCTGAGCTCGACGCCACCGGCGCCAAGGGCGGCGGCGACATTTATGTGGGCGGTAGCTGGCAAGGCAAGGACCCGGCGATCAAACAGGCCAGCCAGACCACCATCGCCGCCGGTGCCGTGCTCGATGCATCGGCGACCGACAACGGCAAGGGCGGTACCGTGGTGGCCTGGTCGGATACCAAGAAGCCGGGCAGCGTGACGCGGGTGGATGGCACGCTGAAAGCCACCGGCGGTGCCAAGGGCGGCGACGGCGGCAAGATCGAGACCAGCGGTGCCAAGTTGGCGGTGAGCAAAGCCGCCGATGCTTCGGCCAAGAACGGCAAGGGTGGCTTGTGGTTGCTCGACCCGGACAGTGTCACCGTGGGGCCGGGTAATGGAGGGCTGACGGGCGGCGCCAACGGCCAAGCCGCCACGGTCGGTTTCGACGCGATCGACACCGCCCTGGCCGGCGGCACCGATGTGGCAATCAAGGCCGACAATACCATTCACTGGAACGGCGACTACACACCGCAGAGCGTCAGCGGTGACCGGACGCTGACGTTGCAGTCGGGACACGACGACGGCGCAACAGGCCGTTATGTCTTCGGCAATATCTTCCTCAACGGTGACATCGACGCCAGCGGCGCAGGCAATGGCAACAGCCTGGCGTTGATTCTCAACGGCAAAATCGCGCTCAACACCGACGTCAGTTTGAAGAGCAACGGCGGCAATGTCGTATTTGCCGGCGTGGTGGACTCCGATGCGGTGGCCAACAACCGCCAACTGCGCGTCGATGCCGGTTCGGGCTCGATCATCTTCAGCGACATGGTCGGCGGTAACAGCGCGCTGGGCGCCCTGTATGCGACCACCAGTGGCACCGGCAAGACGTTTATCAACGGCGCAAAAGTCTTCACCCGCGGCGAGCAGGTCTACACCGGTGCGGTTGAGCTGGGCACTTCACAATTCCTGAACGCCGACTTCGAAAATGGCCTGGTCGGTTGGAAGACGTCCATCGACCAGTTCTTCACGGGCGTCACCGTGGTGGATGGCGTGGTCTCGCCGAATGATCCGACGTTGCCGACGACCTCGCCAACGAACGGCAATGCGCCGAGCGTTTCCCCTGGCGACCAGGGCGACATGAATTACAAACCCCTCACTCCGGTCGCTGCCGTTGGCCAAGGCGAGGATGGCGGCGCCGCGCTGCTGCTGGGGACCGAGAATACCTCCAACTGCCTCAACGCCCCCGCCGGCTGCATCATGCGTGGCCCTTCGGTCGTGAGCGAGGGCACGGTCTCCCTGGCCGCCGGGGAAAAGGTCAGCTTCGATTACAAACCGGTCGCGGGCGGCGATACCTACGATGTCTTCGGCTACCTGTTGAACGTCAATACCGGCGAATACCAGATCATCCTGAATGAAACGGGTAACGGCACGGGGGCGGTGAACTGGCAAAGCCACACGGCTACGGCGGACAAGGCCGGCACGTACAAATTCGTCTTCGTCTCGGGCAGTTTCGACCAGACCGCCGGCAAGCAGGTCGGTGGCTCGCTGTACGTTGACAACATCAAGACCGACACCTCGGGCAGCAAGGGCCTGCAAGGCAGTTCCATTACGTTCAATGGCAGCCTCAACAGCACCGACAACAACCTGGCCATCAAGGCGGACGACATCAACTTCAACGGCGGCGTCGGCAGTGTCACCGGCAATGGGAACATCACCCTTGAGACCAACACGCCGAGCAAAGACATCGCAGTGGGCGGCAGCACGGGCGATGCCCCCGGTTCGTTGGAACTGACCGGCACCGACATCGGCGCACTGGGCGACGGGTTCACCTCCGTCAACATCGGCGGCGCAGACATGACCGGTGACATCAACATCATCGAAGCGACCCGCATCAACGACAACCTCGTCCTCAATGCCGGCACCGGCAATATCCATATCAATGACCAATTGACCGTGGCCGACGCCCCGGGCACTGGTAACGATGACACCAAGCCGGCCCCCGTCCTGGTGTTGCAGAGCAACGGTGGCAAGGTCGACCAGACCGCCGGTGGTGCCCTTGTCGCCGATGGCCTGGTGTTGCTGGGTGACGGCGCTACCCATGATCTCGACAACGCGGCCAACGACGTCAACACCATCTCCAGCGACACCGGCACGGTCAGCTTTGCCGATGTCGATGACCTGACCGTCGGCGTTGTAACCATTCCCGATAGCCAGACCCCGACAAACCCGCAAGGCGTGCCGGTCGCCGGTATGACCCAGACCGGTGACCTGAACCTTGTCGCGGACAAGCTCACGGTCGGCCAGGCCCTGCTCACCCAGGGCGATACGAGCCTGACCGCCGACGAAATCGATCTCGCCGCGAGCGTTTCCGGTAGCGGCAGTCTCACCCTGCAGCAGAAGACCGATGGCCTGGACATCCACCTGGGCGGCAGCGACGACCCGGAGGTGACCGGGCCTAACGATCCGTTGGTGCTGTCCGACGCTGACCTGGCCAACATCCAGGATGGCTTCGACAAGGTCGTCATCGGCAACGACAAGACGCGCAACATCACCGTCGACGATGAAGGCGCGACGTTCAAGGACGATCTGGCCCTGGTCGCCAACGGCGTCCTGGATTTGCTGGGCGATCTGATGCTCAAGGATCCCGAAGGCACCGACGAAGACGGCACCACCGGCAAGGGACTGACGCTGAGCGTCGACGCGGGCAAAGGTGCGACTCAGGGAACTGGCGCGACCATTACCGCAGACGAATTGGCCTTGCGTGGCGAAGGTGACTTCCAACTGGGCAAGGGCGGGCATGACGTGGGTGTCATTGCCGCCGATGTCGGCAGCCTGGCATTTGCCGGCAATGGCAACCTGACGGTAGGCATCGTGGACGGTACCGTGGGGATTACCTCCGATGAGGCGGTCACCCTGAAAACCGATCACGACCTGACGTTGGTAAAAGGCATCACCATAGAAAACGGCCCTCGAGACGATGCCAGCCAGGGCCAGACCCGTGCCGACGACATCATCACCTTGGAAGTGGCGGGCAACACCATCCAGTCCGGCGACGCCGGGGCCAAGCTGGATGCCAGCGGCCTGGTGCTGCTGGGCGGCAATTACGCGCTGGGCAACACCGGCAACGTGATTGGCGACATCGCCAGCGCGGCGGGCAAGGTCCAATTCAACAACAGCGCAGACCTCAAGGTGGGTTCGCTGACTGCGACCCATGCCGACGGCACGCAGACCACCATCACCGGGGTGAACAACACCGGCGATGTGAGCATCGGCACCCAAGGTAACTTGGCGATCAACGAAGGACTGGCCACCAGCGGCAATGTGTTCCTCAATGTCGATGGCAAGACCACCCAGGATGCCAACGGCAACATCACCGCCGACGGCCTGGCCCTCAACGGTGGCGATTTCGAGTTGCGCAACAATGGCAACGTGGTGGGTGATATTGCCAGCGAGGCGGGCAAGGTTGCTTTCAACAACACCGGTAACCTGAAAGTCGGCACGCTGACCGAAACCGACGGCAACGGCAACGTGGTCAAGGTCACCACGGGGGTGAACAACTCCGGCGACGTCAGCATCGGCACCCAAGGTGACTTGGCGATCAACGAAGGGCTGGCCACCAGCGGCAACGTGTTCCTGAACATCAGTGGCAAGACCACCCAGGATGGCAACGGCAATATCACCGCCGA
>NZ_FMXH01000022.1:0-3260 GCF_900103575.1 Pseudomonas sp. NFACC51 | reverse complement strand
ATCACCGCCGACGGCCTGGCCCTCAATGGCGGCGACTTCGAGTTGCGCAACAACGGCAACGTGGTGGGTGACATCGCCAGCGAGGCGGGCAAGGTCGCCTTCAACAACACCGGCAACCTGAAGGTCGGCACGCTGACCGAAACCGATGGCAGCGGCAACGTGGTCAAGGTCACCATTGGTGTGAACAACACCGGCGACGTCAGCATCGGTACCCAAGGTGACTTGGCGATCAACGAAGCCCTGGCTACCAGCGGCAACGTGTTCCTGAACATCAGCGGCAAGACCACCCAGGATGCCAACGGCAATATCACCGCCGATGGCCTGGCGCTCAAGGGCGGGAATTTCGATCTGCGCAACGCCAGCAACTGGGTCGGCGATATCGCCAGCCGAGCGAAGGATGTCAGCTTCGTCAATCGGGCCGACGTCACCGTCGGCAGGCTGACCGAGACGGCACTGGACGGTACCCGGCTGGATCAGATCGTCGGTATCGGCAACACCGGCAAAGTCCAGGTTGTGACGACCACCGGCAACATCACCCTGGCCGAGAACGTCAGCACCACCAGCAATGCCGCCGATGCGATCGTGCTCAACGCCGGTCAATCCGCTTCGGCGGGCGTGGCTGCGGGCGGTGACGTGAAGGCCGACGCGGGCGTGACGGTGTCGACCGGCGCCGGCGGCCGGGCGGTGATCTACACCGGCAGTCTCGCTGGCAGTACCGGTGTGGTGGATGTGGTCGGCAGTGGCAGCGGCAATTTCCGCTACAACAGTGACGAGCAACAAAGCAATTTCGGCAGGGCCCTGGGCAACACGGGCGTTCATGCCGTTTACCGCGAGCAGCCCGTCCTGGTGGTGTCCACCAACGGCGCGACCACCCAGACCAAGGTGTTCGATGGCCAGACCACGTTCAACGGCGGCGGTATCGCCGGTTATGACGCCAACGGTCTGTGGAACGGCGACACCAAGCCGATGCTCGGCAACCCACTGTATTCGGTAGGCACTCAAGGCCCGGGTTCGCACCTGATCAACATCGGCGGGTTGGCTGACCTCGGTTACCTGATTGTCAGCAATCCGGCCAACGCCAATCTCACCGTGACGCCATCGATTGATTATGACGCCGTGCGGCAGAGCGTCGCCGATGCGACACGCGTCGGCGCAGAGGTGAGTTCGCCCCATGCTCCGGAGCTCAACCCGTCCCAGGCGAAACCGGTCGACTGGTCTGATCACGGAGTCGATGACGGCGGTCTGTTGCTGGTGGACCAGGGCGGCACGCGTGCCAACGGGAATGCGGGCGACGGCGCGGGCAACGCCCTGGCGCAAGGCGACAGCGATTCGGCTGCCCAGGCCGAGGACACCGCCAGCGAGCGGGAACTGGCCGGGAACGTCTGCTCCGATGGCGGCGTATCCGAAGGCGGCGCCTGTGCGGCCTACCCGCCGCAGACCGTGTTCGTCGTGCGCGGCGGCGTGCGCTTGCCGGGCCTGGCCATGCGTCCCTGATCCCTGACATCCACCTTTTCATTTGAAGGAACCCTTGGCCACGTCCCCGGACGTGGCCAAGGGCTCAGGCAACCCGAATTATTCGAGATTGATTCCATGCATAACAAACTGATGTCCTGCGCGGCTGGTCTGGCGTTGTTGTCCACCTCCCCGGCTTGGGCGGCGACCCTGCCGGCGCGCCCGATCCCCGACGCCGGCCGTATCCTGCAGGAACTGCCGATTCCGCAGCAGGAATTGCCGCAAAGCATTCGCCTGGATATAGACGCACCACAACCAGAGCAGGAAAAAGTCGGCGGCGCCAAGGTCCAGCTCAACGCCGTCCATTTCACCGACAACACGCGCATCGACGAGGCCAGCCTGCAACGTGTCGTCGCCCCGGCTATCGGTCGAGCCCATGACCTGGACGAGCTGCGGGAAGTGGCCCGGCAGGTCACGCTTTATTACCGTGAGCAGGGTTACCCGTTCGCACGTGCCTATTTGCCGGCCCAACGCATGGCCAACGGGGAACTGACCATCGCGGTGATCGAAGGCCGTTATGGGAAGGTCACCGCCACCAACGACGATGCGAAACTGGCCGCGCAGGCGCAGCCGTTCCTGGGTGACCTGCAACCGGGCGACGTGATCGAGCGTGATCGGCTGGAGCGCAGCATATTGGTGCTTTCGGACTTGCCGGGCGTGGCTGTTCGTCCGGTGATCCGGCCAGGTGAGGCACTCGGCACGGGCGATCTCGATGCCAAAGTGAGCAAGACCGAGGCCTTCGAGGGCAAGGCCACCCTGGACAACCATGGCAATCGTTATTCGGGGCGCAATCGCCTGACGGTACAAGGCGACTGGAACAGCCCGCTGATGCTGGGCGACCGGCTCAGCGCCGCGGTGATGGCCACCGATGAAGACTTGTATTTCGGCAGCCTCGGCTACTCGATGCCATTGGGCACCTCTGGCCTGCGTGGCAACGTGGGTTATGCCCAGAGCGCCTATGACCTGGGCGCGGAATTCGCCGACCTGGGGGCCACCGGTACCGCTGAGGTCAGCAGCATCGGCTTGAGCTACCCGCTCCTGCGCAGCAACCAGGCGAACCTCATGTTGGCTGGGCAGTACCAGCACAAGGAGCTCGAGGATAAGTACGAAGTGCTGGGCCTCAGTTTTGAAAAAAGCAGCAACACGCTGCCCATCAGTTTGCAATTTGACGTGAGGGACACGGTATTGGGCGGCGGCATCACCTACGGCGGCGCGACGCTGACCTACGGTGACCTGAAACTGGATTCGGCCCTGCGCGAGGGCGACCGCCAGACCGCCCAGACCGAGGGCAACTTCAGCAAAGTGAACGTCGACCTCGCCCGTCTGCAAGCGCTGCCGGCCAACTTCACGCTCTTCGCCCGTTTCCTCGGCCAGTGGAGCAACGACAACCTCGACTCCTCCGAGGACTTCAGCCTCGGCGGCATCGATGGCGTACGGGCTTATCCGCAAAGCGAAGGTTCGGGCGACGAAGGCATGCTGACCCAGATCGAGCTTCGTTACCCAATCGACAAGCTCACGCCCTACCTGTTCTGGGACGCCGGCAAGGTGCGCATCAACCACAACGAGTGGGCCGATGAGGAAAACACCCGCAGCATCTCCGGCGGCGGTGTGGGCCTGCGCGCTCAATACGGCCAACTCTCCTTCGACGCAACAGTCGCCTGGCGTCACTCCGGCGGCGAAGCGCAGAGCGACACGCGCCAGGAAAACCCGCAACTGCTCGCTCAGATCGGTTACCAGTTCTGATCGAT
>NZ_FMXH01000020.1:0-124068 GCF_900103575.1 Pseudomonas sp. NFACC51 | reverse complement strand
AGCCCAATCAGCAATGCGCCGCATTAGGTCTTTACTCAACCAACTCGAAAAAGGCGACGTATTTATTTAAAGGCCAGACCGTCCGCTTCTGGCCGATTGCTGCCGTTGGCGACCGACTGCTTTCGGCCCAAAGTGGACGTAGGTAGCTGGGGCTTCCCGGTTTTAATCACCCGGTTCGCCTGGTCTATGTTTTTTCATATTGCGATAGCAAGCTCTTCGACGTTGTCGCTTCCAAACAGGTTGTTTATCGCTTCGAGGGCGGTTCCCGGCATGGTTTGCGTGGCAAGCACTGCGAGCCGAGTCATGGGGCGGGATATAGAGACATAGAAGAGGTTGCGGGCACGATAAAAGCCCTTCGTATTCTTGCTACTCAGCGCTTTTGTCTTAACAAGCTCTAGTAGCTGAGGCCAGTTGTAGTGATTCCAGCCCCCTCCCAGCACGACCAAAACATTCTCAAACTCGGCGCCCTTGACGCTATGCTGTGTGGCAAAGGAGGTCTGTTTCTCAATGAATTTGACCACCTCGATAACCTCTCTGTAAGGTATTTTCCGCAGATTGCTGTACCGCTGAAGTGCGGAGGCATCGTCAGGTATGGCGTCGCCATTTAGGGCTCTGAGCTCTTCCTCGCGCCGGAGCAGACGATCCGGTGGCGATGGGCGTTTCGTTGCTTTTAGGTGGTCGATGACCTGTCCAATCGTGCCATCTGCACGCAGCATCTGGAGGGTATCCATGTCGCGACGCCAACAGGATTTGTCTTCATGCTTGGTGATCGTAGGACCGGAGCCGAACACCCTGAACATATCGCCGAAGCGAGATGCATCATAGGCCGCACACATGGGTTCGACTACTTCTACAAAGAACTTGATCGCCGGGTCTTCCTTCTTTACGAATTGTTCGGTGCGACCGCTAAATACCTCTGCGAGGTTGGGATAACCCTGTTCAGCGGCCAGGACGTTGTGGGTGAGCATCAGTACCTTCGTCTTGCTCAGGTCCCAGCCCTCGGCTTGCAGTCGCTGCATCAAGTCTTCTCGAGTGCGTCGCGCTAGGTCGGGTGGAAGATCCTCTTTGGAGTGCCTGTCATTGGTCCGTTGACCTTTGTAGGCGTTGGTGTGAAAGAACCGTGCCTCGCCCTTCGCCTCGGGTTCATGGACGGCCTGCTTCAGTTCAGGGCGCAGTTTGTTCAGCACATCGACAATTGCAGGTACTGATCGAAAGTTGGAGCCTTTGGGAATTTCTTTTATCGGGTACTCTGCGAGCTCGTGTTCACTGCGATAAATGGTCTGCCAGTGGTCCCCAAATAGACCAATGAGCGGACCTGTGGCGGGTCTCAAGAAGTGCTCGGTAATTGCCTCCATAAACTGGGGATGGGTATCTTGATACTCGTCGATGAAGATCACTGGAAACTGTTGGCTCAAGAGACGTCGAAACTTTTCCTTCTGCAGGAGATTGGCCATCATCTCGGGAATGTCGTCGTGGCTCAGCGTGATTCTGTCGGTATCGACGCTAAAGTATCCCAAGTTGTAATCCACAGACTTTGATCCGATTCCTCCGCCTTGTTCGATCTTTTCTTTCCGGTCATCCATTTCACCCACGAGGTCACGCAGCGCTTTTTGAAACTGGTGCAGGAACGCCCAGGAAAATCCGTGGATGGTATTGACCAATATGGCGGGGTGATCCTCAATCTCCTGGGCAATTTCGTTACGGGCAACCTCGGTATAGGTGATGCAAGCTACCTTTTGCCCCGCTTGAACCAAGGCTGGGCCTCGCTCTGTAATCAATCGCTTAAGCGCGGCGACCAGGGAATACGTCTTGCCTGCGCCTGCGCCGGCTTCAAGGCGAAAGCTATAACCAGCATCAAGAGCCTCATCGATCTTTCTTTGGGCCTCTTGTGCAGCAACGAGTGCGGGATTTTCAGTAGGCTCCGTCATACCGCCTCCTCCTTAACTGGTACTTCCACGTTCTTCGCGCGAGCAGGCGGGGCGGAAAGCCATCCTAGGCCTTCCTGGATGTAGCGGGGCACCGTCCATTCCTTTTCGCGAATGGCAAACCGCAAAGCCGTATCCGCTTTCGCGAGCCCCTTGGCGATCTCCCATGCCTCAGATGCCTCGTCCTGTTCCTTAGGCCATTTAAATCGATCGGGGTTTGCTAGGACGAGTGCATCTTCATAGCTGCGGGCACAAATGTTAGTGCCAGGCTTCTCTGCAATCTGATAGGCAATGCGACGGTAACCGCTTTGCTTCTCTTCAGCAGTCTTGGCAACAAGCTCTGCCGGAGTGATCTGCCAGCCATCCTTATCCGCGGTGTCATCGGGACGAAACCAATCCTTGATTGCTGCATTCGATGTCCGCTCGCCTTCAGCCACGGGGCACTTGTCCCAAGTCGTAATATTTTTCCCATGCTTGTTCTGCTTTTCCACCGGCTTGGTTGAATCTAGGTCGGTGACGACCAAGGTCTTGAGCTCGAGGAAGTCGAGGAGTGGATAAAAGATGTGCGCATGTGCTCCGCCGACCTCGACGCAGGTCACATACTGTCTGGCTAGCTTGTGCTTGTCCTCGAGCGACTTATCAACCAATTCGCACAGACGGGGCATCAGTAGCCTCTCCGTTGTCCCCTCAACCATGATGGCCTTGTCCGCAAAGTACAGGTCACACTTGGTTAACGTCATGTACTGATGCAGGAAGTCTTGGTCGTCGGGAGAAATGCTGCTCAAGCCCTTCTTGAAGTCTTTGACCTTGGTCTGACGAGCATTTTCTGGGGCTGGCGACTCATTTAGGAAATACCGCACTGCTTCAAACGAAGCGGTATTTGCCACATGCGGAGAATGCGTCGTGATGACGAACTGAACGTTCCACGCAGCCTCTTCAGGGTAGCTCGTCGACAGTTTTCCAATGGCGGCATTCAGCTGGTTGATAAAAACTTCTTGCATCTGCGGATGCAAGTGAGCTTCAGGCTCTTCGATGAATATTAGGTGAGTTGCTGGACGGGTTGTCTTGGCTCGATAGGCCTTGTGGTAACTCTCGAGCTGCAACAGCATGTAGATCAGGTTGCGAGTGCCGAGGCCATTATAGCCCTCCGGGAGATGTACCCCGTCTGTGCCTGTGTAAACCACCTTTGTGTGGTCCGACAGCAGGGCCTCAACGTTCAATGAGGTCTCGGGTCGAAGCTCGGTATCGTTGAGGCTCGGAAAGCCCAGTACCTCCATGGCTGGCAAAAGCTTTTTCAGCATCTCGTCGAAGTCGCCTTGAACATTGCGCTCGATGTCTTCGACGGATGCCTTCAGCTTCGCCGCCAACTCCTGATCTGCAGCCGCAGCAGTTGGTGCGGAGGCAGTTTTGAATAACGCGCTGAGCAATTTCCCAATGACATCGGCATCGCCATGCTTCGCATGGTCGAGAGTTCTTTGTGCCCGAACGAAATTACACTGCAGCAAAGCCGTTAGCGCGACTGTGCCCTCAAAATCACGGCGATTGGTAGCGTCGG
Source organism: Pseudomonas sp. NFACC51 (assembly GCF_900103575.1). Taxonomy (NCBI): domain Bacteria; kingdom Pseudomonadati; phylum Pseudomonadota; class Gammaproteobacteria; order Pseudomonadales; family Pseudomonadaceae; genus Pseudomonas; species Pseudomonas sp. NFACC51. The sequence continues at coordinate 120,588 of NZ_FMXH01000020.1, read as the reverse complement.
TGGGGTCGATGGCGAACATATGAATGCTGTATGCCTTGGGCACCGTGTCGCGCAATGAGCGGAAGAAGTGTGTTCTTGGTTCGACACCTTCTGGTGCGGAAGGGGTATCGAGCAGTGTATGGAGGGTTGCCAGTGTCGCTCGGTATTCGAGGCGCACAATGGCAGTGGTGGAGTCTAGATCCAAGTCAATGACGAAAGGCGAAAGAGGTCCTAAATTCGGGGCGGTACTGTCGTAGCGGAAGGTGAGCGTAAGAGCATGCGTCGGGAGTGCCGCGAGTACGTCCTCCGGCTTTGTCGCTTGTTCTCTAAGCATCTTTGCAGCGAAGAATCGCTCGCGCTGTGCGGGGGAGAAGTCTTCAAGGCGAAACCTTGCCCCGGTCTCTCCAGTGAAGCGATCAAAAATGTCGGTAAACGATGTCTTTCCGCTGTTGTTGCGTCCCACGATCACTGTGGAATTTTCTTCCAGCATGATCTCAACATCCTGAAGCAGTCGAAATCCCTCGACTCTAACCTTCTCGATTCGCATTCTAGCTCCCCCGATTGGCTTTCCTAAGCGGCGTCTTATTCGCCGGAAATGTATATTTTTGTTCTTACTTGGTGAACGGTATGTGTGGCGCCTTGCTAACAAAACGTTACCGTCAAATACCACTTCTAGCCGAGCCAGCCCTTACTGTCTCACTGTTCCACAAGCCTACGCAGTTCGCATTGCTATAAATCATCCATATTAGCGTGAGGTCAGCGAAGGCTCGTAAGTCGAGTAGTAACTTGGCATGCAACTGACGTCTTTGCAGCAGGTCAGTTGTCCTTTGATGAGCACTGAGGGGGCGCTTTTGGCCGAACGCAGCCTGTGACTAAGGGCAGCTCCTGGCCGACAGCAGACCGTCGCGATGAACTGCACTACGCAACGAACCACTGGGCGACTGTTCAAGATAAAAACTGGTATAAAGTTGCCGCAATTCATCAAGTTAACTGAGCGCCACACCACCTAAATCGGAAGTTCGCGCTCAAGCGGTGGGATGGCGCTTTGAAGACCAGTCTGTACCACATCTAGGCTTTGATCATCGCTTGTCGAGCACCTCGATCAAGCGCTGGAAGCGCTCCAGAAGGTCATCGTAAGTGAGAATCTTGATATCTGACTTTGCGTTATGGATCATCAAGGTGTCTTTCTGCTCCTGCGTCAAATCCTTAGAGCGCCCGATCACCACCATACCTTCTGCGGCATAGTTGCCCGCCAGCCACTGTGGCAGGTTACTCGCGTTGTTATGGATCTCCCTGATCCAGTCCTGCACCTGCTGCGCTGCGTGGGTCACCTTGTGCCGCTGGCTATTGCGCTTGGTGAATATCTGCGCGCTGTGGGGTTCGAGCTCCACCAGCACAACACGCTTGTCCGATTGGCGGTATTGCAGCACCAGGTCTGCACGGTATTTGCCGATGCGAACTTCGCTGTAGACCGCTGCCACATGGGAGTCCAGTACTTGGGTGTGCTGCTTGAGGAAACGGTGCAGGTCTTTTTCACGCGTGCCGACCCGGCCCAATAGCTGGCACAACTCAATGAAGTTGCGCTCAAACCTTGCCGACTGAGAGACCTTTGGCCCCAGCGCTGTTACCTTGCGTTGCAGCAAATGTTGCTTGTCGACGCTGCCCCGGCGCGAGCGATTGTCCCGGCGAGTGACGCCTATGGGCGGTATTAGCTCGCGCCCCCCTACCTCCATTACCTCGGCAAGCGGCTGGTCGAAGGCACCTACAATCACTGCTTTCACCCGCGTCAGACCAAGCGCCCTGCATGCCATATAGACGATATAGTCGTCGTCCATGACCAGCGCGCCGTTCTCTTCGTACAAAAGGATATCGGTGGTTCTAGCATGGGTGATGAACCGGCTAATGTCCTCATCCGGGATACGCAGTGCATAGTCAATGTCCCGAGGCTGCACAATGGCAAGGTCTACCCTGACCCGCGTGCACGCCACCTTACCATGGTAAGCACGGGTGATGAGCTGCACCAGGTACGGGTTGTCGCGGGGGCGGTCCTTGCGGTTATCGACGATCGAATTCAGCGGCAGTACCGGATAAAGGTATTTCTTGTATTGATACAGGCATTGCAGAAGGAAGATTATGTGCGCCACCTGCACGGCGTACTCGCGCTCGAACCGGACCCAGCCTTCTTCCGTGCACATGGAAATGAATGGCTCCGGTCGAGTGCTCGATAGCTGCAGGTTCAATTGCCCCACCTTGCCAGACAACCCTTCGCGCCCAAAAACCGTAATTTCGAACAGAACTCCGCCATCCACCATTTCCGAGCGCCTAAATAGGACGCCACAGGGCCGGCCCTCGAAGGTGGAGGAGACAAAGAACTCGCGATCCAGCTTTAACTTTTCTAGGCGATGAAGATCGCGCAGTACTTCGTCGGGGGTAGGCAACTCCGAATCGGCCACCACCAAATCTTCGTTGATCACGAACATCGCACGGGCTATATCGCCGATTAAGGGATTCTTGCGATAACAGTTACGCACCCAACTGACGATCTCATTGACATCGGGCGTACGATGCTCGCCTTGCACGATTTCACGCAGGGTGCCTTGGCGGACCTGCTGCAGCATGGGTTCGGTACCAGGTGGAAGGTCGTTTTCGCTAAGCGATAGCCTGGTATCCGTTGCCAGCGAACCGTCCATGTAATGTGCTTCCAGCTCTTGCATCCGGGCTTTCCTTAGGTGTTGAACGCAGGGTGCGAACGCCATTAAGGTATCACTTCTGCCACCGCCTGCTACATTGCCGACTATCCTTCGCGCTAGGGTCGTAGTTCGGTGAGAGGATAATTCTGAAAAATAGCCGAACCAGCATACAACAGGGGGCGCATCCTCTTTTGGCCGGTCGCCGTCGTTCATCAACGGCGGCGACCGGCCAGAAGCAGACGCTGGTCTGAGCCTGGTTTAGCAATACAAGCTGCTACCAATACTGCTGAGCCTAGATCGCCAATACGATTAATAACGCTCTGGATTCCACGGGATGTTTTGCAAAAAAGAGCTGCGAGCATCTAACTCATTAAGCTCGCAACGCAATGCAGCAAGACTTATCCAGGCACTGGCTCCTTCCGATACCCCGCCATAGAAACTGCAATGCTCGTGCACATACGTTTTCCATGAGGCATGTTCTTGCTCGAACTGCTGCCGAGTGGCGCGTACGTCATCCGAGCTTTCAGGAGCTTTTGCCAAAGAATCCGCGTACAGATGCTCGACGGCAGCACGCTTTTGAACGGCGAGGTGCTCCATGCATTGCGTGACCTGCAAAATACCGTTGCCGGCGGCATCACATGCCTTTTGCTCAATAGCGGCGCCCCATGCATGGGAAATCGAGACGGTCAGTAACATAAAAAGGCGTGATTTCATTGGGTGAATGCCAAGGTCGTATGGATTGAAATGCTCCAACGACCCGCATTGATCAGGTGTGATCATCTACCGCGCGGAATACAACAGAGACTTAGAAATCGGATCGTGGCGAAAGACAGACATTTTCTAAAGACGAGGACTGAACGCCGTTAGTAAAAAGTTCACAAGACTTCTCGATTGCAGAAGAAACCAGCCCGAGGCAACGTCCGCTTCTGGCCCAGAGCGTGTAAAAACGCTTTGTCAAAAATGAAGTGCGCGCGTCTACGTGAAATCTGAAATTTATCGGCACGTCATCAGATGTGGATTTCGCCCAGATTCGCGATTTCCAGTCCTGTGTTGTGTACCTGTCGCGCTCGAAAATATTTTTACACAGCCTCGGCCGAACGCAGTCGTCTGCGCATCTGCTCCTCGTTGATCTCTGCCTATAAAGGATTGCATAGTCGCCTAAATCCGGTACTGGCCCCAGCTTTGTTAACCCGTCCGGCTAGGTGGGGATGCAAAAAATGTGGCGTTTGTGATCTGCTTAATGCATGACCGTGGATGAACCCGGGCAGGGGCACCTTAGCTCATAATGTCGGAAGCCCGGGGCATGTGTCGGAAAACGGGCAATGATTTTCTAATACATGCTTTGAAAGGCTACAGGAGTGGTTTCGCTGAAAACTGAGCCTTATGCTCACGGGCCATTTTTCAGGAAACGGTCTCAATGCAAGGAATGCAAAACATAAAACTGATCTCACTCCTCATCTTCCCACTGATAGCTGCCTGCACCACCCCTGGACCAACAGACGCTCCTGACACACCCAAGCGGCTCCTGACCCAGCCAACAACCATCGACAACTGCGCAGTCGGCTGCCCATCCGGTGGAAGCGATGTTACGCTCAACCGGCAGGCCTATACGCTAAACAACAACGGCTCTACGAAGTTCGCGAACTGGGTCGCTTACAAAATTACCAAGGAAACCCCAGCCAGCGGGCGTCCGCGAAACTGGAAAACCGACCCAGACGTTCCAGCTGACCAAACACTGAACCCAGTCGATTACAACGGAGCCAGCGTAGCCCTAAAAATAGACAGGGGCCACCAAGCGAACCTTGCTTCCATGGGGGCGGTATCGGATTGGCAAACGCTGAACTATCTCACCAACATCACGCCTCAAAAAATGGACCTGAACCGAGGCGCATGGGCACGCTTGGAGGATCAAGAGCGCAGCCTTAGCAAGGCACCTGATGTTGATGCCGTTTATGTGACCACCGGCCCTCTGTACGAAAGGAACATTGGCTCGCTACCAGGCACAAACAAAGTCCACACGATCCCAAGCGGGTACTGGAAGGTCATCTTCACTGGTAGCACGCCCGAAAATGGACTGTACGCAGCATTCATCATGGAGCAGAGCACACCGCGCTCCGCCAATTTCTGCGACTTCCGGGTAACGGTGTATGAGATCGAGGAGCGCTCGGGATTAACGTTCTGGAGTGCATTACCTCAGGACATCCAGACAGAGCTGAAAGCGAAGAAAGGGCAGTTGTCTCAGAAAATCGGCTGCAATGCGACAGCAGAGCTATCCAACAGCTAAAGCCGCATAGAAAACCACCTGTCATGAACAGGTGGTTTTCAGTACGTCTAAGGTGATCGAAAGATCAGTGAAGAAATTTCATAGCCGTGAGAATAATGCCAACAGCAGCGGACGTGATGACACCCATGCGGATTGTCAGCCTCACGTCGGCTTTTGCAATCTCAGCCGTTAACCGGTGTTCGAGATTAGCGAGATCACTTTTGGTTGCGAGAAGGGTATGCATGTCAGACTCCATTGCTTCGATCACGGCATGGGCTTTCTGCTCAGGGACGTTGATCGACATCAACGCTTGGTACAGAGCTAGGTCCATTTTCATTAAGGCCTCCAAAAAAATAGGGCCTTGTCCCACGACGGGAAAAGGCCCGTCGTGGGTGAGAAATACTGTGTTTCCGAATCGACCGTTAAGTCGACCTAACCGCACTGCAGGAAACGAAGCGGTCATTGGGAGGGATCCTACGGATAATCTCCGTAGCGCCGTCTGAAAGATCCTGGCGGCTGGGCATGTAGCTGACTTTGTCAGCAAAACGCGTACATAAATTGCTTCCCTGGCGGCCGGCTGTCAACCCAAAAACCGGTTACCGAGTGTTTCCTAAAGTTGGAGTTTTGCGTTTCCTTGGCATCGAATCCAGCAGCTTGAGGTACGGGTTGTTCAGCGCCAGGTCGTTCATGAGTCCTTCGTGCGACTTGAGTAGGTATCCGTACAGTCTTCGGGTTTTGCGGGCACCACTGACTTCACAGATCCAGATGTTCAGGTCGTTGGGTTGCTTCCGATGCAGCTTCAATTCCTCGAACCGCTTTTGAATCCACTCCCAATCCAAAAGTTTTTCTTTCTTGGCAATGCGTGCCAGATGGGGATGTTCTTGGGCATAGCGTAGGAAGACACCTGGGGTCACCAAATAGAGAGTGTCGCTGACTGTATGCACCAAGGCGTTGGCGTCGTTCATGATGATTCGGTGAGATCGCAGCCCATTGGTCAGCCACTCCATGAAATGGGCGCCGGACAGCTCAACGGATTTGCTGTCCCGGAGAGACGCATCAGATGGCGAATAGTCAGCCTCTTCAAATGGCGGGGCGAAACTCTCGGGTATTGCCGGAGGCCCACCAAAAAGGTCCATGAATGAATCGAGTGAATTCGGTGCTGATGAATCCATCGCGATTGAGTTTGATGGTGGGGAAGGGGGCATGTGCGACCCAGCCGACGATTCCCTGGCTGAGGGAGGAGCTTGATGGTGGGTAGAAGCGTCGTCGGAGAGTGTTGTGGGGCTCTCTAGCGGTATGACCGCCACCGAGCCTGTGAATACGTCTGGACGCTCTTCACGGTCCCAGATCATGGCTGGGGACAGCTTTAGGAACGTAAAACTATGGGACCATCCTGTTTCGCTGGTGACGGTCGCTTTCCAGATGGCTTTGCCATTGGTGTTGGGGAGGGCAATGCCGTGCTCCTGGAGCACATTGAAAATGGCGATGTTTTGCTCCGGAATCCCATCAACACCTTGCGAAAGCAGATGAGCGCGTAGTTTGTCTGAGACGGTTTTACTGACCAGCCAGAGGGCTTCTTGAGTAAGCCAGCCATCTGAAGCTTGAGGCTGATTGAGCTTGAGTTCTTCGCTTAGCAAATAGCGCAGACCTTCCAACAACTTACGTTGCAGAGCATGTTTGGGGGCTGCCATGGCCTTGGTAGGGTCACCGCCGAGTGCTTGAGCAACTGAGGCCTGGTCCGCTTTTGAGATCAGGATACCGAGCTCGCCCGCATGTTCGTTTTGTCCTGCACAGTTGAACATCAAAGCTGTCCATAGCTCAGGGAAGGTGCTGAGCCAATCCATTATTTCGCTGTTCAGAATCTTATGGATGAGCACTCCGCCTACAATGCCGTGGAGTCGGTATTGGCGGTTTTTTTTATAGAGCGCACGGTAGGGGGCTGAGAGTGGACCCTGCCAGGGGTGCCAGATACGGCCGTCACCATACTCGACATGCACGTCTACAGCGACCTTGCCCAGGTCATGGCCCAGGGCCGCGTATACGAGGGCGGCAGTCCAGGCCTCAGCCTGGATGATTTGTACTTCAGGCTGAGCACCAGAGGGAAGCAGGTAAGATTGCCTTAGCTTCAACGCGTAGATAACGACTTCAAGCCCATGATCAAGCATGCCGCCGGGGTATGCGTGATGATGACTTTCAGAGGCGGGAAGGAGCTGAACCAGTTCGGCGTAGCGGCTGATCGGGTCGAGGTAGATCTCGTTGAATTGTGGGCGGGAGACGGCGGTGTGCTGCCATATTAGCCTCAGCAGTTTTTCCCGGCGCGGTGTGGCCAAGAGAGACTTTGCTGACTGAGGACGTGTCAGTCCTGCAGGTGCCGTTGGCTCGGTTGGATCGATGTGTTTTGGAGCGGGTCGTGACTTGCGATGAAACAGCGAGAGCATGATTGATCCTTTCGACTGGGTTTGCAGGAAGGCCTTTTCTGCTTTTCGGGTAGGGCCTTTCCCCTTCTGCTCCATTCCCTTGGTTTACCCCTTTTTCCCATTTACCTTTTGAGGGAACGGTAGGCTATGGAGCTGCCATTTGATCCCTTTGCACAGCAGGGGGCACCACGGGCAAAGGAGATGTTGATGAGCGAGCAGGAGCAATCTTCGGGCGCAGAAAAATTCGGCAATTACCTCGGACGATGCTGGAAGGGGTACTCGCGGATTCTGGATAGGTTCTCGCGTTGCCTACAACGCGCGGGCGTCCCCTTTGTTCTGTGTCGGATGATTGGGGTGAGTTTGCAGGCCGTTGTCTTGGTTGCTCTGCTGTGCGTTGCATTTTGGATAACCATAATTGGCATGTTTGTTTTATTAGGAGCTAGCGGCCTATTCAGCCCTCGCGGCACAGACGATTTGAATGCCGATTGGAAGAATGGACCATCAGGCTTCGGCATTTATGATCAATCTGGCGTGCGAATAGATCCTCATGATCCAGATGATGTGTCGTAGTTATGATTTGATTTTGTTCCAAGCGATGTTTGCACCTTTTGCACCTTGTGATTTCGCATCTGAAGAGCCCTGGGCAAGACCTTGAACCAACCCGCCTGCGCGAATACCTATCCACGAAAGTGCAGTTATCCAAAATGTCGGCAACATTATGAACAACGCTCCCATCACATAATTCAGCAGCATGTCTCCGAAGGAGTTGTTCGCGCCTAGGAGTACGTTGAAATTGCTGTGGGGTGAGTTCCAGCCGTAGAGGGCGTCGAGGATTGTGCTGTCGAGCCAGCGTGCGAGCTGGAACCAGAAGTCGACGAAGAATAGGGCGAATTGCACGCAGCTGATGGTGAGCAGTGCTTTGAGCTCGTAGGTGCCGATGACCAGGATCAGTGGGATGCTGATGGTCAGCGCCATCTTCAGAAAGGACAGCACCATGGGCAGGGCTTGGCGTACGACATCCATCGCGGGGAAGTACGCCGTTGCACCTACGGTCAGGCCCAGATCTGAGGCTAAGCGTGCGGTCAGGTTGGAGGCACTCATGTCGATCTGACCTGCGTAGCTGGAGTAGACCTGGCCCTGGTTCAGTGTCTGCTGACGTGGTGACGCCACGGATCGAACAACGGCGTCCTCGGCTTGGGCCATGCTGAGGAAGCGTGCCCACTGGGTAAGTCGAAACAGTAGATTGGGATCGACCTGCCGCAGCAGCCTGCCCCGTAGTCCGTGACCGACATCTGACCACCACTGCTTGCAACTCGGATAGCCGCCACCGCCCGGAACCTGCAAGAGGCCTGCATCACGTGCGCTGTTGTAGGGCCAGCGGCTGCGAGGTGTTTTCGAGCGGTACGCGTCGTAGTAACCGTGGGTCTCGAGCAGGTATTTTGAGCCAATCCAGTTGATGTCATCCATCAACGCTTCGCTCAACGTAGGCCGGTTCATGAACAGCTTGGCCCGGGCTGGGCCGTAGCAGTCTTGGCTAAAGTCAGCCACTTCCTGAGCCAGGAGAGGGTCGTCGATGCGCGCTGCATCGATGTCGATGCGTATCTGTCGCAGATCCGTCCCACAAGGAATAGCCGCAGTGGCTCCCCCCGTCAGTGCTTTGGACAACGAGTGCATGAAGAACCACCACACAGGTACCTTCGCACTTTGGTTGTTGAGCGTGGTGAACGTGTTAGACCAGCGCGTGTCCTGAGGTGTAGCGATGCTGACCTGGCATTGTGTAGACCGTGTGTCATCAAACTCGATGGTGTTCAAGTCCACATCAATGAACGGCACGCCCGCGAACATGATCACGACGATGGCGACCCAAACCCGATTTTCGATACGCAGCGAGGAGAGCACCCCTTTGTTGCCTTCGTCAGCACCTTCACTACGGGCCCTGAGCCACTCCTGAACGATGATCGCCAGGAAAGGCAGGGTGAAGACTCCGCTGGCGACCAGCATCTCCCATATCCCGTTGTTGACGATCCATCCGACCAGGGTGAGGTAATACTCCAGATAATCGTTCGTGTAGAGCGTCATGGGCGTGTCCAAGGCCGGCTTTCGTCGGTGACGGCTAACAGCTCAAGCAGGGCGAGGACTCCAATGGCGGCGACCTCGGCGCACAGCAGGCGTCGATGCTGTTCGGCTGTGAGCCCGCGACGGGTCAGGCGCCGACGCATTCGGTACCACGCCACCGCAGTTGCGCCGTATAGGGTCAGCCGCCAGATCAGCAGAGCTGTTTTGTTCCTGTCCAGCCAGGAGTACCAACCGTTCAAATCGTTGGCCGCTTCCAGGGTTAGCAATCCGACGACGATGAATGCCAGGCCAAGGATGACGCCCCATAGAACCAGGTGACCGATTACAAGCCGTGTCTTTGATGGACGCATCATCGAGATTGCCCCTCCGGTACCGTCTGCTGGATCAGATCCAGGCGGTTGCGGACGGGGTCCCCCTGATAAACACCGCGAGAGGCAGCGGCGCGTTCACTCTGACGCTGGATCAGCATCATGGGTGAGTTGCTCGCCAGGGTGCGACGCAGCTCGAGTTCGGTTTTGAGGTTGTTGATTTCCTGAGTCAGGGATTCGCTTTCGGTGTTGATAGCTTGCTGAGCCAGTTGGTTGGCCGCCACGTTGGGCTCTTTGCGTCCGGTGAATAAGGTTCGTTGCAGCAGCAGAGCTTTTTCCAGGACGCTGGAGAGGGCTATTTCTGAGGCAAGACGTTTTGCCAGCAAGTCTTGATCAGGTTCATCGCGCAGTGCTTCGATGACGCCGCGGGTGATGGGCAATGATTGGCTGCCCGCTGCCATGAGGTGTTCGGCGGAGGTGGGCTTGCTGCCTTTGATCAAGGCCTCAAGGACTTGCAGCTTGGCTTCGTATTCCTCCTGGATGAGTGGAGTGAGGCCTACGCCAGGTTTGGTTTGAGTTTTGGTGCAGTTGTCGCAAGTCTGGTGTTCTCGTTCCCCCAGGACACGGGTTGCCCAGGCTTCGGCCTCCTGGGGTGACGACCAGGTCTGGCAGCTTAGGCGGTTGCCGCAGCTGTTTTTGGGGATAGGGGTACGGTTGCCGGCGTCACGGCCATTAAGCAAATTGAAACCGGCGCGGGTGACGTCGGAGACGACTTTGATGGGCGGCTGTCGTCTGCCTCCAGCCGACTGACCTCCAATCCAGGGGACGCCGTTGTTGCCTCGATTTGCCTCGGCCTGCTCAACCGCCGCAACGGCGTCGTGGTTTTTGACGGTATGACTCAGCGCCATCCCTTCGGCCAACTGCCCCCAACCGAGCTGGCCACCGGCGATATCGGCCATCCGTTCAGCGACAGCTCGGCACGTCGATTTGGATCGGTCAAAGTCCAGCCGTGCTTGGAGAATGCCGTTGGTGAGCAGATTGTAGAGACCGGGGTCAGCACGCTGGATGATCAAGGCAGGGAGAGAGGCGACTGCGCTGGTAGCGTTCTGGATGATGTTGCCCATAATGGATTTGAAGCCGCGTGTGGCACCGTTGAGTTGGTTCTGCAGCGTGGTGTCCAGGCTCATGTCGCCACAGATCAGGTTGGTGTCCCAGCCGGCCCCTACCGAAATGCTGTCCATGGACGCCGATCCCCCCATGGACACCGCGCGTCCGCCGCCAACGCTGTAGAGCACATCGTCTCCAATCGAACCGCTGTGATTGATGCCTTCTTTGTTGATCTGGGTTTGAGCGGCGTATGCGCTGTGGGCCGTGAGAAGCAGGGTAGTGATGACAATACTGGTGACGGAACGAGGTGAGACTGGAACGCGAAAGTGGGCTGTTTTCATTCGCTTGCTCCCGCGAAATCGGTACTGCCCAGGAAGATCTGCCCCTTGCGTTCGCAGCAGCTGTAAGGCCGCCAGAGGGCCCAGGCGTAGTCGCCACGAGGTGATTGAACATGCGCAGCGTTGTTAGGAAAGACAACGCAGGTTGGGGATTGGCTGGGCATCAGCTCTTGCCATTTCCCGGTCCTTGCGTCGCTTTCTTTCAGCGGGCCGGCTGGCCAGTACCCATCCCGCTTGGAGCCCAGAAGCGGCTGGTATACATGTGCCTGGCCTCGACGGGTGACGATGTCTCCCGCGCGTTGAGCGACAACAGCAGCGCTTTTGTGGTCGTCGACACCATGCAAAAAACCTCCGCGAGGATAGACCGCTCCCCACAGGTTCCCGGCAGCGCGACTGCCGATCTCTCTCATGCCCGGCGTGACAGACTCAGGAAAGACCAGCTCCGGAATGTTGTAACGCCAGGCAACGCTGTCCAAGGTGCTCAAGAAGTAAGGCATCAACAGCTGCCCAGCACCTGGGCAGGAGTATCCAGACTGACCCGCAAACTGGCTGAAGGTCGCTCCGCCAGGATGACCGATGACATCGGCATTCTTGAATTTGGCGAGGTCATTTTCATGGCTGATGCCTGCACTACCATCGCCGCCGCCCTGGGCAGAGGCATTGGCTGAGCTCATGGCTCGGACCTCCGTCCAAGGGTTCTCGCCAGTGATGCTGTAGCTCGACACCACTGCGTCAGGGACATAGTGGTGAATCTTCGAAGAGGTTTTCACGCTGCATCCGAATTTGGTACAGAAGAGCCAGTAACAAATGCCTACCACGCGATAGGCAATGCAATCTGGCGACAGGCTGGACGCAGTGATGGTTGCGGTATTCAAAGCGTGTGCGGAGAGCGGAATTCCGGCGGCCAGGGGGATGGCAATCAAACGGAAAATTTTTGAGCGGTGGTAGGGCATGGATTGATCCTGTGCAGGGTTATCTGCGCAGTGAATCAGCGCTCGGAAACCCATACCCGTGAAAATCGGATTCAGCCGCATCCCGTATAGGTGTTAACCCAGAAAAAAAGCGCCCTGAAAGGGCGCTTCGACTAAAAGGGAACTGACAGATTCGGGCTGTCCGATGATTCAGATCAGACCAGCTTCTGCGAAAGAGTAGGGTTCACCTTCTCCGATGATGAAATGATCCAGAAGACGGACATTGAGTCTTGGCAGCAGGTCGCTTAGCACCTTAGTGACTTCGTGATCGCTTTGGCTCGGCTTCGTTTCGCCGGAGGGATGATTATGGGCAACGATAATGGCTGCACAGTTGTGTTCCAGAGCACGTTGCAGGATCCGTCTCGGATACACACTCACCGAATCAATCGTGCCGTAGAACAGCGTTTCGTAGGCTATTACTCGATGAGCCGCGTCTAAAAATAATGCTGAAAACACTTCTTCGGTTTCCCCTGCAATCTGGAGCTGTAGGTATCGGCGAACATCATGCGGTCTTTCGAGGTAAGGACCGCGCTTGAACATGCGCTGCTCGAGGATGGAGATCGCATTTTCGACCAGCAGGTCATCATGATTAGAGGGCTCATTCTCTTGAATGGAGGGCTTGGCCGGTGGAAAAACTGTTGTCATGGGAGGCTCCGTTGACGAAAAGAGGCTCCCGTCCCAAAGGGCGGAAACCCCAAGGGACTGTATGAGATAGAAGACCGAGCTGACTCGGAAGGGAGAAAGGTGCATCCACCACCGCTTGAGCGGAGATTCGCTAAAAAGGATGCTCAGCGAATGATTTTGGTCTGCGCAGTGACGCTGCGCCGTAGCCTTAAGGACCAGAGCTACCTGGGCAGTTGCTAAGGGTGTCAGAGGTGACACGTCGTTGCCGGATCATTGTTATGAGAATGAAGGTCGCTGTCCCGATTTAAACCGTCCTGACAGCTCCCCACTTTTTCATTCGTACTTCAACGTCGTCTCCCAGCTCGATCACGCATGTGGCGTGGGCCTGTATTAAGCGGAGGAATGCTCATCTGGGTGTCTGGCATGCGGTCAGCTAGCCTGTCGCTTCATTCTCAAGCTTTCCTTGGCCACTGCTGAGTGGAGTGCTTCCGTCAAAAGATCCGCAAGTCGTAGAGCCACGTCCTGCTCCAATCTTCTGATTGTCCCCGTTCTAGGGGTGGCGCAACTGATAGTTTTTTCAGCGATACGGAGCGAGGAGATCACGCCCCATAGGTACCCCTCCAAGAATTGATTATCAAAGAGGACACGGCTTTCAGGCGCTTCCTGATAGTCCCAGTCAACTCTGAAAAACTTCCCGTCTTTAGACACTTCGATTTTCGGCAACGATGACTCTGAAAGATACGCTTTTACTCGGCTCATTGACTGACCTCTTGAAGGCTTGGGGGCATGAGATTTCACACAGTATGGAGAATGGCCGCCACGATGATGGTGTTAACCATCGCTATGAAATTGTAACGGTTGAATTCCTCGAGCCCGGTCTATGTTTTCTGCCATTCGAATGGCGGCATCGAGCTCGCTTATTCCATGTTCCTGCATGAGCTTGAACCTCGCTGCTTTCTCCTCAGGTTCGGTCATGGCCATCGCTAGATACAGGCTAGGTGGCACGGCCCGAAAGAGCGCCTCCATCGACTTGGAGAGCACGACGCCTTCGCAGTATTTTCCAGCCTCTTTGCGGGCTGACATCATCATCGATTTTTGGGCAGGGCTGAGCTCGCGGAAGCGCGCGATCTTCTCGACTTCGTCAGGTGGCATGCTCAGGCAAATCCACCACTCGATCATGTTCAGCATTGGCTCTGCGGCTTTGGGTAAGTCGTCAAGATTTTGTGTGGCCAGCCAGAACCAGGCACCCAGTTTTCGCCACATCTTGGTGATCTTTACGACGTAGGGCGAGAGCAGGGGATTCTTGGTGATGATGTGTCCTTCGTCCGTGACGTTGATAATGGGCCGTCCCTGGAATTGGTCCCGTTCAGCGATGTTGTTCACTGTGTTGAGCAACGAAAGGTAAGCAATTGAGAGTTGAGCGTTGTAACCCTCACGAGCGAAGGTGGCCAGGTCGACAATGGTGATGTCCGCCTCTGGCCAAGGAGTACCGGGGCGGTTGAATAATTCGCCATCCAGCCCCTGACAGAACAGATCCATGGCCTCAGCCATCTCGAGTAGTCGTGTTCGCCGCGACTCAGGCAAGCCATTGTCTCGGCCACGTTCACGCAATGCATCGCGCACGTCCTGAGTCAGCACGGATCGATGCTCATCGGCGCAACGTTGTGCCGCGTCGAGAATGCTCTGACGAATCAGACTACGGTCTGCCCGGGTCAGACGAGCCTCTTCTTTGTCTTCGCCCCCGGTGATCATCAGACGCGCCGTGATCTCCAATTCTCCAAGGACGTCTCGCTGCTCATCGCCCTCCTGAGGAGCGACTGTCGCCTCTAGCCGCTCAGCATCCAATGTTTCGATTTCCTCAGGCGTTTCAATCAAACGGCGAGCGTCTGCAAACGGCGCCAGGCTCACGCCGGCCCCGGGCGAGAGCTTCACATGATGCACCGTCAGGCCCAGGCGCTTGGCGAACTCAGCAAACAGCCCAAAGGAGTTGCCGGCCTCTACGATGAACAACCGTGGTCGATAAATGGCAGTGATCTGGTTGAGAATATTGTTGAGCGTCGCTGACTTGCCGGAACCGGTAGGCCCAAACAAAAACAGATGGGCATTCATTTGCCGATCAAGGCGGTTCAGCGGATCGAAGGAGAGGGTACCGCCGCCGCGATTGAAGAATGTGATGCCTGGGTGCCCCGTCCCTTGGCTGCGGCCCCACACTGGGGCCAGGTTCGCCGCGTGCTGTGCGAACATCAGTTGGCTGTACCACTGCCGTTTGTCCTTGGCCGGGTCGAAGACACACGGCAGCCAACGTAGGTAGCTATTGAGGGGGGCTACTTCGTCGTCCTCTCGTACTGGCTGCAATCCGGCATTGAGCATCACATTGGCCAACTGCAAGCCGCGGGCATCCAGTTCCGCAATGTCTTTGCCACGTAGGAAAAACGCGAGGGATCCGCGATACAGTTTGTGAGCGCTTCCGATAATTGATCGAGCCTGCTGGACATCTTGGCGGGTTTGCTCCGAGGCCAGTGTGTCACCCACGGATTTCTTGCTGAGGTGGTTGAGGTGAGCTTCCAGTACATCCTGAGGTGTGGCCACCAGGGTCAGACACATCATGGTGTCTTCTGGCATCTGGTCGAAGTAACTGTTGATGGCGTCACCCTTGCGCGTTTCACCCGTCAAATGGCCTGTGTGGGGTACTGAGCGCATACGGTCCATCAACATGACCCGATGCGGCATGCCGTTGAAGAACCAGGTGCCGTGGGCTGCATCAGAGTGAGGTTGACTGAAGAACAGACGTTGAGAGAAGTCCGTGCCGCTGGCCAATTCGACTTCCCCAGGATCTGTTTCCTCAGGGTAGGCGGTTAACTGATAGAACCTGTCCCGATCACTTGCAGCACCCCCCAAAAGCGTGGGACTGGGGTTGAACCAGCGCAGTAGCCAGTCGTAAATATCCTTTGCCTCAAGGCGTTGCGTCTTGAGTCCGGCACTGCTCAAGCCGGCCGTCAGCCTATCGCAAACATTGCTCAAGGCTTGTTCTGCGGAGTGCCCCTTTCTGGATGTCGCGACGGAGGCCCGTCGGTAAACAACCATTCGTACCCGCCGATTCTGTCCCTTCCAGCGCAGACGAGTGAGCGTGGTGTCCTCAAAGAGTCCCCCAGGCTTGGCTATCGCCTTGAGGTGGTGGGCAAAGAACCGTAAATAGAAATCACTGAAGGCGCTGTCTCGTGCCCGTGGTCGAAGATACTGACCCAGCGTATTCAGGTAAGCGTCCCAGTTGGTTTCGTCCTGGGCGTAGAGCTGCACTACCCATGGGTTGCTATCCAGTTCGTCGAAGCAGTCCTGCAACACGTTTTCAAGTGTATCCCTGGCCTGCAACAGCCAAGCAGTTTCCCGGCCTTCGGTACCCAGTGGCATCAGCTCGAAGAAGGCCGCAACTGAAACGCCATCCTCCAGCAGCATGCACTTGGATTGGGGCAGGAATTCAACCCATGGCAGCCGCTCTACAAAGGACGGCGCCACGTCGTAAAACCGGGTGTCGTCTGCTTCAGTCACGGGTTTGTTGTGCCAGCCACCGGGCCCAGCGATACCTCGCTTAGCGAGTTTCGCAATGTGCCGGCTCCAGGCATCCTGTTCCGTAGGCTCCGACGTTGGCTCATGACATTTGCGCGGAGAGAAAAACCAGGCCATCAGTAGTCCTCCAGACGTTCACCAGGCAGGGCGTATTGCACACGTTGGTGCAGTGGAAAAACGGTGCTGTACCCAGGCACCGGTACGGCTTCTGTTCCAGCCCGGTGAGGAAAGACGTACATCACCAGGTCCGGATTGGGTAACCGATGGAACTGACGCTGGATTTCGTTTTGTGCGGTCCGTGTATAGGGAGCCGAAAAGGAGGGCACCAAAGGTTCTGTCAGTGGACGTCTCAAGGCCTGCCGCGCCTCGAGCAATCGTTGACTCGATTGCCCATTACGCGAGCCGGTTGTTTGCCGATTCCAGACTTCTAGCATGGTGCTGCCGTCATGGCTGAGCAGGTCCTGAGTATTGGTTGCGCATCCAGTCAGCGCGATGACGGCCAACGCAGCCGCCATTGCTTTAATCCAGGTCCGTGGTGTCATGGCGACCTCCGAGGGTGTGATCGACTTTGCGTCCTTGAGGTTCGTAGTCGAGAGTAAGTGGTTGTTCGATATGGACGGCGATCTGTGCGCCAGGCTCCACGTACACGGCGGCGAAGGCTTGTCCGTAGAGTTTGTTGACCCATTGCGAGATGTCCTGCACGCCGCTGGCCAGTAATCGGTTCATGGCTTCACCGCCGGAGATGCCTACGGTCCCCATCGCACCGCCGCCATTGCCGGCATAGAGCGTCGTGCTGTCTGACTTGATTAAAGAGGCTGCGCCAACCCCGGCGGCGGTGATCAAGGCCTGTGAGCCCAGATACTGCTGAGCGTTGCTTCGCCGTTTGCCCGGTACACACGGAATGCCATGTTGATCACTGATCCAGCCGAGGCCTTCTTGCCCATGACTTGAGTCGCTCCTGGACTGCCCTGCAGACTCCTCACGACTGTCACCCGGTAGGGTTCGGATGGTGCCGTCCTGGAATACGAAGGTGATGGAGCGGATCTGACCTCTGACACAAGACAGTGTCCAATCACCCGACGCGGTACCACTGACGACCGCACCTGCGATCTCAGGGAGATCAATGCCATTGGCCGTCAGGTTGTCGGCCCCAATCAGTACCTTGAACGGGTAGGGGTCATTAACGGTGCCGTCGATGGGGATTCTTCCAATGAGCGCTGTCATTGCCACGGACCCCATCAGCGTGGCATTGGATGGAACGGTATAGGTGGGCCTCACCTTCCGGCCACCAAGGTCTCCGATAGCACGTGTGGCGAAATTGTTTTCTATATCGCCCAGAGGATTCTGTGCAGGACCGAAACGTGTCGGGAAGCTGAAACCCGGTTCGTTGGAAGTGTTCGCAGATTCTTTTGGTATTGCATCATCGGGCTCAATCCAGCGCGTACCGTTCTTGAATGCCGCGCCGTCTCCATCCTGCAAGCCCAGTCCCAGCGGCAAGTCCGCCGGATTATCCGGCCGCTGCAAGGTGCTCAGCTGCCGTTGAAGATCTTGTAGAAGCCATTGAGTCTCAACGTTGCCGTCATCGGCGGTGTTTTTTTCCTCCTGGATTCGTTGTCGTTCATTCTCCAGAGCGAGTTGAATGCGTTGCTCGATGACATCTGCGAAGTGGTCCAACGATTCGGGTGCACCCGTGCGAAGCTCGTTTTCGCTTATGGTTCTTTTCAGCTCCGCCCGAAGCTGCCTGACCTGAGCGACCAGTGTGGCCACCGTATCGCTTGGCGTGTCGCCCTCCAGCCCCAGTGCCTTCATTTCTTCGGCGGTGAGCTGGCTTTCTAATTCTGGCGGTTCGGCTGGGGAGGGCTTATTGGAGAACACTTTCACAAGGATCAGCACGACAAGCAGTACCATCGGAACCATTAACCATTTGAGCAGCCCGTTACTTTTCATTTGGCCTCTCCTTCGGCGGTGCTCCACGTGCTTGAGACAGATTCACGGCGGCATCGATCGGGCTAATCGTGGGAATCAACGCAGCCGCAATGTCATGCCCACGAGTGGTGAGGTACAGCACCGTGGTGTCTGAGGATGTGCCCCTAGGGCCAAGGAACTGATGTTGGAAGGTGGCCGTCGCGAAATCACCCAAAAGGTATCGAGGATCCAGATCAACCTGAGCTTGGGTTTGATTGCTGAGCCGGATAGCCGTAACCCAGTAATCATCCAACCGCCACGCAGCGAGCGTTTTGGTACTGATTGATAGGCTGGGCATCAATAGGTCGAGCGCGAGATC
Organism: Pseudomonas sp. NFACC51; assembly: GCF_900103575.1. Lineage (NCBI taxonomy): Bacteria > Pseudomonadati > Pseudomonadota > Gammaproteobacteria > Pseudomonadales > Pseudomonadaceae > Pseudomonas > Pseudomonas sp. NFACC51. The sequence continues at coordinate 101,967 of NZ_FMXH01000020.1, read as the reverse complement.
GGCCGGCAGGTTAACGGGTCTGATGCCGGGTAGAGGTTCTACAGTTCTAAGCGGTGCGTATAGGTTTTGGGCTGCATACCGAGTCAGTACGACTGGTACCGGTGTTTGTTGTACAGGTTCATGGACAGAGGCTGTCGGTTCGGAATGACCATCTTTCGTGTGTGCTTGGTTTATGGGGGATTCGACGATCTTTATCGCTTCCAACGGCGCCTGACCCGCTTGAGCTACCTCAGCAGCGATATCCAGGAGAATCAGCTCACCCGTTGCCGCGTCTTGTAGCTGCAAACGTGTCGGCTCGATCGGTTCGTTGGCCCGCAGGTACACGGTTCCTCCAGCACTTTGGACTCGTAAGCGATCTCCCAGCCCGGCCGGCATACCGATCCGTACGTTACGTTCAACAAACAGCACGCGCTCTTGGCCAACAACCAGCGGAACTGTCAAAGGCAGTCGCTCCCAGCGCATTAGCTCCACTGCTTGGCATTTGAAGAGGGGAAGAATCAGCGTCAGCCCTAGCACAACGGACGTTGCGAATGGATTCATGGGGCATCTCCCAACGGACGGTCCAGGGTTCGTGTAGCCGGTGTCGAGGACGTGGGCAGTGTTATGCGTTGAGGCGTGCCTTCGTAGCAGTCCAGGGCCAGTCCGAAGGGGTTGAGCTCCGGGTCGATATCCATACGTACGACCTTGATGGGATAGCGAACGAGTGCGCGCTTAACCTGCTCGGTGCCGTGGTATTCATCGGCATTGATGTCCAAGGTAACCAGCCAGTCATTGTCTGAAACTACTTTGACTCGGGTTTCCGGGTCGTCCCCGTAGCCGCGTCCAGGAATTTCATACACCCCGCGCATACGCTTTCTGAGCTCACCTAATCGACGGCGCTGGTCATAGTCCTGTTGGAAGAACGATCGGCACGCGGGAGTCAGATAGGCCGCCAGTGATTGCAGGTTACGGCTGTAGTCGTCTTCACCGTCGTTGGGCCAGCGGTTGAGCTGCTGGAAGATGTAGAAGGTGAATGCATAGACAGATTCGGGAGGGATCTCCCACCACTTACGAGTGCTGCCAGAGCGCAGGTCGGGGGGAACATGGATGGTTAAATCTCGTGGGGCATTCCACCATCCGGCGCCTAACCCGACGACAACGAGAAATAACCCACCGGTGCAGAGCCTCAGCGTCCTGACATGAGATTGCAGGTGCAGGACCTCATTTTTAAACCGGCTCATGCGTCACCTCGACGCGTTACCCAGAAGCCGGAGTAGGTGATGAGTCCATGGCTACCCAATTGGCGGCTCACCTGAGGGTACTTTGTGGCGAGCCTCCATTGGAGATGTCGATAGAGCCAAGTCTCCGGTCGACCGCGCTTCTGTCGACGTAATAGCCCTCCGCCGAAGAAGAGTCCGGCTGCAATCGACAGTACGATCATGGTGGGGACCATGGCGATGCTGCTGGTCAGGCAGACTAGCGGTACGCCCAGAATCAGGCCAATTGCCGCTGATAATCCGGTGCAGATCCAGAGTTCATCTGCGGTCAATCCTCGAACGACAACAGGTTGTCGATTCAGGCGGTGGGGCAGGAAGGTAATGGTGGCCTTAGGCGCACTCTGTAGAGACTCCATGGTGCGTCGTCCTCACAAAATCCCGGTGGCTTTGGTCAGCAGCCAAATGCCGACCACCAGCATGACTGCACCCACCGCGATGCTCAGGCCGAACTGACCCCAGGTAGATCGTCCTGTATGAATTTCGGAGTAACGGGTGTAAGCGTGATAGCAGACACCGATGAACATGGACGCAACCACTAGTAGCGCCACGAGCATCACGATGTCGTAACCATAGTTTTGCATCGTATCCATGATGCCTTTGCCCGCACCGCGGGATGGGTCCTCCATCGTCGGTAACTTGCCTTTGGCCAAAGCCAAGGAGGGCAGTGCGCTGGTCAAAAGGGCTGGTACGACAGTGAATCTTTTGGAGCACGAGATATAAAAATTCATGGAGGATTCCATTGGCTTACGAAAGGAGGAGGTAGGTCAGGGCCAGGTACATCGCCATGAAGCGGATCACCACGCCGAGGAACTGGCGCTGGTTCAGCCGTTGCTCAGCCCAGCCGGAATAGGCGGTTCGTATAGCCCAGGTGCCCCAGAGCAACAGCACCGCAAAGACGGTTGAAGTCAGAACCAGGGCGGTGATTGAAGGTGAGAAACCACCGTTTGCTTGAAAAGCAGCGATTTGGGCGGTGCTCATTGATGAGGCACCGTTTCATCGAAATAACTGCCGTACAACGCCCCGGCGTCGCGAGGGGAGGCCCGCTTGGGAGACAGGTAGTCTTTGATTCCCGTACTGACACGATGGATATCCATGCGTAAACGGACATAGTCAAAGTGGTAGCGAGCGGTCTCGGGGGCTTTGATGAAATCATCGGCAGCGACGAGCCGCTCGATAGCCGTCAGCTCGCGAAGGACGGTGGCTAGGCGGGTATGTTCATCAACGATCTCATTGGCTGTTGCAGTGACTGCTCCCACGAGTGTGAAGAGCAGGCCGGTAGCCTTTGTGAGTGTTGGAGGTGAGGGAGTGATCATGGTTGAGCTCGTTCAGTCAGACGGCTCGATAGTGCTAGGGGGGACGTACTGATGCTGCGATCAATATGTCATGGGAGAACCCCCTATTGATCGCCGATATATCACTAGCAACGGTCAGAGATATTTCTTGAATCTACTGGCTGCTAGGGAAAGAGTGATTGCCAGAAAAATCGCACCAGGTAACAGAATCCAGGCAGCATTCAAGCTCACAGGCAGCGCCAGGTAAATGACCCAGGGCCATGTCAGCAACGGCATCACACAGGCCTTGGCTCGATGGTAGACGTAGCCTGACTCACGACCTGCACCGAAACGACGGATGTCACGTTGTACGAGTCCATCCACCAAGCCGATGAAGGCCGCCATAAACAACAGCGGCACTGAGAGAAACAGCACCATCAGCCGAACGACGAACACCAGGACGCAAAATGCCGCAGCGATCAGGTTGTTTTCCAAGTGTATGTACAGCAGCGCAATGTAGTAGTGAGGTTGGTGAAGCGCCTCAGCGTGGGCTCGGGTCGCGCTCTCCGATGTTTCTTTCAGAGACCTAATGATTCCGGTCTTGATCAGCACACCTTCATACACCAACTGGACAATTGCATTGGCGCTGCCACCTGGTTCTTGCACCAATGCGCTGCGTTTGAAGTCATTGGACAACTGGGCCAGCTCATATTCAAACATCTGTCTTGAATGTCGCCAGCCATCTTCAGGCCAGAAGGCATAAATACCGATACACTCGATCACGATGTTCAGCAACAGCGCCCCGAACAACACAGCGACAAACCGGAAAGGCAGTGTAATCAAACCGACCACAAATCCCTGTTGCTGCCGCTGCTGACGTTGCGCTGTCGATGACGGTTCGCTCATTCTTCGGTCTGCTCGGACGGTGCAGACTCTTCGAGTAGATCCTTTGGCAGTGGGGCATCTTGATAGAGCAAGGCTGCCAAATTCAACCAATCATCCGCCGCGACGTAACGTTTACGCATGTAGCTGGCCATCATTTGGAGGTCCCTGGGCATCACTTCATCGGGATCTGGTGCGGGGAGTGGCATGCGAATCTTCCAAAGCTGACCGCCTTCAATCAATCCGAAGGCTTGCCCTTTGGGCAGGGCGACCACATGGGCAGGCTCAATCATGGGTACTGAGGTGGCGGTGACTCGATCCTGAGTATTGGAAGTGAAGGCAGTGTTGCCATGCGGGTCTGAGCTGTCGGTAGCAGCGCTCATCACCGAGGCCGTATACACCTCCACCTTGGGCAACTGGTTGGTGAGTAACTCGGCTGTGGCCGTTTCACGAACGCGCAACATGAACAGATTATTGAAGTTGCCGATGACCTGGCCCGCCTTGGCCCGGTTTCCGATTCGTGCCTCGATATCACTGAGCGTCTGGGTGTAGGCCGTGACCTGAATCCCGGCACCACCACCTTTGTTAATCATCGGGATGAATTCGTCTCCCATCAGCTCGTTGAATTCATCGGCATGGAGGTTGATGGGGATTTTCTTATCTGCCACTGCTTTATCCAACCCAAAGTCCACCCCGAACTTGTAGATGTGACCGGCCACAGACACCAGGTCCGAAAACATGGAGTTACCCACGGCAGAGGCCACCTCGGCATCCGAAAGTGCATCGAGGCCAACGTAAACGACAGCACGTTTGCGCATGACTTCCATCCAGTCAAAGATCGGTCGCGAGTCATTCAGATTGGTGTAGTCGGGAGCCAATAGATGGGCGATCTCACCCGTGGTGAGTTTTTCCAGCAGAGGCAGTAGGGAGGCGACGATCTTGTCGAAATAGGTCCGGTCATAGCGCACGGCTGAACGCAGTCCGTCGAGCACAGGATCATACAGGCGTGCCTGCGCCAGGTATTGCTCAATCGCCACGACCCGTTTCTCACGACCCATCATGTGCCGCGGAGTGTTTTTTTCATTGATCCTGGCTTCCAGTTGCACGATGACGTCCCAAGCCTTGGGAGCTTTTTCGGCAAAGAAGTGAGCCGCATATTCGATGAATAGCGCGTCGATGTTGATCACGTGCCGCTGGATCAGCAAATAATCCGGACGTTGGCCCAGTTCAACCAGGGCACGAGCGATGATGTTGACGAAGCGCCAGGCAAACTCCCTGAAAGCAGCAGAGTTACCTTCACCGGATAGTTGTCCGGCAATTCGGGATGCCACCTCAGTGATACGTCCGAAACGGCCGATGGCGTTGTATCGGGCTGAGATTGTGGGTTGTCCTAGGTGAAAGACATAGAATTCGTCATCGCGACCTGCACGTTGGGTCTCAACGTACATGCGCTTGAGCAGCTCGGCATCACCCTTTGGATCGAAAACGATGCAGACCTCGCCGCGACGAATGTCCTGGCTGATGAATAGCTCGGCAAGTCGAGTTTTTCCAACTCGAGTGGTGCCTAGCACGAGCGTGTGACCGACCCTCTCACCCAAGGGGAGGGAGACATCCAATTCTTGAAGCTCTACAGCATGAAGCCGTGGCATACCCCCCACTGGCGGTAATGGCCTCATCGGGTTCAGTGGATGGTCCCAGCCAGTGAGACGGGGGAGCTGGCTCAACGGGTGAGGGGAGAATTCAAGTCTTGCTTCCAGCCGGCGCGCCCACTTGTACAGAATCGAGGGTTCTACATAACGTCGGAATTCCGGTCGGTAAGTCTGCATCAGTCGGTGGGTATGGCGTTGATCCCAACGAAATCCTTTTCCCACAAACAGGCGCTGATGACTGACTGGGATTTCACGGCTGGTCATCATATAGCGTGGCAATCGCCTCATCTGCCTGCGATAGCGCAAAACGGTGCATGCCTGGTTTAGGCGAATGACGCCTAGAACCGCGAAGGCGCAGGCCGCGGCTGCACCGATAGCAGGCGCTAGGGCTAATGACCACGGCGCTGTGATACATAGGATCGCCCCGGAGCTGCATGCAGCGACGCTATACAACTCCACCGCCGGTCGTAGCAGCGTTTCAATGCCATGGTTGTGCGTCATGGTTATTGCTCGATACTGCTGGCCGTGACTAAAACGGGGTAGTGTTGAAGTTGCAGTCGTTGGGCCAGATCATCGGCGGAGACGGGAGACAGGGTGAGACCTGGCGCTAACTGACGAAGTTGAATGAGTGATGCGTTGGACTCCACATTGACGACCAACCCGGCGGCCTTGAGCTTGGTCAGTTGGGGTAGTCGCTGCCTAAGCCAAGATCGTGAAAGCGCGTCGTCTCCGATCAGGAAGAATGCCGGTAAACCAGAGGCATTCAGGGGCCTGCGTTTAACGGTTCCGGGGGACAAGGTCTTGGAGTGAATCGGCAGTAGGTCGTCTTCGCGAAAGCGGTCCTCTGCGTATTGAGGCATCGATTTGTCCGCCATGCATGGAGTGCAATGGAGTGCTAAAAGAATGCATATCCACCCAATGGTATTTTTCATGGTTGCAGTCTCCTTTTTGAAGCCAATTGGTCCAGGTGTTTGCGGATGCGATCTCGGTAGCGTGTAGCCAACGGTCCGCCTGCCGGACGGTGATAACGACCAGCAGCTAGGAGCCAATCTTCGCCCTGGCGGTGATGGTTACGCAGGATGGTGGCGGCAACCTCCAGATTCCGATGAGGTTGCAGCAACTCACAAGGGTGCCGATAGAAATGGCGTTGGTGACCCAGGTTGATCTGGACCAGACCTGCGTCTATTTGCGAGGGAGGGTGGTGCTTGAGGGCTCGTTGAAGCGTGTCGCAGGCATCAGATTCTCTGGAAAAATAACGGGAGTCCCCCGCGATGTTGAGCGTCCAGGGCCATGGCATTCGTTGGCCTCGCAGCGTGACGCCGCTTTCCTGTAGCGCCACTGCAAACAACAGTTCCGCAGGCACTCCCATTCGCCGCGCAGTTGAACCGTAGGCTGGGGGAGGTTCCAGAGCGGTCACGGCCCCTTCAGCAAAACCCATCCCAAAAAGACTGGCGAGGCTCAGGAGGCGAAGCAGTGGACTGCAAGTACTCACTGTCGCACCCACCTGCCATTGACCTCCTGCATCACAGCCGGCAGTTCTCCGGCATCACCGATCGATACCCAACGTCCTTTGTCATGGTTGATTGAAATGGTTCCGTCTCGAACCTTGATGGGTCTGATCCCGACTTTATGAGCCCACTGACGAATGCCGTTGTCGTCATGTTGGCTATCAATGATGTAAAGATCGAACGCTGTCCCTGAGGCTTGTAGTTGCCTGACCCGATGCTCGCATTCAGCACAGTCAAGGCGCACGAAAACAGATTTTCTTCCGGCGGTCTTGATCAGTAGTGGACTGTGCAACGGAGGAGGGTTGATCAGTACCATCCCCGGAAATCGGTTTTTCCATGCTTGATCATAGGCACGTTGATAGGAGAGTAACTTCTCGACACGTACAGCTTCGGCTTCAACCTGAAGCTGGGCATAGTGCTGCCGTTCAGCATCAGTTCGGGCCTCGATCCCCAAAGCGCTCAATGGGTCCAGGTGAGGGGAGTACGTACCCAGTGGGCCGCGCATCAGTGCAGTGAAACGGTCGAATTCTTCTCGCTCCAACCCCCATTGTTGAGCCAATAACGCGCTTTCAAGAGAAACCGCCGTATCGGTTTGTGGCTTGGACTTGAGCCCAGCGAGGGTACTCGGAGTGAAGTGTTGTGCCTGAACCCCACAACATAGCGACAGGGCCAGCAAGGGCAGTAAATGCAAGTGGAACATAGCCACTCCTATCGAACGTTCAATTTGTGCGTGATGCCGTCGACAGAAAACACTGCCGTCTGCTCGTCGAGGTGCTCAAGCCTCCAGCCGAGATAGGTATCGCCGATCCTCAAAAGTTGGCTTTGATCCAGCGCTTGGACACCTACTGGTGCGACAGACAGAAACTGCACTGCGCCTCGTAGCTCCAGACCCAAGATCTGGAAGCTAGGCTCAGCGCCTTTCTTCGGTTTTTGAATAGAGGGCTTGGCTTGTTTGGGAGTGGGAGTGGGAGTGGGAGTTTGCGTGATTGATTTCTGACTGGATTCGAGCCGCTCCAATCGTTGCAGCAATGGTTGCAAATCCTGCTGCGCCGTATGTGTTGCTAAGGTGTTCTCCAGGTCTACCAGGCGCTTGTTCAGATCAACCTGCAGATCCTCCAGGTCGTTACGATTGGGTACGTGTCTCGCTGTCTGTTGCACTTGCAGGACAGCTTGCTCTAGCCCTAACACCGTACTTTCAAGATGCTCCAGGCGATTAACGTCAGGATGGTCGCTCAGACCCTGGGCCAGCTTCGACAACGACACCTGATGAGAGGCGAGCACGCAGCTCATCAGCGTGAATACAAGCGCAGGCGTCCAGCGTTTAAGGCGACTGTGCAAACGAGGCCCAGGCAGGGTGGCGTATATCATTGTGCGACCTCCAGATTGACTGCCGCTTGTGCTGTAGGGCTGGGTTTGGCAGCCCCGGCAACAGGGATGAAGCAGACCAGGCGAAGCTGATCATCGGTTTGCAGCGCCCAGGCTGGCCCCGCAAGCGTCTGTAACGCGTCGCGAAGTTGAACAGGGCCGAGCTTCAGGTGAGGTGCAGGGAGGGGGAGGGCAAACAGTGCCGCGTTTTCTGGTGTGCGATCACATAGTCGATACCCCGAGCGCAAAAGGACATAGCGCAGCGCATCAGCAACTGAGATGGACCAATTGCCGGGAAGATCGATATCGATCGCTTGAAGCAGAAGGTTTTGTTGTGCAACGTGCGGCGCCAGTTCCACCAGGGTGTATCGACCATATCGTTGAACGGGGATGTAGTGCTCGGAAGAGGGCTGGGGCAGACTCGGCACCGCCTGTTCTAGGGATGTTCGTTCCGTAGACAGGCACGCAGTCAGGGTTAGGTGGCTCAACAGCATGAAGGGCAGCAGACGCATCTGTATCGTGGGCATATTAGGAGTTCCTGGATGGGATATGCGAACGATCTCAAGCAGGTGACTCTGTAGCAGCCATCAATAGGTAATGACCCGTTACCTGTTTCAAGGCCATCAAAGAAAACGGCCTCCGAGGAGGCCGTTGCGAGGATTAACTGAAGTGCTAGAGAGGTCTGGCCGCAGGCCTCAATATTCCTCAGGTAGAAGAATGGTGGTCACGGTACGATCAGCTTCGGTGATAACCCACAATCTCAAGCCAGGTTCAACATCGTAGGCAGACATCAGACGATAACCCGATTGCAGCGCATCTTCATTGAGCTGACGATCTTCATCACAGATATCGCCCCAGTCGCCCAAGATGTGACGGCCGAAGTAATGGAACGGATCTAATCGTTTCGTTTTCATCAGTGCATCAACGCCCGGGGTCATAACCAAAGCGCCGTGCTCGGACCAGGGTTTGGCCGAATCTCCAAATTTGATAACAATCATGGTCTGCTTCCTATTCAAAAAGTGGGGCCATGACACCGCCCTCGGGCGTCATGGCTTACGAGGGAGGGTGGGAGCTTCAAACGTCGACGTTGAATGACGACGTTGAGGAAAAACCAAGACCCGTAGCCGGATCTGAGATCAGAATGCAAAGTCCTCTTCGGGTGATGGAGGGGCTGCATTCACTGGTTGAGTTGTAGCTTCGGATTTCAGGCCGTCTTGATTCGAAGGTTCGCGCTTATGCACCAAAACACCGTCGATCTTGATCCAGTTCAACAAGAGCAATCGGGCCTTGAAGCTCACACCCAACTGTCCCTGGTTAATGCCTTTGGAGTAAGTGAACGTGTCCACCCAGGGGTCTCCCAGACGAAAACCAACCAGGACCTTACGGTCCAACTCAACGGCTCTGGCACAGCGCCGAACCAGTACCTGAGCATCTTCGCCTGTGACACGAACGTCGAAACGCCGATACTCAGCGCAGTCCGTCGGACCATTGAGCGCTGCGATGTCGCAAGCTAGGAATGATTCACCTTTCTTGAGCTTCACTTCACGAATGCGATTGAGGTAACCCAGTCCAGTGATGTGAAGGTCAAAATAGGTCGTTTCATCAAACGTAGGATTCATGACATGCCTCCAGGCTAGGAATAACGATGGAGGCGCCTCTCCCGAAGGGGCAGTCGCCCCCAATGGGTGATTGGTTTGAAAAGTGGGGAAAACTGCCAGGCCCCAGTGAATAAAGAGGCTGATTACCAGCCGTGGTAATGAAGGATCAGCGAAGCAATAATGCCTCGCTGTAGAGGGTCTAAAAGGCCCAGGTCAGCCAAGCCTTTAACCCCTGCCTGCTTGAGCAACTCACAACCTTTTTGGGTGTCGTGGAAGCTCACCATTGCAGCTATTAATATCCGTTCCTGATTGCTCAGGACTTCGAAGTTTTTATCGATCAATCGCATGATGGGACGCAGATCCCATCGGCAATTGGCCTTGTTGAAGCCAGCTTTAGAACCGTCACCAAAATAGGTGAAACCGGCTAAGGCAACGCCTTTTTTCCAAGCGGCGAAGAAAGCGGCTGCTGTATTGCCGACATCAGCAAGTTGTGCGGCTGGCTTAGGCTGGGACAGGGACGACAGTTGAGTAGCGGGAGCGTTTTTCATCGCTAATGACTCCTTGGATCTGATTTAAATGAAAGGTGTGGGTAACCCTCACGGCGAAAGACAGGCATCAACGCCTTCGAAGGCGCACGTCCACGGAAACGATGCCGGGCGGACTGGGCGGGGCCGGCGTGAAACATTTCACGACGCAGCTTTGAAGACCCTAGCTGCCTGGGCATGCGCTGATCAGTGATCAGACTTGCGTGGTCAAGAATGGTTTTTCTTAGCCGGCCTGTCAGTGATCAATACCTCGCTGAAAGACTCCGGATTTCTAAGCACGTCGAGCAAACGTTTACCGAGCCAAGTCAGGCAGGGGACGGCCATTGAGTTGCCTATGACCTTGTAACGGGGGCCGTCAGCAGCCATCAGCATCCAGCCATTGTCGGTGACTTCCCACATGTCCAGAGGCCGACGGTGGCTGATGCGCCTTATGGCGTAATGACGCCTGGGAATGCGTGTGTAGTTATCGGGTAGTCCCTGCAAGCGCTCACACTCAATGGGAAGCAGGCGCCTGGCCGTAGGACGCGCGTGGCAGCTGTTGCATGCGATAACGTTTTGGTGCAGCAGATGGGGAATTGAGGTATCACAGACGGGGCCGTGTGCTGTGCCACACACCACAATCGCAACGTCGTGATTGCAGGTCAGTGTAGGGCAGCATTCCAACGCCGCCTCAGCCCCGCCTTGGCCGTTGGCCATGCCATAAGCGTTGCTGAACGCGACGGCGCGTAAGGGGGCACTTAAGGTTGCAAGGCCTGCGCCAGCAGGGGTGGCAGCCTGCGTTTGTAGCGTGCGGTGCGGCGCAGTATCCCGGCGCGGGCCTTGGCGCTCAAAAAGTACCGCGGCGGGATCGAATCCCACACGAGCACTTGCGACAAGGAACACACGACGGCGTCGTTGGGCCAGGCCGAAATATTGGGCATCCAGGACGCGCCACGCGACTGTTCTTTGGGGACCAAACACAACACCTGAGTGCGACCAAGTCTTCCTTGGGGGGACGAGTTCATGTTCTTCGCCAGCCAGTGCTGCGAGAAAACATCCGAAGGCGTTACCCCTATCGTTGAGCACGCCGAGAACGTTTTCCCAGACGATGATGGCTTCAGGTTCCTTTCGTTGTATTCGGACTTGATCGATTGCATTGGCAAGCTCCACAAATGTAAGAGTCAGAGCACCTCGAGCATCTGCGAGGCCCGCGCGAAAACCCGCCACACTGAATGCCTGGCACGGCGTGCCGCCAATCAGAATGGCAGGAGCAGCAATGGTTCTGTCGAGTGCCCGGCGAGCCAGTCGCTTCATGTCACCGAGATTAGGTACGGCTGGGTAATGATGGGCCAGCACCGCACAAGGGAACGGTGCTATTTCGGAAAACCAAGCCGGGGTGAGACCTAAAGGCTTCCAGGCGACGGTCACCGCTTCAATCCCGCTGCAAACACTGGCGTATTGCAGTGGCGGAGAGGTTTGAATCATGGGGGTATGTCCTTTGCAGGCGCGCCTTTCTGTGCCCGAGCGGTGTCGGACACGGCGCAAAGTGGGAGAAAGGACAAAGGCGCCGAAGGCGTGACCTTCGGCTTGAACAGAGAGGCCACCCGTGGGGCTGTTCCGGGCTTGGCGGTCGTCAGGCCAGGCGCCTTCACAAGCATCGCACCCGACCCGTTTCGTGGCGTGGGTCGGTATCATCAGGCACACATCCGCGTACAAAAGGAGCTCGTTGTTTGACCGGCGGGGTCCGGTACCGACTATGTCCACCCTAAAGGGTCTCCTGATCGCCCCGGGGAAGGCGATCAGGGGACCCTTCAGCACGGCACTGTCCTACTGAACCATCATGCTGCAGGCACAGCTCAGACGATGTGTTCCTCCGTGCCACCGGCTATTGCTCGGCTTGGCGCGCTCGCTGTTTCAGAAGGAGAAGCGAGCTTGGGCAAGGTCGTTCAAGCGTTTCCAGGTTTTGAACGACGCGGCTTTCGGTGGCGTGGGGGCACCCTCCCTTGCGAGGCGATGGGTAAAGCCCCCCGACATTCTGGATACCGAGTACAGGACCAAAACCTGTTGTGCTTGCCGTCACGTTGACGCATCGGCGCCCCACACAAAGGGCAACTCGGGCCGCCAGGGCTATGGAGCGCCAAGGTCGTCGTACGGTAATGCTCGACCAACTGGCTGATCCAGGCGGTTTGTTTTGCTAGGAAATCCTCCAGCGTCAGTTGGCCGGCCTCGATCATGTCGAACGCCTGCTCCCAGATGGCGGTGGTGGCCGGGTCCGCTATGGCGGGAGGTACCGAATCGATCAAGGTGAAGGCTGCCTCAGAAGCCCGTACAGATCGCCCTTTGATGTACAGATACCCTCGGCTCAGCAAACCGCTGATGATATTGGCCCGTGTGGCTTCTGTACCGATGCCTGTCGTCTCCTTGAGAACCTGCTTCAGCCTTGGGTCTGTCACCAGTTTGGCCACGCCTTTCATGGCCTTGATCAGCTCTCCCTGGGTATAAGCTTTGGGGGGCTGAGTCTTGAGGGACTTTAGCTCCACGTCCACCACGTTGCAGCAAACACCCGAATGCAGGTCTGGTAGCGCTTGGCTGCGTGGCGACGCTTCGTCGTCGTTGGGGGGGCATTCGCTACCCAATACTTGGTGCCAACCTGATTCCACGACGTGTTTGCCATGGGCTTTCAATGCATGGTTGCCACAGGTGAGCTTCACGGCGGTGCGGTCGTACTCATGAGGGGGCAGAAACTGCGCCAGATAACGGGCACGAATCAACTCATAGACCGCGCATTCGCGTTCGCTTAAGGCCAACCGATCAAACGGTTCCAGTGTCGGGATAATGCCGTGATGCGCGCTGACATGGCTATCGTTCCAAGCCCGGGAGCGCAACGTGGGATCGACGGATTGCACCAAAGGGCCCACGCCAGGATCGCTCTTTATCAGTGCAGCGAAGACCGCTTCTGCCTCGTGCAACATGCTTTCGGGAAGGTAGCCTGAGTCTGTGCGCGGATAGGTCGTCGCTTTGTGGGTCTCATAAAGCGATTGAGCAATGTCCAATGTTTCCTGCACGCCGTAGCCCAAGCGTCTTGAGCAAACTTCTTGCAAGGTGCTCAAGTCGAAGGGGAGCGGCGGAGCCTCTCGAGTTCGTTGCGTCTCAACCTCCAATACCTGTGCAATCCCTGTCGCTCTGAGGCTCTGCTGCGACTGCAAAGCGATGGCTTGCCTGATGCAGCGGCCAGCTTCGTCAGTGGCACTGTCGGGTACCACCCACTGCGCTGTAAACGCTTGCCCCAGTACTTCAAGCTTCACCTGGATAACCCAGTAAGGCGTTGGTACAAATCGTTCGATCTCGCGATCCCGATCAACCACTAAGCGTAAGGTCGGCGTTTGCACACGTCCCACCGACAACACTCCGTTGAGCCCTGCCTGTCGGCCCAGGAGGGTAAACAGTCGGCTCATGTTCATGCCGATCAGCCAATCCGCTCGTGAGCGGGCAAGGGCAGAATGGTAGAGGGACTGAGTTTCTTCTGCCTGTCGTAGCTGACTCAGGGCTTTGCGGATGGAGGCTTCGTTAAGTGCTGACAGCCACAGTCGCTGGATAGAACCGCGGTACTGACACAGCTCAAGCACCTCGCGAGCAATCATCTCGCCTTCGCGATCCGCATCAGTGGCGATCACCAATTCAGATGTTTGGGCCAGTAGCTGTTTGACGATTTTGTACTGAGCCGCCGTGTTCGCTTTGACGTGGACACGCCACGAGCTCGGAATGATGGGCAGATGGTCCAGCGACCACTGTTTGAAGCGTTCATCATAAGCTTCAGGTGGTGCCGCTTCGACCAAGTGTCCGATGCACCAGGTCACACTGATACCCACGCCTTTGAAGCAGCCGCTGCCACGTTGTCGGGCGCCAAGTACCCTGGCAATGTCTTTGCCCTGGGAAGGTTTTTCACACAGAAAGAGTCGCATGTCATGCCCAGCAAAGCAGTTGAGAGGGCAGGAAGATGCATGAGAGGAGACGGTGCGCGCGACTCTCAAACCGATTCTGCATCAGAGCGTATTGATGATCAGTCGGCAGAGGCAACCATGAGCCAGGCTTGGGAGCAGGGGGGCTTTGCACCAGCGAATTCGTCATGTGCCGCTGGCTGGAACAGGATGGACGTCAGTGGACACTCACAACGCAGTAGGGCTTGAGAGCGTTTTGGGGCAATAGAGCGACTGACGACTGGGCCAGCCGCTCTCCCGCTTCTTAGGATCAATGCGGGTGGTCGTCACCATCAGTAGCGGCGGCAGATGATTTACCACCCAGTGTGACCCGTTCGACCCGGTAGGGCAGGATGCCCACACGCCGCGCTTCGATTTTGAACGTCACTCGTGCGTTCTCATCCGCATCGGCCCATTCCTCCTTGACCGAGCGTCCTTCGACCATCACCCGCATGCCTTTTTGATACAGCGTGCTCCAGTGCTCTGCTTCACGGTGCCAGATTTCAACCGGCGCCCAGAAGCCGCCTCGATCTTCATAGCCGTCTTTGACAGGGACAGGGTTGTCGAAATAAACGTTGAGCCTCAGCAGACGCCTGGGCTCGTCATTGCGGTTGTTGAATTCCCGAAATTCGGGCGCCGATCCGATATTACCTTCACCGAAAAAATGAGTGCTCATGAGGGGCTCGCTTATACAAGGGCGCGTTGTTTAACGCAGTGTTGATAGACCGCTTCGGCATGCGCCATCTTGATGGCGCAGTCATTGGCTTGGCGGGCCAGGACGTGGGTCATGCTGATTTGCATATTCAGCACGATCCGCTGTTGCTCCAGTGCGTAGAGGTCGTCAATCAGCAGATTGGGGGTGGCCTCGTGTTCAATGCATTGCTGCCACAGGAATACCCCCATGTTGGTTCGGTCGGGGTTGCGCCAGCGCAGAAAGGTCGTCCCAGCCCCCGTGCTGTGGCGGGTCAACTGGGCTGCCAGCAGGTTGAAGGGATAACGCCGAGCTTGGGTCAGGATTCGTGCCTGCGCTAGCTCAATCAGACCGTCACGAAGTGCATTGCAATCGCTGGCCCAGTCCTCCAAACAGCCCTTACCTTTAAAAGGCTGTAAAAGGCCTTTTAGGTAGGCCGCATGCTGCAGTTGCTCGAGCTCTGAATGAACCAAAGGTTTGAAATAGTGCAATGCCATCAGCGCTCGTCCTCTGCTGGCTGCTCCCGAGCGCTGGAGACAGGTTCATGAGGGCTATGCGCTTCACTGTCGATGGCAACATCCAGGGTGTTCTCTTCGTCCCTTTGAGGGGCGCTGATCGTGAGCCGGCGCACCAAGGGCGGGGCAAAGCGCGAGCGACGGGTGCCTTCCAGAATGTCTTGATCAATCTCACCAAAACGTTCTTTGGCCGATATCGCCAAAGAGGTATTGGCCTGATAGTCCTCACGGTTCAAGCCGGATGATTTGTACTGTTGAGCCAGGCTGAACAGGCTTCGCAAAGCGTGCGCCCCTTCGTTAAGCCAGCGTTCTAAGCTGGAGCGATCAATCAATGCGGTGTGATGAGCCAGGATCAGACGTCGCGCCAGGTCGTCATAGTCTGCCAACAGATACACCGCCATGAAGCCAAGTTGGGCGTTGACAAATAGCGGTAGCTTGACCGGCTGCACATTAAGGTTCTCGCCCAAGCTCAAGGCGGAAGGCACTTCTGCGAGCGCCAGGTTCACCTGCTCATTCAAGACGTTGAGGATGTCTTTGGTAGCGTTGAGCTTGTCTTCGATTCTTAACATCCAAGCGTCGGCGTAGGGGTCATCCAATTCCGCGCCACGTTTCATTTTGTTCATGACGGCAATAAAACCGTTGAGGCCGATGATCGTTGCTCGGCCTTGGGAGGCGTCTCGCCCATGCCAGATGCGAGAGGCGTGATGGGTGTGCAAGGTCAATTGCACGCTACTGCGCAATGTACCGAGGTTCAGTTGCAGGTCGTTTGCCATGGGAAGTCACTCAGGGACTGTGGGAGGGTGCCCAGCTTTGCGGCACGGCGGGACGCTGTCATTGAACAAAGCGCAGGCAGTGCGAGCCTGATTGGTGATTGGTGATTGGTGATTGGTGATTGGTGATTGGTGATTGCGGAGGTGGGGGCGACAGCTATCCCCAGGGGATAGCTCGATACCCTGCCGTCATCGTTCCTTCAGCAGGCCCTTGAGCTCGTCCAGATAGGCGTGAGCAACAGCTGGGTCCCGCTCCGTCTTCTGAGTTTGCTTGGGGCTGGGCTTCGTTCCACCCGATTCAGGAGCTTGTTCCTTGGCTGCCCAGACGGTGAATTGACCCTGCAACGCTTTCTGCAAAATGCCAAACAGGTAGCCGGCTGGATTGCGTATGTGGGCCTCTCGACACCGAGCTGCCCATTCATCCAGGACTGCCTGCCGCAATTCGCCTGGCAATCGCTGCAACGCCACTTTGGCACCCGATTGCTGTGCAGGCGTGAGCGATGAAAAGCGGGGAGGGAGATCCAGCTCGAAACCTTCCTGCGAACACTCGCCAGTACGTAGTGTTTTTAACGCTTTTGTACTTAACATACTCGCAGGCTTCGGATGCCGAAGAGAGTGGTCCTGCGGGGCTTTGGACCCTGGTTCGGATACCGAAGACGGGGCGTTTTGTTTCCGAAGAGCCTGAGAGATACGTTCTTCGGTCGGCATATCTGGCGCAACATTGACGGCCTGCGCTTGCTGCAGACGCAAGGCTAAAACCTGTAGATGGCTGGGCAGCAATTGAGTCTGGACGCTGGGGTCATGGCTTATTTCTTCGAGCACCGCCAATCCGACGCGCTGAATACCCTTATTGGCGTGCTTGAGCGTGTGGCTGACCAATACCATGTATTCGGGATCGATCTGCATAGCTTCAAAGGGCGTCAAAGGGCGATCATGCAGGACATACAGGTTACCGAGCATACGTCCGGTACACGCATCTCGCCGTCGACGGGCCAAGCTCAACCACCTCGTCAGACGCAGGAGTGTCAAGGTCTTCGCAACTGACTCATGGGAGGCCAGGGCGCCGCAGGGTACGGAGGCCAGATACTTACGTAACTGGTCATAGGTCGGAAAAGCGGTGACTCCGTCGTCGTTGAGCAGCAGCCGAAAAACTTGCCAGGCATTGCGTTCAAGCGGGGTCAAACGCTCATCGAGAAGCAACGCCCTGGGGACGGTTTCATGGCGGTTGCCACTGAACAGGAAACCGTCCCCATTCCCTTGCGTGCTCTGGGCACACAAACTCTTCAGGGCGCTATCAAGCACGGAGGAGAGAGGTTTGGGGGCCGAGCTTTTCATCATGCTAGACCAACCCTTGATTGATCCAGTCACGCAATGATGCCCAAACCACAGAGGCCGGGTACGAAAGCTCCTCAGCCAGATCAAGCGTCAGGTCCAGTAAAGCTCGGTCATCGTCTACCGAAATTTTTCGTGCCTTGAATTGTGGATGCCAACGCTCCCAGAGCAGTGTGTCCTGTGCTTCGCTGAGCACCTGATGCCGGCCTTTACGCTTGGGCAGTCCCAAAATGTTGCGACGCAGGGCCACTTCCTGATGAGTCAGACCGTAGAACTGACTGACCATCTCCGTACTGGCGCCCAGGTGCAGCATCCGATCAACACTGGCGATTTCTAGCCCCACGTCTTCTGCCTGACCGAGGATTTTCTGCAGTACGCCACGGTTTATCTGGACCGTGCACCAAGGCACACGGGCATTGAGCAGGACACTGATCAGCCCGGGCTCCTTTAGGGCGGCCAAATCCTCATCAGCAAATCCCATGGTCTTGCAGCGTCTGAGTTGGCCGTTGCGCAGATCATGCAGCGCCTGGGCTATAACGGCTTGGTTGATCGGATGGGGTGTCGTCATGAGTCCTCCTTGGTGTGCATGTTCTGGTCGGTGCCAAATTCTGATTTGAGGTCAATCAAGCGTCGGGCTAAACGAATCAAGCGAAACAATTTGATCAGATTGGCGTCGCTCAATCGGTATGCTTGGGCATCCCGATGTGCGCTTCCCAATAAAAGAGGGCCGATTTGCATCGGGACGCTTGGTACAGAGGAATTGGTCGTCAATGTCTCGAGCAAGGCGACCAAGGTTAACTGTGAGGGATGCTCGGGTACCGTCTCGAGGCGACAACGAAAGCCGATCCCTTCATCCACTTCGGTGATGAGGTCGGCCTGGGCAACGTCCTGACAAATTTCACGTGCGAATTGGCTGATATGTATCCGCAGGCGTTGTGGCTCATCCAGTGCCGGATCAATGTTCCAGATGTCCGAAATAGGGAAGAGACTCCCTTGTGAAAACGGCAGGACGTCAGATGCCAGAGAGGGTTCATCGCCCGTATGTCTGGCCACCAACGCTTGGATGGATTGCAGGCGATCAGAACCAGATGCATCCGGATGGTCAGGCTCTTTAAGCGCCTGAACAGTTTTCGTTGGAGGGCCAGTCGGGATAGACGGGACGGTTGGGAGGTCCAGACCGGTGTCCGAAGCAGCCGTTTTTGGAGGGCAGGGCGCGTAGCGATGACTCGGAACGTGAGTTAATGCCTGCTCACGTTTTTCGCCTGCCTCAGACGCCAAGGCCAGCGTGTCGTAGTCAACACCCAAGTAATGAGCCATTTGCCCAATGACCTCATCCTGAGCGCGGTCGATAGAAAAATCGGCCGTTGCTCCATCAAATAACATCAGAGCTTCCTGAAAAAGGGATGCAAAATCGATGGTCAGGATTTTTGTTTTTGCATGCTCATCCCAGATCTTGGCACAGGTCCGTCGAAGCACAGCAAGGCGCTCGACTTGATGTCGGCCTAGCCCTCCGTACAGAACGTTGGGAATCGCAGGCAGCAAGTAGTGAATCGCATCTCGCATCCGGCTGATGTGGGATTGGTGAACAGGGTAGCCGTCCGAGGTTAAGCGCCTGGACAGCTCTGACTGGGAAAGCGGCGCTCCGCTCTCAAGCTCGTAAAGCTCCCTGGCTTTCTCAACGCCGAGCGCGCGCTCGATAAATGTCAGACCGCCGCGCATTTCATTCTCAGCTAGGTGGCCTGTCAGGGAAATGATTTCACCGCGCTCGGGCCAAGGGCGAAACGTGCAGGTCAGATGATAAAACTGCTCGTCCTTTGTTTCAGACCAGAGCTCGCGCAGGATCGAAAGCCGCGTGTTGCCACCGTTGCGCACGCGGAAACAAGATTCACCTGGACGCCGGGTAATCGGCGGCGGCGAGTCGAGTCCACGCTGGCGGATGGACGCCTTGATTTCATCGTACTTGGGATTGCGCGTGACCCTCGGGTCCAGGTCGTAGGGCTTCAAGCAGTCCAGTGTGACGACCATAGGCGTTTCGACCTCTGGATCGCTCGAGCATGCCGAGACAGCGTTTTCGCAAGGCGCATTTGAAACACGTTTAGACGCCTGATCTTGTGTAGGGAAGGTTGATGCCACGCTCGCATAACTCCTTAGCCGCGATCGCTTAAACGATCGGCAATCCACTGATCGACTTCCGTGGCATCCCAGCCTACGGCCCGAACGCCTAGGCGGACGGATTTTGGGAATTTGCCCTGATTCATCAGGCTGTAAAGGAACGAGCGCTTGAGCCCCGTTTTTTGCTCGACGTCTGAAAGTCGCAAAATGCGAAGCTCATGAAGGGGAGGTTTTGAATCAATATGCATAGGCATGGTTGACATTCCTTGACGATTGATCGCGCCTGATAGAGCACGGGTAATAATGTTTCAAGGCAAACGAGCGTCGCTAATGCGCGCTTTGGTTGCAGCGGTCAGGTCATGGTTGGGCTCAGCAACGGCGTAGTTCGTAAACTGTTTGCAAATGTTTCATGGGTACAGTGAGCTTTACGAATACATGCAGGGATGTTCAGGCAGACTGCTAGATTGAAATGCCGTCTTTAGCACACGGTAGTAAGCGTGGGTGCCGTTGAACTGTTCATTTTGATCATGAGTCTTTCCATAGCCTGCAATGTCCATCTATGGAACTGCATGCTTGGGAACGACGAAAGATTCAATGCGTCAAGGCACATACCCGTTTAACTGGTAGACAGCTGATGATTTCTAGATATTGCATTGGAGAGGGCGCAGCGTTGCGTTGTTCGCGGATCGTACGCGTTATGAATGAGTACTCGAAGACGCCGCGGATCAACACGGTTCAGGCTTGAACTCACTGCCAAAGCATTGTCTTTGAGAGGCTCACGCTGATACATGCAGCGAGCATGAGAGGGTTGCCATGCGGGTAATAGACAGAAATATTCTGAAGAAACTTGCGTGTCTATTACACATAGTGAAACGGATGTGAGGTTGACAGTGACAAGACCTTTCCCTGGAAGGAAGTCGTTTATGACTTCGAGCATGTGGTATTCCTTACCATATGTTGCAGTGACTTACGTGAAGATGTTTCGCGACGGTTTGCGAGGGCAATATTTCGTTAATGTCTTCTCATAAGCAAGTGCTCGAAGCGCCATTATCTGATGCGAGTTGCTGCTACTTTAATGGGCTTGTCGCTCTGAGACTGAAAATTTCAAGTATGTATGATCACTTTTCATCAAACCTGTACCATCTGTGCCGCCATTATCGATCTGTCGCAGAGGTGTGCCGCAAACTGAAGATCAACCGGGGGCAGTTCACCAAGTATCTGAACGGCAGCAGCCGACCCACGCCTTACAACCTGAAGCGAATTTGTGATTTCTTCGGCGTGGAGGAGGGCGAGATCGCGCTGCCAACCGAGCAGTTTCTCCCCCTGATTGGTGTCCCATCGCGCTCTCGAACAACCGAGCCGCTGAGCGCCGCGTTGAGGATGTTCGATCATCTAGGCAAATGCTCGTCAGACGGAGCCTCGACGTTGCTTGGGTATTACTATGAGTATTACTACGCCATGACCGAGCCCGGCCAAATCATTTGCTCATTGGTCCATTTGCACGAGGAAGCTGGACAGGTGGTGTATGAGCGTCATGAGCGAGTACAAACGGTCGAGGCGGGGCAAGAAATTTTTGAGCGATACCTGTACAAGGGAATTGCCTACTACCTGCGAGACCGAGTGTTTCTTCTCGATTACGAATCGCTGACGAATAATGAGATCACCCAGACCATCCTGATTCCTAGCTACAAAAGCCGTTTGTCTCGGCTCAATGGACTGAAGCTAGGGGTATCGGCTACAGACCAACGCGCACCGACATGCACGCGTGTGGTGTGGACTTTCTTGGGCACCCATATTGATCAAGAGGATGCTCTGAAGCGGACTCGATTGTACCGGCCCGAGGATTCGAGATTGGATGCCGATTTACGTGAGCGTTTATCGCGGACGGAGTTCGAGGGAGGGACGTTTAGGCTAGTGTCATCATAGAAAACCGTCCCTTTTTTTATAGGGTCAGAACCTGGCATCTGGAAGGCGATCATCCGTTAACGTCTCCGCTACCTGTACAGTGTGATTTACAGTCGAGAATCACTATCTGCTCCCACAAATAACGGGAAACCTTATATTCTGCTGGGATACTAAATTCGTTTCTCGCTCCAGGATTCTAGGTGCTAATTATGTCGCTTCGGGGCCAGTTCTCATCCCACAAACGCCCGTGAATTGAGATACATCACGAAAGCAGCTGCCGTCTAGGCCTTCATCTCAGTGATCAATGTGAAGACCGAACATCTGCAAGTATTCCCAGTTTCCGCGAGGTGATCAAATACAAGGTCACGCTTGTTTGCAGGAACTGCGTGATGAGTCCGTGCGAGCGGTCACTCCATAGAGGAAGGTATTGACGGCATTCATCACGATCGTATCGATCGCCATATCCGATAGCGGGGGATGGATCAGCCCGACAATGGCGCGCAGTTTCACATCGCTGGAAGTCATGCTCATGAACTGTTCGGCTAGTACAGTGGACGAGATTTCTGTATTGAGCTGGCTTGCGGCACTTGCCTGGTATGCGGCGATCCACGCAGCTAGCTTGATGAATGAGTACCACGTTTTTGCAGAGCAGCTAGCTGAGGCTGCCGCTGTTGCTATTCAACCCTACTTTCGCGCAAAGCTGATGTCGAAGACAGGGGGGACGTGGGTCTTCGATCCTGTCACCTTGGCCGACAAGGCTCCTGAACGTGCCATGCGCGAGCTGATTCAGGATCGGTATCACATGTGGCTCATTGCGCCTATTACCACGAATTCCTGGATGCCAGCAGCTTCCAGCTGTTCTTTTAGATCAGTTTCCCTGAATGCGTTGATGTGTTTTTTTACAATCACAGGCTAATGGTCTTCGGGTGCAATAGCCAGGGCCACCGCGTAGCGCAGGCTATTGAGCAACTGGCGAATGTTACCGGGCCAGGTGGGATCGAACAGGCATTGACGGGGCATCGGTGTGCAGCCGTAAGCCGCGGGCGCCGGTCTGGGCAGCGAGCAGCGTTTCGATCAGCTCGGCTCGGTCGCTGCGTTCGCGCAAGGCCGGCAGTGCGAGGTTCATCCCGGCGAGGCGGTAGAACAAGTCTTCGCGAAAGCGCTTCTCGCCGATCATTGTGTTCAGATCCTGGTGTGTGGCTGAGATCACTTGGACATCCAGCATCACCGGCGTCTCGGCCCCCAGGGGCGAGATTTCACGCTCCGCCAGCACCCGCAGCAAGCGGGTTTGCAGGTGGGCAGGCATGTCGCCGATTTCATCGAGAAACAGCGTGCCGCCGTTCGCCAGTTCGAGTTTGCCTTTCATGCCTTTTCGGTTGGCGCCCGTGAAGCTGCCGGCGCGATAACCGAACAGCTCGCTCTCGATCAACGTCTCGGGAATCGCCGCGCAGTTCAACGCCACGAAAGGCCCCGCGCGGCGGTTGCTCGCATGGTGGATTGCACGGGCAAACGCTTCCTTGCCGGTGCCGGTTTCGCCGGTAATAAGGATCGGGATGCCCTTGTCGATTACCTTGCGCACGCGCCGAGTGTTTTGCTGTAGCCGGGCGTCGAGGCCGGTGAGTTGCTGCAGGTCCGGGTGGGCCTGACGGGCGGGGCGGGCGACGGGGAGCGGGCGGTGCCGTTCGGAAGGGATGCACAGGCCGACATCCAGCAACGCTTCGTCCTGACGACCCCGTAAGCGCACGCCCTGGGCGCCGCCGTTGGTGAGTTGAAGCAGTTCGTCCACCGTGGTCGGCAGCAGGCTGTCGACGGCGCGCCGAGCAGCGTTGGCTTGCCGGCCAACCCAAAAGCGACAAAAGCGGCACGATTGGCCCCGATGACGCAGCTGCTATCATTCAGAGCGAGCAATTGTTCATTCGCCAAGTCGGCGATCTCATCGATGGGTTTGAAGGATAAAGTGAGGCGGTCGCGATAGCTCTGGCGAAAGTGTGCGTTCTCGATCAGGCGCGCGTACAGGATGACCAGTTGCAGTGTGAGGTACTGGCTTTCCCGGGGACCGTCGCTGTTCATGCAAGTCGCATTCAGGCAGCCGCGCAACAGGCCTTGGGCGTCGAAGATCGGTGCCACCGAGCAGCTCAAGCGGAAGTTGGACGCCAGGAAGTGCTCCTCACGATGAATGATCAGCGGCTGCGCGGCCGCCAGGGTCGTGCCAATGCCATTGGTGCCCACTACCGACTCGTCCCACCGCGCGCCACCACCAGCCCTGATCGTGTGTAGGTGTCGTGCTGGCTGGGCAGCCGGGAATCCAGGGTGATGCCGTGTTCGTCGCTCAGCAGCACGGCGAAGCCGGCGGGCACCACACGTCGCGCCAGTCCACTGACGCCCTGACTGGCGATGGATAGGTATTGCTGGTGTTGTTGCTGATGGCGACGGATGTCCTCGGCGCTGAGGATGTTCTTACGGCTTGCCGCGCCAGGATCGAGGCGGTGCTCCACGACACTGCGATACCAGGACTGAGCAATGACCCCGTCCGGCCTGATTCCACGTTCCGAAAAGTGGTCGTTGACGAGCGCTGCGAGTTCGCTGGGGGGGGATCTGCGTGCTATGCAGGGGCATGAAACGCTCCAATCAGGCGTGAAGTCCGCAAAGGGCTATCACTGCGTCTAGTTATTAGACGTAGACCGCAGCTGCAACTACCTACCATAGACTCTGGCGCGAGAATTTTCAGTCTTGGAGCAAAAAGTCTCATCTATCTAGCGCAACACATCAGGCCGCTAACCCGGTTGCAATTTTACCTAAGGGCGGAAACAACGAAGGTTGCCCAAGCACTCCATGAAGTGACCCGTGATACAGCAGGGAAGTGACATCTCATCCATCGTAAGATCAAAGCTGTTTCCGTGTGGGCTGTGGATCAGCAATCCTGGCTTTGCTGGCAGGTATTTTTTCTCGGTGAAGGCGTTAGCGTAAGGATAATCGTTGCATCTGTGACTGTGCTGGGGGGCGTAGCGTTGATACTGGGTAGCAAGCAGGTTAGCTAGTCGTCACCGAGTGACGAAGCCGAAACAGAATCTCCGCTTTTTTTAAGCTTGATGAGCACTCCTTCGATTGGCGATGGGCACTCTCGGAAACGGCCGATTGGCACGCACGAATGACCGGTAATGACTACACACTCGGCGACACGGATGGAGTCGCACTCAACGTGGCGGCTCACGGCGGAAAAATGGCGATTCAGATAGCACAGGGCAGGCACCTAGGAGCGCATGTCTCTGGGAGTTATCCGCAAATCAGTCTTAGATAGGCCGAAGTATCCACGTGACCACTACACACGCGCTTTGGCGGAACGAATCACCTTCAATCGCACTAGGGCGACTGAAACCGCCATCCGCGTTAGATTTCTGCGGGGCATTCCCTGCTTCGCCCGACTTTTCCCCTTCCGGCCCTTCATGCCAATAATCTGCCTGGGTTCGTCCCTTTCCACTCCATTTTCGGATATCGAGTCGCCGCGGCTGTGCGGCAGAATAAGTATGCCAATAACGCGAGCCCCGTTAGATTTGAGATGCAAGTTGTCAATTGTGTTCTTTTAGATTATATACTCTCACAAATGAACACGATTGTTCAATCTCGTTATGACTTAAGGGGCCCACATAATGGCGTGCTGTGGGCTGAAAAAAATCCAATAAGGGGCTTTTGATGCTCATTATCAGACGTGGCATGAATCTATACCTGCAGATTTTTTGGGGCGCTGTTTTGGTTTTTCTGGCAGGTATGGTGCACGCCGAACAGGCTGGTGTGAGAACACCCAATGTCCTGATCATCGTAGCCGATGACATGGGCTATACGGATATAGGGGCGTTTGGTGGCAGCGATATCCATACGCCTAACATTGATCGTCTGGCATCCTCTGGCATAAGGCTGAACAACTTTCACACGCTGCCGACATGCGCACCCACGCGCTCAGTGCTTCTGACCGGCGTTGACAATCACTTATCAGGCATAGGCTCGCAGGTATTGTCGGATGATCAGGTGGGGCGACCGGGTTATGAAGGACATCTGAATCAGCGAGTCGTGACGCTCGCGGAAGTTCTCGCTCGGCATGGGTACCGCACGTATCAGTCTGGTAAGTGGCATTTGGGAGACGAGCCTCGTTACGGCCCTTCGCAACGGGGCTTCCAGGAGTCTTTCGCACTCCTGCCCGGTGGGGCCAGCCATTACTCGGACGCCAGACCGCTGCATCCTGCCGAGCCTACGGTGTATGTGCGAAACGGCGAAGTTGTCGACAAGTTGCCGGAGGGTTTTTATTCAACGCGTGATTACACGAATTGGTTGGTGCAATGGTTGGAGAGGGATCGGGACAGCCAGAAACCATTCTTTGCCTATTTAGCCTACACGGCGCCCCATGATCCGCTTCAAGCGCCGTCCGATTACATCGCCAAGTATCGAGGCGTCTATGATGCAGGTTACGAGGTCTTACGGGAAAAACGCTTTAATGAGCTAAAGGCTCTAGGCCTGATCGACAAGGCGCGCACGCTGGCCCCCTGGCCCGAAGTGGTCGCACGATGGGATTCGCTGAGTGAGAGCGAGCGGGCCAATAGCCGTAGAGACATGGAGGTCTACGCAGCGATGATCGATTTCATGGATGAGCAGATTGGCAGAGTTCTAGATCTGTTAGAGCGCCAGGGCGAGTTAGACAATACGCTAATTCTGTTCATGAGCGATAACGGGGCCAACGGTGCTCCGACCAAGGTGTATTCAACACACACACGCAGCTATCACGAATCCTTTGACAATTCCCTGGAGAATCGTGGTGCGAACGGTTCCTTCATTTCCCAAGGTGCTGGCTGGGCTACGGCAAGCACCGCAGCTTTCAGCATGTTCAAGTTCTTCGTGTACGAGGGGGGGATCCGAACTCCCGCTATCGTCAAACCTGTAGGCGCTCCCATCATCGGACGCAATGTCTCGGCATTTACCCATGTGCGAGACATTGTACCGACGGTGTTGGCAATGGTGGGCATCTCGCATCCCGCTCTTGAGAATAATACGCTTGCACCTCTTGAAGGGCGGTCACTGTTGCCCCTGCTATATGACCAGTCTGCCCGCTTGCAGCCTCTGAATGGAGTGGGCTACGAGATGCACGGTTCCCGCGCATATATCGACGGAGATTGGAAGGCGGTCCAGACGCCGATGCCGCTTGGCTCGGGGTTGTGGCAGTTATTCGACCTGCGGACCGACCCGGGGGAGACCCGGGATCTCTCACGGCAGCATCCTGAGATTCTGGCGGAGCTGCGAAATGCCCATTCCGTTTATGAGCAAGACCATGGAATTATCTATAGTCCGCCGGGTGCCATTGCGGTTGCTCATACTTTGTTTAAAGGGTTGGTGCTGCTGGCTTTCGCGATAATAACCTGGCAGTTCGCCGTCGGGCTGAAAGGTCGGGGGAGTATGGGGAAATACGGCCAACCAACTTCAGTCGGGCTGGGAATAAGCAAGCTTGTTCTGCTCGGGCTGACATTTACGGCGTGGCGTAATCCGGCGCTGATGCTATTGATGGGCTTGGGCGGGTTGGAGATAGCTCTTGCGTTACGGGGCGAGCGACGCCGTTGGCGCTTCGGGATGGCGTTAGCGCTGTTAGTTGTGCTGGCTGTGATCTGGTTGCTGAGTACGGGACTGGGATTGCGGATCTTCTTGCGTGAATACTCTTGATTCACGGGAGGAGCGCGTTAGTTTCGCGCTCCTTGCGATTATTTGTCTGTTCACGCCTCATTCTGTTGATTTATTTTGGACGGAAGTGTTCAATTTCGAACCTCGTTATTCTAAAGAAGCCATCGCCTTATGACCGCTGCACAACGCCGCATACATGAAGCCGCTATGCGGCTATTCGCCGAAAAGGGTGCTGGAGAAATCAGCATCAGTGAGCTCGCCGAGGCCGCAGGTGTGGCGAGAGGGACGATTTATAAGCACCTGGACAGCGTTGAAGGGCTATTCAGGGATGTTGCCTCCCGTCTAAGCGAAGAAATGGACCAGCGTATTGCGCGCAGCTCACCGGAGGATGTAGATCCTGCGCTGCGTCTGGCCAATGGTATTCGCTACTACATCCGGCGCGCCCATGAAGAGCCAAGTTGGGGCAAGTTCATCGTGCGTTACGCTATGAGCTCACAATCCTTGCGCGGAATGTGGGCTGGACAGCCACTGGCGGATCTGATGACTGGGTTAGGTCAGAAACGCTACGACGTTCGTCAGGAACAGTTGATGTCGGTGCTGGCAATGATTGGTGGTTCAGTACTCACAGCCATTACTCTGGTGCGTGATGGCCACCGAACCTGGCGTGATGCCGGCAGTGACATCGCTGAATTGACGCTGCGAGCTCTAGGACTCTCCAAGGATGAGGCGCAGGCACTGGCGACCGTCGAGCTGCCTCCACTCGCTCCAGTCTGAAGGGCTGTCATGAAAGAAGGGATTTAGATAATGTCCTATAAAGGCAATAAATGAACACTTGTGTTCATTTATTGCTTGGTGTTTACTTTCAGTACCTCCGCATTCTTGCGGTTCGACTGTCAGTTGGAAAACGCCATGCCCTTGCTCTCCCTCGCGTTACTGCGTCTGCTTGCTTGCTGCTTTTCCCTGATCTACTGCGTAGCAGCCCACTCTGACACTTCAGTATCCCGGCCGCCGAATATCGTTTTGCTGGTGGTCGATGACATGGGGTTTTCTGATATCGGCGCGTTCGGTTCCGAGATCGAAACTCCCAGCATCGATTCGTTGGCTTCTGGAGGGGTTCGCTTCAGCAATTTCCATGCAACGGGCTCCTGCGCTCCAACTCGCGCCACTTTGCTGACCGGTGTGGATCACCATCTGGCAGGTGTCGGTAACATGGTGGATACCACCCCGTTGTCGCAGAAGTGGAATCCCAGGTATCAGGGAGTGCTGAACGAGCGAGTCGTAACCATTGCCCAGTTATTGCAGGATGCGGGCTATCGGACCTCGGTCACAGGTAAATGGCATTTGGGCGACGCGTCCGAAAATCTGCCACCCGCCAGAGGATTCGACCGTTCGGTCATCCAGGCTGACAGCGGCTCGGACAACTTCGAAATGCGACCCTACCTTCCTACGAAAACCCGGGCCTATTGGTACGAGGACGGCCGGGAGATGACATCACTGCCGGACGACTTTTATTCGTCCCGTTTCTTTGTCGACAAGACCATTGACTACCTTCGAGAAGGACAGGGTAGCGGCAAGCCGTTCTTCGCCTATGTGGCCTTTCAGGCCAATCACTCACCTGTCCAGGTTCCCAGGCAGTTCCGTGATCATTACCAAGGGCGGTATGACCAAGGGTGGGATGTGCTCCGTAATGAGCGGCGACAAAAAGTGAATGCGCTAGGACTACTGCCTGGCGAGGCGAAGGCCGGTGGAGAAGTGCTTCCTGCCTGGAATATCTTGACGGTTCAGCAGCGAGCCTACGAGGCCCGCAAGATGGAGGTCTATGCTGGGATGGCATCGGCGATGGATCATGAGATTGGCCGGCTCATAGATTACCTCCGACTCACCGGGCAGTACGATAATACCCTTTTTGTGTTTCTCTCCGACAATGGTGGGTCCGCCACCGATCCCTATGCCAGTGCAATTGTCCGAAAATGGTTGGACTGGCAGTACGACCAAAGCTATGAGCGGATGGGTGATAAAGGCACCTGGACGGCCATCGGTCCCAACTGGGCCAGCGTCGCCAACGCTCCTCTGGCGGGCCACAAGTTCATGGCGAGTGAAGGGGGACTTCGTGTCCCGTTGATCATTGGCGGGGCCATAAAAGGTCTTCGTCCTCACACCACTCGCGCCCTTGCTCATATCGCCGACATCGCGCCGACCATCCTTGAGGCTGCTGGCATCGAGCTATCCAATGGCACGTATGCCGGACGAGAAGTTGAGGTTATGCGCGGCAGCAGCTTATTGACGTTGTTACGTGATGAAAGTGCATCAGTACACGCCGCTGATGAAACCATCGGATACGAGCTTGCTGGCAATTCGGCGGTATTCAAAGGCGACTACAAGTTGCTGCGCAATCTTCCCTCTGCCGGTGACAACCAATGGCATCTCTATGACTTGAGCCGTGACCCTGGCGAGACGAAAGATCTGCGTGACGAGTTGCCGGAGCTCTACACGCAACTCAAGGAGGAATACCGCAAGTACAGCGCGGAGGTCGGTGTTCTGCCGATGCCGGATGGCTACGACTACAAGCGTCAGGTGCAGATCAACTCGATGGTGTTCTTCTATCTGCCGCGTCTAGCGCTACTTCTCCTGGGCTTCTTGACGCTGGTGCTGCTCTTCCGTTGGCTCTGGGCCAGGCAGCGCAAGCGTCGGTTTCAGGCGCAGTGACGGTGTGTAGGTGATCGTGGAGTCGAACCACTTCCAGACAACGGCTTGGCATTCCGATGCAGGATTTTGGCTACTACGACAGCGATTCTCGGTGCTTTTTCTGAACTAAACGATTGC
Source organism: Pseudomonas sp. NFACC51 (assembly GCF_900103575.1). Lineage (NCBI taxonomy): Bacteria > Pseudomonadati > Pseudomonadota > Gammaproteobacteria > Pseudomonadales > Pseudomonadaceae > Pseudomonas > Pseudomonas sp. NFACC51. Next base: position 72,131 of record NZ_FMXH01000020.1, on the reverse strand, counting down.
ATGCTCAGGATTAAGAACAATGACTATCAAGCAAGGCCGAATCGACGTTCACCACCATATCATCCCCCCTGTCTATTCCGACGCTCTATACCGGCACGGGCTCGAAGCTCATGCCGGTGCTCAACTGCCGAAGTGGACCGCCCAGAAGTCTTTGGATGTGATGGATGTCAATGGTATCCAGAGAGCGATAACGTCGCTAACGACACCTGGGGCTCACCTGGGAGGAGGGAATGGGCAGGCCGCATCACTGGCTCGCGCTTGCAACGAGTACGCCGCTGATCTTACGGCGCACCATCCTGATCGTTTTGGCAGCTTCGCACTGTTGCCGCTGCCGTTCACCGAGGCGTCATGTATCGAGGCTGCTTATGCCTTGGACCGGCTAGAGGCTGATGGCGTCGTGGTCTTTGGCAGTTCAGATGGCGTGTTTCTGGGGGACCCCCGTTTCGATGAGTTGATGGTCGAGTTGAACAATCGTGACGCAGTCGTCTTCGTTCACCCTAACCTGCACAAGACCAGTGAGCAATTGGATATGCAGGTACCGGGGTTCTTGGTCGAATTCCTCTGCGACACAACCCGTGCGGCCGTGAATCTTCTCCTCACAGGAACGCTGGACAGGTACCCTCGGATACGCTGGATTCTTGCTCACAGCGGCGGTTTCCTGCCCTATGTCGCTTGGCGGTTGGTGCAGCTGGCTGCCATCCAGAGTCTGTCGGTGGATGTGATGGCCGGCGTTAGACGCTTCTACTTCGATACCGCGCTATCACCGTCGCGCTATTCCATGGCTGCCCTGAAGGTCTTGGTTGAGCCGTCACACATTCTTTTCGGCAGCGACTTCCCCTTCGCTCCGGCTCCGATCACTACCTTGCAGTGCCAGACCCTTGAGGAAAATCCGATGTGGTCGGCGCAACAACTCTACGCCATCCATCGTGGAAATGCGCTTGAATTGTTTCCCCATTACCGCCAGCAAGGCGAGCAGGCCGTTCCCGAGGCTATCTACGTCGACGAGCCATTTTCGAATCGGATGAAGCGAACGTTCTCCGGTCCTGTAGGCGCGATTGTAGAGCGCATGAGAAGCCGATGATCGGCATGACTGAGAGAAGAAGAAATGAAGCGTCGAAACTTTGTGATCGGAGCCGGTCTTCTTACCGGAGCATCCTGGCTGTCGCTGGGTCGGCCGGCGGTGGCTGCGAGCGATGATGCGACAAGGGAGATTCGATTGGCCAGCTCTGTGGCCGCGAAACGAGAAAGTGCGGCCCGGATCATTGATGTGCATCACCATCTATTGCCACCCTCCCTCGAAGCCTCATGGCCAAATGACTATGCCGGCCAGAGCCTGACGAAATGGTCCGAGGCGCACTCCTTGGCCATGATGGATCAACGCAACATTCATACTGCGATCCTCTCTCTTCCTGCCCCAGGGGTATGGCGAGGGGAGTCGCGCGCCGCCACGCAGTTGGCTCGTCGGGCTAATGAGTACAGTGCGGAGTTGGAGCAGCGTTATCCGGGAAGATATGGAAGCTTCGCCTCAGTGCCGCTACCGGCTACAGGGCAGGCCTGTGCAGAGGCGGTTTATGCGCTGGATACGCTCAAGGCGGATGGTGTGATGCTGCTTGCCAGCAATGATGGAAAGTTTTTAGGTGATCCACAGTTCGATGAATTGATGGCCGAGCTGGACAGTCGTCAGGCTACTGTCTTCGTGCAGCCGAACCTGCAGCCGAACAACGAGTTGTTGGCCTTGGAGGCCCCGGGGGTGATGCTTGAGTTCGCCTGTGATGTCTCGAGGGCTGCGGTCAATCTGATCCTCTCCGGTACCATGGAACGATATCCGCGCATTCGCTGGATTCTGGCCAATGGCGGAGGATTTTTGCCTTATGCCGCTTGGCGAATTTCGCTGGCCAATGCGTTGCCAGAATTCCAGGAGAAAGCCCCGCTGGGTGTAATGACCTATTTGCGGCGGTTTTATTTTGATACCACGCTGGCCGCCGGTGCCCCCACGATGGCGGTACTCAAGGAGCTGGTTGATCCTTCGCAAGTGTTGTTCGGCAGCGGTTTTCTCGCTGTCCCGGAGGAGGTGATGCGGCAAGAGCTTGAGGCGCTGGCCACTTCTTCTATCTGGTCAAAGGCCGAATATTCAGCCATCACCCGAGGTAATTCGTTGCGTTTATTTTCGCGCCATGCGCTTTCCGATGAGGCGGTGGTCGCCGCGCCTGTGTACGAGCCGGAAAGCACCCTGCAATGGCTGGCGCGAACCGCCACCAAACCACTTTCAGCTGCCGCGCAGCGGCTTAAGGATTGATTCTGATGAGTGTGCTCTTCAGTCCGATGCGGTTGCCCAATGGCGTGGAGATCCCCAACCGGATTGCCAAGGCTGCAATGGAAGAGAATCTTGCTGATCCCGACCATGCTCCTGGCGAGCAACTGATTCGTTTGTATCGTACCTGGGCCGAGGGAGGGGCCGGATTGATTATCACCGGCAATGTGATGGTGGACCGCAATGCCCTGACAGGGCCTTGTGGCGTCGTGCTTGAGAGTGACCGTCATCTGGATCGCTTTCGTCGCTGGGCCGACGCCTGTCGCAGTCATGGCGCCCAGGCCTGGATGCAGATCAATCATCCAGGCCGTCAACTCATGGCGGCCCTCGGACAGATAGCCGTTGCGCCTTCGCAGGTGGCTGTCGAGCTGCCGGGTCTGGGCAAGCTGTTTGCCAAACCAAGAGCACTCGATTGCGTCGAAATCGAAGCGTTGATCCAACGCTATGTGCGTTCCGCCGAACTGGCCGAGCAGGCGGGATTCACCGGAGTCCAGATCCATGCTGCTCACGGCTACCTGTTCAGCCAGTTCCTCTCGCCGCTCTCCAATCGCCGCTCGGATCATTGGGGAGGCAGCCTTGAAAACCGAGCTCGGATCCTGTTGCGCACCGTTGAGGGCGTACGCACCAGAGTGGGTGCGTCGTTCTGCGTGTCAGTCAAGCTCAACTCGGCGGACTTCCAGCGAGGTGGTTTCGACAGTGAGGACGCCGCGCAAGTGTTGGCCATGCTGAAAGATCTGGGTGTCGATCTAGTCGAGTTGTCCGGTGGAAGCTACGAAAGCCCCGCCATGCAGGGGCGCGCGCGTGACGGCAGTTCTCTCGCCCGGGAGGCGTACTTCCTTGAGTTCGCCGAGCGTATTGCGACCAAGGCGACGATGCCGCTGATGGTGACTGGCGGGATTCGACGCCGCGGTGTAGCGGAGCGCGTAGTGGCGGGACGTGTAGCTATGGTGGGCATGGCGACGGCATTGGCCATCGACCCTACTTTGCCAAGGCAGTGGCGACAGGGAGGTGATCAGAGCGTGGCACCGGTTACCGTATCCTGGAAGAACAAGGCCTATGCTTCCGCCGCCATTCAGGCCATAGTCAAGAAACAACTCGCGCTGCTCGGTAGCGGGCGGCCAGCCGACCCTAAAGCTTCGCCGTTGCTGGCATTGCTGGGCAGCCAATTGAAGACTCGCCGGCAATCGCGAGCCTACAGGCGCTGGCTAGCCAGGGCTGACTAAGTCTGGCTGATGCCGACACCTCGTGTCGGCATCTTCGGTGAATTCAGGATTCCAAGAGTTTCAAGGTTTCCTGAACGAGTTGCTGGGCCATAGCCTGTGGACCTTCGTGCATCACAATGCGATCCGGGCGCACCACGGCCAACGAGTCTGGAGCGGCGCTGGCCAATAGTACCTGGCCGATATCCTCTACAAAATGCGTTGCGCTGGTGCTCTTCTGACCGTGCAGGCCGATCTGCAGGTAGCTGCCTCCATGCTTTTCCCATTGTTGGCAGATATCTGGCGTCAGGCTGGCGCGGGGGTCGATGCCTAATCCAATCAACACCAGATTGTCGCCTAGTACAGCATCGCTGAGAGTGATCGAACCGTCCATCTGGCGCACCAGCCCCTGTGGAAACAACCCACCACGGCGCAAGCGTCGACCTCGTCCGGCCGGCATGAACAAACCACGCTTGAAAATGTTCTTTGGCTTTATATCGAGCTCCTCGAGGTGGCGCCGCAGCGGCGGGATTAGACGCGTCAAGCGCATCAGGCCATGCACCAGCATAGCGGTGGGTGCGTTGCCCGGCATCACCAGGCGCCCCATCAGTTTGGCAAGGGCAATCATTTCCTTGGCATGGGGTCGGCGTTCTTGATCATAGCTGTCCAAAATGCCCGACCCGGCGCGCCCCTTAAGCACCCACGCCAGCTTCCAGGCCAGGTTGGCGGAGTCCCGTAGGCCAGCAACCAGGCCCTGGCCAACAAAGGGGGGAGTAATATGCGCGGCATCGCCGATCAGGAAAACCCGATCCTTCTGAAAGCGCTCGCAGCATCTGGCATGAAAGCGATAGACCGCCTTGCGCTCAATTTCCAATTGATCAGGCTTGATCCACTTTTCCAAAAGCCTGGCGATGCGTCCAGCATCTTCCATCTGCTCGCGGGTTTCCCCCCCTTTGAGCATGAACTCCCAACGCTCACGCCCTCCCGGCGCAGGCATATGGGGTGTTGGTCTGCGATGATCGCAAAGGAATTCGACATGATCGATTGCGACGTTTTCTCGTCCTCGCGTATCAACGATCAACCAATCTTCGGCGTAGCTACGACCTTGGAAGTCTTGCCCTATCAAGCTGCGGACTTTCGAACTTGCCCCATCCGCGCCAACCAGGTATCGCGCTTTTATTCGTCGGATGTGTCCGTCCTCGGCGAGCAATTCGGCTTCGACGCCTTCCGCATCCTGTATCAGGTTAAGTAGCTCCAGCCCACCGAAGCTGGTCACGTTTTCGAAGCGTTGGTACTGGTCGCGTACGGTGCGCTCCAGATCCGGCTGGTAGAAGGTCACCAGCTTTGGATGTCCATCGAGGCTACCCCTGGTGTTGGCCTGACCAAACTGGCCAACAAACGGGCAGTGCATGCGCACTTGCGCAATCACAATCTTTTCGAAAGCGCCTTCCTCCAGACCGGCCAACTGCAAAATTCGCAACGCTTCGTTGTCCAGGGCGATGGCGCGTGGCATCAGCAGTACGTCATGGGTCTTGTCAACCACCAGAGTATTGATGCCATACCGGCCTAGCAGCGCTGCAATCGAAGCGCCAACTGGGCCATTACCGACGATGAGGACATCGACTGTAGCGGGTAGGGAATGAGCGAGTGGAAGGTTCATGCCGGTCCTTTTTTATTACCCCGAGATACGGGGCCTATGTTTTCAATGGACAGAAGGATCGCGGTCATTGAGGCCTGATCCGGACAAAACTGAACACAAGTGTTCAGATTGGAGGATTATGCGACAGATGTGGTAAAAATAAAAACGAGTTGACGATAAATGAACGTTAGTGTTCAATTTGTGCGTTGGCTGGTTGAATCAAGAGGCTGTGGTACAGATGACTCCGATACAACGTCGCATCTACAACGCTGCCGCCTGTTTATTCGCCGAAAAGGGGATCACCCAGATCGGCATCAGCGATCTTGCCCGTGCCGCAGGTGTTTCGAGGGCGACCGTTCACAGCGAGGTGGGTGGGGTCGAAGACCTGTTCGAGCGGGTCGCCAGCCAGCAGGGTAGAGAGATGCAAAAGCATCTCAGCAGCAGCTTTTTAGCGCCGGAGGATCCGGCGGAGTGTCTGGCCAATTGCGTTCGGATCTTCATTTATCACGCCCACGTTGACCGGCAGTGGGGCTCTTTCATAAGTCGGTTCGCCCTGGGCGATGTATCGCTGCGTGAGCTGTTCCTAAGCCATTTTTCTATGGGTGTGCGTAGGGGATTGGAGGAGGGGCGTTATGAGTTCGGTCGGTCTCAGAGCGCCAGTGTGATTTCGTTGATCGCCGGGGCAACCCTGGGAGCGATGTTCATGGTTCGGGAAGGTGTGGATACCTGGCGAGGAGCGGGTAGCGAAACAGCTGAGCTGCTTTTGCGGGCGCTGGGGGTTTCCGAGTTGGAGGCTCGAGAGCTGGCAACCAGAAAGTTGCCTGCTTTGTCCTGCGAGGTATGAATTTTCAAAGAGTTCGCTGAGGCTCAAGTGAGCGGGGCGGCGTCGGTTTTGCTGATAAGAGTCGTGGAGAAAAACAATAATGAAACAAGGCACCCATCAGCTATGTCTCGTGACGAAGCAGCCCGCCCGCCATCCTTCCCCAACGGTGAGGGCGCGGGCGCTTGCCTATTTGATCTTTGCACGTCCTGACCTGGATCTGGCCGAGCGCTTTTTACTTGATTTCGGCTTGCAGACCGCGCATCGCGATGCTGAACGGCTCTACATGCGAGGCACTGAGGCGACTCCTTACTGTTACCGGGTGGAGCGTGCACGTCAGGCGCGCTTCATCGGCTTCGCGCTGGAGTTGTCATCACGCGAAGATCTTGAACGGGTAGCTCGGTTACCTGGTGCCTCAGAGATAGAAATGCTGGAAGGTCCCGGCGGAGGGCTGTGCGTCCGTCTGACTGATCCGTCCGGGTTTCTGGTTGAAGCGGTTCATGGCCGTCTTCCCTGTGAGCCTATTGTCCGTCGCTCTGCCTTGCCGGTGAATCTCGTGGATGTGTCCCCACGCATCAACACGACCCAACGGCCTCCAGTTGCCCCACCTGAAGTGGTCAGGCTTGGCCATATCGTGCTTGAGCTCGCCGACTACCAGGCGACATGTGCTTGGTATACGCGCCATTTTGGCTTCATTCCCAGTGACGTCCAGGTTCTTCCGGATGGGTCTCCGGTGGTGGCGTTCATGCGTCTTGATCTGGGGGATGAGCCCGCCGACCACCACACCTTGGCGCTGGCCCAGGGATTCATGGCTGCCTACAGCCATAGCGCATTCGAGTTGGTGGATGCCGATGCGGTGGGAATGGGGCAGCGAATTCTGCAGGAGCGCGGCTGGAAGCATGCCTGGGGCATTGGTCGACACATTCTCGGCAGCCAGATTTTCGACTATTGGCAAGACCCTTGGGGCAATAAGCATGAGCACTACTGCGACGGCGACCTTTTCACGTCGGACCGTCCCATGGGACTGCATAAGGTCAGTGCCGAGGCAATGTCGCAGTGGGGGCAACGGATGCCGAGGAGCTTCACAAAGCCAGCGATGAATTTGGCGAGCTTCAAGGCTCTGCTGCGCAACCTCAGATACAGCCCAGATCTAACGTGGCGAAAATTATTGTTGCTTAAGCGACTGTTCGGCTGAGGGGACTGCAATGCCTTCACTGAACCGCCGACTCCTTCTCAAGGCCGGGATCGTTCTGGGAGGGGTGAGCCTGTTGCCGCGACACAGGGCCAAAGCAGAACAACAACCGAAAATTGCCGCCAGCGTGCGGCGCCTTGTTGCACCAGGAGCTGCATCCATGTCCGTCAACGTAGTCCGCTTCGAGTATCAGAACGAAAACCTCTGGGGGGTGATACGCCAGGGGCGTATTACCCCCATTCCCGATCATTTCGAAACCACAGGTGATCTGATCCGGCAGGTCTCGCTGGAGCAACTGTCCCGCCTTCAGGGCGCTGAGGTAGAGCTAAGCCAGGTACGGCTGCTATCTCCGGTGACACGCAACCAGCAGTTCGTTTGTCAGGGGGCCAATTATCGACAGCACATGATCGAGTCGGGCATGGACCCCGATGTGAAGCTCTACAACATGATCTTCACCAAGGCCACGAGTTGCATCGTCGCGGCCGACAGCGAACTGATAAAGCCGAGGCAAGTGCGGTTCCTGGACTATGAGATCGAGCTTGGGCTCATCCTCGCCCGGGAGATCACTGGTCCTGTGAACGTTGGGGCGCACAATCTGCACGAGTATGTGGCCGGCCTGGTCATCGTTAATGATTACTCGGCCCGCGACATCCAGATTCCCCAGATGCAATTTTACAAAGGTAAGAGCTTCCGCACTTTCGGTCCGATCGGACCGCACCTGTGCTTGCTCGACGCAAAAGACATGAAATATCTGCAGCAATTGCAGTTGCGCCTAACGGTCAATGGTGAGGCTCGTCAATCCGACAGTACCGCCAACATGGTTTATGGGGCTGCGGAGACGTTGACCGAACTCTCAGTTGTGCATGATTTTTGCGCCGGCGACTTGATCGCCACGGGGACACCTGCTGGTTGCGCACTCGCGATCCCATCGCCGACGAAGCAACGCCTGGCCGCCGCATTTTTGTCTGAATCGGTGAAGTGGAAGGCGTTCTCGAAGGCCCAGGAAGCACGCAAGGATTTCTACCTCAAAGTGGGTGACGTGGTGGAGGCCACGATTCGTAGCGCCGATGGTGTGATCGATTTGGGAACCCAGCGCAATGTCGTGGTGGAGGGAGCCTGATGGCCGTCGAAAATCTCGCGGATATTGAAGCCATGGAACGGACTCCGCTCGCTGCACGGGAGCTTCCGCACAGCAGCTACACGGCCTTGCAACAGTGTGCGAAGGCCAACGGTCGCGCGCCGGCGCTCAGCTTTTTCCTCGACGCCAAGGCCTACCATCAGACCCACGATTGGACCTATGACGAGCTGTTCGCTGACATCACTCGGGCAGCCAACGTTTTTCATCAGTTGGGCATTGGGCCTCGGGATGTAGTGGCTTTCCTCTTGCCGAACCTGCCGGAAACCCACTTCACCATCTGGGGCGGGGAGGCGGCAGGCGTTGTCTTGGCAATCAATCCGCTGCTTGAGTCGGTTCAGATTGCCGAGTTGTTACGCGCAGCCACTGTGAAGGTGGTCGTGACGTTGGCCCCGACTCCCGGAGCGGACCTTTGGCAGAAAGTCTCCAGCCAGTTGCACAGTCTGCCCTGCATCGAACATATCGTTTGGGTTGGCATGGAACCCTATGTGGGCATCGTCCCCGGTGGCATTTTGCGTTGGATGGCGATGAGAGAACGGCGTCTTCATCCGGGACGAAAGATTCACGGCTTGCGCAAGTTGATGAGCAAACAGCCAGGTCACTATCTGAAAAGCGGTCGGCAAATTCATCCCGATGAGCCTTCGTCTTATTTCTGCACAGGAGGCACCACAGGACTGCCGAAGATCGCCATCCGTACCCATGGGGCGGAAGTCTTCAACGCGTGGGCAATGGCGGCCAATATGCAGCCCAGGGCAAAGGGGCAGGTGATTTTCTGTGGCTTACCCCTGTTCCATGTAAACGGCCAACTGGTGACCGGCCTGATGCCTTGGACCCACGGTGATCGAGTAATCATAGGTACTCCTCAGGGATATCGCGGCGAGGGTTTGATCAAGCACTTCTGGGATTTGGTCGAGCATTTCGGTATCAATTTCTTTTCTGGTGTGCCCACTGTGTTTTCGGCGCTTCTCCAGCAGTCGGTCGAGGGGCGCGATCTTTCCAGCCTGCAATACGCATTGTGCGGCGCGGCGCCTATGCCGGTGGAGTTGTTCCGCCAGTTCGAGGAGCGAATAGGTGTTCGGATTCTTGAGGGCTACGGTCTGACCGAGGGCGCCTGTGTGTCTTCCATCAACCCAGCGGACGGCGAGCGCCGGGTTGGCTCCATTGGTCTGCGCCTGCCGTACCAACATATGCGTGCTGTGGTTCTGGACGATGACGGACAGTACGTGCGTAACGCAGGGGATGATGAAGTAGGTGTTATCGCGATTCATGGCCCTAATGTATTCGCCGGCTATTTGGATGACAGCCACAACAAAAGTATTTGGCTCACCATCGAGGGTAAACGATGGTTAAACACCGGGGACCTTGGGCGTCAGGACGCGCAGGGGTATTTCTGGCTGACCGGGCGTAAGAAGGAATTGATTATTCGCGGTGGCCACAACATTGACCCGAAACAGATTGAAGAAGCCTTGCAGACCCACCCGGCGGTGGCGCTTTCAGCGGCTATAGGTTGTCCAGACGCCCACGCGGGTGAAGTCCCCGTCGCTTATGTGCAACTCAAGCCCGGGATGCTATGCACCCATGAGGAACTTATCGAATTCGCCTCAAGGACCATTAACGAGCGCGCGGCATTGCCGAAGCGTATCGAGATTATGGACGCCTTGCCGCTAACACCTGTCGGTAAGATTTTCAAGCCGGCCCTGTTACAGCGCGAAATTGCCTGGGTTATTCAGCAAGAATCTGAACTGGCAGGTATTTCGGGTGTTTCGGTCGACATGCAACAAGACAGTCGTCGAGGACTCGTCGCGCATATACAGGCTGGGAGTTTCCGCCCGCGACTAGAGGAACGGCTTGGAAAATTCACGTTTCCGATCGAGTGGGTCCAGTGATTTAAGTTTTTTGGAGCAGTTATCTAGGGAGGATGCCGTGTAGATACACCCGTAGTTCTCACCTGTATTAGTGCGAATGCCGAGAGATAATAACAATGATAAATAACCGCTCTACTCGTCTGCCCATCGTGCTGGGCATATGTGGCTTTATGCCAATTTCTGCACATGCTGTGTCATTCAAAATAGGCGAAATTGAAGGGCAGTTCGACTCTTCTCTTTCTGTAGGGGCAAGTTGGTCCACCCAGTCTCCTGACAAAGATCTCTGGGGGGGTAGCGGGGATGATGGACGCCGAAATTTCGATTCTGGTGAAACTTTTTCCAAGGTCTTCAAGGGGATCCATGATCTGGAGCTGAAGTACGGCGATAGCGGCATATTCATGCGTGGCAAGTATTGGTACGACTTTGAATTGAAAGATGAAAGCCGGCCTTTCAAGGATATTGAGGAAAGTGGTCGTGATCCAATGGCTAAAGCTTCTGGCGCGCAGCTTTTAGATGCCTTCTTGTACCACAACTATATGTTAATGGATGACCTCGCAGGTACCGTCAGAATCGGCAGGCAGGTCGTTAACTGGGGAGAAAGCACCTTTATCCGCGGTGGCATCAATTCGATGAACACCATTGACGTTTCTGCGCTTCGCCAACCGGGTGCCGAGGTTAAGGAAGGCTTGATTCCGGTCAATATGATTTACCTGTCGCAAACGTTGAGCGAAGAATTCAGCATGGACATGTTCTATCAGCTGGATTGGGAGAAGACCGTTGTCGAGAACTGTGGCACCTTTTTCTCGCAGAACGACTTCGTGGCAGATGGATGCGGAGGAGCCACAGTCGGACCGGTGCTCGATCAAAACGCATTTGCGCAACAGGCTCTCAGCCCCTTCGGAATCAACCTGACAGGCGAAGGTGTCGAGATCAAGCGGGCGAAAAACAATGAGCCTCGGGACGATGGTCAGTGGGGTGTCGCCCTTCATTGGTTTTCATCAGCATTGGATACAGAGTTTGGTGCGTATGCGGCTAACTACCACAGTCGCCAACCCTACGTCAGTTCAATCTCCAGCCCCAACACTACGAACCTGGCTTTTGCCCCGCAGCTTTGCTCCAACCTGGGCATTCCTGCTGGTGGTTGCGCCGGCTTTCTATCTAGCGCGGCTGGCAGGCAACTGGTCTCGGCCTACCGCTTGGGAACGTCTCAATATTACGTAGACTATCCAGAGGACATCCGCCTCTATGGGCTCAGCTTCAGCACGATGCTGAGTACAGGGACAACTCTTTCAGGAGAGGTAAGCTACCGACCGAATTTGCCTCTACAACTTAACTCACCTGACCTGACGGCAGCTGCCGTAGGTAATCCCGCTACTACCCCCATCTACTCCTCGGGGGCTTATTCGATAAGAGATGGCGCACCCTCCAATGGTTATCAGCGCAAGGAGGTAACTCAGGCACAGGTTACTGGTGTTCATCTGTTTGAAAGCGTCATGGGGGCAAGCCGGATGACGTTGGTGGGAGAGGTCGGCGTGACTCATGTGGGCGGGCTGGAAGGGCGAGGAGGCCTACGCTATGGCAGAGCATCGGTATTCGGCCAAGGAGAGCTGTATCCCGATAACGCTCTATGCCGCGGTGAGTACTGCAACAATTCTGGTTTTGTAACCACCACCTCTTGGGGTTATCGCGCCCGTGCAATCTGGGAATACGACAACCTGATTCCCGCTGTCCAGTTACGCCCAAGTCTGGCCTGGTCGCATGACGTCGACGGCTATGGCCCCGAGCCGGGATTTGGTGAGGGATCTAAGGCCGTCAGCGTGGGATTGGATGCAACCTATCGAAGTGCTTACAACGCCAGTCTCTCCTACACAAACTATTTCGGCGGCGATTACAACATGAGCGCCGACCGTGACTTCGTCGCCCTTAGCTTTGGCGTTACCTTCTGAGGACTCCCCATGAAAAATTTATCGATCTCCCTTTCGGGCATAGCCCTGGCGCTTGTTGCTTTGGGTCTTCACGCGGCGGTGCCTGCGGATCAGGCAGCAAGGTTAGAGAGTAGCTTGACTCCGGTAGGCGCTGAGCGCTCCGGGAACCAGAACGGCAGTATCCCTTCTTGGAACGGTGGTCTGAAGGGCAAGGCCGGGACCGTCGATGCGTTTGGGCATCTCAGTGATCCGTTCGCATCGGAGTCGCCTTTGTTTACCATCACAGCGAAGAATGCCGAACAGTATCGGGATAAGCTGAGCGAGGGCCAGTTGGCCCTGTTCAAGCGCTACCCGAACTCCTTCCAGATGCCCGTGTACCCCACCCACCGTACCGCAAGCGTTCCAGAGTCGGTTGCACAATCGATCAGGCAGAACGCCATATCCGCTTCGTTGATGGAGGGGGGGAATGGCCTGCAAGGGTTTTCGACGGCGATTCCTTTTCCCATTCCTCAGAATGGCATCGAGGTCGTGTGGAACCATATTGCGCGTTATCGGGGAGGTAGTGTTCAGCGAACCATTATGCAGACGGCTCCGCTTGTCGACGGAAGTTACGTGCCTGTTACGATGAGCCAGTGGTTCACCTACCGTGACCATGTCAAAGATTTCGATCCTGCAAATCCGGGCAACGTGCTTTTTTACTACATGCAAGCGATCACCTCGCCGGCACGCCTATCGGGTAACGTACTTCTAGTACACGAGACCCTCGACCAAGTGAAAGAGCCTCGCAAAGCATGGATTTATACGGCAGGCCAGCGCCGGGTGCGCCGGGCGCCCCAGGTGGCCTATGACGGCCCCTCGCCTGGCGCGGAGGGGCAGCGAGTAGCTGACAATACCGACATGTACAATGGCTCGCCAGATCGCTATGAGTGGAAGCTGATAGGCAAGCAAGAGTTGTATATCCCTTACAATGCCTACAAGCTTCAATCCCCTGAATTAAAATACGACGAAATCATCAAGCCCGGCCATATCAATTCGAATCTGACCCGCTACGAACTCCACCGTGTATGGGTCGTTGAGGCGGACTTGAAGGAAGGTGAGCGGCATGTCTACGCCAAGCGAAAGTTGTACATCGACGAGGATAGCTGGCAAATAGTAGTTGCTGAACATTACGACGCGCGGGGGGACTTGTGGAGGGTCGGCGAAGGATTCATCACCCAGGTATACGACAAGCAGATCCCTTGGTTGAGTGTTGAAGCGCTTTATGACCTGCACAACGGCCGTTACGTGGTTTCCGGTTTACGCAACGAAGAGCGCTCGCCGATGGAATTCGGCACCGTTTCTTCCTCTTCGGATTACACGCCCTCAGCATTGCGCAAGGTTGGCATCCGTTAATCCATTGTCTGGTTAACGGTACACGCACAAGGTCCTGCCATCTGTGGATGGATTTCTCCGGGTGGCAGGCATACTGCTAGGGCAAGCACCTTTAGAAGAGCGCGACGTATGCATTGGACAGAAAAGTGGGATGCCGAGCTGTGTGGTTAAGCGTCCTGCGCTGGATACGCTCAGGTGCTTTTATCTTGATTTTAGCCTTCCTCTGCACAAGCTCGGAAAGCGCCCACAGCGGTGGACTTCCTCCGGCATTGGCGACAGAGCGCGAAGGATATGCTCCCGCTGATAGCTGCACGGGCTGTCACGCCACACAGGCGGAGCAATGGAATGCGTCGGACCACGGCTGGGCGATGCGCGATGCCACTCTTGGCAATGTGTTGGGTAAATTCGATGACGTCGTCTTCGAGGAGGGGGGAGTCCAAGCCCGCTTTTTTCGCAAAGGCCAGGACTACTTCGTAAATATCGAAGGCGAAGATGGGCTACCGGAAGATTTTCCTATTCGCTACACCTTCGGTTTCTACCCTCTACAGCAGTATTTGGTTGCCTTTCCCGGCGGTCGCTTGCAGGCGCTAACCGTCGCTTGGGATAGCCGTTCAAGAGAAGAAGGGGGACAGCGCTGGTTTTCTCTCTATCCGGGGCAACGCTTTACGCCTAACGACCCTTTGCACTGGACTGGTCGCTATCAAAACTGGAATGCCATGTGCGCGGATTGTCATTCAACCCGCCTGCTCAAAGGCTATAACGAGCAGCAAGACAGTTTTGCCAGCACCTGGCAAGAGCAGAGTGTGGGTTGCCAGGGATGTCATGGGCCAGGGCAGACTCATGTTGATTGGATGCAACGCAAACAAACTTCGGGACAGGACACTTCGATCAGTGGCCTTGGACTGCAGGTGAATTTCAAATCGATGGACGGGCGCGAGCAGGTTGAGCAATGTGCCTTCTGCCATAGCCGTCGCCAGACGCTGGGTGTTGGGCAATTGCCCGGCTATCCACAATTGCATCAGAGCCTGCCAGTCACCTTAGGCGCTGATATGTACCACGCTGATGGGCAGATTCGGAGCGAAGTGTACGAGTACGGTTCCTTCACCCAGAGTAAGATGTATGCCGCCGGAGTGGCGTGCACGGACTGTCATGACCCACATACCACCAAGGTTCGGCTAGAAGGAAACGCTCTCTGCCTCCAATGCCATAATGCTCGCCCTCCTGCCAGCAGATTTTCAACGCTCAAAGCAGGGGACTACGACAGCGAATCCCATCATCACCACCCGTCGGGCTCACCAGGAGCCCAATGTGTCAACTGCCATATGCCAGCGACTATCTACATGTCTGTGGACCTCCGGCGTGACCATGCTGTTCGGATTCCTCGCCCTGATCTAAACCGCAAGACAGGCAGTCCCGACGCTTGTACGGCTTGCCACCAGGGCCGCTCTCCGGAGTGGGCGGCCGGTGCCGTTGAGAACTGGTTCGGTGAACCCCGGCGCCCAGCTCAATATGGGGAAGTGTTTCGTGACGTCCACGAAGGAAATATCAACGCCCTGAGTATGCTAGGGGAGGTCATTCGAGATAAGAGCAATCCCCCCATTGTCCGGGCCACCGCCGTGCAGCAGATAGCGGAAATTGGCGCGGTGGCGCTCCCGAATATGGCTGAGGCCCTTAAGGACGAAGCTGCGCTCGTCAGAGCTTATGCGGCTTCAGGCTTTGCTGGCATGCCACCTACAGAGCGTGTGAGATCCCTCCTGCCGCTGATCAGCGATTCTGCGTTGGCAGTGCGTGACGAAGCGGTACGTGCGCTATCAGATCTGCCTATGGCGCAAATCCCAGAAGCACAGAGAGATCGATTCAGGTCCCTGTTGGCGGACTATGAGCGTCGGTTGCGTGGTAACGCGGATCTGCCTGGAGGGCGCTTCAATCTGGCAGAACTCCTATCCCGTCAAGGGAATGCTGATGAGGCAATGAATGAATATCGCCAGGCATTGAAGTTGGATCCGTATTTTTCCCCTGCGCGGATCAAGCTTGTAACCCTCGTTAATACACATCATCGTCAGGATGAGGCTGAGCGATTACTGCGCGAAGGCTTAAGTCTGGAGAAGATGCCAGTCACTGATCATGGCAATTTGGCGTACATGCTTGCCCTGCTGCTCGTGGAAAAAGGAAGCGAAAGGGAGGCGCTTCTCTGGATGGAGAAGGCTGCCTCGGCGATGCCCGAGAGTCCGCGCATTCGTTACAACCAAGCGCTCTTGCTTTCAAGTATGCATCGTCGCGGCGAGGCTATTGGAGTGTTGCATGAGGGACTGAAACGATCGCCGAATGATCCCGATCTGCTCTACGCGCTGATTTATTTGTATCTCAAGCAGGGCGAGAGGACCCACGCCGTCGAATACATCAGGCATATGCGAGACGTAGCCCCAGATGATCCCCGCTTAAAGAGTTTAGAGTCTTATGGGCGGTGATTTCGAGCAGTGTCCCGAAAAGTGGTGATAAGCGTCCAGCCAATACACTTTTCCTGCTGCGTTGCTGAGAAGCCGGATACATCCGTATTACCTGAGAAACCATCGAACAAGGGGGCCAAGCCCTGCGGAGATCGTTGAGGAAAGGACGTTGCCCTCTCAAGGGCGAAAATCCTGCGTCTGGACGCCAACGGATTTCTTGGCGTCGAGCGCAAACTCGAGGGTACCGCCTGGTCCGAAAGTCATCCGCTAACGATCACCGGAAACCAGTTGCTCGCTGGAGCGATTCGCAAGGCCGGCGGCTTCAGTTTCCAGGAACTGTGAAGGCTTCGTTTCAATGGGCTTGGCCCTGGAATCAAAAGGCTTCAGGCGGAGTCTCGTTAGCTGGCCTGTCGCATAAAACACGCTATGCATGGCATGTACCCCTTGTGAGTCGTTTCTGCTCAAGTGGAGGCGGACCAGTGCCTCTTTTGGGGTTGGAGCAATCTGCATGCCACGTTGGAACGGGCCCGTCGGAGTGGAGGCATCCGCTACGCTGATCGGAGCTGAGCTTCGATCGCTACCTTATCGATGACCGACCAGACCTCGCGGATCCTGGTGTCCTCGAACGTGTAGAAGACATTTTCGGCGAAGCAGATGCGTGTCCCATTCACCGCAAGGCCCAGGAATTCCCCAGCCGGCCTGCAATTGAACGCCAGGCGAGCCGCCAATTTAGGTGGGTCGATCATCAGAAATTCAATGGCGAAGCGCAAGTCGGGGATAGCCCGATAATCCGCTTCCAGCATGCTTCGATAGCCGTGCAACCCTAATGGTTTCGCGTTGTGAACCACATCCGGGTGCACAAGATGGCCCAGGTTTTCCCAGTCCTGTGCATTCAGGCAGGCGATGTAGTCGCTATAAAAATCGGCAAGGTTCGGGCTCATGGGGCTGATTCTCCTCATCATGTCTGTTCTTGCCTTTGCGATCCTAGGTCCTGTTGTCATGTCTCATCAAGGCAGTGAGCAGAACAGAAAGTCACCGGCGCAGGCACTGACAGTGATCATCACGTCGCTGAATAGGCGCCGGTCGAGTTGGCTTGCGCACTGCAGGCCTTTTTCTCCAAGCGATGAGCGTCGCGACCAGACTGACGAAAAACTAAATTTCACGGGCAACGGCAAAAGACCTGCATGCGCGGGCCTCGTGTTGCCAATTGCATTTATTGCGCAGCTTTTTTCGATCAGATTTGCCACCACCTTCGGGTTGGAAACTACCACCACGTGGGAGGCACCTTTCATTCTGATGAGGCGTCCAGTGTCATTCCAGAACATGCAGTGCTCAAGCTGTTTGACGTTGCCGGAAGCTCACCTCTCCGACCATGCCGATTGTTCACGAATCGTGTTTCATGTCATCACTTGAGGGCTATTGATGGGTTTCACTTTCCATTTGCTTTACCAGTGTAGAAAATAGTACGACTTTTTTACCAATAGCCCGCGCGAAATCGACTTAACACAATAGCGTCCAGTCGTTCGGAAATGTCTTCCGGGCAGAATCTGGAGCTCAACATGTCTTTTTTCGATTCGGTTTTTGATTTTGTTGACAGTGCAGTGGGTGCGGTAAGCGATCTGGCGGTTGCGACGGTCGATACTGTGAGTGACCTGGCCAATTCGGCAGTCGACACGGTGATGGAGAACCCTGGCAAGACGGCGCTGGTATGCCTCGGTACTCTTGCCACGGGTGGTGCCGCCGCGGCCTTTGCGGGCCCCATCGCTGCCGTTATTGGTTCGACGGGGTTGTTGGGCGCAACGGCTTCCGGTACAGCCATCAGCTCGCTCTCAGGGGTTGCGCTGACCAACGCCTCGCTGGCGGCGCTGGGTGGTGGTGCTATCGCTGCGGGAGGCGGGGGCATGGCGGCGGGTGCTACGGTAGTGGCGGCGACCGGAGCTGCAGCGGGTGCAGCGGTAGGCGTCGGTGTGGCGGCGGGTGCCGCAGAGGCAGAGCGGAAAGGGTAGGCGTAAATGGCTCGCATCACCAAGGCACAGAAGGCTGGTCTAGATTTCCTGGATTTGGTTTTCTTTAACGAACTGGTCGTTTACCGAGGCATGGACGCCGAGGAGCGCCGACAGCTTGAAATGGTTATTCAGCGAGTTACGCAGATGGCTGAAAGTCGACACTCGGGTCGTGAGTCCGAGATCATCAAGCATCTAGCGTACTACTTTCTGGAGGTAAGCCTGGCCAACACCACTGAGGAGTTGAGACAGGCTATCCCGGTGGAGGTGCCTCCGCCGGACTTGTCAAAGGAGACGATAGAAGCTGTCGAGCGCCATACGAATGTTTTCCAGATGGCTGTCATGCTTGCGATGACAGAAAAGTCCACGGGCGTTTTGGCTAGTTACGCCTTGGAAATTGCTGACTCCTTGAAGGGTGAATTCGTTTCCTACTCGGCGCTGGTCCGGCGAGATCTGCTTAAACGCTGCTTTGTCCGCGAGTTCAGGGATGTGTCAGTGGGCGTCTATTGCTGGCTAACTGTTGCAGGGGTGCTGCCGGTGACGAAAAACAGTCCGGATCGGATAGGTAGCGAATTTGATGAGAAGTTCATAACACGTCTTACGTTGCTTGCCGACTACGAAATGATTGTGCATGGCTTGAACATGATGATAAGCAAGGACAACTCTATTTGCGTATTTCTTGGAAAGCAGGAGTTCAACTTGAAGGAGGCGACGGTCGATCGTCTTCTAGATATACAACGGCACTTCAATGAGGCCACTACCAAGTCGAGCTTGCGCGGCATCCCACTAATCAATATGCGGGATTTGGCGAGCACGGCGCAGGTCCAGGATTTCTTCGAGCGGTGGGGCACTCGTAAGGTGCGGTTGCGTATGCACACGGGGACGCTGGCCAGTTGGCTGGGCATCCTGGGGGCGGGCATGGTGGAGCTGCAACTGTGGCGCGAATATGATCATGCTGCTCGGAAAAAGTACCCCCATGGCGCCGAGTCCGTTGAGATCGCTGAGTTGAAGGTTCCGGCAATCTTCAATGCGTGTGACAACCAGCACACCATCACCGAATTTGTGAAGGACAAGCTTTCGGAGGACGGTCTCAAAATCAACTCCGACACGCTGTACCGCAATCACTCGATGATGAGAAAGACTATTCTCCGGTTGCTGGGCATGTACTGCAAGCTGACGCGTGACGCTGGGGTTGTCATGTCTCCCATCTACGATGACACGTACTATGGGTCTACTTTCATTAATGCAGACAAGCTGACCCGGTGAAAGCTTCAGCTCTCTTCACGATATACATCAGTCGCAGTCTGCGTCCCGTTCGAGTGTTTTCACGCTTCAGCCCAGTAACTTTGCAGCCCCGTCCAACTGTTCAGGAAAGCGTTGCAACAGGTATTTGCTTTACAGAAGCTCAGATGAACTTGGCAGCACTTGTGAGCAATTAAAATGGCCAGCATTTGTACGACGATCGGGCCTGTCACGACGGTGACGAGGGTGGGGTTCGGAGCTAGAACCCCACGGCGCTTACTCTGGTTTGCGACATCTGGCCCCGAATTGCGGCATGCGTAGAAATTCGATTTCAACGCGCTAGTCGGGAATGTCCTGACAGTTCACCCCCAGCATGCATCGGCAACTCCACTCGAATACAAAGCGCAATCATCAGAGCCGCCAGCAGCATCACTGCGCCTGCGATGATGAAGACGCCCATTACGCCGCTAAAACTGAACACCAACCCACCGAGTGCAGCTCCCGCGGCGATTGACGACTGCACCGCAGCGACGACCATCCCACCTGCGGTTTCGGCTTGATCCGGAACCGCGCGTGCCACCCAATTTGACCAGGAAACCGGCACCCCGCCGAAAGCCAGGCCCCAGAGGACGACGGCGAGTGCCAGTCCCGGCGCCTGCAGAGGAAGCGAGATCATGGCAAGCGCGGCCACGGCTACCAGGGCAGGCATAAGGATCAATGTCAGGCGCAAGCTACGTTCCATCAGCCAACCCGCGACGAGTGTGCCAACGAAATTGGCGGCACCGAAACCCAATAGCATTAAAGCCAGGCCATCGGTGTCGATGGGTACAACGCTTTCAAGTGCGGGACGGATGTAGGTGAACAATGCGTATTGACCTGTGTGGGCAAGCACGCATCCGATCATGCCCATGGCGATGCCTGGACGACGGAGCAATTCCAGCACGGAGGCTGTGCGTGACATTTTCCGAGGCGCCATGCGGGGTAGGGTGAACCATTGGAAGATCAACGTCAGCACGCCGACCGCCGCTGCCGCGTAAAAGGCACTGCGCCAGCCGAAGAGACCGCCCAGGTAGCTACCCAGCGGAACGGAAACCACTGTTCCCACGGCGATGCCGCTGAAGATGATGGACAGCGCCCGGGGCACCCATTTCGCCGGTACCAGTCGCATGGCTACGGCAGCCGCCATGCTCCAGAACCCACCCAGCGCAATGCCAAGCAGCACCCGCATCAACAACAGGACCACCAGACTCGATGACATGGCCACCAATAAGTTGGAGGCAATCATCAGCGCTGAAAAACCGAGCAAAACGGTGCGCCGGTCAAGCGAGCGGGTAAGACCTGGCACCAATAACCCAGCAAACAACGCAACCATGGCGGTGACGGTCACGGCTTGTCCGGCCATCGCTTCGGAGACGCTCAAGTCCGAAGCCATCGGCGTTAGCAAACTCGCCGGAAGGTATTCAGCCGTCAGCAGGCCGAAGACCCCCATGGCCAGGGAGAAAACCGCCGTCCATGCCGGGGTGGCCGGCTCTACTCCAGCAATGCTGCCAGATGCAGCGTCAAGAACATCGCTACTCATCTCAAGAATCCTTGGAAAGTGATTGTGAGACACACTCTAGGGTTGAGCGTCAGGATGATCTATGATGCTAAGTCTTAGTCTTTTGATCGAAACACCTAACATGATTGAATCAGGAAAATTCGCTCTGTCTTCTGAGCTGATTAGCGAACTGCTCACGGGGATGCGACTACGCGGTGTTCAGTACCGCCGTATTCAAACGGGGCCGAGCTTTGGCTTGGGTTTCGAACACAAATCGGCCCATGCCTACTTTCATTATCTGGCGGTGGGTACGGCCATCCTGCGTACAGGCGATGGCGCGATCCGTCACCTAGCGGCAGGCGACGCGGTATTGGTGCCGCAAGGGCATGGGCACCAACTGCTATCCGCCCTGGATGCCACGGTACAGAACATCGACCAACTTGACGCCGCTCCCTTGGGCGAGGCTGTCAGCGGTGTGAACACCTGTCCGAGCACGCTCTCCACGCCCAGTGCGATCCTGTTCTACGGCTGCATGGAGTTCGATCTTGGAGGCATGCGGGGGTTAGGCAAGCTGATGCCGGATGTCATGGTGGCGGACACCGGTGGTCAACGTTATCCAGGGCTTGGAGCGATACTCGATTCAATCAAGCGTGAGATCTGCGCCGGACGCATCGGGTATGCCGGGATCATGGCGCGGCTTGCGGAAGTTGCCGCGTCCTTATTCATACGTGGGTGGGTCGAGTGTGGCTCTGAAAGCGCGCAAGGTCTCATGGCAGCGCTGCGAGATCCCCGCCTGGCACGCTCTATCCTTGCCCTGCATCGCCAACCCGGACGCGAATGGACAGTGGCCGAGCTGGCAGCCGAATCCCACGTATCACGCTCTGTGTTCGCACAGCGATTCCAAGCCACCATTGGCGTGCCTCCATTGCGATACGCCACCGAGTTGCGCATGCGGATCGCCAGCCAATGGCTGACGCAGGGCAACCTGTCGATTGACGCCGTCGCACAACGCTTGGGCTATACCTCACAAGCGGCATTCAGCCGTGCATTCAAGCGTATCAATGGCCAGCCACCAGGGGTCAATCGACAGGCCCGCCGAAGCAGTGAGCCGGTGGAATGAACGGCGCCAGGCAGGTCCGGCCGAACTGCAACGGCATCTACGATGAGCCCGCCAAGATCACGCCTTTGCTGATAAGAAACGATCCAACACATTACGGGTGATGGTCACGGTGGAGTACTCGTCAAGCTTGAGTCCATTTACCCACTCGCAGGACGCAGCAGTCAACACAACACCTTGGCCTTTTTGAAAATGTACGAGCATGCCAGTCCCTCGGCTGTGCTGGCTTACGCTGGCATCACTCATGTCCGGAGCCAGCAGTGACGCCCGAAACCTGGCATCTGCATCGCCCAGCATGAATGAGTACGCATCCTGCGGCCGGCCGTGCTCGGCGATGGTTGCCCAGCCCATGGCAAGGATCTGCAACCCTGGCGGTGCGCCGTCCGTGCCGAGAGGTTCTGGAAGGCCGTCGATGAAGGTGTAGTCCAAGCCATCTACCTCGTACCCGAAAATGTTGGCCGCATCGCCGAAAAGATCAGCGTAACCCAGCCCGGTATCGGCGAATGCCCAATGCTGTGGCCTGAACACGGTAAAGCCCCTCGGGCCGCGCGGGGCCATGCCCCCAAAGCTACCGTAAATCCCGCGCAGTGCATTGACGCCAAAGGTGCTGGCCCCAGGCCGACCCACTCGTGGATCCTCCCAGGCGCTCGTGAGCGTGATGTCATTACGTGCCGCAACGGGATCCAGCTCAGAGGCGTCGTATTTGTAGGCCACTTGACGTTCGCCGCGAT
This sequence comes from Pseudomonas sp. NFACC51, assembly GCF_900103575.1. Taxonomy (NCBI): domain Bacteria; kingdom Pseudomonadati; phylum Pseudomonadota; class Gammaproteobacteria; order Pseudomonadales; family Pseudomonadaceae; genus Pseudomonas; species Pseudomonas sp. NFACC51. Next base: position 49,597 of record NZ_FMXH01000020.1, on the reverse strand, counting down.
TCTCCAGGCGAATCTGCCACATGAAGTTACCGGCGAAGCGCGCAACATTTCCCCCTGCTTCAACAAATGTCTCGACGTTGTCGCGCATTTCACGCGTCCAGTACTCATCGTGACCGACAAAGACCGCGCAGGCGTACCCGTCCAACGCCTCGGGGTCGTGATGCAGATCATCCTGAGTCAGGATGTCGACCGTATAGCCCTGTTCTTCGGCCCAAACTACGAACAGACGTTCATAGGATGCCCAGCCGGCCAGGGCGTAGTACTTGCTGAAGCCGTACAGAGAGGCCCACTCGATGAATTCATAGCGCGCCGGCCCCGGTTTGCTGGGCCTCGAAGCATTGATCGAGCGCGGTGCGTCTTCAGGTAGCCAGACTTGCCCGCGAGCCCAAGGGCGTTGCGCTGACAATACAGGCGAGCGGCCGCGGGGTGTGCCGGGATGGATGCCGAAGTAATGGTTGGCACCCCCCCAGTCGTTGTAGGCGGCCCAAGTGGAGGTCGCAGCGACCAGCACCAGTGCGTCGGGGCATTTGCGCATCGCCCTTACGATGAACAGGTGATGGCCGAGCACGGCATCGGCACCGTCCCGCATTTCCACCACATAGGCACCTGGCTTGGCGTCCACGGGTATTGGCCATAGCGCGAACACTGGCCATTGGCAGCCGACCTCGTAGACGCGTTCGGGCAATGGATGGAAGCTTGCCGCGAGGGGGGCGGTTTGGTGAACGGTATGAGGCAGCGCGCCGTCACGATAGATTTTCAACGTAACCCAGGGGCTGTTCGAGGACAGGTGCAGGTTGACTGTTTCGCCTGGGCTGTAGGCGCGGCGATCGGAATAGCACCATGCGGCTGCCGAGTCTTTCTCACTGGGAACCTCAACCCAGATCTCCCGCGCGCCCTGGCGTGGGCCTGAGGTCACGGCGGCGGTTAAATCCGCACCGGGTCGTTCGCCGCGAGCGGCCGTTCGCTTGGAATCATTGGCGTTCATAAAGTGCCCTTATGCATGGGGTTGGTTCTTCTAGAGCGCCGCTGAGCCGGCGCCAGGTGCCCGGATTTCAGCGAGATCGATCCCTGCGGTTTCTTCGATGAAATATCCTGCCGCGATCGTGATCAGGCCCAGGCTTATCAGGTAGCCGATGTACAGATACTCAAGGTCGACGCCAACGAGATAGCTATGCAGATAGGGAGCGGTGCCGCCGAAAATGGCTACCGAAACAGATGAGACAAACCCGACACTTTGTGCACGCGCTTGGGTCGGCACTTGTTCCGAAAGCACGGCGGGAAAGATCGCTGCAATCGAAGCCCAGGCGAGCAGCGCCAGCGTTTGTGCAAGAAACAAGGTGTAAGGTTCGGTGGTGACGATGATGGAGATGGGGTAGGTCAGCACGACCACCCCAATCCCCCAGGTGATCACCATGGGTTTGCGACCCACCCGATCAGAGAGCATTCCGCAAACCGGCAACCAGCATACGCAGATGACTTGGGCGAGCAGGCTGGCGATGTAGGCGCCGGTCGCATCCATGCCTTGGGCGATGGCCGAGGCAGCACCAAAAGTCACCCAGGCGTAATAGGTCACGTTAGCGGCCGCAGCCAGCATCACGATGTTGCGTGTCATCCGCAGGACTTCACCCTTGGATAACCTGCGGGGTGGCTGGGCCTGCTGTCGTTGCTGCTCGAATACATGCGACTCCTGGGCGCTGCGGCGCAGGAACAGCGCATAAACACCCAGTACGCCGCCGATGGCGAAGCCGATACGCCAGCCATAGTCTCCCATGGCCTGGGCACCCAGCAGCCAGGTCAGGGCGGCGGCGACTGCCGTCGCGCCCATGACGCCCAACGTGACGCCTACGTACACCGAACTTGACCACAAACCACGGTGCTTGGCAGGGGCAATCTCCGCGACATAAGTGTAGGAAACGCCCGTTTCACCCCCATGGGCAAGGCCTTGTATGAGTCTAAAGACGAGCAGGGCCGACGAAGCGTAGAGGCCAATGTCCTGATAGTTCGGAATGAGGGCGATACCCAGGCTACTGGCCGCCAGCAGCATCATGGTGATGACCATGATGGCCCGGCGTCCAAGGACATCGCTGAGGCGTCCAAAGAAAAAACCGCCCAGAGGTCGGGCTATGAATCCAGCCGCGAACACTGCAAGAGTGGCGAGCATCGCGGAGCGGGGGTCGGTCTTGTCGAACAGATTGCGGGCCAGGTAAACAGAGAAAGTTGCATAGAGCGTCCAGTCGAACCACTCAAGGGCATTTCCCACGGCGGCCGCGCGCAAAGATCCAAGGCGTCCTTGATGGGACGTCGAATTATTCATGTCATTCTCCAATGATGGATATCGGCGCAGAGGGGAGGGGCTGCATCAGGGAGGCAGCACATCGTCAAATCCCATGACCTGTAGCGGAACGTCTATCGCACGCTTGACGAGGCGATCAATCCCGCCGACATGGGAGACGTGGCTCCGCATCCGCTGCGCAGGGATAAAAGGGGTTGCAGTGGAATCGCACACGACCAAGCATCCCTTGGACGCGTTGTTGTTCAATTCGAACCGGAGTCTATGCGGGTGAATCCTGGCTATCTATGATCCTTCGTCTCGATGTTTTGTCCGAAACCCCGCTGCTGGTTTTGCAGCCGATTGTTCTTTGCAGGCTTTCTCCTGATTCGATGCAACGAATGTCGTGTGGTGGCCTCCTATGAAAACGAGCGGCGCTTCGGTTGGAGAGGGGCGACTGCGGTTTTTTCCATGACGGAGGTGATTGTGTCCATGACGGCAGCCGAGAAAAATCATGTCGACTGGCTGGTCGAACAATCGATGCTCAATACTGCGAGGAAGCGCGCCAAGCTCTACTCGGGCCAGGGCCGAATGTGGCAGCAGCCCTATGCGCATACTCGGCCTCGCGATGCCTCGGCATTGGCTTCGGTGTGGTTCACCGCGTACCCGGCCTCCATCGTTATCGGCGAAAATGGCACTGTGCTTGAAGCGCTGGGGGATGAAACCTTATGGCATGCGCTGTCGAGAATCGGTATCCAGGGCATCCACAATGGCCCTTTGAAAAGGTCCGGTGGCCTTTCGGGCACTGACTACACACCTACGATTGACGGCAATTTTGACCGCATCAGTTTCGAACTCGACCCGCAATTGGGCACCGAGGCGCAGTTGCAAGCATTGACCCGAATGGCCGCCGCGCACAATGCGGTCGTCATCGAAGATGTCATCCCGTCTCATACCGGCAAAGGCGCGGATTTTCGTTTGGCCGAGATGGCGTATGAAGATTACCCAGGGCTCTACCACATGGTGGAAATCCGCGAGGAAGATTGGCCGCTGCTGCCCGACATTGCCGAGGGGCGCGATGCGCAGAACCTCACCCCGCAGCAGGTCGACATCCTGCGGGACAAGCACTACATCGTCGGACAGTTGCAACGGGTGATCTTCTTCGAACCAGGGGTCAAGGAAACCGATTGGAGTGCGACACCGGTGGTGATGGGCGTTGACGGTAAGCCGCGTCGTTGGGTCTACCTGCATTACTTCAAGGAAGGGCAACCTTCGCTGAACTGGCTGGACCCGACCTTTGCCGCTCAGCAGATGGTCATTGGGGACGCGCTGCATGCCATCGATGTCTCGGGGGCGAAAATCCTGCGTCTGGACGCCAACGGATTTCTTGGCGTCGAGCGCAAACTCGAGGGTACCGCCTGGTCCGAAAGCCATCCGCTATCGATCACCGGAAACCAGTTGCTCGCTGGAGCGATTCGCAAGGCCGGCGGCTTCAGTTTCCAGGAACTGAACCTGACCGTGGACGATATCGCCGCCATGTCCCACGGCGGGGCGGATCTCTCCTACGACTTCATCACTCGGCCCGCCTACCAGCACGCCTTGCTGATGGGCGATGCCGAATTCCTGCGCTTGATGCTGCGGCAGATGCACACCCTTGGCATCGATCCGGGCTCGCTGATCCATGCGTTGCAGAATCATGATGAGTTGACCCTGGAGTTGGTGCACTTCTGGACCCTGCACGCCCACGATACTTACCTCTATCAGGGCCAGACCTTTCCCGGCAGCATCCTGCGCGAGCACATCCGCGAGCAGATGTACGAGCGCCTCACTGGAGAGCATGCGCCCTACAATCTGAAATTCGTCACCAACGGCGTGTCCTGCACCACCGCGAGCATCATCACGGCGGCGTTGGGGATTCGCGATCTCGAGGCCATTACGACGGCGGATATCCAGCAGATTCGCCAGGTTCATCTGCTGTTGGTGATGTACAACGCCATGCAACCTGGCGTGTTCGCATTGTCTGGCTGGGACCTGGTCGGCGCGTTGCCATTGCCGGCCGAACAGGTCGAGCATCTGATGGGCGACGGCGACACACGCTGGATTCATCGCGGTGCCTACGATCTGGTGGACCTCAACCCTGACGCGGCATTGTCGGCCGGCCAGATGCCGCGTCCGAAGACCCTGTACGGCAGCTTGCCAAGCCAGTTGAAAGATCCGGATTCGTTCGTCTCGCAGTTGCGCAAGATCCTCGCTGCGCGCCGTGCCTATGACATCGCCGCCAGTCGCCAGATACTGATTCCGGACGTCGAGCATCCGGGGCTGCTGATCATGGTTCACGAATTGCCGGCTGGCAAAGGTACGCAAATCACCGCGCTGAACTTCGGTTCGACCCCGATCACTGAAACCCTGCACCTGCCCAATATCGCACCGGGGCCGGTGGTCGACATCATCAATGAGCGGGTCGAAGGTGACCTGACGCCTGAGGGCGAATTCACCATTACGCTGGATGCGTTCGAGGGGTTGGCGCTGCGGGTGGTGAGCAGCTCACCGATGATCTAGGGCTCGGGAGGTCGAGGTGGTTGATCGCTCAACCACCTCATGGGGTTTCAAACGCTAGAGGCACTCTTGTTCAATGCCGCGCCGGTTTTGCGCGCATCACGTTGTTGTTGGGGCGTGACGACTTTGGGTGCGCGCATCAACAGTGGGCCAAAGGTCGCCAGGATAGCGAGCATGATCAGCGGGAAAAACATCAGCTTGCTCAAGCCGAAGTTGCTGACGATGACGGTGATGACGGCGGGGCCCATAAGCATTCCGGAGAAGCCGATGCAATTGACGATGCCGATGTTGCGGCCTGCATGTTTCGGGTCCCTGCGCCCCGCGGCGGAGATCATCAGGGGCGCGATGCAAGACAGGCCGAGGCCGAACAATGCGAAACCGACGATGCCGGTCAAGGCGGTGCCGCCAACGAGGGTGATGATCATGCCAAGGACGCACACTGCGCCGCATCCGAACACCACCCGTGCATTCCCAAACGCCGCGGCCAATCGATCACCGAACAGCCGTCCGACGAACGCCGCGCCGACAAAGATGGAGACTGCCATGCCGGCCATTGAGGTGCTCGTCGAGAGCTCACGACGAATGTACTCCTGACCCCAGTCGGCAATCGCATTTTCCCCCATCATGCTGCCCAGCAGCAGGACGCCCAGGCCAATCATCACCAGCAGCGTTTTGGTCGATGGTCGCTTGCCGGCCTCGTCAGGCAGGTGTGCGCTGGCTTGCCAATCGCTGGTTGACGGCAGCGGGACGTCATTTTTGCCGAGCAACCATCGACTGAAAAAACAGCCCACGATGAACAGCGCCACGCCGAGCACGGTGTAGGGCACTTGCACGCTGTCGGTGTAGATGCCGGTCAACCAGCTGCACACCATCCCCAACAGAAAGCCGCCCAGCGAATAGAACGCGTGGAAGCCAGACATGATTGAGCGCTGGTAGAAGCGTTCGACTTGAACGCCATGGGCATTCAGGGCGGTGTCCAGTGCGCCGCGCAGGAGCCCAAGGACCACGCCGAAGCACAGCGCGAACCAGAAGCCGCTGACGAACCCCAGCGGGATGATGGAGAGCGGATAGGCGAGTGCGCACACCGTAATCACCGGCTTTGCACCAAAGTTATCCAGGAAGCGGCCCACCCATAACGCGCCTGCCGCGGAACCCACACCGATCCCGAGTGCAATCAAGCCGAAGTTCGAATCCCCCGACTCGCCGGTAAAACCCAGCTGCGCCCTGAAAACGCTTACGCCTGTCGACCAGATGTACATCATGGCGCCGATCATCATGAAACCCAGGAACGTCGCGATGCGTGCCTTGCGTATATGGCTGGGTATGGGTGTTCTTTGAAGGTTGTTCATCAGGCTGCGCCGTCCCTTTTGTTTTTGTGAGGGTGTTCGTCTGTATGAAAACGAGTGTTTATGAGTTATACGTATAACTCGTCTAAAAATAACATCGCCAGCCCACAGCTTGTCAATCAATTTACGATCCGTGGCTAGTCATCTTTGGCATCTGCTCCAACTTTGTGCAGGGTGAAGCCGCATTGCTTTGTGTCGGCGCATTGGCTAACCGATTATTTTAGGTTATACGTATAACTTTCATGCCTGAACGGAGAGGTTTGCGTGTCGTCTCAAGAATGGGAAATGCCTTGCGCCACCCCGGATATGGCGGTTTATCGGCTGACGTTCCTCATGTCGGGCCTGTGCATGGGCGCCTGGGCGCCGCTGGTTCCCTATGCTCGCACTCGGGCCGGAGTCGATGACGGTGCGTTGGGTTTGCTGTTGCTTTGCCTTGGCCTGGGCTCACTGGTGATGATGCCGCTTGCCGGTGTCCTGAACGCGAGGAAGGGCTGCCGCTTTACCATGCACATCGGCATCGCATTGGTATTGCTGACGTTGCCGATGCTGGCGACGACTCATTCGTTCGCCGGCTTGATGGTCGCCTTGACCGTGTTCGGCGCTGGGTGTGGCGCGGTGGATGTGACGATGAACGTTCAAGGGGTGATGGTCGAGCGTGCCACCGGCCGATCGTTGATGTCCGGTTTCCATGGCTTGTTCAGCCTGGGTACGATTGTCAGTGCCGCAGGCATGACCGCACTGTTATGGCTCGGCGCTACGCCATTGCTGGCGAGCAGCGCGGTGATGGCGGCACTGGTCGCATTTGTCCTGACTGCCGGCCGTCAGATGCTGGGACGAAGCGGTGAGGAGGGTAGTCCGATATTTGTCAGGCCTGACCGCAAGGTTTTGCTGCTGGGCACACTCTGCCTGCTCGCCTTTCTCGCTGAAGGGGCGATTCTCGACTGGAGCGCGGTCTTTCTCACCGAGGAACGCGGGGTTGAGCACTCCATTGCCGGTCTGGGGTACGCAACGTTTGCGGTGATGATGGCCTTGGGGCGCCTGAACGGTGACCGGATTGTGCTGAAGCTGGGCTCGCGGGTAGCGCTCATCGGCGGTGGTTTGATCGTCGTCCTGGGCTTTTTGATGGTCGTACTGATCACAAACTGGTGGTTGAACCTGGTGGGGTTCGCGGTCATCGGTGCCGGCTTGGCAAACATTGCCCCGGTCTATCTGTCACTGGCCGGCGCGCAACGGGCCATGCCCGGCGAGTTGGCCATCGCCGCGGCAACCAGCCTTGGCTACCTCGGTATCCTGATGGGCCCTGCGGTCATCGGTTTTGTCGCGCACTCCACCAGCCTGTCCGTCGCACTGCTCGCTGTTGCCTCATCCATGATTGCGGTGATGATCAGTGCGACTCGACTGATACCGAAGGTTTGCGCTCAACGGTTACACTGAGCTCATGTTTTCATAACCTCCCATGAGGTTTTCAAAAAAATCGGGAAGCAAGCGATGGCATCCGTTTCAATGAAAGATGTAGCACTGGCGGCGGGGGTGTCTCAGCCTGCGGTGTCCTACGCCTACAATCGTCCCTCCAAACTGTCGCAAGCGCAGCGCGAGCATATCCTCGAGGTCGCGGCGTCCCTGGGCTATCCGGGGCCGAACGTGCTGGGACGAAGCCTGCGCTCGGGCAAGATCGGTGCGATCGGGTTGATGATGATGGACAAATTGTCCCTGGCGTTCGCCGACCCGTGCACCATTGCCCTGTTGCGTGGGATCAGTGAAGTCGGCGAGTTGGAAAATGTCGCACTGACGCTGTTTCCCCTGAATAACAACCGGCTCGTCGGCCGGGCCCAGGCAGAGAGTCACGGCAGCCTTGCCTTGCGCGGCCTGGTGGATGGTCTGATCATTTCGACACTGCCGGACGATCACCCGGCGGTATTGGCGGTGGTGAAACAGAACATTCCGTTCGTGGTGATCGATTCGCCGCTGGTGGAAGATTCTTTCTTCGTCGGGATCGACGATCGAGGCGCCGCCCAGACTCAGATGCAACATCTGCTGGACCTGGGGCATCGCAAGATCGGCATCATCATCGACCGGCTCAATCCTGACGGTTATCGCGGGCCGATTGGCCAGCAACGCTTCAAGAGTGCCAGTGAGCGCATCGTCAGGGAGCGTCTGACCGGGTATGTGGAAGCGGCGGGCAGGGCCGGCCTGGCATTTGAGGACCTGAGCATCATCGAAGCCGGTGGGCTGGATTCCACGTCCGGGCAAGCGGCAGCGTTTACGCTGTTGACCTCCAACGATGTCACGGCGGTCGTGGCTTGCTCGGATGTCATGGCCATCGCTTGCATGAAAACCGCACATGCGCTCAACCGTAAAGTCCCGCAAGCGCTTTCCGTGATCGGCTTTGATGATATTCCCGAGGCTGTTCAGCTTGGCTTGACCACCATTGGCCAGCCGATGGTGGAGAAGGGGCTGTATGCCGCACGGATGTTGACAGAGCAGCTGAATGCTCCGGCAGGCTCGCGACTCGAACCGGAACGGAAGATCTTTTCCACGAAACTCATCGTGCGGACTTCGACGCAGCAGGTACAGCCGACCGATGCTTGAGAGGTTGCGCCAAGGCCGCAGTGTGGAAATACCCTGCGGCTGTTTTCAGGTGGGTTTGCCGGTCAACCCGGCAGGCACTTGAAACTGGCTGCAACCCGCAGGGCATTGGCAGCGATGGTCAGCGCCGGATTGACCGCAGCCGAAGAGGGGAAGAATGAGCTGTCGACCACCCAGACGTTGTCCAGGTCATGCAGCTTGCAGTTCACATCCAGTACGCTTGAAGCGGGATCCTTGCCCATGACGGCGGTACCGCATTGGTGCGAGTTGGTGGCGATGCCCATCCGTGCCCTGAGAATCAAGGGATAACCTGCCTGACGCATGACTTTACTGGTTTTGCTTACCAGGCCTTCATGGGCTTTGAGGTTGTTCGGCGTCCAGAGCACTTTGATTGCATCCCGTTGCCTGTCGTAAATGACCCGGTTGTCCTGTGTCGGTAGATCTTCCGAGGTCAGGTACAAGTCGACGCTATGGTCCGTAATGTAGCGCGAGGCGAATTTTGGAAGCCATGGGCGCATGGCGCTGATCATCGGCTCGCGGATCTTCCCCAGCATCTGCACATTGCCAAGCGGATACGGATTTTGCGGACTGGCGCGGTACCAGTCGTTGAGGGCAAGGGTCTTTTGAAAGGTCACCTTGTTTTTGCGCCGCGGGTCTACTGCGAGCATGAACGTGCTGTTATGCACCATGTAGTTGCGACCCACTTGCCCCGAGCTATTGCCCAAGCCCTCAGGGTGATGCTCGTTCGCTGATTTGAGCAACAGGGCGGCGGTGTTCACCGCTCCGCACGCCAGGACGAATCGTTTCGCACGAAGTGTCACGTCGCGGCCAGCGCTGAGCCCATGGGCCTCTGTCACCGTCCGACCGTCCGCGCCTGTTCTCAGTTGTTTGATCAGGGTACGGGTCAACAACTTGATGTTCGGGCTGCGCAGGGCCGGCCTCAAGGCGCTGACTTCAGCATCGGCCTTGGCGTCCACGAGGCAAGGATATCCATCGCAGGTCGAACACAATACACAATCACCGCCGTCGCCATAATCCACGGCCGCAGGCATCACGAACGGCTTGAGCCCTGAACGGCGCATGCTCTGCTCCAGTGGCACCAGCGCCGGGTCATGTTTGAGCGCAGGCTGGGGAAAAGGGCCCGAGCGCCAGGGGTCGCTGGGATCCGAGCCCGCCGAGCCGTGAACCCGATAGAGTTTTTCGGCTTCGGCGTACCAGGGTTCCAGGTCGGCGTAACGGATGGGCCATGCCGGGGACACGCCTTCGGCATGCTGAATTTCGGCAAAATCCTCTTCACGGAACCGGGGCAGCATGGCGCCATAGAATTTGGTGTTGCCACCGACGTAATAAAAGACCCCGGGGGAAAAGGGTTGGTTGGATTTATCCAGCCACTGCTCGGCATTGCGATAGCGGCCTTCGGCGAACACCGATTCGGCGCTCCAGTTCTGTATTTCACGGGGCAGGAAATCTCCCCGTTCGACGATAACGATGTCCAGCCCGCTATCGCGCAGGGCATGGGCAAAGGTCGAACCGCCCATGCCCGAGCCAATGATCACTACGTCACAGTTGATATTGCCATCTGCATCAGGTGTCACCACGTCGAGGGCGCGCTGATGGCGCGGCGCCCCCGGTTGTGGATTCAGCTTTGCATGATGCGAAATCAATGCATCACTCATTTAAGCCGCTCCAGGTTTTACAGGTGTTGTTCGGAGTTCCGGATTTGCCAGTACTCGTCCTGACGTTCGTCGGTGATGTACTCAGGAATCGGGAAGTCCCACCAGCCTGGGACCCAAGGGCCTGCGGCGTCGCGATCGGTCGGGATTTCGATCAGCACCGGCACGTTCAGGTCCAGGGCTTCCTGAAGGGTCGGCTCGAGATCCTCAGGGCGCTCCACACGATAGGATTTCAGGCCGAAGGCTTCGCCGACGGCTTTGAAATCCGGGCTGTAGGGCGTGCCGTCCGGATGGTTGAACTCGGTGCCGATATGGCGGCTGGTTTGCTTGCGCTGGCCACCACGGATCGACATGTACCCGGCGTTGTTCTGGATCATGAACACAACAGGGATGTTGTTGGTCACGCAGATCGCAATTTCCTGGGAGGTCATCAGGAAATCGCCGTCGCCCAGGATGCATACAACCGGTTGGTTCGGCGCCGCCAGCTTGGCCCCGATAGCCGCCGGGACGGCCCAACCCATGGAAGAGAATCCGCCAGAGGTCAGGTGGGTGCGCGGGGTATAGACAGGAAAGGTCTGTTTGACTGCCCCTTGAGTGTTGCCGGACCCGACCACCACGATGGTGTCACGGGGGAAAACCTTGCGCAGCGCGCCCAACGGACGTTGAGAGGTAAACGGGAAACGGTCGGAGTCACGGCGGCCGGCCAGTTTGGTTTCCCATTCCTCTTGATAGCCGCGCAGGTCGCTCATGTACGCCTGGCGATCCACCGTCTGGCCTTTCAAGCCTTCCACGATATGGGCCAGCGCGTACTTGGCGTCGGCACAAATGCCCACGGTCACCGGGTAATTCTTGCCGATCTCGTGCGGGTCGATGTCGATGTGGATCAACTTCGATGGCGGAATTGCAAAGGTCACACCCTTGGCATAGCTGGAGGACGACCAGTCGGTAAAGCGGCAACCCACAGCGATAATGACATCGGCGGTGGAGGCCACTTTGTTGCCGCACATCGTGCCGGTTTGACCGACGCTGCCGGCGAACAGCGGATGATCCTCCGGGAAGCCGCTTTTACCGTTCCAGGTCGTGACCACGGGTATTTTCCAGGCTTCGGCCAGGGCAAGCACTTCGGCGCTTGCCTCCCCCGTGATGACGCCGCCGCCGATCACCAGCACCGGGCGTTTGCACGCTTTCAATTCCTCAACCGCGCGGGCCGTAGCCGCCGGGTCCGGGAAACACTTGCCGATGGGGGTGCGTTCTTCCAGGGTGTGCAGGGTCACGTCAGCCGCTTCGGCCTGAACGTCCATCGGTATTTCAAGATGAACCGGACCCGGGCGACCAGTGACCATCGCGCTCCAGGCACGGTGCATCATGAAGGGCAGATCTTCGACGCGGGTGGCGACCCAGTGGCGCTTGGTGACAGCCTCAGCGATTTTGGGGAAGTCGTTGTCGGTGTAGCGTTCCAGCTCTTGCAACAAGCCATGGCCGCGCATGTGCGTGGGTGGCCCGCCGGTGATCAGCATCAGGCTAGTGGAGTCGGTGAAGGCCGTGGCCATGCCGATCACGGTGTTGGCGGCGCCGGCACCGATGGAAGTGACGGCGGCCATCGGCTTGCCAGACACCCGGTAGTAACCATCCGCGAGATGAACCGCACTCTGTTCGTGGAAGACCTGGATGAATTTGAGTTTCGAGTCTTCTTCGAGGAAGGCGTCGGTGAGGGTCCAGATCCCGTGGCCCGGGATGCCAGCGACGTATTCGACGCCGTAATTTTTCAGGGTTTGGGCCACGATCTGGCTGCCGGTCAATTTAGTCATGACAGGACTCCTTGGGTTGATGAAAGTGTGGTGGATACGGTGGATTTACCGGTGTTTGCCGTGCGCCCACGGGTTGCCCAGTTCAGGCCCTGTTTAGTCAGGCGGCGGATGTTCGGGTCGGCCAGGTTGCTGGTGTCGTGTCCGATCGAGTGATAGAACACTCGGCCTTCGCCCCACTGACGAACCCAGGCGACCGGGCTGCGATTGCCCTTGATCCAGGGGAATGGGTTGCCGTCGAACGTGGTTTCGGCCAGCACATGAATGTTCGGGTCAACCTGCATGTAGTACTGCTCGGACCGAACCTCGAAATCCTCGACGCCCTGCGTGACCTCATGGGTGCGATCAATGATGTTGACCTGGTAAGGATGGGGAAACCCTTCGCCCATCGGGTGCTCAAGAAACGAGCCGCCCAGTACCCAGTGGTACTTGAGGCTGGCGCGAAATGCCGCGCCGGCGCCGTGCCAACCCACCAGCCCGGTGCCGCTTTCGATCGCTTCGAGCAGGCGGTTCTCCTGTGAAGCGGTCAGCGTTTCCGTGGTGACCGCATTGTTCCAGCCGATCACGATCAGGTCGTAACCGGTCAAGTCCCTGTCCAATGTGAAGATGTCGGTCGACTCTTCAACGTCGAAATCCAGCTCCTGGAAAACGGTCCGTGCCCATGCCGCGATTTCGTAGGGGAAATGGCCGGGCCAGCCACCGTACAGATACAAGACTCGACTCACGGTTGATCACCTCTTTAGGTTGGGTGTGATTATTAAGTTATACGTATAACCGTTTATTTAAGCTATCACTCAAAACCGAGGTGTCAATCCCTTGATCGCTTTTTTAATGTGAAAGCCTAATGATTGCTCGTGGTTAAGACGTGAATCGACGATTCAGCAAGGCTTCCGGGCGAATTCGCTCGGGAGATTTTTCATGATAAGAGGTTATACGAATAACAGCGTGGCCGTGCTAGAGCGGTCAGCGCTTGCACGAGTGCTTCAGCATTGCGTCTGTCCTGCGTCAGATCGCGTCATCAATAGGTAGGCTGCGAAATTGCCCGGGGCAGGGGGGTAGGAAAAGATGGATGTCAGTGCGAGTGCATGCCGCGTGCATCAAGAACTACCTGGAGCAAATTGATGATTCGTTATCTGAAAAAAAGTAAGCCTGTCGAAGCTCAAGCCGAGATCGCTGCCCAAGTCCGCGATACGGTCGAGCAGATCATCGCCAATGTCGCCAAGAACGGAGACGTCGCCGTTCGGGAATACTCGAAGCAGTTCGATAAGTGGGACCCGGTCTCTTTCCGTCTGAGCGATGAAGAGATCGCCGCGTGTGTGGCAAGCCTGTCGGAGCAGGAAATCGGTGACATCACCTTTGCCCAGGCGCAAGTCCGCCGCTTTGCCGAAGTGCAAAAAGCCTCGATGCATGATGTGGAAGTCGAAACCCTGCCGGGCGTGATCCTGGGCCATCGCAATATTCCGGTGAACTCCGTGGCCTGCTACATCCCCGGTGGAAAATACCCGCTGCTGGCGTCGGCGCACATGAGTGTGCTGACCGCCAAGGTGGCGGGGGTGAAACGCGTGGTCGCCGCGGCGCCGCCGTTCGACGGCAAGCCGCATCCGGCCATCGTGACGGCCATGTACCTGGCGGGTGCGGATGAGATTTATTGCGTTGGCGGTGTACAAGCGATCTCCGCGTTTGCACTGGGGACCGACACCTTCAAGCCGGTCGACATGATCGTCGGGCCAGGCAATGCGTTTGTTGCGGAAGCCAAGCGTCAACTGTTCGGTAAGATCGGCATCGACTTGATCGCCGGCCCGACCGAAACCCTGGTGATTGCCGATGACAGCAGCGATGTGGAAATCATTGCCGCCGACTTGCTCGGCCAGGCTGAACATGGCGTCAACTCCCCAGCCGTATTCTTGACCAACAGCCCGGAATTGGCAGAAACCCTGCCGGCGGAAATCGAGCGTCAATTGACCATTTTGTCCACCGCCCCCGTCGCCTCGGTCGCCTGGCGTGACTATGGCGAAATCATTCTTTGCGACACCGTGGACGAGATGGTCCAGGAGGCCGACCGGATTGCTTCCGAACACGTGCAAGTCATGACCCGCGACCCGCTCTATTTCCTTGAGCACATGACCAACTACGGCGCGTTGTTTCTCGGAGAGCGGACCAACGTCTCCTATGGCGACAAGGTGATCGGCACCAACCACACGCTGCCTACCACCGGCACCGCGCGCTACACCGGCGGGCTGTGGGTGGGCAAGTTCATCAAGACCTGCACCTACCAACGCGTCCTGACGGATGAGGCCTCGGTGCTGGTCGGTGAATACTGCTCGCGTTTGTGCGGTATGGAAGGTTTCGCCGGGCACAAGGAACAGGCCGATATCCGCATTCGTCGTTACAAGCAATCCGCCTGAGGGCGGCCAATCAGTTATTGCACTTGGCGAGCGGACAGCGAGGAAGGGGTCGTTTCTCGGTGTAGCTGGTCACGCTTACCGTCTTTCCAAGTGTTTTCAGGCTCCCCATTCGGGGAGCTTTTTTTTTGAGCCGTGGAAAAAACGCTTATTCCAGGCTTGAATCAGAGGAGCGGTGCGATGGGTAGCTTATCGATCAAAACGAGAATTACGCTGGCCGCCGGGGGGTGTCTGTTTGCGATGGTGCTCTGTCTGGTGGGTTTTTCGATCCATCAGATGCGCGATACATCGGCCATGGTCAGTCAGTCCAGCACGGAATCGTTGTCTCTGGCGTCCATGCGGTACCTGGAGGCGACGGGGTCTCTGCAGGCCAGTGGCATCGAGCAGCGATTTCGTAGCAGCATGATGTTCACCCGTTCCCTTGCGACCCAGATTGTCATGATGCGCCGTCAGGCCCGTCAAAATGGCTTGGCACCGATGCAGCTGCGTGGCGATCTGTACCGGCTGCTTCGCGCCCAGGTCGCGATTACGCCGGAGATACTCGGGGTCGGCGTCTCATTCGAGCCCAATGCACTGGACGGTGCCGACGCGAGCGCTATCAACGGCGCCGACTTCTCCGGCAATGCCGTCGGCCGCTTCGGGGTGTACGTGTCTTCGATGCAAAACTTCATCCTCGAAGAGAAGGAAATGCAGGATGACGGGGATCCTGCAAAAGAATGGTGGAACTGTCCGAAGAAAACCCGCAAGCCTTGCCTGATCGAGCCGTATTCCTTCCTGCTGAACGATGTACCCACCTTGACCTCCAGCATCGCGATACCGTTGATGGACGGCGGAAAATTCATCGGCGTGGTCAGTATCGATCTGCCGTTGAGCAGCTTGCAAAACATTGCGCAAAAAGCCAGTGCATCGTTCTTCGAGGGGCAAGGACAATTGACCTTTGTCAGCGCTGGCGGTGCTGTCATGGGCCGGAGCGGCGATCCCGCCTCGTTGGGGAAAACCATCAAGGATATTTTCCCGCAACAGGCGGCGGATATGTTCGAGGGGGCGAAGTCGGGCAAAGTCCTGGCAATCGATAGGGCCGGTGACACTCGCGTCATGCTTGTCGTGCCATTTTCACCCATCCCCAATTCGAGCCATTGGATGACCGTCATCGAAGTGCCGCGCGCCACGTTGATGGCCTCGGTTGCGGCGTTGCAGCAAGTCCTGGAGCAATCGAATCGGACGTCGGTGATGGTGCAGGTGGCCACCGGGATTGGCGTCACCGTGGCGGGGATATTGCTGATGGGGTGGTTGGCGGTGAGTGTCACCCGGCCCATCCGCCGGGTGTCCGCGATGCTGGAAAACATCGCCAACGGCGAGGGTGATCTGACCCAGCGACTGAGCGCCGAGCGCCGCGATGAAATGGGCGTGCTGGTGGGTGGGTTCAATCGCTTCCTCGATAAGCTGCAGCCCATCATCGCCCAAGTCAGCCAGAGCGTCCTGGACACGCGCTCCACCGCCGACCAGGCGTCTTCGATCGCCACCCAGACCAGCAGCGGCATGCAGCAGCAACTGCTGGAAGTCGAACAAGTCGCGACGGCCGCCCATGAAATGAGCGCGACCTCCCAAGAGGTGGCGCGAAGTGCGTCCATGGCGGCGACCGCCGCGCGAAATGGCAATGCCGCTGTGCGCTCTTGCAAAAGCACCATCGAGACCGCTGCGCATTCCATCCAGTCGCTGGCGGCGCACATGAGCGGCGCCATGAACGGGGTGCGCCAACTCGCCGACAGCAGTGAGGAAATTGGCAGTGTGCTCGATGTGATCCGCACCATTGCCCAGCAGACCAATCTGTTGGCGCTGAATGCCGCGATCGAGGCGGCAAGGGCTGGAGAGACCGGGCGGGGCTTTGCCGTAGTGGCCGACGAGGTTCGACACTTGGCCCAGCGCACCCAGGACTCTGTGAGTGAAATCCAGGGTGTCATCGAGAGCCTACAGGGCGGCACACGCGAGGTGGTGAATGCCATGCAGAGCCAGCATCGCCAGGCCAATGCCAGTGCCGAGCAAGCCCTGGAGGCTGTCGACGCGTTGGCCAATGTCAGCCAAAGCATCGAGATCATGACGGGCATGAACCTGCAAATTGCCAGTGCGGCCGAAGAGCAGAGCGCAGTGTCCGAAGAGGTGAACCGTAACGTTTCGGCCATCAGGGATGTAACGGGTGAGTTGGTGGGGCAGGCTGATCGATCGGCCCGGATCAGCCACTCCTTGAACGATCTTGCGAACCAGCAACAGAGGCTGATGAATAACTTCAAGGTCTAGGGAAACTGAAAGGCGCTGCGATTGCTGATCAAAAAAAACGCCGGATCATGGGCTTGTTCAAAAGCGCATGATCCGGCGTCGACGTTACGGTTGAACCCGGTGCTGAGTTGGCAGCGGTGGTTGTTCCCGCTCCATCGCCCATCAGGCTGGAATCACCACGAAGCTGTCTGGTTTGCAGGTGAGCGCGACCTCGGCTCCGGGTGGCAGGGCATGGCTGCCCGGGGTAGGCAGTTGTTGGCACTTGAGGTCCAGGGTGCCGCCGGCCACCGCCACGCGGTAAATGACGCGGTTACCGATGAACGATGTGTCTTTGACTTTTCCGGCGAATGCCCCGTCGGCCAACGGCGTGCCTTGAGCGGCTTCAAGGCCGATGGTTTCGGGACGGATCGACACATTGACCGGCCCGGCCCCCAGGCTGTTGCCGGCCGCGTGAGCGTAGCGACCGAAGGGTAGATCGACATAGCCGCTGCGGGTGTCGCCCAACCCGTAGGTGCCGGCGACGATGTTGGTGTCACCGAAAAACTTCGCGGCGAACAACGTGCGCGGCGACCAATACATCTCTTGTGGCCCACCGATCTGCTCGATGCCGCCCTTGTTCAGCAGCACGACGCGGTCGGACAGGATCATCGCCTCGTCCTGGTCGTGGGTCACATACACGAAGGTGGTCGATGTCTCCTCGTGGATTCGCTTGATCTCGTTAAGCATGTGGTGGCGAATCTTCAAGTCCAGTGCCGCCAACGGCTCGTCGAGCAGCAACACGGCGGGACGGTTCACCAATGCCCGGGCCAGCGCGACACGTTGTGCCTGGCCGCCACTGAGCTCGGAGATCCAGCGATTCTTGAAACCTTCCAGTTGAACCAGTTCGAGTGCCTTGGTCACTTCACGCTTGATTTCATCCTTGGGTTTTTTCTTCAGGCGCAGCCCGAAAGCCACGTTGTCGAAAACATCAAGGTGAGGAAACAGCGCGTACTTCTGGAACACCATGTTGACGGGGCGGTGTTCAGGCGCCAGGGACGTGGAGTCCTTGCCATCGATCACGACTTTGCCGGTGGTGGGTTCTTCGAAGCCCGCGATAATGCGCATCAGTGTGGTCTTGCCGCAGCCGCTTGGGCCCAACAAAGTGAGGATTTCGTTGCGTTTTACGGTCAGGTCGACTTTGCCGAGGGCGGTCAGGTTGCCGTAGCTCTTGGAGATTCCGGTCAGTTCAATGCTATTGGTCATGGCGATTACTCTGCAGTTTCAGCACGTTCAAGTTCGAGACGACGACGGCGCAGGGTCATGACCAGGCCGGCGGTGACGATGATGGCGATGGTCACGACCAGCATGAATACCGAGGCGGCATTGATAGTGGGGCTGACGGCGCGACGCATCATCGAAAGAATCATGAGTGGCAGCGTGGTATCGCTGCCGGTGACGAAAACGGTGATCAGGAATTCGTCCATCGAAAGCGCGACCGCGAGGATCGCGGCGCCCGCAATGGTCGGCCCGATGATGGGCAGCGTCACCAGCCAGAACGCCTTGAGTGGGCTGGCGCCCAGGTCTCGCGCCGCTTCCTCGAACGACAGATCGAAGTACTCCAGGCGTGAACGCACGGACTCGACGAAGAACGGGAAAGTGAACAGCGTATGGCCGATCACGACGGTCAGCAGCGAGCGGGGCAAGCCGATCAACGAGAAGAAAATCACCAGCGCGATCCCCAGGAACAGACCGGGGAGGGCGATTGGGGCGAAGTTCATGAAGGCAAAGGCAGACTTGACCCGACCTTTCATGCGCATCAACGCCAGTGCTGAGAACGTGCCCAGCAGCGTGGTGAGCATGGCCGAACCCGCGGCGACGATCGCGCTATTGGTCAAGGCGGTCATGAAGTCCGAACTGCTGAACAGCGCCTCATACCATTGGGTGGAGAAGCCTTCGAACGGGAACGACAGCGAGGCTGACGAATGAAAGCTGAACAACGCGATGATCGCGATGGGCGCGTAGAGGAAAAGCATGTAAACGTAAGTGAATAGTCTGATCATGGCGGTCACCTTGCATTTTTATTGGCGGTGTTCAGTCGTGGTAGCGTTTGCCCGGCGCCAGGTTGGCGGCTCGCAACACGCCCAGCAGCAGCCCATACACCAACATGAAGACCACCAGCAGCAGGTACGCCATCGCCGCTCCCAGCGGCCAGTTGCCGACCGAACGGAACTGGTTGGCGATCACCAGGCCGGTGGTCATGGCGTCCCTGCCGCCCAGCATCTGGGGGGTGACGTAATCACTGGCAGCGAGGACGAAGGTGAACATGAACGAGCTGACGATGCTCTTGTGCGCCATCGGCATGATCACTCGCCACAGAATGGTGTTACCGCTGGCGCCCAGGTCCGCGGCGGCTTCCAGGTAATCCTTCTTGATATCGCGCAAGCCCGATACCAGCAGCAGAAGGGTGAAGGGCAGCATGATGTGGACCAGGGTCAAGACCACCGAAAACTTGCTGAACACCAGCCAGTCCAGGGGCGTATCGACCAGCCCGAGGTGCAGCAGCGTGGAATTGATCACGCCGTTGGTGCCCAGGATCGAGCGCCATGCGTAGACCCGCACCAGATAGCTGGAGAACCACGAGATCAGGGCCAGGTACAGCACGGCGTTGGAGCGCGTCCGATAAACAATGTAATAGGCGACCGGGGCGCTGATGACCG
Source organism: Pseudomonas sp. NFACC51 (assembly GCF_900103575.1). Taxonomy (NCBI): domain Bacteria; kingdom Pseudomonadati; phylum Pseudomonadota; class Gammaproteobacteria; order Pseudomonadales; family Pseudomonadaceae; genus Pseudomonas; species Pseudomonas sp. NFACC51. Next base: position 29,990 of record NZ_FMXH01000020.1, on the reverse strand, counting down.
TTGACAGCACCGCGGTCCAGAAACCGTTTTGCAGGGCGATCCACAACGAATCGTAGAACCCATTGGCACTGAGGGCTTTTGCATAGTTGGCCAGCGTTGCGGCAGGCTCCATGCTGAAGGGTCTGGCGGTCCAGAAACTCGCGACGAGCAGCAGCGCCGAAGGAATCAGGAAGAACACCACCAGGAAGAACATCGGGGGTGATGCGAGCAAGTACCCACCCAGGATTTTCTTGTCGATTTTCACCGGCTTACCCGCCTTCGAATCCCTGGCATCGAGAAGGATGGGCTCGCTGTTGTTGACTACGTTCATGATGATTGTGCCTTTGCTTTTTGTTTCGATAACGAGAGCGTCCTGGCGAGCGCATACACGCTAGACGAGTGCTCTTCTGAACCTTGCGAACGGCGTCGACAGGCCACGAAGCGCCATCGAACAGAGAAGAGCGTGTTCGCAAACACGCACTTCGGGTAAGCGTCCGTTCAAGCAGGTCTACGAGTCGGACGAATTGATCCCAGCCCTAGAACGAGCCTTTGAAATTCGCCCACTGATCGATCCATTCGGCATACGTCACATACTTATCGGAGCTCAGAGGTGGCTGGCCGTAGAGTTTCGACTTCTCGAAAAAACTGTCCAGATTCGCGTAGTCAAAGGTGTTTCGAAGGTCTGTCGGAAGCAGTGGCACGGCTTTCGTGTTGACCACGCCGGAGAACATGGTGGTCGCCATTTTGGCCTGGGTTTGCGCTTCGAGCGTCTTGTCGATGAACTCCAGTGCCAGCGGTATATCCTTGGCCGTTTTCGGGATGAACAGCGCATCGCACCAAAGGGCCGCGCCTTCTTTGGGGACCGACAAAGCGGTTTCCACGCCACGCTTTTTGGTCTCGCTCGGCGTGTTGGCTGACGCTGAGAACACCGCATCCACTTCGCCTGACACCAGCAGAGAAACCGCGTCCCCCGAAGAAGCGGCAAAAACCCGGCATTGATCACGGTACGGCTTGAGTTTCTCGAACGCGTCGTCGAACTCGGCGCGCGTCAGGTTGGGAAATTTGTCGCCATAGCCGGCAATGATCGCGATGAGCGACCAATTCGATGTCCCGTCATCGACGAAGGTCAGCTTGCCCTTCAATTTCGGGTCGAGCAGATCTTTGTATTCAGCAGGTTTCTTGACCGCTTTCGGGTTGTAGATGATGGTGTTCATGCCCCACAGCAGGGGCACGCCCCATTGCTTGCCATCCCAGTACCAGCGGCTGCCTTTGTAGAACAGCGGGAGGATATTTTCCGCTGAGTAGTTGGGGATCCTCGAGGTGTCGATCTCCTTGAGCAACCCCATTTCCTGATAGATGGTCTCGTAGCCCAACGCGTACATGGTCAAGTCAAGCTGCACGGGATCGGAGCCGGCCAAGCGGGCCGTAATGTCGTCCTGGTTGCTGGCATAGCTGGAACGGACGGTAATGCCACGCTGCTTGCGCCATTCGGCCAGTTCGGCGTCACCGGTTTCACCTTCCCAGCCAAGGATTTCCAGGTGCCCACCCGCGGCAGCAAATGCGCTGGGCATGAACGAGCCCATGTACAACCCGGCGGCGGAGGCGGCAGCCCCTAGCAAAAGTGTGCGGCGCTTCAAGCTGATCGAATCCAGATCAATGCCGGTGAGTCCATAACCCGTGTTTGTGTCTTTTTTCATTTCGAGTTCCTGCCTGGGTGGTTTTTGTGAAAACGATTGGGCGACTTGCAATGGCTCTGGCCCGGCTGGTTCCCCGGGCAGATCCTTTTGTATGCAGTCCTGTAGATCGGCAGTGTTATGGCCAGCATTGTTTCCATGAGCTGGGGAGGTTGGCGGTGCTGACATGCCCGTTGAGAACATCGCGCACTGGGTCTCCACTGGTCCGATTGACTCTTCCTTGGCTGGGCGGCGCCGCTTTACTGAAAGTTGCAGGTAAAGGCTTGAAGCGGCGCGCCCAGCGCTTGATAGGCTCGGCTTGTTGTTTTCATGGATCGAGTATTGGCCTGGCAGGCAGGGCACTCAATTTCGCAGCGCCTATAAAAGCGACGCACTATGACGCATCGAAGTGACCTAATCGGCGCAGCTGACGCGCCATGACACGTGTGCTTCTTGAGCAGGCGAGGGATGCGGGGCATCTGCGTCAACGTGCGTCTCTTTTGCCCTCGGTGCGAAATTGAGCGGTGCCAGGTGTGGGCGAATACTCCCGTGGCGATCCTGAAAAGGGCGGAGGTGCATTCGCCCTTCACGCCTGCGCTTGATTGATTGGAGTGTCTTGTGAAACTCACGGGTGGGCAGATTGTTGCGAAAGCGCTGAAAGCGAATGGTGTCGACTATGTGGCCGGCATACCGGGTGACGGCTCATGGTCCCTGGTAGAAGCGCTGCTGACAGCCGGCACGGATGTCCCTTTCATTCAAGTCATGCTGGAGCCAAGCGGTGTTCATCTTGCCGACGGATATTTTCGCGCCTGCGGTCGGCCGATGGCTGTTTTGCTGGCGGGCCCGCTGGGTATTTCGACGGCGCTGGGTGCAATCGCCGATGCGTCGGCGCAATCATCAGCCATGCTGGTCATCAGCGCAGATGACGCTAAGTGCGATGATGACAGGCTGGTAACCGCCTCCGGCGGCGTCACGAAAGAACACCGGCGGGTCTCGCAGATCGAACAGTTGCCGCAGGCCCTGCGTAAGTCCTTCGATACGATGTTCAGTGGACGCGTAGGTCCGGCTAGTCTGAATATTCCGGCGGCCGTCCAGGACGTTTCGATTGACGTCAGCCTGGCACCCGCCACCTTGCGCGCCAACAGCGAAGTACCGCGGGTAGGTTCACGGCTGAACATAGTCGCTTTGCCTCAGGGGGCGGCGGCGGGCGGGCTCGACGACAGCGCCAGTGACGTCTCGCCCTTGACGGTCCACAGGCCTTTGGCTGCGTTGCGCTCGATCCTGGAGAAGGAAGCCATCCTGGTGGTGGGCGTCGGGCCCCTTCAGGCCATCGCCCGCCAGGTGTTTCCCCTCTACCATTCGGGCACCCGCCTGTGCGCCGCCAATGTCGGCGCGCAGGGTTGGGCGGTGCCCGCGGCGATTGGCGCGAAGCTCGCCATGCCGGCGCGCCAGGTGGTGTGCGCCGTGGGCGGTGGCGATTTCTTGCAGTCGATGCAGGAAATGGCCGTGTGCGTGATGCACAGCATTCCCGTGGTATTCCTGGTGTTCAACAACAGTGGCGGGGTGACAGTGGGCGACATGCAAACCCCTGCGCTGGAGCAGCACCGTACCGGTGAGTTCAACCTGCCGGATGGCAAACCTTATTCGCCCGACTTCGCCGGTATTGCCAGGAATTTTGGCCTTGATGCCTGGCGGGTGGAGCACGCCTCGCAACTCGATTCGACGTTTACCAGGGCGCTCAATAGCAAGGGGCCGTCGTTGGTGGAGGTGATGATTGCACGGGATTCTCCTGCGAATAACGACGTCTGCGGGAACCATGGCTGACCTGTTGCAGGACGGCCTCACATCAAAACTTCTGAAGAGGGATCACGCGATGGGTATTTTGGACTGGAAGCACTGGATCGTCATTTTGGTGGTGGTTGTGCTGGTCTTCGGCACTAAAAAACTGAAAAACCTGGGGGCCGATGTTGGCGAGTCGATCAAGGGGTTTCGCAAAGCCATGAATGACGATGAAGAGCCCACGCCGGCGCCCTTGCATCAAGCTGATGCTGCGGAAGCACCCAGGACCCTCGACGGGCAGCCTCGTCAGGTCTGACTATTGACGAGGCGGTTGTCCCGCCGCCTCAGTCCTGGCCGCCCCACACGATAGTCGCGTTGTCACCGGTCATGTATTCGCGCACTTCCAGCGGCAGTGACTGATCGCTGGGCAACACGACGGTTGCATTGCGCAAGTGGTGCTTGCGGATCTTGCCCTTGTCCACGAGCCCCAGTGCCATGCGAGTGGAGAAGGGTTGGCGGAATGAGGATGACGCCACCCCGGTGACCAGGCCGAAGAGGAACCGGATCGGTCGGCGATGCTGCGGCGTCAGAATGGAAAACGTCATCTCGTTACGCTGCTTGCCTTCGAAGTCCACCAGGAACAGGCGGTCGCCGAGAAGCAGGCAAAAACCATGATAGGTGAACGAGTAGCCGATCTTTCCGCTGCCATCGAGCAAGGGGAAGCGTTCTACCGTGACGTACTGGACCATGGAGTCGGCGCGATACAGGCACGTGACTGAACGCAGGATTCTTCCCTTGTAGATCGAAGAGTTGTGGTAGCGGTAATAGACGCCCAGATAGTCTTCAAGCAAGTCGGCGGATTGTTTTGCCAATGGCAGGAAATGATTGAATTGCGCCGAGGCACGCAAGGCCGTCGGCAGTTCGTTTTCATACCCCTCGTAAAGTTTCTTGAACTCCGCAGGTGGCCGGAAAAGATCTTCGGCTTCCATCATGAAGTAACGGCCGATCTTCTGAAGAATCTTTTGGGAAGGGACGTGCTGGCCCACCAGGTACTTGTTGAACTGCTGGCGATTGACATCGACCTTGCGACACATGTCCGCGACCGACCGGCAGGACTCCACCAATGTGCTGAGATTTTTTTGCACGTTTGCCTGTAAGTCGCTACGAACCTGCTGGCGCTCGGGGTGCGAGGTGGCGGCAGTTAAAGACATGGGGGGCGTGTCTCCTCGGCTGGGCATCGTGGTCTCGATCTGGTCAGTTCGAATAAGGTGGTGGTTATAGCGGTTATCAGTGGTTATGGGTTAACCCTGCAATAACCTGCTTAAACTCAATCACTTGAATATCTTTTGAAAGGCTCAAGCATGTTTCATGCCGTTACGTGGGCATTCAGTTACAAGTATCAAGCATTGCTGTTGCGTCAGATTGTAAGCGGTACCAGGGCTTGTTCGACAGTCATCGTCGCTCTTGAAAACACGTCGCTTCTGCAGACCTTGGCTAACTGGCCGGGAAACGTCCAAGTTACTCTCGGCCCCAGGCAGTAACACATTGATTTCTGCGGAGTAACACCGGGGGCGAAAGTTTGCGCGAGACGCTAATGATCTTCGCCAAATTGACACTTTTCCGGTGAGTTGCTTCGGTCTGCGTCAGGTTTTGTTGTAGTGCGAAATGGAGAAACAAACCCTCGCCATCGATACTCGCCTCGGTGCATTTGCCATTGCTGATACCCGGCAATGCCCGATGAGTACCATCCATTGAAGTCTTCGAGCTGTATCGAGCGTGCTCGACTTTGATCGGTCTCATGCGTGGCACTCCGCCACGCGTCAATGAAGTTGGGCTTTGGTGCTCAGAATAACGGTGTTGAGGAAAAGCAATGTCTAGCGAACTGCATAGAGCTGCATATTCAGTACTGCTTCCAGCGTTCGGTGATTTGAGCCTGGACGACAATGTTCGGCGTCATCTGAGCCGAGGTGGTGTGTCTATTTTGCTGGGGGAAACCCGGGATGAGTATGTCGGTCGAGACATGAGCCCGGCACGAAAGAGCACCGAGTCCCAGGCTGATTTTGTCAATATCGCTCGAGAAGCGACGACATTGGCCGGTGCACCGGTGCTGATCGCAGTGGATCAGGAGCTCGGCGGTATCGAACGTCTCCACCAATTGGTCCCGACAGTCGCATCCAGGGAACAGCTCAAGGATCTGGGTACACAGGACATCGAACAGCGCTGCTTCGAGATGGCCTGCGTGGCGCGCGGCCTGGGCGTTAATCTGTTCCTGGCACCGATCGTCGATGTCGTCACCGGCGCCAACCCATGGCTGCACAACCGACATCTGGGCGCCGACCCCGTTGAAGTGAGCCGGGTGTCCTGCGCCTTTATCCGCGGGGTGCAGCGCGCGGGCGTCATCGCTACCGCCAAACACTTTCCCGGTCACTACGTCACCGAGGCTGATCCGGCCATCGCTGAAGCCACTGTGCCCGGGCCACTGGAATTGCTTCACGACAACCTTGATGTATTCAAGGATGTCATCGCCACCGGCGTGCTAGCGGTGATGCCAGGGCCTGCCGTTTTTCCGGCGATAGACCCTGATCATTGCGCATCGACCTCATCCAAGGTCATCGGAGTTTTGCGTGACACCCTCGGATTCGATGGCTTGATCATTTCAGATGACCTGGATGCGGTGTCCATCCTCAGGAGCAACTCGATCACGGACACCGCTGTGGCTTCGCTGGCGGCCGGCGCGCACCTGTTACTCGTGTCCAGTGAGTCGGGCCTCGATGCTATTGCTGAAGCCATTGTGGCGGCTGTCCACGACGGAGTGCTCGACCGCCAGGTTCTGCTCGACGCGGCCTCGAAGGTTCGTGAGCTGGCTGCGGCCCATAACACCCCTACAACTCAACGCGGGGTTGACCATGAGCTCGATTGAAAGCAAGGCCTACAGCGTCCTGTTTCCGGTCCTGCTCGATCTGGAAATGAACGACGACGTGCGCAAATTCCTGGGCAGCGGCGGGCGCAGCCTGCTGTTTGGCGAGACCGCGCAGGAATATGTCAGCGGAAAAATGAGCGCGAGCCGCCTGGCCTCGGAGACGCTGGAAAAATGGCAAGGGTTTACCGATGCGGCAATCGAGTTGGGTGGGCCGCTACTGTTGGCGGCAGATGCTGATATTTCTGCCGTCCACCGTCTACAGGGCATCGCGCCTGCGCTTCCCGAACCCGAACGGGCCAGGGCCATGGATGTGGCTGAGCTTGAAGAGGCCTGTTTCCACGTTGCAACGGCAGTCCGAAAGGCCGGTGTGAATTTGCTGCTGTCGCCGACCGCCGACGTGCTGGCTGGCACCAATGTGTGGCTACAGGGGCGAACGCTCTCCGATGACGTAGGCCGGGCCGCGGCCATGGTGGGCGCCTATGTGCGTGGTGTGCGGCGTGCCGGGATGGCCAGCACACTGAAGCACTTCCCCGGACATCCCGTGTTGCTGTGCCAACCGTCGATCGAGGAGGCGGTGGTGACCGAGTCGCTGGACCAGCTGCGCGGCTATTGGCCTGCGTTTCAAGCCGGGGTGAACGCAGGCGCGGACGCGGTGATGATGGGGCCGGCCATTTTCACGGCCTGCGAACCACCCGCTGCGGCCTCCGTTTCGCCTGGGTTGATCGGCCTGCTGCGACATGAGTTGGGGTTCAACGGGTTGGTCATGACCATCGATCTGGACCATCGCTCCACGATCGGCAACTCATCCCTGGGCGAGGTCACGGTGGCGGCGCTGAATGCCGGGGCGGATCTGTTGTTGCTTTCCGCGAAGGCGGTGCCCGAGATTCCGCAGATCGTTGGCGCGATTGTAGCTGCTGTAGCTGCGGGCACCTTGGCGCAGGAACGCCTGGATGCCGCTGCGCTGGCCGTCTCAGCATTGGCCAATCGCCTGGCAAGTTTTGGTTCGTAACGCCTGGAGCTCCCATGAATACTCAAAAAAACATCTTGGCCTTGCACTCCACAGTCGCAAAACACTCGACGTTGGCGATGGACATCGACATTGCGACAACGGTGGGTTTCGATGCATTGGAGATCTATGGCGGCAAACTGGAAGCGTATTTAGCGGCTGGTTATTCCGAGCTGGAACTCAAAGCGTTGCTCAAGGGTATGCCTGTCACAGGGATCGGTTACCTGAGGGACATCGAACGCCAGGGCGCCGAGCGCGATGATCTGCTGAAGGAAGCGGAACGGCTTTTCCAGTTGGCCAACTGGGTCGGAGCCAAAGGCGTTCAAGTGCTCACCGGGCCTATCAATGTCCAGGCGGTGATCGATTACCAGCAGCATGGCAGGAGCACTCACTACACCGGCCTATTGGGTTTGGACGAGGCCGAACAGTGTGCGTTGACCGCCAGAAATCTTGCAGTACTGGCTGATCTGGCCAAGCAGTATGGCGTGCTTCTTTATCTCGAAGCGTTGTCCTGGACGCCACTGAATACGCTGGACCATCAACTGCGGCTGATTGATCTCACCGAACGCGACAACGTCAAAATGGTGATCGATTACTGGCATTGCTTTACGTCCGACGTTAAGCCGCAAGACATCGCGCGTTTGAACAAAGACCTCATTTATGGCGTGCACGTATGCGACTCGCTGCCGTTCGAAGGGAGGATCCCCAACGAAGAAGTACTGCGGGATGTGCCGACGGGCAGCGGCATATTGAATCTGCTTGAGTGGACGTCCGCAGTGAGGGCTACCGGTTACGAAGGATGGTGGAGCTGTGAGCTGTTCTGCAAAAAACAGCAGCAGCAAAACAGTTATGAGGTCGCGAAAGATTTGAAGACGCTTCTGACCCGACTCGTTGGGCTGTAATGCGCTGCTCATTCGAATCCAAAACTCCTCTTTTTCAATGTGCACCCTCTTAAAGGTCTTAAGTCGTCATGGTGGATTTCATCGTAATCGGAGGTGGTTCGACAGGCTGCACAGTGGCATCGCGACTCAGTGAAGATGCCTGTGCGTCAGTGGTTCTTTTCGAAGAAGGGCCACGCGACCGCAACCCCTACATTCATATTCCCGGGGCCTACTACAAAACCGCGCAAGGTCCGCTGCTCAAGCGGTACGCGTGGGAGCCCACCGAAGAGCAACGCCGTGTCGAAACACCGACCATGGTCCAAGCCAGCGTGTTGGGAGGCGGGAGTTCGGTCAATGCGATGATTTACATACGCGGCGTCCCCGCCGATTACGACGGCTGGGTCGAGCAGGGGGCCGCAGGATGGTCTTATGAAGACGTATTGCCGTACTTCAAAAAAGCCGAGGATAACGAACGCTTTTGTAACGACGTCCATGGTGTCGGCGGACCACTGGGTGTTTCCGACCCCATCAACATCCACCCGCTGACCAAAGTGTGGCTGCGCGCTTGCCAGCAATACGGGCTGCCGTACAACGAGGATTTCAACTCCGGCAAACCAGAGGGCTGTGGACTTTATCAAATCACCGCCAAAAACGGTTTTCGAAGCAGTGCGGCAGTGGCCTATCTGGCCCCTGCCAAGTCACGCAAAAACCTGCAGGTGAAGACCGGTTGTCGCGTCATCCGGATTCTGACCGAGGGCAACAAAGCCATTGGCGTTGAATACATCGAGAATGACGTGAGCCACACCCTGCACGCCGAAAAAGAGATCGTGTTATCGGCTGGCGCCATCAACTCGCCCCGATTATTGATGTTGTCAGGTATCGGTCCTGCCGCGCAGCTTGGCAAACATGGCATCAAGGTCGTCAAAGATTTGCCCGGCGTGGGTCAGAACCTTCAGGACCATATCGAAGTGTCGCTCGTCTATGAACTGACAGGACCCCACAGCTACGACAAGTACAAAAAGTGGCATTGGAAAATGATGGCGGGCTTGCAGTACGCCCTGTTCAGGCAAGGCCCAGCGGCCTCCAACTTGATTGAAGGCGGCGCTTTCTGGTGGGCAGACAAAGCGGCAATCAACCCAGACATCCAATACTTCATGGTCGTCGGCGCGGGCATCGAAGAGGGGGTGGATTCTGTTCCAGGGGGCAATGGTTGTACCTTGAACCTGGGCCAGATCCGTCCCAGGTCCAGAGGGTACGTCGAACTGTTTTCAGCGGATCCACTGGCGCCCCCACGCATCGTGCCCAACTATTTTTCTGACCCCTATGACATTGACAGCCTGGTTGATGGTTGCCTGGTGGGTGAAGAGATCATGTCCCAAGCCGCTTTCAAGCCCTACCTTGCAAGGCGTCATGTTCCGGACGAGGCTGTGAAGTCTCGAGAAGCGATGAAGAAATTCTGCCAGGAAGAGGCCCATGCAGCGCTGCATCCTTCCGGGACCTGCCGCATGGGGGTGGATGAACAATCCGTTGTCGCTCCAGATCTCAAGGTGCATGGCATTGAAGGGCTGCGGGTAGCGGATGCGTCAATCATGCCCACATTGATCTCAGGGAACCCTAATTCGGTGTGCATCATGATTGGCGAAAGAGCGGCCGACATGATCAGGAACGGCCAATAGGTCGATACTCAATAGGACACTTCATCGAGGCGCGGCCGTGATAAGTGCATACTGTCATGGCCGTGCCTTTTTGGTTCATGCGTAGTTGCCGATCAACCACAACGTGCAACAAGTACTTAACGCCAATAGCAAAATTCCGCTGAGCATTTTTGCTTTGAGTCCAAGTGAAGGCTTCGTTTCAATGGGCTTGGCCCTGGGATCAAAAGGCTTCAAGCGGAGTCTCGTTAGCTGGCCTGTCGCATAAAACACGCTGTGCATGGCATGTACCCCTTGTGAGTCGTTTCTGCTCAAGTGGAGGCGGACCAGTGCCTCTTTTGGGATGGGAGCAATCTGCATGCCATCGTTGGAGCGGGCTCGTCGGAGTGGGGACATCCGCTACGCTGATCGGAGCTGAGCTTCGATCGCAGTCTTATCGATGACCGACCAGACCTCGCGGATCCTGCCGTCCTCGAACGCGTAGAAGACGTTTTCGGCGAAGGAGATGCGTGTCCCATTCACCGCCAGGCCCAGGAATTCCCCAATCGGCGTGCAATTGAACGCCAGGCGAGCCGCCAATTTAGGTGGGTCGATCACCAGAAATTCAATGGCGAAGCGCAAGTCGGGAATGGCCCGATAATCCGCTTCCAGCATGCTTCGATAGCCGTGCAACCCTAATGGTTTCGCGTTGTGAACCACATCCGGGTGCACAAGATGGCCCAGGTTTTCCCAGTCCTGTGCATTCAGGCAGGCGATGTAGTCGCTATAAAAATCGGCAAGGTTCGGGCTCATGGGGCTGATTCTCCTCATCATGTCTGTTCTTGCTTTTGCGATCCTAGGTCCTGTTGTCATGTCTCATCAAGGCAGTGAGCAGAACAGAAAGTCACCGGCGCAGGCATTGACAATGGTCATCACGTCGCTGAAGAGGCGCCGGTCGAGTTGGCTTGCGCACTGGAGGAGCCCCAAGGCGCACTGATTGTTCACCAATCGTGTTCCATGCCATCGCCTGAAGGCTATTGATGGGCTTTTCATTGAGAATATCCTTCGTGCATCCGTGACCCGGCACAACAGAGCGCATCGTAATGAACAGCCCTCGTACTCTCTACCAGAAACACATCGATAGTCACACCGTCGCTACTCTGGACGATCAGGGGCATGTATTGCTCTACATCGACCGCCAGGTGGCCAACGAATACACCAGTCCCCAAGCTTTCAGCGGGCTTCGCGAAGCGAAGCGGGGTGTCTGGCGTCCTCGCGCGACGCTGGCGGTCGTCGACCATGTCAACCCGACCAGTGCGAACCGTATTGCGGCCATGCCCGATGCCGATGGGGCCTTGCAGGTCTCGTACTTCGAAGAGAACTGCCGGGACTTCGGTATCGAGCTTTTGGATTTGCTGGACAAGCGTCAGGGGATCGAACATGTGGTCGCGCCGGAGCAGGGTTTCATCCTGCCGGGTATGGTGGTGGCCGCGGGCGACAGTCACACCACGACCTACGGGGCCCTGGGGGCGCTTGGTTTTGGTATTGGTACCTCCGAAATCGAGCATCTCCTGGCGACCCAGACGCTGGTCTACAAGCGTCTGAAAACCATGCGTGTCACGGTCACTGGCAAACTGGGCATGGGTGTTACCGCAAAGGACATCATCATGGCCTTGATCGAAAAGATCGGCGCGTCGGGAGCGACCGGCTACGCCATTGAATTCGCCGGTCCTGTCATCAACGCGTTGAGCGTTGAGGCGCGGATGACCATCTGCAACATGGCTGTGGAGGCCGGCGCACGGGGTGCATTCATGGCGCCCGATGAAAAAGTGTTTGCCTACGTCAAATCCAAACCCCGAGCCCCCCAAGGCGAATATTGGAAAGTTGCTGAAAGAAAGTGGCGCGAGCTGTTCACCGACGAAGGCGCGGTGTTCGACCGCGAAATCCTGTTGGATGTGGATGCTCTGGAACCTATGGTGACCTGGGGAACCAGCCCGGACCAGGCATCGTTTGTTGGTGGCAGTGTTCCAGATCCGACGTCCGTCGACGATCCGATCTTGCGCCAAAGCATGCAGCGCGCCTTGACCTACATGGGGCTGGAAGCCGGCATGGCGTTGAGCGACGTGCAGATCAGCCATGCCTTCATTGGTTCCTGCACCAACGCGCGCATCGAAGATTTGCGTGATGTCGCACGGGTGGTGAAAGGCAGGAAAGTCGCCTCGACGGTGCGGGCGATGATCGTCCCCGGATCAACGTTGGTGCGTGCCCAGGCGGAGGAGGAAGGCCTGGCCAGGATCTTCCTCGATGCCGGTTTTGAATGGCGCCAATCCGGATGCTCAATGTGCCTGGCCATGAACGATGACGTACTCGCCCCGGGTGATCGTTGCGCATCCAGCACCAATCGAAATTTTGAAGGTCGTCAGGGGGCGGGCGCACGGACCCACCTCATGAGCCCGGCGATGGTTGCCGCTGCGGCCATCCGTGGCCGCCTGACGGACGTACGCCTGTTGGCCGAGGAGGCTTGAACCATGGAACCTTTTGAGATCGTGACTGGGAAAGCCGCGCCATTGCTCGCGCCTAACATCGATACCGACCTCATCATGCCCAAGCAGTTTCTTAAGGGGATCGATCGGAGCGGTCTGGATAGAGGGGTGTTCTTCGACCTGCGTTTCCTTGAGTCTGGCGAGCCAAATCCCGACTTCATCCTCAATCAACCGGCATGGAGCGGGGCCAGTTTCCTGGTGACAGGGTCGAACTTTGGTTGTGGTTCCAGCCGTGAGCACGCGGTATGGGGACTCAAGCAATGGGGGATTCGTGCACTGATCGGAACCAGCTTTGCCGGCATTTTCTACGACAACTGTCAGCGCAACGGCGTGCTCGTCATACAGCTTTGCGAAGCGCAGCTACAGAGGTTGGTTCGCGTCGTGAACAATGGGGCCACCGCGACGATTAGCGTCGATCTGCCGAATCAGCGGATTTGGCTAAGTGAGGGTTCGATCATCGAGTTCACCCTCGACGCGCTGCGCAAGCAATCGTTGTTATCGGGGCTGGACGCTATCGGCGCCACCTTGCAGCGAGCCGCGCAGATTCGTGATTTTGAAGCGCGACACTACTCAGAAACCCCGTGGTTGAACTGAGTCCACAGAAGCGCTTGCCGACCGCGGCCATCGAGCGCTCAAGCGAGGGAGAGCATTTTGAAATGCGCCTCGAAGAACTCGATGCAGGCCCTTAGCTTGGCTGACTGGCTGACCCGCGTCGGGTAGATGGCCCAGACATCGGCGCTCTGGGCATAGTCAGGCAGCACGTGGACCAGATGTCCGCTTTCAAGCAGGGGCTTCACGTCCCACAAGGAGCGCAGGATGATGCCTACGCCACTCAGCGCCCAACGCAACACAATCTCGCCGTTGTTCGATGAAAGCGGACCACTGACGCGGATCGACTCTTCAATGCCGTCTTTCGTCAGATTCCAGATGCCAAACGCGTTGTTACGCTCCTTGAGCACCAGGCAATCATGCCGGGCCAGATCATCCAGGGACGTCGGGACGCCATGCTTTTCCAGGTACCCAGGGGTTGCACAGAGCACCCTGCGGTTACTCACGAGTTTCTTTCCCAAAAGGTGTTGGGGGAGGTCGTAGCCCACCCTGATTTCGAGATCGAAGCCTTCATTGACGATATCGACCATGCGATCAAACACGTCCAGGCGAATCTCCAGTCGAGGGTACCGCTGCGAAAGCGCGGCGACCGCGGGCGCGACATGGTTGCGGCCAAAACCGAAAGAGCTGCAAATATGCAGGCTTCCCTGCAATTGCTGGCGGGCGTCGGTCAGCTCGCTGATGAAGTCATCCATATCCCCCAGCAGTCGAGTCGCGAAGACGCGGACACGTTCGCCGTCGTCGGTCAATGCGACACGTCGGGTTGTGCGGTGCAACAGCTTCGCGCCCAACGCGGCCTCAAGGACGGAGATTCGCTTGCTGACATACGCTGGCGAAAATCCCAGCGCCTCGGCGGCATTACCAAAGCCGTTTTTGCGGATGACGGTGAGGAACACGCGCAGGTCCTCAGGCAGCAAGGATTGTTCTCGATGGGTAGGTTTGCGTCTCATGGCCTGGATTATTCCAATCATGTTATCGGAGTCAGTTTGCAATGATGCGCTAAAAGTTCATGCAACCCGTTGCCTGTAAATGCTTATCGAGCATATTCCGGAGACAAGCTTTTAGCACGCCCGCCTGGAAATGAAAATTAACGCCGGAGCCTTGGCACGATATTGATTGGATATGGCCTGGAATGGCCGATTTGTAGTGTCATTGGTTAAAGATATATGGATAAATTCTGTCCACTTGTCAGCGTAATTTGAGTCTTTATGATTGGCGCACTGAGTACTCTAGAAGAGGTTGTCATGGCGCAGTTATTTGAAGGTTGCGTAAAAGTGATCGTGCCCTGTGGTTCATTAGGGGCGGGTGTTCGAGAAGACGAAATCGCTTATGGGTTGGCGGCGGGTGCGCAAGTAATCGCCACGGATGCAGGTTCAACGGACAGCGGCGCGGCCTATCTTGCACTGGGCAAATCCAAGAACAACCGAGGCGCGGTAAAACGTGACCTGACGATATTGATGAAAGCGCAGTCACGATCCGGTGTGCCGATCATTGTGGGTACCGCAGGACAGGCGGGCGGTAATCTCAATCTGGAGTGGACGCGCGATATTGCCTTGGAAATCGCAAAAGAATTAGGGGTGACACCGAAGATTGCACTCATCTATTGCGAGCAAGACAAGGGCACCATCAAGAAGCTGAACGCAGAAGGTCGTATCACGCCGCTCCCGCCTCATGGCAAGCTGGAAGACGCGACGGTGGACAGTTGTGAACACATTGTCGCGGCTCTGGGAGTGGAACCCTTTATCGCCGCCCTGGACGGCGGTGCTGATATCATATTGGCCGGCCGGGCGACCGATACCGCCGTCATTGCCTGTTATCCCATCTGGAAAGGCGCACCGTGGGGCCCGTCCTGGCATGCCGGCAAGACGGGCGAATGCGGCGTGCAATGCGCCGTAAATCCCACGCTAGGATCGGGAATCTTGCTGAGTGTTGATGCGAACGGCTTCGAAGTCGAGCCGTTGAGCCAGGACAACCAGTGCACGCCCCATAGCGTCTCGGCCCATATGCTCTACGAAAACAGTGATCCATTCCGGTTGGTAGAGCCCGGCGGCATCCTGGATGTTGCCCAGGCGCGATATGCCGACTTGAATGGACGAGCCGTGCGGGTAGAGGGTTCGCGCTGGGAAACAATGCCCTACACGATGAAGTTGGAAGGGGCCTCCGCCGGTTTATATCAAACGATCATGTTGGTGGGCATTCAGGACCCGGATGTACTCAATGATATCGATGGGTTTCACGATCGTTTGCTGGAAGCGCTTTACGCAAGAACCCGCCAGTCTATTCCTGCCGAAGAGTTGGGCGAGTTTCATATTTCCCTGCGTATGTATGGGTGGAATGGCGTCACCGGTGTAACGCCGCCTGCTGGAACATTACCGCCGCCTGAAATAGGTATGTTGTTTGTAGCGACTGCCGCCACTCAGGACATGGCCAATACAATTGCTCACGCCTGTAATCCCTACTTCTTTCATTATCCCAGTGTCATGGGCAAGGAATTACCTTCGTACGGATTCGCATTTACACCTGCGGATATACCCAGAGGACAGATTTATGAGTTCAAATTGAATCACGTGGTGCAACTTGAGAATCCCATGGAGTTGGTCCGTCTTGAATGGATTGAGCTGTCGGACAGGTCGATAGCGATGAAGGAGCTTGCACAATGACTAAGTTGCGTGATGTTTGCCGGCATGTTCGATCCAAACAAGCGGGGCCGTTCTGGATTACGTTCGATGTGTTTTTCAACGGGCGCGAGAATTTCGAGCGTTATTGTGATTGTGCGGCATTGTCCCCGGCGCAATTTGCCAGGCTCTACGGCACCGACCCCGAACGGGTCAAGTGCATTACGGTGCCGAACCTGGAAATGGTCAAGATTTCCTATCCCCGTGCGACGCCACAAGGCGGCATGGTCGAGCGTGACATGCACGCCGGCCAGCAATACGTCCGCTTGCTTGATGTAGTCATCGACTGAGACGGTGGGCGCCACGTCGCGCCTTGACCTGTTCGCCTCATGGACGAGGACTGACCCACCTGTTCAACCCGAGGTAGTTATGACGGACTCGACCGTTGCGATGCGGCTTGCACGCTATGCCCACGCATTCAGAAAACAGCACTTGCCTGAAGCGATCATCCACCTCGTACGCCAGCGCTTCATCGACAGCCTGGCGTGCGTGCTGGGTGCCTATGAGGCTGATCCGGTAAAGGCCGCCGTGCGTTATGCCGCCGCCAATACCGCGAAATCATCCAGCGTATTTGGTACCAACCTGCAAACAACGCCGGAAATCGCGGCCTTCACCAATGGCCTGATGGTTCGTTTCCTGGACTATAACGACGGCTATATGGGCCTGGAGCCGGGTCATCCCAGTGACAACATTCCAGCTTGCCTCGCCGTGGCGCAAGCCGAAAACGCAACCGGCGTCGAACTGATTTCGGCCATCGTCCTGGCCTATGAAATCCAGATGCGTCTGCAGGATGCGGCAAGCTTGAACAAGCGTGGCTGGGACCACGTCAATTACATCAACGTCGCGATGGCAGCTGCGGCCTCCAACCTGATGAAACTGAACGTGGCGCAGACGGAGCAAGCGATCAACATCGCCGTGAGTGGTCACTTGGCCATGCGTCAGGTGCGCAGTGGGGCGTTGTCCGACTGGAAGGGCTGCTCTGCCGCCAACGCGGCGCGTAATGCCATCTTCGCCGCCCAGTTGGCGCGCCATGGCATGACAGGGCCATCGCCGGTCTTTGAAGGTGAGATGGGCTTCTTCAAGCTGGTTTCGGGACCGTTCGAACTGGATACGAATCATTTTGGTACACCCGCCACAGGTGATTACGCCATACGACGCTCCCTGACCAAGACGTTCCCCACCAATGGCGAGTTGCACACTGCTGTCTGGGCGGCGCTGGACATCCGCAAGCGGATCGAGGGGGTACAGGATATCGCCGCCATTACGATCGAAACGTCCGAATTCAACCGTCGGGTGCTGGCCGATAGCCCCGAGAAATGGTTGCCGAGCACCAGGGAAACAGCAGATCACAGCCTGCCTTATAACGTGGTCCGGGCTTTGCTCGATGGCGATATCACGGTGGGCTCCTATCGCCCTGAGAAGATTGCCGACCCTGCGGCGATTGCCTTGATGAACAAGGTCAGTGTCGTCGAGGACCCGGCGTTGACCGCTCTGTTCCCACGGCACCTGGCCAATCGTGTCAGCGTGACCTTGGTTTCCGGCGAGCGCATCGTGAGCGAGAGGATCACCGGGCCCGGGTCAGTCGAAACGCCGATGACCGATCACGATTTCGAACGTAAATTCCGGCGCATGGCGATGCCGCATATCGACGCATCGGCACAGGCCGAAGTGTTGGAGTTCGTGGCTGGCCTTGAAAGGCAAACCGAGTTCCAGCCGCTGTTTTCGGCGATGGCTGTCTCGTAGCCGGTCTGTCGCTTCAAAGCGTACCCGCCAAAGGCGCGACCGAGCGGGGGCTTAACGGCGGGCAGTCTCGGTGGCCCTAGGCAAAGTCCCTACATAATGGGCGCGAGCGCGGGAATCATGGTGCTGGTTGTATTGCTCGCTGGCATGGGCTATCCAACCGATCATGCGACCGACGCCCGCCAATGAGATTTCCTGTCCATGCAGCCCCAACTTTTGGCCGATGAAGCTCACCAGAAGGATGAATTCCGGTGGGTATGCTACGAGTTCCGAGGCCACCGAAAATGCTTTCTGCAGTTTTGCGAAGTCGCTGTCGCCCTCGAACGTCGCCGTCAACGCCGCCATGAGATTGCTGGCTCGCGGGTCGTTGATGGCATGGACGTGGGGGCCGAAGCCGACAATGTGTCCGTCTTGGCTGTAGCGCTGCAAGATAGGTCGCGCAGGGTCAGCGGCCGAGCAGATTTCCTCGATCATCCGGCTGGCGGCTTCATTTCTGCCATAGGCGATTTTGTGACCCCGGGCTGCGGCAAGTCCGGCAATGACCGCGTAGTAGGGGGTGGCCCCGGTCGTGGCGGCGACACGGACGCTGTGGGTGGTGTGATCCAACTCGTGGTCGATACTGAGGATCAGCAGGCGCCGGATCAGGTCGGCGTACTCCGGTGGAGCGCCGCAGGCCTGGGCGATGAACTCGTGCAAGGGTTGCGCACTCGGCTCGGTCGCTCCCACCACCAAGGCGGCAAACCATCTCACGACATCTGCGCCCGTGCGCGCGTAGCTGTCCGTGGAAAGGTCGAAGGCCTTGGGATTTTCTCTTTGCACCAGTGGGAAAAGCGCGATGGCTTTTTCCGGAGCGGACATGTGTTCGTAGATCTTCAGCAGCTTGATGCTGTCTCTCGGTACACGGGGCAGCGACGCGCCGAACGCCGACGGCACTTGCCAGATCAATTCGGCGACTTCTTCAACCGTTGCGCGGTCAGCAAGCTCGACGACGTCATGGCCCCGATAAAATAGGCCATCATCGGTGATCAGCGTAATCGCGCTATCCGACGGTGACGAGCGCCTGGACACCTGCTTCTCTCCCGCCGGGCGCTTGACCAGGCGCTGGATGTCTTCGGCCCAATAGCGGCGCTTGGGCGAACCCGGGATCTTGAGGGAACGGATATTTTTGCGGCTGACGTAGGCATACAGCGTCGGCAGGCTGATCCCGAGCATGGCTGCCGCCTCTTCTGCCGAAAGATAGAGGTCTTCTTGTTCTGGCATGGTGGGTCCGGTCAGGTTGATTGAAAGACGTACATGTTTATTAGATATAGCGTCATTTCGTCAATGTCTGCAAGAGGGCGGTTTTCGTTCAACCCTGTCCTGCGTCGTTTCTCCAAAATAGTACGATTGACGGCGGATATTGACGAAAAAAATCAAGATTTACAGGCTTTCACCCCCTATATAGATTTCGGGTGAGCAGAAGTTGTTCACATTGATTTTCGATGACTCGATAACAATAAAAACGAGAAGGTGAAACGCATGGCTTGGTTAGGTTTCGCAATGGTCGCCACGTTTATGGCATTGATCATAAGCAAGCGACTTTCTGCAGTGACGGCACTCATCCTCATTCCGGTTGCTTTCGGGCTGGCCAGTGGGGTGGGGCCGGAGCTGGGTGGGATGGTGATGAGCGGCGTCAAGCAAGTGGCGCCCACGGCACTGATGTTGATGTTTGCAATCCTGTATTTCGCGATCATGTTCGACGCTGGACTCTTTGAGCCCGCCGTGCGGCGGATTTTGCGGTATGTCGGCAATGATCCGCTTCGAGTTGTGCTGGGCACGGCCTTGTTGGCTGCCGTTATTTCGTTCGATGGGGACGGCGCGACGACGGTCTTGATTGTCACCACCGCTTTCCTGCCGCTGTACCTGCGTCTGGGGATGAATCCGCTCATCCTGGCGTTGATGCTCCTTTTGACCAATACCGTGGTGAACCTGATTCCCTGGGGGGGGCCAGTCGCCCGCGCCGCCAGTGCCCTTCACCTTGATGTGGCGCCAATGTTCCTGGGATTGGTACCGGCCATGTTCGCGGGTCTTGCCTACGCATTCGCCGTGGCGTTCTGGATCGGCCACAAGGAGCGGCGCCGCTTGGGTTGGACGCCCGGCACCCAGGACGTTGCCCCGCGGGAGGTCGCCTTGCCGACCGTGCAATCCGACACACAGCGGCCGAAGCTTTTCTGGGTAAATCTGGCGCTCACCGCAGGGCTCATGTACGCCATGGCGACTGGGTTGGCACCTCTGCCGATGTTGATGATGGTGGGGTTTTCCCTGGCCTTGCTGATCAACTACCCGCGTTTGTCGGAACAGAAGGCGCGGGTCGCGGCCCATTCTGAAAGTGTCCTGATGGTCATCGCCCTGATCTTCGCTTCAGGTGCGTTTACCGGGATCTTGTCAGGCACCGGAATGATCGATGGCATGTCGGCGAAAATCGTCCAACTGATTCCCGACGGCGGCGGACAGTACTTCGGCATCATTACCGCACTGGTCGCCTTGCCGCTGAATTTCCTGTTGTCCAACGACGCGTTTTTCTTCGGGATCTTGCCAGTACTGGGAGCGGCAGGTGCCGAGTACGGTATCGACCCGATGCACATAGGCCGCGCGGCGGTACTGGGGCAACCTGTCCATGCACTCAGTCCGTTGGTAGCCGCGGTTTATCTCATCAGCGGGATCATCAAGCGCGACATGGGGGACATGCAACGCTACTGCCTGCTCTGGGCCATCGGCAGCAGTCTTGTGCTGATTGTGACAGCTGTTATTACACGGGCAATTATCTGATCCATTAGTTCGCTGCGCCGAGTTTGAATGACGCCCAGTCGCGTCTGCTCACGTCAAAATAAAAATAATAGATGAGGTGGTCGATGAAATCGATTAACGCCGTCGCTATGACGTTGCTGTCGACATTGTTTGTGTCTGAAGTTTGTCTTTCGGCAACGATCAGTAATCCGGACAGGTTCCAGCATGAAGGGAAGTTGAACGCCTATCTTCGATCCATGTATATCAATACACGAATATCCAACGACTTGATCGAGGATCGGTTTGGTGGTTTTCCGGATGGTGCCGAATTGGGCGGGACAGGGGTTGGCGCGATCCTGGACTATAACTCCAGCTATTGGGCCGGCGTTGCAGGGTTTGATGCCTCTTTGTATGGCGTGGCGATGATTGATTCGAAAGATAATGGACGGGATTTGTTTGATGATACCGATGGCACTAACGGTGGCTTCGCCAAAGTTGGCCAGAGCTATTTAAAGTTGCGTTACGAGGGCGACGGCTGGAATACCGATTCGCAAATAGGCCGGGGTCGGTTCGATGCAGGGACGCTGGTCACGCTCGACACTCGGATCGTTCCAGGCTCTTATCAAGGAGGCCGCGCCCACCTGAATTTTACCGAGATGGGCATTGGTCCGCTGCCCGGTACGTTGGGGTTTGAAACCGCCTACATCAACCGCACGTCTCCTCGCGACCGGGAGCACTTCGAACACCTGTTGAGCCAGTCGGGCGAGGAAATAAAAGACCTGTACACCTATGGCGTCAAATACGATTTGAAGGCCATCGAGCTGGAGTACGACCATGGTGTGTCGCGGGACTTCAATGAAAACACCCGTTATGGACTGACGCTGAAAGCACCTCTTGGCGATAAAGCCGGCATTGTATTCGATACTCAATACTATGAGTTTCAAAAAGCCGGGCGCATCTGGGAGCGAGATTGGCAGGCCGGCGAGGCCGCTTATGATGATGACGCGACGTGGCTGAATATGAACTTGGGTTTGTTGCTCGATAAACTTCGCCTGGGCCTTTCATATTCCGAGACAAAAGCCGAGCTGAGCAATGGGCAACTCGGCTATGCCTATTTTGATCACGCTGACAATGTCGACGGCAAGATGGACGCCTGGACACGTTCCGGTAACGACTTCAATAATCACGGTGAACGTACCTGGCAAATAGGCGCTGAATATGACTTGAGCGGGCATACGTTGTTAGGGACTTCGCTGGATGGCTTTAAAGTCATGACCATTTACAAACAAGGCAAATTCGACGCCACCGATCCTTTCAACGGCCGGCGTACTGACGTACACGAACGACAGAATGAATATCGTCTCTATTATCGCTTCGACGAAAAGGATTACGCCGGACTTTCAGTGGGTTTGATTTATATCGATTACCGAATCGACCAGGACTTTGTTGCCCTTGTGTCCGCTCAACCCGACAACGTGGTGAGCGGTTCGGAAGCTCGGGTGTATGTGGACTACGCATTTTGATTGCCGGGCACAGTTATCGGGAGGCCAGTGATGTCTAAACCTCGCCATACCATAGTGGTTACACAGCGCTTCTTCGATTCAGAAACCGTGCACTTCCTGCAGAGCCATGGCTGTGATGTTGTTGTCGCGCAACTGGCTCAGGGGCAAGGGGATGGTGACCTGAGCGAACGCCAGTTGATCGATCTCCTGGAAGACGCCGATGGCTGGATCGTTGGGCACGCGAACGTCACATCGAGCCTGTTGGGAGCGCTCCCGCGCCTGCAAGTCATTGCCCGTCGTGGCGTGGGCTACGAGCGGGTCGATACAGCCGCGGTAGAGGCGGCGGGGAAGGTGGCGACCATCGCCGTCGGCGGCAACGACGCCAGCGTCGCTGACCACACCGTCGCGTTGATGCTCGCCGTGTGTCGTCAGCTCAAGCGATGCCAGTCGGGGTTGTCTGCCAGTGACTGGTCGATTCCCCTTGGGGGCGATTTGTACCGCAAGACCGTCGGCATCGTCGGCTTGGGCCGTATTGGTCGAGGCGTGCTGCAGCGCTTGTCCGGGTTTGAAGTCACGCCGCTGATCCACACCCCTCATTCGGACGGCGCACAGGCCGACGGAATCCCCCGACGTTGCTTTGTCGACCTGGAAACGCTGCTCGAGGAAAGCGATTTTATCTCCCTGCATGCGCCGCTCAACCCGCATACCCACGGCCTGATCGATAGCCGTGCGCTGAAACGGATGAAACCGTCCGCGATGCTGATCAATACCGCGAGGGGTGGGCTGGTACGTGATGCGGACCTGCTATGGGCTCTGCGGGAAAACCGGTTGGCCGGGGCAGGGCTCGACGTCTTCGAAAGCGAGTCGGATCCGCTGCTTTCGGCCGTGACCGAACAACTCATCCAGCTCCCCAACGTGATCGTGACGCCTCATGTTGGCGCTTCCACGGTCGAGGGGCTCAATCGTACGAATCTGATTGCCGCGCAATGTGCGGTGGCCGTCCTGGAGGGGGGTAATCCGCCGAGCCATTGCGTCATCGCTGACGGACGTCGTTCTACAGGCTTGAAGGAGAATCCATGAATATTTCGATCAAAGTACTGACGCCCACGGGCGCCATTGGCACCGGTTTTCCACGGGCGGCGTTTGATCAGGCGTTGCTGGAACGACCGGACGTGATTGCAATGGACGCGGGGTCCACCGACTCCGGTCCGCATTACCTGGGCACCGGCACGACCAAAGCTTCGGCCACGATACTGCGGGCCGAGTTGCGCGTGTTCATGCAGGCGCGGGCAGCGCTGGGCATCCCGCTGATCATCGGCAGCTGCGGCACCTGTGGTTCCGACGCAGGGGTCGATCTGATGCGGGGCCTGTGCGAGGAAATCGCCGCCGAACTCGGTCAGGTCGTACGCATCGCGAGCCTCTACAGCGAGCAACCGGCAAGCGTCGTGAAACAAGCGCTGGTGCAGGGGCGCATCAGGCCCTTGCAACTGGATCATATCGACGATGCACTGGTCGAGCGCTGCTCGCGTATTGTCGCGCTGATGGGCGTGGAGCCCTTCATTCGTGCGCTTGAAGCCGGTGCGGATATCGTCTTGGCAGGACGCTCCACGGACACGGCGGTGATGGCTTCGCTGCCCATCCTGCGCGGGGCCCATCAGGGCGCGGCGTGGCATGCCGGAAAGATTCTGGAGTGCGGCGCATCATGCACGACGACGCCCGCCAACGCAGTGGTGATGGCAACGATCGACGACACAGGATTCACCATCAAGGCCATCGGCGAGGGCGCACGGCTCACGCCACGATCGGTCATGGCCCACATGCTGTATGAAAACAGCAACCCTTATGTACTCGTCGAGCCCGGTGGCGTACTGCACGTGGAAGGGGCGGTCTACACCGCGTTGGACGAACAGACCGTGCGAGTCGAGGGCTCGGTCTGGAAGCCCAGCGAAGACTACACCGTCAAGTTGGAAGGGGCAGCACCGTGCGGCTTCCAATCGGTGGTCATGAGCATTGTCCGTGATCCGGAATACGTCGAGCGCTTTGATGAGTGGCTTGCCTACCTGGATTCGGTCATGCGTCAGCGAATTGAAAAACACCTGGGCATCGGCGCCGATGACTATGACTTGCAGTTCCGCGCCATCGGCAAGAACTCAGCCTTGGGAGCGCTTGAGTCACGGACGGGGACACCTGTGGAGATCGGCGTCATGGCGATCGCCACGTCGGCGACCGCTGAGCGCACCCAAGATATGGTCGCGTTGCTCAACCCTTACCTGCTGCACTTTCCGTTGCCCGGCGACAAAGACCTGCCCACCCATGCGTTCCCTTTCTCACCGGCCTCGATGGATCGGGGCGTGGTGCATGATTTCGTGCTCAGTCACGTGATGGTCGTGGCGGACCCGTTGGCACCTTTCCGGTTTGCGTTCAAAACAGTCGAGGGCGCGTGAGATGAATACTCTGCAAGCATTGGGTTATGAAATCCGTTCCAAGAACGCCGGGCCGTTCTCCCTGACTATCGATGTGTTCTGCAAAGACTCGGTCACCTTCGCGCAACTGGCCGTGGAGCCAAAGCTGCAAGAACCGGCTATCGCAGAGCTTTTCCGCAGGCCCACGGAGTCGATCAGCGTTTTCCCCATCGAGGCGTTGAACGTGATCAAGATAAGCTTGCCGCGACCGGTGGTGCAGGGCGCTTTGCAAGATCGGGACATGCACGGGGCTCAATGGGCGTTCATCCTCTTGGACGCGCTTGAAGCCGATGAGGACGATCGGCCATGAGTCGCGTTGAAAGCTTGTCGGCGGACTCACCTGCAGTTCACCCTGAGCTGGTGGCCGTAGCCACGACGCTGGGTGAACAAGGGTTACTGCCGGTTGTTCACGGAGACCTGCGAAGTGTCCGGGCGCAACTGGAACAGATCAATGCCTGGGCAGCACAGTGTAGCGTGCCGCTGTCTTATGAGCGCACCTTGGGGTTTGCCGTCGATGGCCGAACGGTGCCCTGCAAGCTCTATTGGCCGGAGGGCGATGAGACACCTTGCTTGATGTTCTACTGTCATGGCGGAGGGTTTCGCCACGGTTCGCTCGCTGGCTGGGACGCGCCGCTGCGCCAGCTGGTGCGTGACAGTGGCTTGGCGGTGTTGTCCATCGACTATGCGTTGTCACCGGAATATCGCTTTCCGACGGCGTTTAACGAAGTGGTGTCGATCGTAAGCCGGGTCATCAAGCTCGGGGCTATCACGGATTGCCCCGTACGGGGTTATGCCTTGGGTGGCGACTCGGCAGGCGCCAACCTGGCCCTGGGAGCTGCGATTGCGCTACGCGATGCGGGATTCGATGGGCTGCGGCAGTTGTTGCTGTTCTACGGCAGCTACTCGCGCGACATGAGCTCCGATTCATGGCAACGGCTGGGTGGATACGGGGGGCAGAATCTGTCGATTGAGACCATGAGCGCCTACTGGGCCAGCTACCTGCCCAATGACGAGGAGGATTGGCGGGTGCAGCCGATTATCGCTGATTTGGCCGGGCTGCCACCGATGCAATTGGTGGTTGGCGAACTGGATCCGTTGCTGGATGAAAATCGTGAGCTGGCTCAACGCTTGGAAAGCGCGGGCGTGGCGACACACCTGCAAGTGCTCGCGAACATGCCCCACGGATTTGTCCGATTCAATGAAGTGGCACCGGTTGTGCGCGATGTCATTGCTGCGCAGGGCGGTGCTTTGCGCAAGGCACTTTGCGCTCAGGCGAACCGCCCATGAGCCTGTTCCGTATCATGGGCTTTGCACGAATCTGTGTCGGCCCGTTCATCCTCATGGCGGCCAACGCCCTGGCGGCTGGCACGCTTCCCGTTGGGCCTGAGGCTGGAGACAGGGCGCCGTCGGCGTTTTACCGCTGGCCTGAGGCAATGCCCGAGCTGCCCGGTGTGCTGCTGCGAAGCGAGGCGTTTCCGGTGCAGCCGCAGATGGCCGCGGCCGGGCAGGCTTTGCGCTTGCTCTACAGCTCTGTCGACGAGCGCTGGCGTTCCGGGCTCGTTCCGGTCAGCGGGGCGTTGTACCTGCCGGTTGGAAATCCACCCCCGCACGGCTGGCCGCTGTTGGCCTGGGCCCACGGGACGCTGGGGATTGCCGATGCCTGCGCACCGTCCTGGACCGGCTTGCGAGACCGTGATGCGTCGTACATCAATCGCTGGCTGACCCGTGGCTTTGCTGTTGTCGCCACTGATTATCAAGGCTTGGGAGGGCCAGGCCCGCATCCCTATACCTTCTGGCAGGCCGAGGGGCGCTCTGTCCTGGACTCGATTCGCGCCGCCCGTTCGATCAGGCCAGGCCTGATTGGCAATCACACGATCCTGGCCGGGCAATCCCAGGGTGGAGGGGCTGCGTTGGGCGCGGCGATTCTTGCCGGTGGCTACGCGCCGGAGGTGACTATCCAGGGCGCGGTGCTCACGGCTCCGAACAGCACGTTTCCCCATGGCCCCATGGCGCTGGCGCCGCGCCAGTCCAATATGGTGTTCCTGGCACTGGCGTCCGGTGGCTTGCGCGAGGACGGCCCACGGATAGAAGACATCCTGACAGCCAAAGGTCTTGAACTACTGAGTGTTGCCCGGCAGGGCTGTACCCGTGACATTGCGCTCAAATCCAAAGCGTTGCAGATCGGTTCGTTTGCCGAGCTTTTGACCATCACCCCCGATGCGTTGAACGCTATACGTATCCCAACGACCGACATGCCCCAGGCATCGATCGCCTTTCCGTTATTCATTGCCACCGGCCTGGCTGATCAAACGATCACGCCCGTGCGCCAATATGCGGTCGCTGCGGCGTTGTGTGCTGCTGGCAATCTAGTTACTTGGCGGGCTTATGAAGGCCTGGGGCATGACGGGGTGATGCATGGTTCATTGGACGATGTATTTGCCTTCGCCGCGGACCAGATCCACGGACTGGGTTCTGGCTCGAATTGCTCCGCCTTGACAACGCCCGGTCCGCCGGGTGAACGGGATGCGGGAGCGCCATTCAACGACGACTGACATGCGCCTGTGGGAGCCTGCTCGCCAGGGCTGTTGCGTCCAGGCGACCAGGGCAGTCCGATGCAATGATTACTTTCGCCGCTGAGCCAGGAGCTGAAGGTCCGTGGGCCGAAGCGGCCCGTAACGCTGATTGACCTCGACCGGCTCGATCACAACATCAATTTGGTCATGCAATCGGTCAAAGCGTGCCGGTAGACACTTGTGCCTGGTGGAGACGTTCCTGCCCACGGGGGGCGTCGGTCACTATGACGACGGCCCCCTGTCGGGCCTTCTATGAGCGGACGGCCGATCCCGTTTCTCCCTCAACGGCCACTTGTTACCGGGAATCCTTTCACGCTAAAACTTTTGCAATAAAGCGTCGTAGATCCTCCAGCATCAAACTCGGCTGCTCCCAGGCAGCAAAGTGGCCACCACTCGGCATTTCAGTCCAATGCACGATGTTGAAGGTTTTCTCGGCAAATGACCGCGGCGGCGGTATGAATACAGGATCGCGAAAGGCTGCGAAGCCGGTCGGCACCTGAATCCGGGTTCCTGCGGGAAATTTGCCGGAGCGTTCCAAGCGCTTGCCGTGGTACATCCAGGTCGCCGTGACGAACGACGATGTCGCCACATAGAGCATGATGTTGGTCAGCAACTGCTCTTCATTAAACGTACTCCAGATATCGGGATCACTGTCGGCATTGCGCGGCAAGTCGGCCCACCGTCCAAATTTCTCCAATATCCACGCCGCGGCACCCACCGGACTATCGGCCATGGCCACGCCTAGTGTCTGGGGACGGGTTTCCTGCTCATGGTTGTAGCCCGTTTCCCAGTCCAGGAGCACGTCGCGCTTGGCAACAAACTCCAGTTCTTCCGGTGTGTTTGCCGGGGTGCCTTCGGCGAGCAAGTCGGCCATGTTGAGGTGAATACCATACAACGACTCAGCAAAATCGTGAGCCAGCCAGCCGGCGATACCCGAACCCCAGTCTGCGCCCTGAACGATGTAACGCGATTGTTCAAACAACCGCTCCATCAAGGTCTTCATCAGTTGAGCCGCTCGGCGTGGTCCGATGACCCCGGTGATGGGCGTCGAAAATGCAAATCCCGGTAACGAGGGCACGATTACATCGTGCCCATCTGCACTCAACGGTTGGAGCAGATGTTCGAATTCGATAAACGATCCAGGCCACCCATGCAGTAGCAGGACAGGGGGCTTGGAACCGTCGCCTCGAACATGGAGGAAATGAATGCATTCACCTTCAATATGCGTGGTGAAATGCGGAAGCTGATTAAGCAGTCGCTCTACCTTGCGCCAGTCGTAGACTTGCTCCCAATAACGAGTGAGTCGCTTGAGGTCATCGATTCCCACCCCAGACTTCCAACCGCCGGTATCAGGCATTTGGCTCCAGTCATAGGCACTGACCTTCGTCCTGATGGCATTCAGGCGTTCTTGTGAAATGTGGATCGTGTAAGGCGCAACCATGGGTCTATCCTCCCGAGCCTCATGTGTGGCTACTTTTTAACGATGGGCCGTTCGCGTGAATTTCACATTGCCCTGTTATACGCAATGCTAGACTTCTCACGCACCGCCGATAAGCCCAACAGTCAGCGAAATACCTATGCGCCCTGCGCAAAAGTGAGAGTCCATGGACATCATTGGCGACCTTGAAGTCTTCACGCTTGTAGCCGACACACGCAGCTTTTCGGCCGCTGGTCGATCGCTCAACCTGGCCCCCTCGTCTGTGTCGCGCGTCGTTGATCGCCTTGAGGCACGCCTCAATGTCCGGCTGCTACTGCGAACCACTCGAGCGCTGACTCTTACGGCCGAGGGAGCGACCTACCTGTCTTCGGCACGACGAATTCTTGCTGACCTTAAAGAGACCGAACAACTGATCGCTGATCGAAGCTCGCCGCGTGGGCGCCTGCGGATCAGCGCATCGATCTTGTATGGCAAAACATTCCTGCTGCCGCTGCTAAAGGAGTTTACTCATCGGTATCCGGACATTCTGGTCGATATAAATTTGACGGACACTGTCGTCGACATCAGCGCAGGCCAGGCCGATGTCGCCTTGCGGCTCGGCCCTCTGGCTGATGCTCCCTTGGTTGCACGAAGACTGTGGAAAACCCGCAAGGTGATCGTCGCGTCACGCGATTATTTGGCTGCGCGGGGAACCCCTCAGGTACCTGAAGACCTGCATGATCACGATTGCATCGACTTCAACTTCAAGCGCGCCGCTCCAGGCTGGCCTTTTATCAAAGATGGCAATGAATACGCCCTTAAGATCAAAGGCAGCATAGAAACCAACAATGGCGATACTCAGGGCCAACTGGCGCTTGAGGGCCTGGGCATAGCCCGCGTGTGTGCCGAGACCGTTCAGCAGGCTATTGAGGCGGGGCAATTGGTGCCACTTCTGGAGGCGTTCAATCCAGGTGATGGCGAGGAGGTACACGTAGTGTTCATGGGCGGCCCGCACCTGCCGGCCCGCGTGCGCTGCTTCGTTGACTACCTAGTGAAGTCCCTTGGCGAAGGGCTTTTGCGGGTGTAGTGAATCAGTTAAGAAGCCTACTCGGGCAGTCTCCTTTCTCGCTTTCGCCGCAACGCAAAAGCCCGATTAAGTCGGAGCTTTCTAATTTCTAATAGAGGCAAACCCTCGCTCGCGCGTCTCGAGTCAAGCTGCATGGGCAAACATTTCTGACGCTATGAACATTGATGTTCTAGGTTCGGCAAATGTATTTCGCTGGTATACGGAAGCCTAGACAAGCTGTCGGCGAAACCGCACCCTTGGCAATCGGTCTCTTTACTGTTGAAACGTCCCAGTAACAAGTCCATAACCGAGTCTTTTCCTGCTCCGACAAGAAAACAAAACCCTTAGATTTCAAGGAGTCGGACGCCAGATACGAGTCTCGTTTCCCGCTCCAAGATTCAAAAAAAAGCCACTCAGATGAGTGGCTTTTTTTTGGTGCGCCAGGCATGGCGCGTTGCGCGCAAGCGCAACCAGCTTGGCTGTGGTGGTCACGCTGGTGACTTGGAGGTGAAAGTCCTCTACACACCCGGCAAGGGGAAGTGTTAGCCAGAGGCAAGGGTGTCGCGGGTGACTGCGAATCTGAAGGAAGCCCGAGGCAAAATGCTGGCCTGACGAACAGGAAGCGGATTAGGCGGTGCAGCGGGGTAAGGTAGCCAAAATTGCCAAAGCCCAATACTTGCACGGAACGCTGTGACGTAGATCCGACAGGCATAAGCAGGAAGGTCGCGCGAATTACCCTGGGAGATCTGCCCGTTTGCCAGTGTGCTA
>NZ_FMXH01000015.1:66774-166112 GCF_900103575.1 Pseudomonas sp. NFACC51 | reverse complement strand
TGCTGACCACACGTTGATACGCACGTCTGAGGTTGGCGGGTGCAAGCACTCGCTCCATCAGCGTGTCCGGCTCCGCGTTCGTCCACGTCACAAACGCCGTCGATACCTGTGCGCTGTCAGCCGTCATCCTCGGATTCTGTCCAGGACTCGGAGTCACAGTCTTCTCTGGGAGAAATTTCTGCATTTCGATATTCAACGAGACTCTGACGCCTACCGGCGGCACAACCTGTTCGGCCCTTGGTGACGCGGTTAACCGCCACTTACTACGGCTTCGGCTGACTTCTACACGTTCATCCCGTCGCCTCTCGACGCTCGGTAGCACACTGGCAAACGGGCAGATCTCCCAGGGTAATTCGCGCGACCTTCCTGCTTATGCCTGTCGGATCTACGTCACAGCGTTCCGTGCAAGTATTGGGCTTTGGCAATTTTGGCTACCTTACCCCGCTGCACCGCCTAATCCGCTTCCTGTTCGTCAGGCCAGCATTTTGCCTCGGGCTTCCTTCAGATTCGCAGTCACCCGCGACACCCTTGCCTCTGGCTAACACTTCCCCTTGCCGGGTGTGTAGAGGACTTTCACCTCCAAGTCACCAGCGTGACCACCACAGCCAAGCTGGTTGCGCTTGCGCGCAACGCGCCATGCCTGGCGCACCAAAAAAAACGGCACCTTTCGGTGCCGTTCGTTTTCACGCTTGGGGCTTTACTTGCGTGCTGCCTCCCACGATTTCAACAGCTCGGTGTAGCTCACTGTTTCACCTTTAGGCTTCTCGTTCGCCAGTTTCGGCTTCGGTGCGCCCGGTTGGTCGAACCAGTATTGCGCGTCGCGCTCGGGGTTCATTTTCGGGGCGCAGGTGGCTTGGGCCTTGGAGCGTTCCAGGCGCGTCATGATCGCATCCTGGTCCTTGGCCAAGCCATCGAGGGCCTGCTGCGGGGTCTTCTCGCCACTGGCGGCTTCGGCGATGTGGCTCCACCACAGCTGAGCCAGGCGCGGGTAGTCCGGCACGTTGGTCCCGGTCGGGGTCCATTGCACGCGGGCCGGGCTGCGGTAGAACTCCACCAGGCCACCGAGTTTCGGCGCCAGGTCGGTCAACGCCTGGGAGTTGATGTCCGACTCACGAATCGGCGTCAAGCCAACGATGGTTTTCTTCAGCGACACGGTCTTGGACGTCACGAACTGCGCATAGAGCCAGGCCGCGAGCTTCTGCTTCTCCGGCGTGGACTTCATGAACGTCCAGGAACCCACGTCCTGATACCCCAGCTTCATGCCCTCTTCCCAATACGGGCCGCGTGGCGAAGGAGCCATGCGCCATTTCGGCGTGCCATCGGCGTTCACCACCGGCAGGCCCGGCTTGGTCATGTCGGCGGTGAAAGCGGTGTACCAGAAAATCTGCTGGGCGATGTTGCCTTGGGACGGCACCGGGCCGGACTCGGAGAAGGTCATGCCCGCTGCTTCCGGCGGTGCGTATTTCTTCATCCAATCCACATACTTGGTGGTCGCGAACACAGCCGCGGGACCGTTGGTGTCGCCGCCACGGGTCACGCTGGAACCGACCGGATGGCAATCCTCGACGCGAATGCCCCACTCGTCCACTGGCAAACCGTTGGGCAGGCCCTTGTCGCCGCCGCCGGCCATGGAGAACCAGGCATCGGTGAAGCGCCAACCCAGGGACGGGTCTTTCTTGCCGTAGTCCATGTGACCATAGACGCGCTTGCCGTCGATTTCCTTGACGTCTTCGGAGAAGAACTTGGCAATGTCCTCATAGGCCGACCAGTTCACCGGCACGCCCAGCTCGTAGCCGTATTTCTCCTTGAACTTGGCCTTCAGGTCCGCACGCTCGAACCAGTCAGCGCGGAACCAGTACAGGTTGGCGAATTGCTGGTCGGGCAGTTGATAGACCTTGCCGTCCGGCGCGGTGGTGAAGGAGATACCGATGAAGTCCTTGAGGTCCAGGGTCGGCGAGGTGAAGTCCTTGCCTTCATTGGCCATCAGGTCGGTGATCGATTCGGTCTTACCATAGCGAAAGTGCGTACCGATCAAGTCCGAGTCGTTGACCCAGCCATCATAGATATTCTTGTCCGACTGCATCTGGGTCTGCAGCTTCTCCACCACGTCGCCTTCCTGGAGCAGGTCGTGGGTCAGCTGGATCCCGGTGATTTCGCTGAAGGCCTTGGCCAACACCTTGGATTCATATTCGTGGGTGGCGATGGTTTCCGACACCACGTTGATTTTCATCCCACGAAATGGCTGGGCGGCCTTGATGAACCATTTGAGTTCTTCGAGCTGCTGCTCGGCTGTCAAGGTAGACGGCTTGAATTCACTGCCGATCCACTTTTTAGCGGCGTCTTCATAGGCGTCGGCCCAGGCCGCAGCACTCAGCCCGCTGAGTGCCAGCATGGCTGCCAATGAAACGCTATGTCGCAGCTTATTGTTTTTATCGAACATAGAGACCTCCTGTTTGGGTTTAAGAGCCTGATCGTCGAATTGTCGCGATTAGCCCCACCGCATCACTGCCAACAGCCACACCACAGACAACGCGAACGCTATCCAGATGCTCCAGTCGGTAACGCCAATCACCAGCAGATGCAGATAGGCGCTACCGAGAAGACCGATAAACAACCGATCGCCACGGGTGGTGGCAATCGGCAGGAAACCACGCCGAGGGATACTCGGCGAACGCAATTCCCACGTGGTCATGCCTGCCAGCAGCAAGGCGATGACCCCAAAGAACGCCGCCGTGGGGGCGGTCCAGTTCATCCATTCCATCATCGACTCCTCAGACCCGGCCCAGGGCAAAGCCCTTGGCCACGTGGTTGCGAACGAACCAGATCACCAGCATGCCCGGCAGGATGGTCAACACCCCCGCCGCCGCCAGCACGCCCCAGTCGATACCGGACGCCGACACCGTACGGGTCATGACCGCTGCGATCGGCTTGGCATTCACCGAGGTGAGCGTGCGCGCCAGCAGCAATTCGACCCAGGAAAACATGAAGCAGAAGAACGCCGTGACGCCGATGCCGGAGCCGATCAACGGAATGAAGATCTTGGCGAAGAACTTGGGGAAACTGTAGCCGTCAATGTAGGCGGTCTCGTCAATTTCTTTCGGCACCCCGGACATGAAGCCTTCGAGGATCCACACCGCCAATGGCACGTTGAACAGGCAGTGGGCCAGGGCCACGGCGATGTGGGTGTCGAACAACCCGATGGACGAATACAGCTGGAAAAACGGCAACAGGAACACCGCCGGTGGCGCCATGCGGTTGGTGAGCAGCCAGAAGAACAGGTGCTTGTCCCCCAGGAACCGATAGCGGGAAAACGCATAGGCGGCCGGCAACGCGACGCCCAGGGAGATCACCGTGTTCAGGCTCACGTAGTACAGCGAGTTCAAGTAACCGGTGTACCAGCTCGGGTCGGTGAAGATCACCTTGTAGTTGTGGAAGGTGAAATCCTGCGGCCACAGGGTCAGGCTGCCGAGGATCTCGGTGTTGCTCTTGAACGACATATTCAGCAGCCAGTAGATGGGCACCAGCAGGAACAGGATGTAGATCAGCAGGGGTATCAGCTTTCTCTTGCTCATCGTGCGGGCCTCAACGGTTGGCGTCGGAGTGCGTCATGGCGGTGTAGAACAGCCAGGACACCAACAGAATGATCAGGAAGTACACCAGGGAAAACGCCGCCGCCGGGCCCAGGTCGAATTGGCCGATGGCCATCTGCGTCAGGGTCTGGCTGAGGAACGTGGTGGCGTTGCCCGGCCCGCCGCCAGTGAGTACGAACGGCTCGGTGTAGATCATGAAACTGTCCATGAAACGCAGCATCACCGCGATCAGCAGCACGCTTTTCATCTTCGGCAACTGGATGTGACGGAACACTGCCCAGTTCGACGCCCGGTCGATCCGCGCGGCCTGGTAGTACACGTCGGGAATCGCCCGCAGCCCCGAATAGCACAGCAGCGCCACCAGCGACGTCCAGTGCCAGACATCCATCACCAGCACGGTGACCCAGGCGTCCATGGTGTTGGCCGCATAGTTGTAGTTGATACCCAGGCCGTTGAGGGTCGAGCCCAGCAAACCGATGTCGGCGCGGCCGAAAATCTGCCAGATGGTGCCCACCACGTTCCACGGGATCAGCAGTGGGATCGCGAGGATGATCAACACCAGGGACGACCATTTGCCCTTGGTCGGCATGGTCAGGGCGATGGCGATGCCCAGGGGGATTTCAATCAGCAGCACGCACGCCGAGTAGATGAACTGGCGCAGCAGCGAATCGTGCAGCCGTGGATCGAGCAGCACCTGCTTGTACCAGTCGGCGCCGACGAAGTAGCGGCTGGACTGGTCGAAGATGTCCTGCACCGAATAGTTGACCACCGTCATCATCGGGATCACGGCGCTGAAGGCCACCAGCAGGAACACCGGCAACACCAGCCACCAGGCCTTGTTGTTCTGCACCTTGTTCATGGCTGCACCTCACTCAACGGTTCCAGCAAATACTCATCGGCATAGACCATCAGCCATTGGCCCGGAAAACTGATGTACGCGGTGCCTTCGGGCACGGGCTTGTCTTCGGCCAGCCGCACTTTCAGCGGTACGCCATCGAGGTTGAGGGTCAGGATCTTGTAGGTGCCCAGGTCTTCGACATGGACCACGTCAGCCCGCATCGCGTCGTCGTAAGGGCCATCCCAGACATGCACGAACTCGGGACGGATACCGACCTTCAGGCTTTTGCCTTCGGCTTCGGCGACCCGGCTTTGCAAGGTTTCCGACAGCGGCAAGTGCGTCGAGGCGAAGCCGACGCCACCGGGCTGTACCGTGACCTCGATCAGGTTCATCCCCGGGCTGCCGATGAAGTAGCCGACAAAGGTGTGGCTCGGGCGCTCGAACAAATCCCGGGGCGTGCCGAACTGCACGATCTGGCCGCCGTACATCACCGCGATCTTGTCGGCGAACGTCGAGGCTTCCAACTGGTCGTGGGTGACGTAGACCATGGTGATGTTGAACTGCTCATGGATCTGCTTGAGCTTGCGCCGCAGTTTCCATTTCAGGTGCGGGTCGATCACGGTCAGTGGCTCGTCGAACAGGATCGCCGACACATCGTCGCGCACCAGCCCGCGGCCCATGGAGACTTTCTGCTTTTCATCGGCGGTGAGGTTGCGGGCCTTTTTGTCCAGCAGGCTCTGCAGGTCCAGGACCTCGGCGATTTCCTGGACCTTGGTGTGGATCCTGGCCTCGGCCATGCCCTGGTTACGCAGCGGGAACGCTAGGTTGTCGAACACGGTCATGGTGTCGTACACCACCGGGAACTGGAACACCTGGGCGATGTTGCGCCGCTCCGGGGTCAGGTCGTTGACGACTTTGCTGTCGAACATCACCTGCCCTTCGGAGGGGCTGAGCAGTCCGGAAATGATGTTGAGCAAGGTGGACTTGCCGCAGCCCGAAGGTCCGAGCAGCGCATAGGCGCCGCCCTGCTCCCAGATGTGGTTCATCTCGCGGATCGCGTAGTCCTCGGGGCCCGCCGGGGTGCTAGTGTAGCTGTGGGCGAGGTTCTGCAAACGAATTTCGGCCATCAGGCAACCCTCGCGATACGCTGCCCTGGGGCTTGGACCAGCTTGCCCTGGGCGTCGAAGACAAACAGTTTGTGGGTCGGAATGTAGATGCGGATCGGCGCATCCACGTCGTACTCATGCACTCCTGGCAAGTGCAGCACCAGCAGGAAATGCTCGTTGCGCACGTGCAGGAAGGTCTCC
Source organism: Pseudomonas sp. NFACC51 (assembly GCF_900103575.1). NCBI lineage: Bacteria > Pseudomonadati > Pseudomonadota > Gammaproteobacteria > Pseudomonadales > Pseudomonadaceae > Pseudomonas > Pseudomonas sp. NFACC51. The sequence continues at coordinate 160,377 of NZ_FMXH01000015.1, read as the reverse complement.
GAGCCACTGATCTCGGCCACCTCGACGGTCACCGCCAGTTCGAGGTCGTCGTCGTTGCTCGGCACCAGGGAAATATGGCTGGGGCGCACGCCGAAACGGAACTCACCCTCGCCCACCGGGCGCAGGTCGACATTCAGCGGAAAGTGCACGAAATTGGCGAAGCTGACTTCGTTGCCGGCGATACGACCCGGCATGAGGTTGATCGGCGGTTCGGAAAACAACTCGGCGGCCAGCACGGTTTGCGGCTGGTGATACACAGAGGACGATTTGCCGCTCTGGATCACCCGGCCCTCATGCAGGATCGTGGTGGTGCCACCCAGGGCCAACGCCTCGTTGGGCTCGGTGGTGGCGTAGACAGCGATGGTATGGCGGGCCTGGAACAGCTCGCGCATTTCCTGGCGCAGCTCTTCACGCAGCTTGTAGTCCAGGTTCACTAGCGGCTCGTCGAACAGGATCAGTTCGGCGTCCTTGACCAAGGCCCGGGCCATGGCCGTGCGCTGCTGCTGGCCGCCGGACAATTCCAGCGGATGGCGCTGCAGGAATTTCTCGATGCGCAGCATCCTGGCGGTTTCCAGCACCTTGCTCTGGATCACCTCGTTGGACACACCGGCCTGGCGCAACGGCGAGGCGATGTTTTCGAAAACAGTCATGGTCGGGTAGTTGATGAACTGCTGGTAAACCATCGACACATTGCGCAGCCGCACCGGGCGGTGGGTGACGTCGACGCCGTTCATCAGGATGCGGCCGCTGTCGGGCTTGTCCAGACCGGCCATCAGGCGCATGAGACTGGTCTTGCCGGACAGCGTACGGCCCAACAGGACGTTGAAGGATCCGGGTTCGAAACTCAGATTGGCATCGTCGATCCAGGTCTGGCCTTCGACGGTGCGACAGATGTGCTCAAGCTTTAATGACATGGCTCGGCCTTTTTATTATTGGAGTCAAGCGACCCGAGTTAGAAAGCGAAAGCCGTGCCAGAAATGACAAGCCGCTGATCTGGCTTGTTTTTTTCAGAAAACCTGAGAAAGCCACGTTCGCAGATGAACACAAGTGAACAGCCACGACTGAACAAATGAACAACTCACGGGTTGACAATGAACAATTTTGAACAACACTGAAAGAACGTTTTCGGCTAGCCTGGCCATGCCCTTGTGGGAGCTTGCTCGCTCCCACAAGGGCATGTGTATGAAGTGGTATTCAGGCCTGCCCCAGCACAAGGAGTCTGTGCGAGACTTGCCACAACAATAAAAACAGCTCCTGCGAGAGTGCCCCATGGCCGCACCTGCTCCAGCCTTGTCCCACGAGGCCATCATCCAGGCCTCCTGGTCCCGTTGCCGCGCCTTCGGCCTGAACCATCAAAGCGTGCCGGCCTTCGACCAGTTGCCCGCCCAAGGCATCGCCCAGTTGCTGGAGAGCCAGCATTCGCTGGTGCAGACCACCCACCAGGAAGTCTTGCCGTACTACGAAAACATCCTGAGCAACTCCAACTGCCTGATCATGCTGGCCGACAACCAGGGCCAAGTGCTGACCTCCTGGGGCACCCAGCGTTTCATCGAGCCGAAACTGGCCCATGGCTTCAGCGTCGGGGCGAGCTGGATGGAGCGCTGCACCGGCACCAACGCCATCGGCACCGCGCTGGCCTGCGAACAGGCGGTGCACATCGAACACGATGAACACTTCCTCAAGGCCAACCGCTTCATGACCGGCTCGGCCGCGCCGATCTTCGATGCCGAGCGCAAGGTCATCGCCGTGCTCGACGTCTCCAGCGACAGCTACCTGCCGCCCTCCCACACCCTGGGCATGGTCAAGATGATGAGCCAGACCGTGGAGAACCGGCTGATCCTCAACCTGTTTCGCGGTGAACACTTCCAACTGACCTTCAACACCGGCCTGAACAACCTCGACAGCCAATGGGCCGGACTGCTGATCTTCGATGAGAGCGGCCAGGTCCTGTCCGCCAACCGTCGGGCCGACAACCTGCTGGGCCTGAGCCTGTCACGGGTCAGTATCGAAAGCCTGTTCAAGGTCTCGCTGCTGGAACTGCTGAACCAGCCCGACGGCCTGCCGTTCGCCCTGCAAGCATCCGGTAGCAACCGTTTCCAGTGCTTGCTCAGGCGCCCGAGCCAGGTGTCGATCAAGGCTCGCGTGTTCACCGAAACAGCACCTGCGCCGGCCCCCGCCAGCAACGCCATCAGCCTCAACACCCTGCACTTCGGTGACAGCCGCGTGGAGAAAGCCGTGCGCCAGGCCGAGCGCTTGCTGGAGAAGGACATTCCGCTGCTGATCCACGGCGAGACCGGTGTCGGCAAGGAAGTCTTCGTCAAAGCGCTGCACCTGGCCAGTTCACGCTGCAAGCAGCCGTTCATTGCCGTCAACTGCGCAGCGATCCCCGCCGAGTTGGTGGAGTCGGAACTGTTCGGCTACGAAAAAGGCGCCTTCACCGGTGCCAACCAGAAAGGCAGCATCGGCCTGATCCGCAAGGCCGACCGGGGTACGTTGTTCCTCGACGAGATCGGCGACATGCCCCTGCCAACCCAGGCCCGGCTGCTGCGGGTCTTGCAGGAACGTTGCGTACAGCCGGTGGGCAGCGCCGAGCTGTTCCCAGTGGACATCCGCATCATCTCCGCCACCAACCGCTCGCTGCGTGAACAGGTGCAACTGGGGCGGTTTCGCGAAGACTTGTACTACCGCATCGGCGGCCTGACGCTGGAGCTGCCACCGCTGCGCGAACGCAGCGACAAACAGGCCCTGTTCAAACGCCTCTGGGAACACCACCGCGAACCGACCCAATGGGCCGGCCTGAGCCGCGAGGTACTGGACCTGTTCGAACGCCATCCATGGCCGGGCAACCTGCGACAGGTCAGCAGCGTGCTGCAAGTGGCCCTGGCGATGGCCGAGGAACAGCCGATCCGCCCGGAACACCTGCCCGACGACTTCTTTGTCGACCTTGAAATGGAACCGGTGGAAACGCCTGAGCCCCTGACGGTGGACCTGAACGATGCCGAGGACCTGAACCGTCAGTTGCAGGCAGTGGGCGGGAACATTTCACACCTGGCGCGACGGCTGGGGGTCAGCCGCAATACCTTGTACAAACGGCTGCGGCAACTTGAAAGCTGATACGAAACCTGTGGGAGTGGGGGGCTTGCTCTTGTTGATTGAGTACATATCCATTGCTGCGGTAACGGCCACTTAGGGTTCCGCCCTGACGGCGGGTCACTTTCGAAAATCCGGAAGCCGGCCCAGGCGAAAGTAACCAAAGCGCTTTTGCCCCACCACTCGGCACCTCGCCTAGGCTCGGTGTGCCCTCACTCCGGCATTGCTCCGTTGGCCCGCCGCGAAGGGCCATCCATGGCCCAGCGCGGCTATCCCGGCATCCATGCCGGGATGCCCACTACGCAATACCTGCGTTCGGCCATCGTGGTTAACGGGGCGCCGAGATCAACGTCCACCGCGAGGCGGCCTAGTAGCCGACCTGGCTCTCCCAGTCGTACCGCCATCAGACTTGTTTGAGCAGGACCTGTGGGAGCAAAGCTTGCTCGCGAGGTGGCCTGACAGCCGGCCTGGCTCTCCCAGTCATACTCCAATCCAGTTGTGGGAGCGAGCTTGCTCGCGAAGGCGTCGGCACAGCCAACATCATCGCTAGCTGACCCACCGCTTTCGCGAGCAAGCCCGCTCCCACAGGCGTTTTGCTTAACTGATTGGCATTACTCCGACTTAGTCGAACGCACCATTGAGCACTTCATAGATGATGCCAGTGGCAATCGCCACCAGGATCAGGTCCGTACCGACCTGTTGCCACTCATAACCGTCATAGTGCGGCAACCGCCCCAGTAGTCGCCCATCGAGCTTTTTGGCGATACCGGGTGGCAACGGCTTGCCTCGTGCAAGATTTTTCTGGATGCCTGGCGGCAACGCCGGGCCGGGGCTCCAGTAATCGCGATATCCGCCAATCACACCCAGGATGCCGCTGCGGTCGAGGCTCGGGCCGTTATGCCAATCGCCGCCGCCACCACCTTGGTTGCCTTTGCCGCCCTGGTTCCCCTTGTTACCGGGATTTCCTTGACCGCCCTTGTTGCCTTGCCCGCCTTTGCCTCCCAGGCCAGGACCTTGATCGAATTGAGCATTCCCCTTGCCGTTGCCCGGGTCCGCGACAACAATGCCTGGGCCAGCCGCCAGGGCGAAACACGTCACTGCAGCAATCAACGAGCGCGATTTGAACATGGCAGTTCTCTCAAAAAAGGGATGTCCCCTGTAAAGATATAGAGACTAACGGTGATATTAGTTCCATATCACACTGCGCGCCGCTTGCCTGGACCGGATGCACCTGAACACAGCAATCAAGGAGTTTCATGCGCAAGGATTATCTGGCTTTTTTCGTCTCGATGTTCCTCTCCCGGTTGGCCGACCAGATTCTGCTGTTCATCGTCCCGCTGATTGTTTTCCAGACCACCAACAGCGTCTCCTGGGCAGGCCTGGCGTTCTTCGTCGAGTCCCTGCCACGCTACCTGTCGTTCCCGATCTGCGGCGCGCTGTGCGACAAGTTCTCGCCGATTCGCATCCTGCACATCAGCCAGGTCTATCGCGCCGTCGCCTGCGGGGTGGCGGTCGTGCTCCATGGCGTCTTCGGCGGGATCTATTGGATCGTCGCGCTCTCGGCCCTGTGCGGCGTGCTGACCACCCAGGGCATCATGGCCCGCGAAGTGGTGATGCCGTACATCTTCAAGCACTACACCTACACCAAGACCCTGTCCTACTCGCAAATAGCCGACCAGACCGGCTTGGTGCTGGGCCCGCTGATCGCTGCGCTGCTGCTTGAGGTGTGGGCGTGGCACTGGGTGGTACTAGCGATTGCCGGGCTGTTCCTGCTGGCAGACCTGGCGATGCTGTATTGGCAGCGCATCAGTTCGGTCACCCTGGAAACCTTCGAGCAGCATCATGACCTCTGGCTGAACCCGCTGCGCATTGCCTTCGGCCACATCCGCAACCTGGCAGAACTGAAAAAAATCATCAGCCTGGCAGTGGGCGTCAACCTGATCATCGGCGTCACCCTCGCCACCTCGGCGGCCATGGTCATCGGCCATTACGGCGCCGGCAAGGATGACTACGCAGGCCTACAGGCAGCCGGTGCCGTGACCACCATCCTCATTCTGTTCCTCCTCGCCCGGCTGACCCTGCCCTTGAAACTGCTGGGCGCCCTCTCCTACACGCTGATTGCCGTCGGCGCCTTCATCACTGCGCTCAGCCCGAACACAGGGGGCTACGTCGTCGGTTTCTTGCTGATTGTCGGTTTCGACAAAATGTTCAACGTCTACTTCCGCACCCTCCGCCAGCAAGTCATTCCGCCCCAGGACTTCGGCAAGACCGTCGGCGTCATCACGCTGCTCAACAACCTGTCGCAACCACTCGCAGGCCTACTGGTCGCGGTGCTGGCCGCGCCTATTGGAACGCAGCAGGTGATTCTGCTGCTGGCGGTGACCACCAGCCTGATCGGAGCCGGGGTGGTTGTGGTGCACAGGTATTCGACACACCGGTCAAGCATCTACAGCGCCGAGACCGACTGACCCTGCCGGGGAGCGGTTTGTATTATCAGTGACTTATTGTTGAGGCATGGTTGCAACGTTGCCGCCGTCAATGCACGTCTGCCCCGCCATTCGTCACCTGTCCAGTGGCGGAGCCAACAGGCGGCCACGTCTGGCTCAGGGCTTGCACTGACTTGTCTCAGCAGCCAAGAACGACGTAATTCTGACGCGGCGGCAAATTAATCAATGCTTGGTCAGCAAACGGAGATGTACCGTGTCAACTCTCAACGAAATCGCAGCGAATCACGCGAGAATGGCAAAGTTAAAGGAAGAAGAGTCGATGCGGCTGAGTGCGCTTCAGGGGCAGGTGGTGGGGAGTTTTGAAATTCCGCCCATCGAGGCGCCACAGGAGATGTCGCTGCACTTTATGACGGGTGTACAGGATCACTCGTTTGGGGAAGCGGCGGCGCTGAGTTTTTGACCTGGGTGTTGATGGGGTTTCGTCGCTCGCTTGTTCGCGGGCGACTCGACCATTCAGAACTGCCTGGCTAAAGCCGCTGCAAGTATGCCGGCCGCAATTGCCGGCAACGGTTTTTTCAGTATCAGCATGACGATCGCCGTAGTCAGCAAAGCCAGGCGTGCGCCGTTATCACCTTTAACCGCCAGCGGAGCCAACACCGCCACCAACACCGAACCGGACATGGCCGTGATGAATTGTTGCACCCGATAGTTGATCGGCACGAACGACATCACGAAAACACCGCCCCACCGAGTCGCCAATGTCACCGCGGCCATTATCAATATGACAATCAGGGTGCCGTAACCCGCCGTTTCAATGCTCATTGTGTTTTCTCCATCCACAGCGCACCCAGAATGCCCCCCGCCAAAGCGCCGACCACGACATGACTGTTCGCCGGCAAGTACCAGTAAGCCAACAGCGATGAGCAGGCCGCCACGGTCCAGATAATGAACATGCGCAGGTTTTTCTTCCCGCCCACGACCATCGCCAACAAGAAACAGCCCATCACCATATCGAGCCCGAAACTGACCGGGTTCTCAATGGCGCTGCCGAAATGAAGTCCCAGCCAACTGCCCAGGATCCACGCGACCCAGAGCGCAATGCCACCGCCGAATAAAAGCCCGAGCCCCGGCTTGCCACGACTGAGCGCCTGCATCGCCATGGCCCAGTTGGCGTCAGAAACAACCAGCATGACACCGTAGCGTTTGGCAACGGGCAGCTCCCGCAGCCACGGGTAAAGCGTCGCGCCCATCAACAAGTGCCGGGCGTTGATAGCGAAGACGGTGATCATCAGGGGAACGACCGGCACTTGCTGCCCCCACAGATCCAGTGCGGCAAATTGAGAAGCGCCGGCAAAAACCAGCGTGCTCATGAGTACCGCTGACGTATCACTCAAGCCCGTTTGCGCAGCCGCCAGGCCGAAAGCAACGCCGAACACGACGACGAAAAGAGAGATTGGGATCAGCTGTTTGAAACCGTCATAGATGTGATTCAACGTCAGCGCGTGCAACTGGGGTTCAACATTCGACAAAACAGGGCCTCATCTGGATATCTGCGGTGCAAAAACCGAGAGTATGGGGCTGAATCTGCTTGCCGAACACTTTTTGGCGGGGCTATGGGCAACTCAACCCACCGAGATCAGGTCATAGGACAGCTTGCTGATCAGAATCACCAGCAGCACCAGGAACAACGCGCGAACAAAGGGCACTCCCTTGCGCACCGCCAGCCAGGTGCCGGTCAGCGCGCCGAGGATATTGAACAGCGCCATCGGCAGCGCTACCAAGTAGAGCACGTTGCCGCTCGGGATAAAGAACAGCAGCGCCGCGACATTGGTGGCGATATTCACCAGCTTGGCCGACGCCGAGGCGTGCAGGAAGTCGAAGGCGAAGCAGCGAATGAACAGGAAGATCAGGAAGCTGCCGGTGCCCGGTCCGAACAACCCGTCGTAGAAACCGATGGCGCCACCGACCAGTACCGCCAGCAGCTTCTCCTTGGTGCCGATGCGCATGGGCTTGTGCAGACTGCCGAAGTCCTTTTTCCAGAAGGTGTAGATCGCCATCAGCACGATTAGCACCAATACCGCCGGGCGCATCACGGCCTGCGGCACGAGCGATACCGTCGCCGCGCCAGCGAAGGCCATGACAAAGGCCGCGCCGGCGGCAGGAACCACCAGACTCCAGTCGATCACCACCTTGCGCACGAACGAGCGCGCGGCAAAGGCCGTGCCGCAGGCCGCCGCGACCTTGTTGGTGCCGAGCAGGGCGGCGGGCTGGGCGCCGGGCAGCACATTGAACAGTGCCGGGATCTGGATCAGGCCGCCGCCGCCGACGGCCGCATCGATCAGGCCGGCGGCGAAGGCGAAGACACATAGCAGGACGATATCGAACATTGGATCAGGCTCTGGCGATAAAGGGGTGGGTGGCCGAAAACGGGAGCAGGCGCTTGCGGTCGTTGACGCCGAAGACCCGCAGCATCCAGCGGTCCAGGCCGTCGTAGCGCGGCGCGAAGCCATCGCGTGCGTGCAGGGTCTGCTGGTTCTTGAAGATCAGCATGTCGCCGGGCTGCAGCAGTACCGAGCGGACCACGTCGGGGTGATTGGCGGCGGCGGCGAACAGTTGCAGGGCCAGTCGCGAGTGCTCGCAGTGAGCGCTGATGCTGGCCATGTTGTAGCGACAGTGCAGGCCGCCGCTGCTGGGCCGGTAGAGCAGCGGGACTTGTTCCAGGACCGTGTCCTGGCGGGCGAACGAGTCCGGCCGGCGGACCGAAAAGCTCGGGCGCAGCAGCTCCTGCTCGACGAAGTCCGGCAGCATGTTGAGCACGTCGGCAATCGCGACAATCCGCGTCGGCACCGTCAGTTCGCAGCGCAAGCCGGTCAGGCTCAGGTACTCGGGGCAGGCAGACAACTGCTGCACGGCCTCGCAACTGAGCGGCAGGTGTGGATTGTCGACATGCATGCCCAGGTCCAGGCGCGAGCCGTAAGAACTCCTCTCGGTTTCCCGCTGCTGCTTGGGCGAGACATGGCGAAATATGCTGTCCTCGCTCTCGCCCTGGTAGCCCACCGGGCAGGTGCCGAGCACGGCGAGTACCGCGAGGATCGCCCCGGCGACCACCGGCAGTTCGGCGATATCCGGGTTGCCACCGTAAGGCGTCGCCGGCAACTGCGCGTCGACCGGCAGGCCACGGATCACCAGCGCCACCTCGTCGCAGTGCTGGAAATCACGCAGCAAGCGGGATTTTTCCGGAGCCAGCAGTTGTTCCAGGCAGCGTCCGAGGGCGGGCATCTGCCGCAGGCCGCTGGCGCTGTCGCCGATCGCGAAATGCCTGAGTTCGTTGTGGAGTTTTCTTTTTTCTTCGTAGGAAAGCTGTAATTCGACCAAAGGCTTTTCTGTCGAGAGGGGGGCTTTTGGCACCAGCCATTCGTGGGTCGCTTCGCCCGCAAGGGCGGTTGCTTTTCTGAGCGTTTCATCCAGCGTTGACATATCCATTGCTCCTGTCTACCTACGTCCTTGTGCTGAGAACGGGAAGGCTAACGGAAGGGGCTTTTTTGTGTTGCAATGTCATATTGTGAAAAGTGCAATGAGGTAGCCGGTGGCACTGGATATGTTGGCTGATCTTGAAGCCTTTGCGACGGTGGCCCGCAAGCGCAGCTTTGTCGTCGCAGCCCGTAGCCTGGGGCGCTCCCCCAGCTCGCTGACCCGCGTCATTCAAGGGCTGGAAGAACGCAGTGGGGTCAAGCTGTTCAATCGCTCGGCCAATGCCGTGACGCTGACCGAGGCCGGCGAGCGGCTACTGCCCCACGCCCACAGAATGCTCGATCTGCAACGTGAGGCGGACGAGGACCTGGCCGGGCTCAGCGGCCTGGCCACCGGCTGGATCCGCTTTTCCGCACCGCAATCCTTGGCCCACACGGTGGTCCCCCAGTTGATCACCCAGTACAGCCAGCGTTATCCCGATGTCAGCGTGGATGTGATCTTTACCGATGCGGCGGTCGATCCGGTCGAGGGCAAGCTGGACTTTTCGATTCGCGGCGCCTTCCCACAATCCAGCGACCTGATCGGCTACCCGCTGTGGAACTATTCGCGCTACCTCTATGCCAGCCCTGGCTACTTGGAGCGATGCGGGCTGCCGACATCCATCGAGGCGCTGGAACAGCACGCATTGATCCTGCACACGGCGCCGCGGATTCTCAAGGAATGGAATTTTCGTGGGCCGGGCCAGGCCGGCAGCTTTCGCGTGCACCCCAAGTTTCGCTTCAGTTCCGGCACGGCGGTGTTCCAGGCTGCGCTGGCCGGTGCCGGGATTGCCCGCCTGGCCGACTGGCTGGCGGAGCCGGAAGTGGCTGCGGGACGCCTGGTGCGGGTGTTCCCTGAGTACAAGCTAACCTCCAGCACGGGTGAAGACCCGCGCATGCATGCGGTCTATCCAGCCGGCAACCTGCCGCTGCGGGTCAAGAACCTGCTGGAGATGATCCGTGTCTACGGTGACCGCGTCAGCCGCTCCTGAAGGTCAACCGTCTAGTTGTGCTGCTCTGTTCTCGACCTGCTGCTCCCGATCCGGATTCAGCACACCGGGGGCCCCATTGAAAAAATAGGGTGAAGCACGTCACAGACCAGGCGACCGTTCCAGCGGCCAGTGCGGAATGTTCCACACCAAGGCCCATAAAACGGCAAAATAAACACCTCAGGCGACTCACTCGCGCCCTTTGTCAAAGATCAAAGCAATCAATGCGCTAGAAACAGAGCACAGGATTTCTTGGAAGAAAGAAAAATTACTAATGGAAAGCAGGAGCCTTGCAAAATGAGCACAACTGAACAAGTACAAAGCACGGGTAAATACAGCGCCAAGTGGCAGGAACGCTTTGACTTCTTTGAAACCTATGGCGCACCAAACGACCCGCGCTATAAGGAAGCCGTCAAGACGCTGCCAGGCGTCAAGAAGAAAATCCTCATCAACGCCAACGTGATTGCTTTTTTCTTTGGCCCTATCTACCTGTTCGTCCTCGGCCTCTGGAAGAAAAACCTCGCCCTGCTGGGTATTTTCCTGGCGATCAATATCGCGTTGAGCGTGATTTTCGCGATCCTCGGCATGGAGTTTCCGCGGCCGTTGAGTACAGGCCTGAGCATCGCCCTGTCGATGATGTACGCACTCATGGCCAACTACGCCTACTACCTCAAGGAAGTGAAAGGCGAGCAAGGCTGGAACCCGTTCAAAGGCATGCGTCTCTGATTGCAGGCTTGGGTCATCGAGAGCCCGCGCCTCATCATGAGTGTGCGGGCTTGTTGTTTCTGAGGATTAAAAATTCTTGGGAAGGAGTATCAGCCGACGCTCAACTGCCCCGTTGAGCTGAATGTTGTTTTTTTACACCATTTTTAGTCTTTCGCTCAAAATAGGCGTGAACAAACCACAGTGCCAGGGCAAACCCGGCAAAGCCAAAAATGAATAGCAGCACCTCTATTGCAGCACCTTCATGAGAAAACATTGTGTTCACCTCATCCTTAAGTCGGTTGACCGAAAATTGCCACGCTTGAATTTTCTCGTAACAATCCAAACATTTTCAGGGTAGTCGCCAACAACCTGAGTGGCAACCCTTGACCCGGCATAAACCCCCGGTCTAGACGAGTCGCCGACCAATGACACCCTGCCACGGCGGGCCAATGTGTGGTTTCATGACGGTCGACCCAGACCTTCCAAGGAGCTGCGGTGCCCCCCAGGACGAATCAACCACCACCCCGTTACACGCATCGATACCAAGACCTGGCGCTGGCAACTCGGGACATTGCCGAGGGGTTGGGAGAACAATGGGTAGCGCCGTTTCTGCGGCGATATGGAGTGATCGAGGTTTATCGGGATCGAATTTATTTTTATCGGCTTCTGGATGAGTTTTTTAGCATCGGCACCCGGTTATGACTGACGATCAGCAACAACCAGGCGCAATGTCACGTCGTGCAACTGACTCAGCGGGCGCTGGACGCAGACCCCTGATCGGTCTGCGCAGAAAGCGGAACATCGAACACTCGATCGAACACCCATTGAAAAACCAGTGCGTAAAAAAAGAAAAATACAAACAACCCCAGATTGGTCACCAGCGCCAACCACAGGCTGATGCCCAACCACGCGCCAATCACCGGGGTAAGAATCAACGTCAAGCCGCCTTCAAATCCCAGAGAGTGGAGTAGTCGCCGCTGCCAGTTACGATGGCGACTGGGTTGGCGGCGCTCCCACCACTCGAACAGGCCGTTGAAAAGCATGTTCCAGGCCAGCGCGACGGCGGAAATCACCAGCGACAGCAGGGTTGAATAACCCATGCCTTGACCGTAAGTCAGCGCCAGCGCCGGTGCCACGAACAGCACGCCACCGGCTTCGTAGAGGATGGCCTGGAGGATTTTACGGGGCGTACCTTGCATCGCTGGGCTCCTGAGCCGGTTTGGAAGACCCCAGCCTGGCAAGTTGAGCCCTCGCGCACAATTGAGCTAAATTGAGCCACGCTCAACCTGAGTAACCTACCCGCCCATGTTCGCCAAACTGCCCCTCACCGCCTTGCGTGGCTTCGAGTCTGCCGCACGGCTAGGCAGCTTCAAGGCAGCAGCCCTGGAACTGAATGTCAGCCCGGCGGCGATCTCCCATCAAGTCAAAAGTCTTGAAGCCTTCCTTGGCGTGCGACTGTTCGAACGCTCCAGCCAAAACGTGCGCCTGAGCGCCGATGGCGAGCGCCTTCACCCTTTCATGCACCGCGCCCTGCTTGATATCCAACATGGCCTGCAGGTGCTGTCACCGCCTTGTGCGGCACAGTCTCTGGTGGTGAGCACGACGCCGGCATTCGCCAGCCTGTGGCTGATACCGCGGCTCGGGGATTTCCATCGGTTGTACCCGGAGATCGACGTCAGGCTGCATACCAGCAACGACGTGGTCGACCTGCAGCGTGACGCCAGCATCGACCTGGCGATACGCGCCCTCTTCAGGCCGGCCCCACAGCTGTTTGAACAGCCTCTGTTGGATGAGCACTTTGGCGTTTATTGCCGCCCCGGTTGGCAACCACCCGCGGCGGGCTCACCCGTCGAACTGATCGACGTGCCATGGCTGAGCAGCGCAAACGTTGCAGTCGACTGGCCTGCATGGTGTGCCAAGGCCGGCACCCTAGGCTGGCTGGAGAACGCGCGTTTTCGGCGTTATGACGAGGAACAACACGCCCTGCAGGCGGCGATCGCCGGGCACGGGCTGGTGCTTGCCAGCAATGTGTTGGTTGCTGAGGCTGTTGCGCGTGGGGAGCTGGTTGAATATCGCCCTGAGGTTCGCTTGGCGGGTGCGCGGTATACCGTGGTGTGCGTGCCGGGGCGGGAGCGGCAGGCGGCGGTGCGGGGGTTTAGTGAGTGGTTGTTGGGGCGGAGTATTGGTTGAATTAGTTCTGCCTGCGTCCCGACGAATCAAGACGCTTGCAGCCTCGGGTGCGTTGTTAGCCAGTGGTTTAGACTCTGCGAGTTTAGGCATCACGACTTCCTAATCATCGCGCCTGGCCACGCTTCCCAGCCCCAAAAACCACTACGGCTGTAGAAAAAAATACTTGTAAGGCGGCACAACGATAAAACCTTTCCTTTTGTTAGCCCTCAAATTACTCCCGATCATATCATGCATATCCACTAGCACACGCGCCGAACTACCATAGTTCGAATGCCCAAGAAGTTCATCAACACCTCCCGCACGAGTTATATCAACAGAGTCAATTCCGGGAAAGAAAAACCCTTCAGAGCCACTAAAGCCAAGCATTCCTCGATCAGCAAGATAGGTGCTAGAGGAAACTTTGAGCGCCTTATCCTCCGACGACATATAGATTGTCGCGCGGCCAAACTTACTAAACGCGGCCTTATATTTTAGAATAAACGTCTCCCTGGGAAAATCAGGCGCAGCCAGTATGATATTACCCAGTTTCTTATCAAATAGTTTTGGATGAGTAGAATAGAGTCTCGCCAGTGCAGGAATGACTACTTTTGACCCCATGCTATGAGCCAGGACATGAACTCTCTTTCCCTGCGTAGAGGCCACCAGCTTTAACATGAAGGTTTCGAAGTCATCAACGGAGTCCAACGCCCTACCGAAATCGCGATTGTACTTTAACGGATCCCCAATAGAAGGCCAGCTGAACACCACCGGTTGCAAATCAGGATTAATATCATAGGAAACTTGAGCGGCACGCTTCACAGCGTCTTCAAACTTCACATTAAAGCCATGTACGAAAAGCAATACATCACCGCTTTTAAAACCTGTCGTTGACTTGAACTGCTTAAAGAAGTCAGCCTCAGTCAACGTTAGCGACTGGTCATTAAGCAAGGTAATAATCGGATCATCCTGCTCATCCACGACCCCAAACTTCATTAACATCTTAAATGCAGGGCTATGTGAATCTTTAAAGCTTCCTACATCCCGCTTGAAAGGAATCAGAACGGTCTCCTGACCATAAGACAGGGGGTCACCGGACACATTCAACTCAGGTAATAGACTGCCATCCGGCGCTTTTCTTCTATTTGTTGCATAGCTGACCTTCACTGGCGCAAAAACTTCAGTCCTGTATTCCGGCGTGGGATAAGGTAACTGCTCAGAACTGGAAGTTGGAGCCGGATACGAAACTGAAGATGCACACCCGGCAAAAAATAGGCTGAATGATAGAAGCCAGATAACACCTAACAAAGAAAACCTCATTATTTTTCCATCCTTTGATTTTATTTAGCGCAAACAAAAAAAACAGAAAGCAATCCAAATTTCTTTCAGCAAAAAATACTGTCCACCTCAAACCTCACAAAAACAAATAGCATCAATTTGCCATTAGTCAAGAAATTTGATGACGAATATTTTCCAAGACTTGGGTCATGGTTTGGATGCCGTACGGCATTGACCTTGCGTCGAGGTGCGCCGGTCCTGCAAGTAGCGCTGGATGCTGCTACGGCAAGAATTACCGAAACACCCAAAACGTCCGCAGATTCATGGTGGAGCACTGCAGTACGAACTTTAAATTTGATAGGGGCTTTATGGCCTGGATACGTAATGGCGTACCTAAAACGCTCGGAGAAGCCGTCAATGATTGGCTGCTGCGCGATCGCGCCCCCCCTGAACGTCCCATGGGCATCAGGCCCAACACTCTGGATGTTCAAATGGGCGTCCATGTGTACGGCAGGATTAGAATCGGCGACAGGCCACGATTTGAGCTCACCTGTTACCAGCCCGTCTCATAATCGTGGTCTGCCTTCGTTTTTTTTGAATCTGTGGCCGTCCGAGCGTAACTGCCCCCCGTGACGCCTGTAGCGCGGAAGAACAGAGGAAATCGCCGACCCTTTCCTTCCGCCCGTTTAGGGAAGAGCCGGATTCGCAGCGAAATCCGTAGGGATATTGAGAAAGGAATGCCAAGCATCTACAGCATCATGATGCCGCTGGGCAGCATCCTCCCAAAAAGGACCGGATACCTCTTTCGCAGAAACCAGCATCATCATTTTTATCGTCGCAGCGTCTAGCTCTTTGAGAAGCTCATGGGATGTGGCCCTGAATTCTTCGAACGACGTCATTCCATTTACCTCGGGGCGGAGTTCACCGCAATTGAGAAATACATATTTCTCTATGAGTGGAGTCCCCCGGGCGACAGCAATTCCAAAAGGTCGGACCGCCGGTAAATTCATTTCGTAGCCGCCTTTAACCGGCTCCGGGCGACCTATAAGTCGCCCGTCTTCATTATTCCGCCGCCTGCGCACGCAATTATCTTCCAATTACATCCGTGACATCACAACCATCGCGTAACGATGTAGCCAGCAATTTACAAAAATCAGTCAGCACCACCGTGTCTATTGATGATCATCGCGACCGCTTGCACCGGAGAAATCAGAGCTGTGTCTATGCAAAACGTAGCTTCATTCCACGGCTCATATTCGTGATCCAGTACCGACTGCCAGGTGGGTGGCGTCAACCCGGGAATATCAACCATCCTTGTTTCAACCCGACGCCGATGTTCATCTTTATCGGAGCAAATCACTTGGATGTTTGCCAATCGACAGCTCGCCTGTGAGGCTATTTCGCTCCACGCGATTCGACTTTCGAGGACGGGATTGACGCAATCAACGATGACTGTTCGACCCAAACGAAGGTTGCTCAGGGCCAGCTCATTGGCGACCATGTAACCACTGCGCCCCACATCTTGCGCAAGAGCGCCCGAGTTTCGAATCGCCTGCTCAATCGTATCGATCCGCAGGTACACGGCGCCTGTTGTAGCGGCGAGATCATTGGCGATAGTCGTTTTTCCGGTGCCGGGAAGGCCGCTGAAGACGATGAGCATTCCATGTCCTTCGATTAATGAGCTAATCCAGTGTAGGCGGCAGTCGGTTATGCGGCAGCGATTGGTCGATTTCACTCGCTCGCCACGTCGACAGCGGGATCAACATTTCTTTAATGGAACCAGGGGCACCACGATTTTAAAACTCGTACTGAACGCAATCTTTCACATCCCTTTCACAGCCGAGCGCCTATGGTCATCTCAGCTCCTAGTGAAACCCTTTCAGCCCGGCCTCCCCAGTCGGGCTTTTCTTTGCGTGCCAAAGGTAGGTCGACGCCTAGAAACCGGTGACAATCCACGATGTTGAGTTTATCTGTAATCAGTCCGTCCCATAATCGTGGTTTTCTCCCGCTTTCCCCTGGGGCTAAAGCACTGCCACTTCCAGCTTTGGCCAGTTAAATTTGTAGTTGAGAGGAGGCAGCTCGAAATGCTGGGCCAAATAGAGGGCCAACATCTCCCCTTCTTTTGCATAGGCGGCTGACTTATCGAGAGTCGGACACCAGCTAACCCAAAGTGTGTCCAAAGGGAAAACGGTTTCGAAAGAGGCGTAATTAAACCGCCAGCCCGCCATATGCCCTGAGACTCCGGGATTCCTTGCGCAGCGCACAAACGCAGCAAGACGCCGCCGTAAATTGTCCGATTCGCCAATAGTCAAGATACCGTGCTCGTCGGAACCGACAGCCCGGCGAATCTCGTGGTCTGCACAGATTATGTAGGCGCCGGGTGCCGCCGGTGCATTGAGGAAATGCTCAGTCAGCCTAAGCCACTCGGGTTCCCAGCCTTGCCAATTATCGACTTTCATCGCTTGCCTCCCATTGCTAAGTAGCAGAACGATATCACGACTTGCATGGGCTTGATAAAACGCCAACAGACTGGCCAGGCATCCACCAAGGACAAAAGCCCAGTGGTTGGCGGGGATGGAACTGGGGGACAGACTACGGTTCTAGCCCCTTGCAATCGGCCCGTTTCATATCGTGTCTGTCCCATTTTCCTTCGCACTTCAATGAAGAACCCTGCGACTCTCCCCGATCCTGATCCTGTCGAGCGCCCTGTTTAAAGCGTCCAAGGCATCGAGCAGGGCTTTCGCCTCAGCCTCCCGACCATCGCCCCAGAGGCGTTCAGCCATCTTGTTCAGTGCCTGGATAGAGCGCTCAATGTCAGCAGCCGTCGCTGCTTTGCTTTCCTGCTGTTTCTTTGGCATTGATTAACCTTCCTCGGGCCCGTTGTTTCATCAGCTTCGACGCGATTACATCACACGCCAGAACACTACGCAGGTGTCCAGACCCGGCTAACGGCCAACCGTTCGCGCTCTCGGTACAAGACTGGGCGACAAGGTTTCGAGCAAAAAAGAAAACTGGGAACACACCACAATTTTGAGCTCACTTGCAATCGGCTCGCCCCACGATCGCAGCCTTACGATTTTTCCATACGCAGCTATGCTCCCAGTTCGGAGAGTTGGATAGCTAAGGACCACTCTCACAAGACACCAGCGTTCGTGACCTGTCGTGGTATCGATCATACTGGAGCCTTGGTCTACTCCACCGGTGATCAGGCGTTCAACCATGAGTCAGCTAAGGTTCTTGGAGTCCGAAAAGTAATACCTCCTGGAGATCGCACATATGGAATTGATGAAAGACAAACCTAGAATCGCAATAGTTTCTCTGGACTTGCCTAGCAGAACACAAGGAAGAGATGTAAGTTGGAAATGCTCATTTGCCATTAACAACCCCACATCAGATGGATATCTAGTACAAAAAGTCACCATTACAACAAGAGAATTCTCATTGGTAGACAAAGTCTTTATAGAAAAAACCCCAAACAAAACTATAACCTACTGGGAATCATGGAAAGTTTTCAAGGGGAACCAGGCCGCAAGAAACTACAGCGACACGGGCTCTTGTCTAGTCCGAGACTTTAACGACTTTTATCACTTTCCGTCCGCATCACCTCGCACTCGAAAAATAGAGTACGTTATCGGCCACCTAGAATTCTATACAGGAAATCTAACTGAAGACTTCAAATCAGGAAACGATCAAACGTTCGCTGGCCCAATACCATCCACCACCACCAAGCCCCATGACTGGCCCGAAACGCGCCCCCCATTTCATAACATGTATGTATGCCACCTTGAAAATGACGAAACCATTGTCGCCACATACGCAGAAGAACTAAAGCTTTTTCATTTCAACAGCCTCAACGATATGAAAATAATCTCCGGCTTGCAACCGAAAGATATAATAAGCTACTTCAAAACTTCAAACGGAGACATTGAAAAACTAGAATAGAGGACTAGCCACGCACTAAAAACTAGAACAGACCACGATTTTGAATTCATCTGAATCTCATAATCGTGACCTGTCCCCGTTTTCCCTGTTACCTATCCGCTTTCCGAAAGATCAACAGCGGCGTGCATCAGATTGACACCGCCCCGGTCATCGCCGCTGATTAGCCAGGATCGCATTACTTGGCTTTTGCGCTCTTGATATCACTGATGATTTCCTGAGAAATAGCCTGAACCTGCTCTTTGGTCATAGCCGACATGACACCTTCCCAAGCCGACGACGACGTGTCATAGGTACGAGTTCCAATCAGGCGGCCCGATTTCAAGTCCGAGTAATCTGCACTGGAATTGACCCACGCATTTCCCACCATGACCCCGGCTCCGTAGCGAGCACCTGGGGTCAGGTAACGGAAATTGGTCACGTTGATCTTGATACCGACACCGTCCTTGCCGTCGAGGCTTGATGCCTGAGCCTCTTTAAGGCTGTAGCCGGCGCGAGTCGCTTCGACGTGCAGGGCGTCATTCCACTCTTGTTTCAAGCGAGGCCAGTCCTCGTTTTGTTGAACCTTGCTATTGCCTTGAAAGTTTACGACCAGGTTCTGCTTGGCTGACTCCTGAATGACGAGCGTTTCAGTCCCGCCGCTTTTTACAGAGGCAGCGCATCCGCTCAACATCAAAACAGCTGCAGCGCAGGACAGCGTAATCGAAAGCTTGGATGTGCTCATTGAATTTCCATATCCACAAAATCGGTTGAGAGAGGCGTTAAATATCCCGCCGAGCCAGATGGGCCCGCAGGCTGGACGCGCAGAATTTAGCACCAATACTTCGCTGCTACGAGGCAAGGACGAGGTCAGCAAAGACTGGCGACAGACCATGGTTTGAGTTCACAGGTCATGGGCTGCCCCCATTTTCTTCCCTACCCCACCACCCCGGGACGACCAGCATCAGCATCTTGACTTCCAGTATCCAACTGGATACGGCCCACTCATGAATTATCTCATCCAGCAAACGCAGACGTTCACTGCTTGGCATTCATCGGTCCGTGATCTGCGAACAAAAATCGCTATCGCCCGCCGCATTGATCGCGCCGCAGCAGGAACCTGGGCGATGTGAAACCTGTCGGTGATGGTATTTCAGAGTTGCGTGTGGATGTAGGCGCTGGCTACCGGGTCTATTTCACCATGCGCGGTGGAGTGGTCATCGTGCTACTGGCGGGTGGTGACAAGTCTTCACAGAGTGCTGATATCCGGCGAGCGAAGAAATTGGCAAAGGAGATTTGAACATGAGCCAACACCTGACGACATTTGACATGGCGGCACTACTCGATAGCGACGAAGCCATCAGTGAATACCTTTCCCAAGTGCTGGCTGACGGTGATAGCGAGGAGTTTCTCCGAGCGATCGGCTATGTCGCCAAGGCCCGCGGCATGGCGCAGATCGCCAAGGACTCTGGCATGGGGCGAGAAAGCTTGTACAAGGCGTTCGCACCCGGATCAAAGCCGAGATTTGACACCGTACTCAAGGTCATTCATGCGCTAGGCATTGATCTTCATGCGCAGCCTGGGCATGCAGCTAATCATTCACCTGCCTGACGAACGGATTAGACACCGGGACAAACCACGATTTTGAGTTCGCTTGTAAAATCGGTCGGTCTCATAATCGTAGTCTGTCCCTGTTCTCCTCTTATGAAACGGGGCGGCTTATAAGTCGCCCGTCTTCATTATTCCGACGCCTGTGCCCGCAATCGTCTTCCAATCACATCCATGACATCACAACCATCGCGTAACGATGTGGTCAGCAATTTACAAAAATCAGTCAGCACCACAGTGTCTGAGCTGATGTCCGAGCGAAACGCGATATTTTCCAAGACTTGGGTCACCGTGCGGATGCGGTAATCGGCGGTTTCGAAAAGGACGTCCAGAGGCGCTTCGGTGTCGATGAGCAGGGTCGCGGGGATGCAGTCGATGCCGGTGATGGGCATGTATCGGGGCATGAGCAGTACCTTCATTCAATTGATTTAGGAGCAGGAGCTTCTGCGCTTCATTCAATCGAGTCGCCAAACCCGAATCGCCATCTGTGCGCTGAGAATTTTTTCATCCTTTTTTCCTTTCTCATTCGACTTGACCAGCAAACGAAGCAGTGAGCACCGGCAGAGAACGGCCAGAAGTGAACGCCTGACATGCCCCCCCGACCTTCACATCGCCTTGGAAGCGATCGCACGTGCCAACCCAAAACGTGCCTTGAGCAAACGCGGCTAGGCGCGTTCACGGCGCTATAGTCGACTCTATTGCCGACCGTACTTCCAGGAGCCTTTTCCAAGTGTCTGACATGTCGACCAACTTCGCTTACGCAAAACGCTTCAACGCCGTCCTCGCCTACATTAATGAGAATCTCGAAGGTGATCTGTCGGTGAATACGTTGAGCCATGTGGCGAACTTTTCGGCATTTCACTTCCATCGACAATTCACCGCGTTCGTAGGCGTGCCTGTTTCACGTTATGTGCAACTGATGCGATTACGACGCGCGGCGCATCGCCTTGCCGCAGCTGCTGATCACTCGGTACTGGAGGCCGCACTCGGTGCCGGCTTCGAAAGTCCGGAGGCTTTTTGCAGGGCGTTCAGGCGGGCGTTCGGTATGACGCCGAGTGCGTTCAGGAAAGAGCCGAACTGGCAGGTCTGGAATGCGGTGTTCGCAATCCCTCATTTTTCCAGGACTATCATCATGCAAATACGAATCGTGCAATTCCCTGAAGTCAGGGTCGCAGCATTTGAACACTGTGGGCCCGCCGGGCTCGTCAATGAGAGCGTGCGTAAGTTCATCGAGTGGCGTAAGCAGAGCGGACAGTCGCCGGTGGCGTCGAGTCGCAGCTTCGGCATTCCCTATGGCAACCCCGACACGACACCCGCGCAAGCGTTCCGCTTCGCAATCTGCGGCGAGATTCACGAAGCCGTGGCGCCGAATGAGTTCGGCGTGCGCGAAATCGTCATTCCCGGCGGTCGCTGTGCCGTGGCGCGACATGAGGGGTCACCGGATCACATCGGCGAAACGATCTATCCGATTTACCGCGATTGGCTTCCTGGCAGTGGAGAAGAACTTCGTGACCAGCCGCTGTTCTTCCATTACTTGAGCATCTATCCCGAGACACCGCAGGATCACTGGCAAACTGATGTGTATGTTCCGCTGCAATAGCGGAGCAAGCAGTTTTCGACCCTGAACTGACGTCGATGAATGTCCGTTCAGGGTTGTGGATTCAACCGGTCGACGCAACACAGCTGAGAGGCACCCGCTTACATCCATCAACTGCAAACAGCTGGTCTGCGCGATGCTCGTTTTGCTCGTCAGTTCATCCAGGTAGCTGTGCCTGTGCCGAGATCAGTAGGGTCCATCGTCATTTCAGAATAAAAGTGGCCTGCATGGCCCGGGCACTGCTCGAACCAAACAACACACAAGTGTTGTATTAACACAGAAATGTTGTAGAGTGGACTCATCCAAGCAACCAAGCGAAGTGATGAAG
This sequence comes from Pseudomonas sp. NFACC51, assembly GCF_900103575.1. Taxonomy (NCBI): domain Bacteria; kingdom Pseudomonadati; phylum Pseudomonadota; class Gammaproteobacteria; order Pseudomonadales; family Pseudomonadaceae; genus Pseudomonas; species Pseudomonas sp. NFACC51. The sequence goes on along the minus strand of NZ_FMXH01000015.1, from coordinate 138,742 downwards.
CTCAGCGAGCTCAGACGATGGTTGAAGACCCAAAGGATGGCCTTCGAAGCAGGCAAAGGAAGCCACTTCAAAGTCCTCCCACGGCAACAAGGCTACCTCGCGGATCACAGTTCCAAGGAAAAGCCGGAACCGACCGGTAAGGCGATCATTAAACAACTGGGCTCTGAAGAGCCCTTTCACCACGCCTGAGCACTGGACTTCACCTCCAAGGAGTGACGATGTACGACTATCCAATCCGATTCGAACAGGACGTTAGCGCCCCGGGCGTTGCCGTGTTCTGCCGCGACCTGCCAGAGCTGAACAGCTACGGCGATGATCGGAAGCACGCTATCCGCGAAGCCCTGGACGGGATTGAATCCACCCTCTCCATCTACGTCGATGAGCGCCGCTCGATTCCGCCGGCGTCCGCCCCGCTGGAAGGCGAACACGTTGTTCATCTACCTGCGGTGACCGTGGCGAAGATCGCGCTTTGGAACACCATGATGGAGCGAGATATGCGAAAGGCCGACTTGTGCCGACTGCTCGGTGTGCATCAGGCCCAAGGCGATCGCTTGGTCGACTTTCTTCACACCTCCAAAATGGATCAGGTCGAGCGCGCCCTGGATGCTCTTGAACTCTACGTTGATGTCAAGGTAATGAGCCAGAACCCAACCAGATTGTTGATTCGCCAAATTCAAGAGCCGACGGCCACCCGTTACCTCGTGCATCTTGCAAATAAAGGCTTGGATGAATTGAGCCTGCCAATTGGACTGGCACAGGAGTACGCCGCCGTTCCACCAAAGCTCGCAACCGTAGTTCTAGACGGTGACGACGATAAGTTCTGGTGGCTCAGTGAAAGTTCTGAACGCCTCAGCAACTTTGGCTGGGACGCTTTTAGCCTTGCGAGGCTGAAACATGAAGACCTGGGCCCTACTCATGACGAGGATTTGAAGCAACAAAAAACCCAGCGTGGCTGAAAACGAAAAGGCCCCGATTACTGTAGAGGCGCCTATGCCTCTCGTTATCCGCCGCAACGCAAAAGCCCCGATCCAAGTCGGGGCTTTTTCGTTTCTGCCAGACGCAAAACCCGCTCGACGGCGGGCTGTGCTTATCAGTTTTTGCAGACCACCTGCGGAGGCGCAGCAGGCGTCAGCTTTTGGGGAATCACAATCGAAGAGCCAGGCAAAGTGGTAAGTTCGAGAACCGCCAACATGCAAATCAGCGCTTGCTCGCCATCTTTGCTTGGTCTGCTATCCACCCCTACCACAGCTTCGTAGTCTTTCCCGGGTTCCAGCTTGTAAACGAGCGCCTGATCACCACAGGTCCGGTAAGAGCTGCCATTGCCCGCAATGGTCGCGCCTCGGGTTGCAATTTGGAATGGCAGATCGGTCCTGACGCGATACTCGGTCACGACCTCTTTGTAAGCCCCTTCCCCCATCCGAATTGCAGGGACGTACTGGATAAGACTGGGCCAAACTCTTTTCGGTATGCCAATGCTCGCCGACTTCTGGGGATACTGCGGATAGTTGATGCTCGCCGTACCGTCCTGCCCGAAACGTCCGGCTTCAGCCATCTTATGCCGGGTAGCAGGCGCACAACTGCCGACGATGCTGTCTCCATACACATCGGAGTTCGTGATAACGCGAACACGCGCCACGCCCTCTGATTGAGCAGGCTCTTCGTATGGAACTGAAGGTATCCCAGAGCAACCCGCAAGTGCTAAAGCAAGAAGAGTGACGGAAGTGACAACCCGCATGACCATGTCCTTATGTGTAAAACCAACAAAAAAGGGCCAACCTCTCGGTTGACCCTTCTAGACCGCCCAGCAGAGCGGATTTTGTTTGGTAGGCGCGATTGGACTCGAACCAACGACCCCCACCATGTCAAGGTGGTGCTCTAACCAACTGAGCTACGTGCCTGCTGTGAGGCGGCATTCTACGGAATTCCGGAGGGGTGTCAACACCTTTTTTTCACCTAACCCTATGAATATGCAAAATATTTAATTTCGCCGATGCGACGAAGACTTGGCGGTGGCTGGCGGCCGATTTTTATCTCGGGTAGGATCGCTGCATTCGTAAAAAATATAAAACAGAGGTTGCAGAATGGCGAACACATCCTATCCAGCGTCCTATTACGCCGCGTCGGCCAACCCCACTCCTCCGCGCCCTACCCTGCAGGATGACGTCGAGACGGATGTGTGCGTGATCGGCGCTGGTTACACCGGCCTGTCCTCTGCACTGTTTTTGCTGGAGAACGGTTTCAAAGTCACCGTGCTTGAGGCGGCGAAGGTCGGCTTTGGGGCTTCGGGTCGCAACGGTGGGCAGATCGTTAACAGTTATAGCCGCGATATTGATGTGATCGAACGCAGCGTTGGCCCTCAGCAGGCGCAGTTGCTGGGCAACATGGCGTTTGAGGGTGGACGGATCATTCGTGAGCGGGTGGCGAAGTATCAGATTCAGTGTGATTTGAAGGACGGCGGCGTATTCGCCGCCCTCACCGCTAAACAGATGGGCCACCTGGAGTCGCAGAAGCGCTTATGGGAGCGTTTCGGGCATACCCAGTTGGAGTTGCTGGATCAGCGGCGTATTCGCGAGGTGGTGGCTTGCGATGAGTATGTGGGCGGCATGCTCGATATGAGCGGCGGGCATATTCATCCGCTCAACCTGGCGCTGGGCGAAGCGGCGGCGGTGGAGTCGCTGGGTGGGGTAATTTATGAGCAATCGCCAGCGGTGCGCATCGAGCGTGGTGCCAGCCCGGTTGTGCATACGCCACAGGGCAAGGTCAGGGCCAAGTTCATTATCGTGGCGGGCAATGCTTACCTGGGCAATCTGGTGCCAGAGTTGGCGGCCAAGTCCATGCCTTGCGGCACGCAGGTGATCGCCACCGAGCCGTTGGGCGATGAACTGGCTCATAGCCTGCTGCCCCAGGATTATTGCGTCGAAGATTGCAACTACCTGCTCGATTACTACCGCCTGACCGGCGACAAGCGCCTGATCTTCGGGGGCGGCGTGGTATATGGCGCGAGGGATCCGGCGAACATTGAGGCAATCATTCGCCCCAAGATGCTCAAGGCATTCCCGCAGCTCAAGGATGTGAAGATCGATTACGCCTGGACCGGAAATTTCCTGCTGACGCTGTCGCGTCTTCCACAGGTCGGGCGGCTGGGGGATAACATTTATTATTCCCAGGGCTGCAGCGGCCATGGCGTGACGTATACGCATCTGGCGGGCAAGGTTCTGGCTGAGGCGCTACGGGGTCAGGCTGAGCGTTTTGATGCGTTTGCGGACCTGCCTCACTACCCTTTCCCTGGCGGTCAGTTGTTGCGTACGCCTTTTGCGGCGTTGGGGGCTTGGTATTACGGGTTGCGGGATAAATTGGGGTTCTGAAGCCACCAACACCAAGGGCTGCTTCGCAGCCCAGCGGGAGCAAGCTCCCTCGCCACAGCATCCAACATATGGATTGCAGTACACCAAAAACAAAAAACCCCGGTCTTTCGACCAGGGTCTTTGCTATCGATTAGAAGTAGCTTTGCAGCTTTCTTCTTAGCTTCAAGGCGTTCAGTGGGCCTCAAAGCAGATATGGCGCAGCGGACGGGACTCGAACCCGCGACCCCCGGCGTGACAGGCCGGTATTCTAACCGACTGAACTACCGCTGCGTATCGCTATGGACTTGCGTCCAGTTAACTCGTCTGACCCAACCCTTTGAGCTTGGATCTCGAACCAGGCGAACCTGCTTCGGAAAATATGGCGCAGCGGACGGGACTCGAACCCGCGACCCCCGGCGTGACAGGCCGGTATTCTAACCGACTGAACTACCGCTGCGCGTCGGTGGAGGCTTTTGACAGCTTCCGTCTTGCTTTCGCAAAACTCTCGTAAAACATGGTGGGTGATGACGGGATCGAACCGCCGACATTCTGCTTGTAAGGCAGACGCTCTCCCAGCTGAGCTAATCACCCTTTGCTTCGTTGAGGCCGCGAAATTTACGCAGGTACCGAAGCTAAGTCAATAGCAGGGTTGGGTTTTTTTCAAAAACAGCTTCGAGCGGCAAGCTTCAAGCTACAAGTCAGAAGCACCAACACCGCATAGTCGCTTGCAGCTCGCCACTTGCAGCTGCTCCTCACTCATAAATCATTTTCTTGGTCATGCCGCCGTCCACCACGAACTCCTGCCCCGTGACAAAACCGGCGTTGCGCGACAACAGCCACGCCACCATCGCCGCCACGTCCTCTACCGTGCCTACCCTGCCCGCTGGATGCTGGGCGTGATCGGCGTCGGTCAGCGGCTGCGCACGACGCTGTGATGGATCGCGCGCGTCGATCCAGCCAGGGCTGACGGCGTTCACCCGGATCTCCGGCCCGAGGCTGATGGCCAGGGCATGAGTCAGGGCCAGCAAGCCGCCCTTGCTCGCCGCATAGGCTTCGGTGTCAGGTTCCGATTGCGCAGCGCGGGTCGAAGCCAGGTTGACGATGGCGCCGTTGTGAGCGCGCAGATACGGCGCGCAGTGCTTGGCCAGCAGCATCGGCCCACCCAGGTTCACCGCCAGGACCCGATTCCAATAAGTCAGGTCCAGGCTTTCCAGGGTGATGTTGTGCGGGTCGGCGATGGCCGCGTTGCACACCAGCGCGTCGAGCCGCCCGAACTGCCCAAGCACCTCGGCGATACCGGTGGCGACCTGCGCCTCGTCCGCCACGTCCATGGCAATGAACCAGGCATTGTCGCCCAGGGTCTTCGCCACCTTGGAACCGCGTTCGCGATCCAGGTCGGTCAGCACCACCTGCCAGCCTTCACAGATCAGCCAGGCAGCGATGCCCAGGCCGATGCCCCGTGCGGCGCCCGTAACCAGGGCAACCCGGCCATGAGTGCCGCTCGGTGGCGTTGCCAGCTCGATCACAAGGCCGCCAACCCGCGGGCCAGGTCGGCTTGCAGGTCAGCCACGTCTTCCAGGCCGACCGCAACGCGGATCAAGCTGTCACGAATACCCGCCGATTCACGCTCCTGGGGCGACAGGCGACCGTGGGACGTGGTGCTCGGGTGGGTGATGGTGGTCTTGCTGTCACCCAGGTTGGCGGTGATGGAAATCAACCGGGTCGCGTCGATGAAGCGCCAGGCACCCTCCTTGCCCCCCTTGACCTCAAAGCTCACCACCGCGCCGAAACCGCGTTGCTGACGCAAGGCCAGGTCATGCTGCGGATGGCTCTTGAGGCCGGCGTAATGCACCTTCTCGATGCCATCCTGCTGCTCCAGCCACTCGGCCAGGGCCTGGGCATTGGCGCAATGGGCTTTCATGCGCAGACCCAGGGTTTCCAGGCCCTTGAGGAAGATCCAGGCGTTGAACGGGCTGAGGGTTGGCCCGGCGGTACGCAGGAAGCCCACGACTTCTTTCATTTGTTCGCCACGACCGGCCACCACGCCGCCCATGCAACGACCCTGGCCGTCGATGAACTTGGTGGCCGAATGCACCACCATGTCCGCGCCCATTTTCAGTGGCTGTTGCAGCGCCGGGGTACAGAAGCAGTTATCGACCACCAGCATGGCGCCCTTGGCGTGGGCGATTTCCGCCAGCGCGGCGATGTCCACCAGCTCGGCCAGAGGGTTGGAAGGCGACTCGACGAACAGCAGCTTGGTATTGGCCTTGATTGCCGCATCCCAAGCAGACAGGTCCGCCAGGGGCACGTAATCGACTTCCACGCCAAAGCGCTTGAAGTACTTTTCGAACAGGCTGATGGTCGAGCCGAAGACGCTGCGCGACACCAGCACGTGGTCGCCAGCGCTGCACAGGCTCATCACCACGGCCATGATCGCGGCCATGCCGGTGGCAGTGGCCACCGCTTGCTCGGCGCCCTCCAGGGCGGCGATGCGCTCCTCGAAGGCCCGCACGGTCGGGTTGGTGTAGCGCGAGTAAACGTTGCCCGGCACTTCGCCGGCAAACCGTGCGGCTGCATCGGCAGCGGTACGGAACACGTAGCTGGAGGTAAAAAACATCGGATCGCCATGTTCGGCTTCCGGTGTACGGTGCTGACCCGCGCGAACCGCCAGGGTATCGAACGCTACGCCTTCAAGGTCGCTGTCCAGCCGACCGGCATCCCAATCCTGACTCATGCTGTCACTCCTGAAATCGGTTTAAACGCAAACCGGCCCCTCAGGGCCGGTTGGTTAATCAATTGTTGTACAGATCGATGATCGCGCTGACCGCCTGAGTCTTGGCCTTGGACGCATCGTTACGTGCGTTCTCGATCTTGTTCAGGTAGGCCTCGTCGATGTCGCCGGTGACGTACTTGCCGTCGAATACCGCGCAATCGAAGTGCTCGATCTTGATCTTGCCGCCACCGACCGCTTCGATCAGGTCCGGCAGGTCCTGGTAGATCAACCAGTCGGCGCCGATCAGGTCGGCCACATCCTGGGTGGTACGGTTATGAGCGATCAGCTCATGGGCACTCGGCATGTCGATGCCGTAGACGTTAGGGTAGCGCACGGCCGGGGCCGCAGAGCAGAAATACACGTTCTTGGCGCCGGCTTCACGGGCCATCTGAATGATCTGCTTGCACGTGGTGCCACGGACGATGGAGTCGTCCACCAGCATCACGTTCTTGCCGCGGAACTCCAGTTCGATGGCGTTGAGCTTCTGGCGTACGGATTTTTTTCGTGCAGCCTGGCCTGGCATGATGAAGGTCCGGCCAATGTAGCGGTTCTTCACGAAGCCTTCGCGGAACTTGACGCCCAGGTGGTTCGCCAGTTCCAGGGCCGCGGTGCGGCTGGTGTCCGGGATCGGGATGACCACGTCGATGTCATGGTCCGGACGCTCGCGCAGGATCTTGTCGGCGAGTTTCTCACCCATGCGCAGGCGGGCCTTGTAGACCGAGACGCCATCGATGATCGAGTCCGGACGCGCCAGGTAGACGTGTTCGAAGATGCACGGGGTCAAGGACGGGTTGGTCGCGCACTGACGGGTGTGCAGCTTGCCGTCTTCAGTGATGTAGACCGCTTCGCCCGGGGCCAGGTCGCGAATCAGGGTGAAGCCCAGCACGTCCAGGGACACGCTTTCGGAGGCAATCATGTATTCGACGCCTTCATCGGTGTGGCGCTGGCCGAACACGATCGGACGGATGCCGTGGGGATCGCGGAAACCGACGATGCCGTAGCCGGTGATCATTGCCACCACCGCGTAGCCGCCCACGCAACGGTTGTGCACGTCGGTCACGGCGGCAAATACGTCTTCTTCGGTCGGCTGCAGCTTGCCGCGCTGGGCCAGCTCGTGGGCGAACACGTTGAGCATCACTTCCGAGTCGGAATTGGTGTTGACGTGGCGCAAGTCAGATTCGTAGATCTCCTTGGCCAGTTGCTCGACGTTGGTCAGGTTGCCGTTGTGCGCCAGGGTGATGCCGTACGGCGAGTTGACGTAGAACGGCTGGGCTTCAGCCGACGTCGAGCTGCCCGCGGTCGGGTAGCGCACGTGGCCGATACCCATGTGGCCGACCAGGCGCTGCATGTGGCGCTGGTGGAACACATCACGCACCAGGCCGTTGTCCTTGCGCAGGAATAACCGGCCGTCATGGCTGGTCACGATACCGGCAGCGTCCTGGCCGCGGTGCTGGAGCACGGTTAGCGCGTCATACAGCGCCTGATTGACGTTCGACTTACCGACGATACCGACGATGCCACACATGCGACGCAACCCCTACTTAATGGATCTGAACTGAACAACACTTACTGCGGCGTTTTGGCCGTCGGCAAGAGGTGTTCCTTGAACGGTATTTCAGCGGGTACGCTGATACCGCTGGCAAGCCACTGACTACTCCAACCCAGGATCAGGTTTTTGGACCAGTCTGCGACCAATAGAAATTGTGGCACGAGCCGGGACTCCTGCCACCACGTATCCTGCTGTACCGGCCCCAGGCTCAAGAGCCCGACGGCCACGACCACCAGCAACGCGCCACGCGCCGCGCCAAAGGCCATGCCCAGGAACCGGTCCGTCCCGGAAAGCCCGGTGACGCGAATCAGTTCGCCGATCAGATAATTGATCATTGCGCCAACCAGCAAGGTGGCGATAAACAAGATGGCACAGCCCGCGATCACGCGAGCCGACGGAGTTTCGATGTATCCGGCGAGGTACTGGGACAGCGAACCACCAAACATCCAGGCTACGACTCCCGCGATGATCCAGGTCAGCAGCGAGAGGGCTTCCTTGACGAAGCCGCGACTCAGACTGATCAATGCGGAGATGGCGACGATCGCAACGATCGCCCAGTCAACCCAGGTAAATGGCACGGTGCAGCCTACAGACGGATAAGGCGGCGCATTTTAGCAGAGCGCAGGGCTGTCGGTAAGCTGCACGATTCAAATCAGCCAAATCGCTGTCAGCCGCGCTCTGGCTGGAAGCGCACCACAAAACCCTTGAGGTTCTGCTGGCGGCTGAGCAGATCACGCAGGCGATCGGCTTCGGCGCGCTCGATCAGCGGCCCGACAAACACCCGGTTCTTGCCATCGGCGGAACGGATGTAGGCGTTGTAGCCCTGGCTGCGCAGGGTTTTCTGCAAGTTCTCGGCACTTTCGCGACTGGTCAGGCTGGCCAGCTGCACCGACCAGCTGACCGACAGGCCATTGGCATCCACGCGGCTCTGCGCGGTGTCAGGCTTGGTCGTGGCGGCGGTAATCGGCTGGCTTGGGGCAGGTTTGACCGCTGGAGCGGCCGGAACGGGAGCTGGAGCCGGAGCGACTGACGGCTTGGTCGGTGCGGCAGGCGCTGGCGTTGCGGGCGCAGGCGCAATCGGCATCGACGGCGCCGATTGCTCGGCCAATTCCTCGTCGCTCGGGACAGGTTCCTGAGGCAACGCCTGGGGCTCGGGCACCGCCACTGGCTCGACTTGCACCGGCGGCACCGAAGGCGCCTGGGGCGCGGCCGGCGCGTCGACCGTGACCTGGCGTTGCTCGTCCTGACGGGAAAACAGCATCGGCAGGAAAATCACCGCCAGGGCCACCAACACCAGGGCCCCGACCATGCGCTGCTTGTACGCCTTATCCAGCAATGCCATCTGCAGCCTCCTCCGTGGAGCGCCGGGCCAACCATTGAAGGGCCTCGGCAACACAAAAAAATGATCCGAACAGCAGGATTTCATCATCGGCCGTCGCCAGGGCGCACTGCCCTTCCAGCGCGGCGGCCACGCTAGCGTAGGCCTGCACTGAAGCGCCATGGCGCTGCAAGGCTTCCTGCAACTGCGCCGCGGTACGCGAGCGCGGCGAATCCAGTGGCGTCACCGCCCAATGCTGGACACTAGCACCCAACGCCTCGACAACGCCATCCAGATCCTTGTCGGCCAGTAGCCCGAACACCGCCAGGCGCTGCCCCACCACGGGTCGCCGTGCCAGGCGCTCGGCCAGGTACTGCGCCGCATGGGGGTTATGGCCGACATCCAGCAACAGGTTCAGACGCTTGCCTTGCCAGTCGAACTGACGACGATCGAGGCGCCCGACCACACGGGTCGCCTGCAGCGCCTGGACGATTTGCCCGGCATCCCATGGCAAGCCCAGCAACAGGTAGGCCTGGAGCGCCAGCGCGGCGTTTTCCATCGGCAGGTCCAGCAAGGGCAGATCGTGCAACTCCACTGGATTGCCCTGCAAGTCGCTGCCGCGCCATTGCCAATGCTGCTCGGTCATCGCCAGGTCGAAATCCCGCCCGCGTAGAAAGAACGGGCAGCTCAATTCGCGCACCTTGTCCAGCAACGGCTGGGGGGGATTGAGATCGCCGCAAAGCGCAGGCGCGCCCTGGCGAAAGATGCCGGCCTTCTCGAAGGCCACGGATTCGCGGGTATCGCCCAGGTAATCGGCATGGTCCACACCAATGCTGGTGACCAGTGCAATGTCGGCGTCCACCAGGTTGACCGTATCCAGCCGTCCGCCCAGGCCGACCTCCAGTACAACCGCATCGAGACCGACACGGGCAAACAACCAGAACGCCGCCAGGGTGCCCATCTCGAAATACGTGAGGGTTGTATCGCCTCGCCCGGCTTCCACCGCGGCAAAGGCTTCGCACAGCTGGACGTCAGTGGCTTCGACGCCGTTCACTTGCACCCGCTCGTTGTAGCGCAGCAGGTGCGGCGAGCTGTAGACACCGACGCTCAGGCCCTGGGCCCGCAGCAGCGAAGCCACGAAGGCGCAGGTCGAACCCTTGCCGTTGGTGCCAGTAACAGTGATGACCCGGGGCGCCGGCTTGGACAGCCCCATCCGGGACGCTACCGCTTGCGAGCGCTCCAGCCCCATGTCGATGGCCGATGGATGCAACTGCTCGAGGTAGGCAAGCCAGTCGCCCAGGGTGCGTTGGGTCATAGTCCGGCAGGCACTGGCGGAACCACGATCGGCTCGATCGGTGCGGCGACGAATTTCGGCGTCGGCAGCCCCATCAGTTGCGCCAGCAGGTTGCCCAGGCGCGGACGCAACTCCTGACGATGGATGATCATGTCGATAGCGCCGTGCTCCAGCAGGAACTCACTGCGCTGGAAGCCTTCCGGCAGTTTTTCACGCACGGTCTGCTCGATCACGCGCGGGCCAGCGAAGCCGATCAAGGCTTTCGGCTCGCCGACGATCACGTCGCCCAACATGGCCAGACTGGCGGAAACGCCACCGTAGACCGGGTCGGTCAGCACCGAGATGAACGGAATGCCTTCTTCGCGCAGACGCGCCAGCACCGCGGAGGTCTTGGCCATTTGCATCAGGGAGATCAGCGCTTCCTGCATCCGCGCACCGCCGGAAGCGGCGAAGCAGATCATCGGGCAACGGTTTTCCAGAGCGTAGTTGGCGGCACGAACGAAGCGCTCACCGACAATGGCACCCATGGACCCGCCCATGAAGGAAAATTCGAAGGCCGATACCACCACCGGCATGCCCAGCAGGGTGCCACTCATGGATATCAGCGCATCTTTTTCGCCGGTCTGCTTCTGGGCAGCGGTCAGGCGATCCTTGTACTTCTTGCCGTCGCGGAATTTCAGACGGTCCACTGGCTCCAGGTCGGCACCCAGCTCAACACGGCCTTCTGCATCGAGGAAAATGTCGATACGGGCACGCGCACTGATGCGCATGTGATGGTTGCACTTGGGGCAAACGTCCAGGGTCTTTTCCAGCTCGGGGCGGTACAGCACCGCTTCGCAGGATGGACATTTGTGCCACAGACCTTCAGGCACCGAGCTTTTCTTCACCTCGGAACGCATGATCGAAGGGATCAGTTTGTCTACCAACCAGTTGCTCATGCTTTCTTTCTCCAGTACCGGCGGCCCGAACGCTTTGGTTCGCGGCCCCGCGTATGCCCTTGAGCTAAATTCATTGTGCGGCGAGTCGAGGGGCCGCCACGGTCAGTGCAAAACATGACCTGCGTGCAACCCAACCTTCCTCAGCCATCCCGGCAACCGCACGGCGGCTACCACTTCGCTATCGGCCCACCCGGAGGCGGCACCGGCCTGCTTTGTACAGTGCAGGTATGGACGGCGGCAGTCTGCCAGCCGTCACATTGACGACTGGCTGCTGCGCACAGCGGCCATGAATGCACGAATCTTTGCAGGGTCCTTGATGCCCTTGCTCTGCTCCACACCTCCGCTCACGTCCACCGCGTAAGGGCGAACCTGGCGAATGGCCTGGGCCACGTTGTCCACGGTCAGGCCACCAGCCAGGATGATCGGCTTGTCCAGGCCTTGGGGCACCAGCGACCAATCGAACGCTTCGCCGGTCCCTCCGGGAACGCCTTCCACATAGGTGTCCAGCAAAATGCCGCTGGCACTGGCGAACGCTGCGCAACTGGCGGCGATGTCATCCCCGGCCTTGACCCGCAACGCCTTGATGTACGGGCGATGCCAGCCTTCGCAATCGGCCGGGGGCTCGTCGCCATGAAACTGCAACAAGCCCAGCGGCACCGCATCAAGTATTTCGCCCAACTCGCAACGACTGGCATTGACGAACAGGCCCACGGGCGTCACGAACGGCGGCAAGGCCTGGATAATCGCTCTCGCCTGCTGCACCGTCACCGCGCGCGGGCTCTTGGCGTAAAACACCAGCCCGATAGCATCGGCCCCGGCCTCGACAGCCGCCAACGCGTCCTCGACGCGGGTAATCCCGCAAATCTTGCTGCGAACGACCGGCATGGTGGGTAAAACCTCAGGCAAATCCGTGAAAGTCCCGGATGGTAGCAAATGCTGCGGAGGGCGTCAGCCGTCGAGTTCCGAGAAGCCCGTGAGGAAATGTGGCCCGATGTAACGCTCCGGCAGCTCGAATTCATCGCGATATTCGACCTGTACCAGGTACAAGCCAAACGGGTGCGCGGTGACGCCACCGGAGCGACGGACACGACTGTCGAGCACTTCCTTGATCCACTCCACCGGCCGTTCACCAGCACCAATGGTCATCAGCACGCCGGCAATGTTGCGCACCATGTGATGCAGGAACGCGCTGGCGCGGATGTCGAGCACGATCATCTTGCCGTGACGGGTCACGCGCAGGTGATGCAACTCCTTGATCGGCGATTTGGCCTGGCACTGGCCGGCACGGAAGGCGCTGAAATCATGGACACCGATCAGGTATTGCGCGGCCTCGGCCATACGCTCGACGTCCAGCGGGCGGTGATTCCAGGTGATTTCTTCGTTCAGGTGCGCCGGGCGGATCTGATCGTTGTAGATCACGTAGCGATAACGCCGGGCGATGGCCTTGAAGCGTGCATGGAAATGCGCCGGCATCACCTTCGCCCAACTGACGCTGACGTCGTGGGGCAAGTTGATGTTGGCGCCCATCACCCAGGCCTTCATCGAACGCTCGACCTGGGTGTCGAAATGCACCACCTGGCCGCAAGCATGCACGCCGGCATCGGTACGGCCGGCGCAATGCAGCGACACGGGCGAGTCGGCGACTTTGGACAGGGCGTTTTCGAGGGTTTCCTGCACCGTCAATACACCGGAAGCCTGGCGCTGCCAGCCACGATAGCGCGAGCCTTTGTATTCAACGCCCAAGGCGATCCGGAAAAAGCCGTCGGCCGCCATTTCGGCGGCCGGGTTGTCTATGTTTGCCAAGGAATTACAGCCTGCTGAGGTACGCAAAGGCGGGCATTATAAGGCCGATGGCTTGGGATGCCAGTCCGGCGGGTGATCCTGTGTTGAATGGGCTGGCGCTATCGCGAGCAAGCTCGCTCCCACAGAGGCTCAGGTGACTTTCCAGACCAAGACAAGCCTTTGTGGCGAGGGAGCTTGCTCCCGCTCGAGTGCGCAGCGCTCGCAAAAGTGCTCGACGCACCATGGAGAGGGTCTGCTTCGCAGCCCAGCGGGAGCAAGCTCCCTCGCCACCAAGAGCGGTGTGAATCACCCGCAAAAAAAACGGCAGCCTCACCGGCTGCCGTTTTTTTATAACCGCTGATTCACGCCAGGCGCGACAACATCTCCTGCGCTTCGCTCTTCTGGGTGGCGTCGCCTTCGCTGAGGACTTCGCCGAGGATGTCGCGGGCACCGTCGTTGTCGCCCATGTCGATGTAGGCCTGGGCCAGATCGAGCTTGGTCGCCACTTCATCGGTACCGCTAAGGAAGTCGAAGTCCGGTTCGTCCTCGGCGCCGACCAAGGCATCTTCGGCGGTAAACGTCGGCTGGCCCAGGCTGTCGGACAGGCGATCCAGCTCGGCGTTCACATCGTCCAGCTCGGACTCGAAGGCATCCTTGGGCGCATCGTGCGCGTCCATTTCGTCAGACAGGGACAGATCGAAATCCGCTGGCAGTTCGAGATCGTCGGCTGGGATGTCGGCCAAGGCTGGCGTTTCAGTTGCAGGCAGATCCAGGCCCTTGAGGTCGTCGTCCAAGTCCAGCAGGAAGTCTTCATCGTCGAGCGCCGCAACCGGCGTCGGCGCCTCGGCGCCCAGGTCCAGGTCGAATTCCGACAGGTCGTCCAGGCTTTCGTTGGCTTCAGTCTGCTGCTTGAGCACCGACTCGAAACTCAGGTCGTCATCTTCCGGGAACGCGTCCAGCTCAGCGACAGGCTCTGGCGCCGGCGCAACCGGGGTCGCTTCCAGGTCATCCAGGCTCAGGTCGAAAGCGTTGTCCAACTCCTCGTCGGTCGGCGTCTTGTCTTCCAGCAGGTCCTTGACGTACTGCGCGTCCAGCTCTGCTGCCACGGTCGCGGCGGCCAAGCCTGCGGCGGTGGCGACCACCATGGCCGGGAAACGGCTTTTCAGCTGTTCGACCTGGGCGAAATTCTCGCCATTGGCCACCAATTGGCGTTCTTGGGCGACGAAAGCGTCGCGGTCGCCCTGCTGACCGTAGACTTCCATCAGCTTCAGGCGCAGGTCGCTGCGCTGAGGCTCGGCCTTGATGCCTTGCTCAAGCAAGTCAGCGGCCTGGTTCAAGCGACCGCGGTCGATATGGGACTGGGCCTGGGGCAGCACGTCGTCGGAGCGCTCGGCAGCCGGAGCCACCAATGGCGCCGCGATAGGCGGTGTGACCACCACAGGCGCGACCACCGGAGCCGGCTTGGGTACTGGCGCAGGGGCAGGCGCGGGTTTTGGCTCGAGTTTCACGCTTGGCGGTGGAACATCAATGCCCTCGAAGCTGCTCGGGGGCAGATCGAGCTCCGGGGAGAAGTCAGCCTCCTCCTCAAGGGCTCGAGCCATGCGCAAATGCTTTTCCGCTTCCTGTTGAGCCTTGCGGCGACGGGCGAGCAACAACAGCAGCAACAGCAGGAGCACCGCGCCGCCGCCAATCAATCCCAGCAGGATCGGGTTGGTCAGCAGGTCATTGTATTTTTGTTCGTTGGACGCGGCAGGCGTCGGCTCGACCGGAGCGGCAGGCGGCGTCGCTTCCGGGGCCGCCTCTGGCGCAGGCGCAGCCGTCGGGGCCTGTGCCGCTGGCGCAGGGGTCAACTCTGCGGACATTGCAGGAGGTGCCTCGCCAGCAGGAGGAACGGCGGCACCTTCGGCCTGCATCTTGGCCAGTTGGTTGTTCTTCAGCTCGATCAGGCGCTGCAGTTTGTCCAGTTGGCTCTGCAGATCTGCCATGCGACTTTTCAGTTCTTCGTTATCCCGGCGAGCCGAGTCGAGGCTTTCCTGGGTGACTGCAAGCTTGTTGCTAAGCGCCTGGGCATCACCGGCAGCGCCCTTGCCCTTGCCGCCCGCCTTCGCCGAGTCGGCCGACACCAGGCTCAAGTTGTCGCGACCGGCAGCCTGCGCCGGCGCGCCTTCGCCACGGCCACGCTTGGTGGCATCCAACTGCTGCTTGCCAGCACCCGCCACGCCACGGCGACCCGAGCGCCAGGCGGCGTTCTGCGCAGCCACTTCAGCGATGGCCTGGGGTTGCGGCAGTGCAGTGCTTTGCACCGGGTCGGGCAGGCGCAAGACCTGACCGGTCTTGAGCAGGTTGATGTTGCCGTTGATGAATGCGTTCGGGTTCAACGCCTGGATCGCAAGCATGGTTTGCTGGACCGACCCACCATTACGCACCTTGGCGGCGATTTCCCACAGGGTATCGCGCGGCGTGGTGGTGTATTGGGAAGGCTTGGTGGCCCCGGTGACCGGCGTGGCCACGACCTGGGGCGGTTTCGCCCGGGCCGCGTCAGCGGCCTGTGGCGAGAATTTGGAAGGATCGAGCAATACGCTGTAGTCGCGCAGCAGACGGCCGTTGGGCCACATCACCTGCACCAGGAACTTGACCATCGGTTCAGACAGCGGCCGGCTGGACGTTACCCGCAAGACGCTCTTGCCATTGGCGTTGATCACCGGGGTGAAGCTCAGGTCGTTGAGAAAGGCCTGGCGGTCGACGCCGGCCTTGGCGAAGTCATCGGGCGAGGCCAGGCTCGGCACGACTTCGGCAGCGGTCAGTTGCTGGACGTCGAGCAACTCGATCTCGGCGACCAGAGGCTGGTTCGGCGTCGACTTCAGGGTCAATTCCCCGAGCCCGAGCGCTTGCGCCATACCGGAGGACAGCGCCGAGGCGGCCGCTATTGCTAACACCAGTTTGCGAACTTGAACCATAGCCTCTTCCTTTGTTTGAACATTCCTCGGCCAGCGAGAAGGTATTGATGCCGCTGCCGTAAGGCATTGCGCGCAGCCCCGATGCGACGGTGCGCGCGATCATTTCACTCATGCCCCGGGAAAGTCGCCCAGAGGGATGTTCGCCTTCAGCACTCCGACCAAGCATAGCGCCCAGCTAGAATCATTCGACAAATTGATGCCAAGTATCTTTTACAGCAAGTCTTTTATCAACAACTCAGCCACCTGCACGGCATTGAGTGCCGCGCCCTTGCGCACGTTATCTGACGTCAGCCACATATTTAGTTCCGCCGGATCGTCGATCCCACCGCGCACACGACCAACGTAGACCACATCCTGCCCCACCGCATCGCCCACCGCCGTCGGATAATCGCCCGCATCCACCAACTCGATACCGGGTGCCGCTTCCAACGCCGCGTTGACCTTGACCAGGTCGATGGGACTCGCAGACTGCACAGTCACGCTAAAGCTATCGCCAAAAAACACCGGGGCTTGAATGCAAGTTACGGAAATCTTTAACAAAGGTTGATTCAGCAGCTGGCGCAACTCGCGGACCAGGCGCTTTTCCAGTTGCGTATGACCCTGCTCGTCAGGGGTGCCGACCTGAGCCAGCAGGTTGAACGCCATCTGTCGATCAAAGAATTTCGGCTCCAGCGGACGGGCGTTGAGCAGCTCGGCGGTCTGGCGCGCCAATTCGCTCACCGCCACGCGGCCCTGGGCCGACACAGCGAGGCTCGCGGTCAGGCTGATGCGCTGCAAGTCCAGGCATTCGCGCAGCGGCGCCAGCACCACCGCCAAGGCCGTGGCCGAAGCGCTGGGGCTGCTGACCTGCAACGGCTTGCCCAAGCCGGCGAGCATCTGGGCATTGGCTTCCGGCACGATCTGCGGGGCCTGTTCAGGCGGCAAGGCCCCGGACAGGTCGATCAGCGCACAGCCAGCCGCCGTGGCCCGCGGGGCGAAACTCAGGGTCACTGCCGGACCAGCGGCGAAGAACACCAGTTGGACCTTGCTGAAATCGAACTCGTCGACTTCGCGCACCCGCACGTTTTTGCCGCGGAACATCACCGAGCTGCCTGCCGATTCGCTGCTGGCCAGCAGGTGCAGGTTGCCGACCGGGAAGTCCCGCTCTTCGAGAATCTGCACGAGGGTTTCGCCGACAGTACCGGTGGCGCCGATCACGGCAATATCAAAGGACTGGCTCATGGGTCTACCTCAGGTAAAACGTGGGGAGCGGCACTTTACCGGGTGGCTGGCGGGCAAGCAATTGAACACAAGAGAACCTGTGGCACTCACCCGACCGAGATAAAAAAACCCGCACCTCTCACAAGGCACGGGTTCTTTCACAGCAGCAATCGATCAACGTTCGAGCAGGATCCGCAGCATGCGACGCAGCGGTTCGGCCGCGCCCCACAGCAGTTGGTCGCCGACGGTGAAGGCACCGACGAACTGCGAACCCATGTTCAGTTTGCGCAGACGACCGACCGGTACGTTCAGGGTGCCGGTGACCTTGGTCGGGCTCAGCTCCTGCATGCTGATTTCGCGGTTGTTCGGTACCAGCTTGACCCAAGGGTTGTGCTGGCTGATCAGCCCTTCGATGTCGGCGATCGGCACGTCTTTGTTCAGCTTGATGGTCAGCGCCTGGCTGTGGCAGCGCATGGCGCCGATGCGCACGCAGATGCCGTCCACCGGGATCGGGCTCTTGAAGCGACCCAGGATCTTGTTGGTTTCGGCCTGGGCCTTCCACTCTTCGCGGCTCTGGCCGTTAGGCAGTTCCTTGTCGATCCAGGGGATCAGGCTGCCGGCCAGCGGTACGCCGAAGTTCTCGGTCGGGTAGGCATCGCTGCGCATCGCCTCGGCGACCTTGCGGTCGATGTCGAGGATGGCGCTGGCCGGGTTGGCCAGGTCATCGGCGACGGCGGCGTGGGTGGCGCCCATCTGCTTGATCAGCTCACGCATGTTCTGCGCGCCGGCACCGGACGCCGCCTGGTAGGTCATGGCGCTCATCCATTCCACCAGACCCGCTTCGAACAGGCCGCCCAGGCCCATCAGCATCAGGCTGACGGTGCAGTTGCCGCCGATGTAGTTCTTGGTGCCCGCGTCCAACTGCTGGTCGATGACCTTGCGGTTCACCGGGTCGAGGATGATCACCGCGTCGTCCTGCATGCGCAGGCTGGAGGCGGCGTCGATCCAGTAACCCTGCCAGCCGGCTTCACGCAGCTTGGGGAAGACTTCGCTGGTGTAGTCGCCACCCTGGCAGGTCAGGATCACGTCGAGGGTCTTGAGCTCTTCGATGCTGTAGGCATCCTTGAGCGCACCGATGTCCTTGCCCACGGACGGGCCCTGGCCACCGACATTGGAAGTGGTGAAAAACACCGGCTCAATGAGATCGAAATCCTGCTCTTCCAGCATTCGCTGCATGAGCACGGAACCGACCATGCCGCGCCAACCGATCAGACCTACACGTTTCATCGCAACTACACCTATACAAAAGTGGGCCACCGTCGGAGCGGTGGGCCCGAAAGATTACAGATTCCGCAGCGCGGCGACTACTGCATCGCCCATTTGCTGCGTACCGACTTTGGTACAACCTTGCGACCAGATGTCACCGGTGCGCAAGCCTTGGTCCAGGACCACACTGACGGCTTTTTCGATCGCGTCGGCGGCATCGTTCAAGTTGAAGCTGTAGCGCAGCATCATCGACACCGACAGGATGGTCGCCAATGGGTTGGCAATGCCCTGTCCGGCGATGTCCGGCGCCGAACCGTGGCACGGCTCGTACATGCCCTTGTTGTTGGCATCCAGGGAGGCCGACGGCAGCATGCCGATGGAGCCAGTGAGCATCGACGCTTCGTCGGACAGGATGTCGCCGAACATGTTGTCGGTGACGATCACGTCGAACTGCTTCGGCGCACGCACCAGTTGCATGGCGGCGTTGTCGACGTACATGTGGCTCAGTTCGATGTCCGGGTAATCCTTGGCCACCTGCTCGACCACTTCACGCCACAGTTGGCTGGAAGCCAGTACGTTGGCCTTGTCCACCGAGCACAGCTTCTTGCCACGCACGCGAGCCATGTCGAAGCCGACCCGGGCGATACGGCGGATTTCGCTTTCGCTGTACGGCAGGGTGTCATAGGCCTGGCGCTCGCCATTTTCCAGCTCACGGGTGCCACGCGGGGCGCCGAAGTAGATACCACCGGTCAACTCGCGGACGATGAGGATGTCCAGGCCCGAGACGATTTCCGGCTTCAGGCTCGACGCATCGGCCAGTTGCGGATAAAGAATCGCCGGACGCAGGTTGCCGAACAGGCCCAGTTGCGCGCGAATCTTCAGCAGGCCGCGCTCAGGACGGATGTCGCGTTCGATCTTGTCCCACTTCGGGCCGCCCACGGCACCCAACAGCACGGCATCGGCTGCACGGGCACGGTCCAGGGTTTCATCGGCCAGGGGCACGCCGTGCTTGTCGATGGCGGCGCCGCCGATCACGTCGTGGCTGAGTTCGAAGCCAAGGCCATACTTATCGTTGGCCAGCTCCAGGACCTTGACCGCTTCGGCCATGATTTCCGGGCCAATACCGTCACCGGGGAGAATCAGAATCTGCTTGCTCATGCGTTCCTCGTTTGCGCTATCGGCGCGCCAGGCTTTGTGTCCCTGGCGGGCCGGGAAAAATGCTATCGCTCGGCCCACAGCACCAGTACATCTGTACTGAACGAACCATCGGCCTCAATCTGAAAATATTCACGCACTTCGTCGCCCATCGAGCGCTGCAGCTCGAGAATCGCCGCCCGCATCACCTCGGGGGTGCGCATGCGCTCGACCCATGAGCGGTACTCCAGGCGCAGGCGCTGACGCGAAGTACTGCGGGTGTGCAGCCCCGCCTCGCTGACCTGCCGCAACCACTCACCGGCCGAATAATCGCGCACATGGCTGGTGTCACGCAGCACTTCGACGCTTTGCAGGTACGTGTCCAGCAACGGCATGCCAGGCGACAGGACGTCGATGAACGCCGCCACCCCGCCCGGCTTGAGCACCCGGCGTACTTCGCGCAGGGCCGGGCCCAGATCGCTCCAATGATGCGCCGAATAGCGGCTGAACACGAAGTCGAACTCAGCGTCGGCGAACGGCAGGTGCTCGGCGGCGCCCCGTACCGTGCCGATATTACCCAAGCCACGCTCGGCAGCCGCCGTGGCAACCACGTCGAGCATCTGCTGGGACAAATCATAGGCCACCACTTCACCGGCCAGGGGCGCCACGTGGAAACTCACATGGCCGGCACCGCACCCCAGGTCCAGCACCCGGGCATCGCCACGACCGGCCAATGCAGCTTGTAGCAGCGCGAATTCAGCACCCTGGGCGTGCACGGCACTGCTCAGATAGGCCGAGGCCTGTTCACCGAATTGCTTTTGTACAACCTGACTGTGGGCGGTGCTGGTCATGGGATGTCCTTGTGGTTTTGTCTTGCCTGGGCCGGCCCCATCGCGAGCAAGCTCGCTCCCACGGGGGCTTTGTGAACGCCGCAAATCCAATGTGGGAGCGAGCTTGCTCGCGATGGTGTCTTTACGCCTTACGCAAAATCAAGCATCGCGAAACAACCAAGGCTGGCTCGCCCGATGCTTGGCCTCGAACGCAGCAATCGCCTCGCCGTCCTGCAAAGTCAGGCCGATATCGTCCAGGCCGTTGAGCAGGCAATGCTTGCGGAACGCGTCGATCTCGAAACCCAGCACCTTGCCGTCGGGACGGGTCACGGTCTGGGCGGCCAGGTCGATCTGCAACTGATAGCCCGGGTTGGCCTCGACCTGCTGGAACAGCTCATCCACGTCAGCATCGCTGAGGATGATCGGCAGCAAACCGTTCTTGAAGCTGTTGTTGAAGAAAATGTCGGCATAGCTCGGCGCGATGATGCTGCGGAAACCGTACTCTTCCAGGGCCCATGGCGCATGCTCACGGCTCGAGCCGCAGCCGAAGTTCTCACGGGCCAGCAGCACGCTGGCGCCTTGGTAACGCTCGGCGTTGAGCACGAAATCCTTGTTCAATGGGCGCTTGGAGTTGTCCTGGTACGGCTGGCCGACATCCAGGTAGCGCCACTCGTCGAACAGGTTCGGGCCGAAGCCGGTGCGCTTGATGGACTTCAGGAACTGCTTGGGAATGATCTGGTCGGTGTCGACGTTGGCACGATCCAAAGGCGCGACAAGACCGGTGTGCTGGGTAAAAGCTTTCATGCTGCGCTCCTTCAGATCAATTCGCGGACGTCGACAAAACGGCCGTTGACAGCCGCCGCCGCGGCCATGGCCGGACTCACCAGGTGCGTACGACCACCGGCGCCCTGACGGCCTTCGAAGTTACGGTTGGAGGTGGAGGCGCAATGTTCGCCCGACTCCAAACGGTCCGGGTTCATCGCCAGGCACATCGAGCAGCCCGGCTCCCGCCATTCGAAACCGGCTTCGAGGAAAATCTTGTCCAGCCCTTCCGCTTCCGCCTGGGCTTTCACCAGGCCCGAACCCGGCACCACGATGGCCTGCTTGATGGTCGAGGCGACTTTGCGGCCCTTGGCGATCACTGCTGCGGCGCGCAGGTCTTCGATCCGCGAGTTGGTGCAGGAGCCGATGAACACGCGGTCGAGCTGAATATCAGTGATCGCCTGGTTGGCGCTCAAGCCCATGTATTTCAAGGCGCGGACGATGGAGTCGCGCTTGACCAAGTCCATTTCCTTGGCCGGATCCGGTACGTTCTGGTCCACCGCCAACACCATCTCAGGCGAAGTGCCCCAGCTGACTTGCGGCTTGATCTGCGTTGCGTCGAGCTCGACCACGGTGTCGAACTTGGCATCGGCGTCGGAGACCAGGTCTTTCCAGGCCTCGACCGCCATGTCCCATTCGGCGCCTTTCGGGGCGAACGGACGGCCCTTGACGTATTCCACGGTTTTTTCATCGGCGGCCACCAGGCCCACGCGGGCACCGGCCTCGATGGACATGTTGCAGATGGTCATGCGGCCTTCGACGGACAAGTCACGGATCGCGCTGCCCGCGAACTCGATGGCATGGCCGTTACCGCCGGCGGTGCCGATCTTGCCGATCACCGCCAGGACGATGTCCTTGGCGGTCACGCCGAACGGCAACTTGCCCTCGACGCGCACCAGCATGTTTTTCATTTTCTTGGCGACCAGGCACTGGGTGGCAAGCACATGCTCCACCTCGGAGGTGCCGATGCCATGGGCCAGGGCGCCGAAAGCACCGTGGGTCGAGGTGTGCGAGTCACCGCAGACCACGGTCATGCCAGGCAAGGTCGCGCCCTGCTCCGGGCCGATGACGTGGACGATGCCCTGACGCACATCATTCATCTTGAATTCAACGATGCCGTATTCGTCACAGTTATCGTCGAGGGTCTGGACCTGCAGGCGCGAGACCTGGTCGACAATGGCTTCGATGCCGCCCTTGCGCTCCGGGGTGGTAGGTACGTTGTGGTCCGGGGTCGCGATGTTGGCATCGATACGCCAAGGCTTGCGCCCGGCCAGGCGCAGGCCTTCGAAGGCTTGCGGCGACGTCACTTCATGAATGATGTGACGGTCGATATAGATCAGCGCCGAGCCATCGTCGCGCTGCTTGACCAAATGCGAATCCCAGAGCTTGTCGTAGAGCGTTTTGCCGGCCATCAGACGGTTTCCTCATCAGCTTGTTTCTATGCCCCGGGCCCTGAACGAATCAATAACCCCTTGGCTTGTGAGGCTGATCCTATGGGGTTACATTAAATAACTCAAATTCATATTTTTCATACTTTGCATAACCAACTGGAATTCAACCGGAACCGCCATGGACCTCGCCAACCTCAATGCCTTTATAGCCATCGCCGAGACGGGCAGTTTCTCCGGCGCCGGCGAACGCTTGCACCTGACCCAGCCGGCCATCAGCAAGCGCATTGCCGGCCTCGAACAACAGCTCAAGGTACGCCTGTTCGACCGTCTCGGTCGTGAAGTGGGCCTGACCGAGGCGGGCCGGGCCCTGTTGCCTCGGGCCTATCAGATCCTCAACGTGCTGGACGACACCCGCCGCGCCCTGACCAACCTGACCGGCGAAGTGACCGGGCGCCTGACGCTCGCCACCAGCCACCACATAGGCCTGCACCGCCTGCCGCCGTTATTGCGGGAATTCACCCGACGCTACCCCCAGGTGGCGCTGGATATCCAGTTTCTGGATTCGGAAGTGGCCTACGAAGAAATTCTCCATGGTCGGGCGGAACTGGCCGTCATCACCCTCGCCCCCGAACCCCATACGCTGGTACGGGCCAAGCCAGTGTGGGACGACCCCCTGGATTTCGTGGTCGCCCCGGAGCATGCGCTGCTGGAAAACGGCGCGGTCAGCCTGGCGGACGTTGCCTTGCATCCAGCGGTTTTCCCGGGGGGCAACACGTTTACCCATCACATCGTGCAACGGCTGTTCGAAGCCCAGGGCCTGACGCCGAACATCGCCATGAGCACGAATTACCTGGAAACCATAAAAATGATGGTCTCCATCGGCCTGGCCTGGAGCGTCTTGCCCCGCACCATGCTCGACGAACAGGTGGCGCGCATTCCTTTGCCGGGCATACAACTCAGTCGCCAGCTAGGCTATATCTTGCACACCGAACGGACGCTATCGAATGCCGCACGGGCTTTCATGGCCTTACTGGACGCACAAATCGATTTGCCAGGGACAAGGGCATAGGTTGTGCCGCGCCTGTAGGGCCCGAACGCTTGTGCTTTATGCCCAAACCCGCTCAAGGCTCGCGAGATAATGCCCAAACCCGCTGACCACCTCCCGCCCTTGCCACGCATCCAGGCGCTCGACCCGAAACGGTCCGAACAAAGCTGGGACAGCGCGCAGCAGTTGCTGGCCGCCCTGAACGGTGCACGGCTGGGGGCTTGGTCGTGGGACATCGACAGCGGACAGATCAGCTGGTCCCGAGGCACCCAGGCGCTGTTCGGCTTCGATCCGCGTCAGCCATTGCCAGCGGATGTGGATTATCTGGACCTGTTACTACCCGAAGACCGGGCCCGGGCCGTGCGCGCCTTTCACGCAGCAGTGGCCGGAGCGCCGCTGGAACAGGCCATGCACCACCGCATCGTCTGGCCCGATGGCAGCCTGCACTGGCTGGAGATCAGCGGCAGCGTGCTGCCCGACAAGCATGGGCGCCCGCGCATGATCGGGGTGATCCGCGAAATCACCCATCAGCGCGAGCGGGAACAGGCGCTGCGCAGTTCGGAAAAGCGCTTTGCCACGCTGTTCCACCTGAGCCCGAACATGGTGTTGCTGACCCGCCAGGAAGACGGGATGATCAGCGAGGCCAACCAGTATTTCGAAAGCCTGTTCGGCTGGCCGCTGCACGATGTGATTGGCCGGACCACCCTGGAACTGGGCCTGTGGGTCGACCCCGGGCAACGGGTAAAACTGTTGGAGGTCATCAAGGCCAGGGGCGAACTGGCGAGCATGGAGGTGGAACTGCGGGCCAGCAACGGCCAGATCCACACCGGCCTGCTCAGCGCACAGAAAGTCGAGCTGGAGGGCCAGCCCTACCTGTTGAGTACCTTCCTCGACACCACCGAGCGCAAACTCGCCGAACAGGCCCTCAAGGACAGCCAGGAACGCCTGGACCTGGCCCTTGACTCGGCGCAACTGGGCACCTGGGACTGGCACATTCCCAGCGGCATGCTCTACGGCTCGGCCCGGGCCGCGCAGCTCCATGGCCTGGAGCCCAAGCCGTTCCACGAATCGTTCGATGCGTTTTTCGAAGGCGTCCCCACTGAAGAACGCAACAACATGCGCAATGCCTATCGCAGCCTGCGCGAAGGCCCGGCGGGCAACTATCAGTTGACCTACCGCGTGCAACTGCCGGACGGCAGCTCGCGCTACCTGGAAAGCCGCGCCCGCCTCTACCGCAACGACGACGGCAGCCCCTTGCGCATGGCCGGCACCTTGCTCGACATCACCGACCAGGTGGAGCGCGAACAAAGCCTGGCCGCCTCGGAGGAAAAATTCGCCACACTGTTCCAGGTCAGCCCCGACCCCATCTGCGTCACTCACCAGGACAGCGGCCGGTTCCTTGAGATCAATTCCAGTTTCACCCAGACCTTCGGCTGGACCGCCAGCGACGTGATTGGTCTCGACGCCGACGAAATCGGCCTATGGGATGCCTCGGGCAGCAGCCTGCAACGCATCGAACGGGTGATCCGCGAACAATCGCTGAACAATGTCGCCATCGTCGTTCACCATAAGAACGGCCAGCCATTGACCTGTGTGATTTCCAGCCGGCAAATCAACGTCGGCAACCAGCCCTGCATCGTCACGACCTTGCGGGACATCACGCAGCAACAACGCTCCGAAGCCGCCCTCAAGGCCAGTGAAGAGAAATTCGCCAAGGCCTTTCATTCCAGCCCCGACGCCATCACCATCACCGAGCTCGAAAGCGGTCGCTACCTCGAGGTCAACGACGGCTTCTGCCGGCTGACCGGCTACCGCGCCGACGAAGTGATCGGGCACACCGTCTACGAAGTGGGGATCTGGGCCGAAGAAAAACAGCGAGCCGCCTTGCTGGCCGAGCTGCGACTCAAGGGCCGCGTCGTTCACCAGGAGATGCTCGGGCGCAATAAACGGGGGGAAATCCTTACGGTGGAGGTCTCGGTCGAGCCCATCACCCTCAATGAAACGGCGTGCCTGCTGCTGACCGCCCGGGACGTGAGCCTGCTGCGCAATGCCGAAGCCCAGATCCGCCACCTGGCCTACCACGACCCGCTGACCAACCTGCCCAACCGCGCCTTGCTGATGGACCGGCTGAGCCAGCAGATCGCCCTGCTCAAGCGCCACAACTTGCGCGGCGCCCTGCTGTTTCTCGATCTGGATCACTTCAAGCACATCAACGACTCCCTCGGTCACCCGGTGGGCGACACCGTGCTGAAGATCATCACCGCACGCCTGGAGGCCAGCGTGCGCCTGGAAGACACCGTCGCACGGCTGGGTGGCGATGAGTTCGTGGTGCTGCTCAGCGGCCTGGAAGGCTCGCGCAGCGATGTCAGCAAGCAAGTGCAGACCCTGGCCAACACCCTGCGCGAATTGCTCTCGGAGCCGATGTTCCTCGATGGGCAGCGACTGCAGGTCACGCCGAGCATCGGTATAGCGCTGATTCCCGACCACGGTTCCACGCCCACCGATTTGCTCAAGCGCGCCGACATTGCGCTGTACCGCGCCAAGGACTCAGGGCGCAACACCTCGCAGATGTTTCACACCACCATGCAAAAAGCCGCCAGCGAACGACTACGCATGGAGACCGATCTGCGCCTTGCCCTGGCCCGTGGCGAGTTCAGCGTGCATTTCCAGCCTCAGGTCGATGCCCGGGACAACCGCATCATCGGCGCCGAAGCCCTGGTGCGCTGGCACCACCCGGACCTGGGCGCCCAATCGCCTAACGAATTCATCAAAGTGCTGGAGGACAGTGGCCTGATCCTGGAAGTCGGGACCTGGATCCTCGATGAAGCCTGCGACGGCTTCAAGCAACTGATCGCCAAGGGCAAGATCGATCCCCAGCAATTCAGCCTGTGCGTGAACATCAGCCCACGGCAATTCCGCCAGAGCGACTTTGTCGAACGCATCGAAAATAGCCTCGTCACTCATGGCCTGCCCTTCTCCCTGCTGAAACTGGAGATCACCGAAGGCATCGTGATCCAGAACCTGGACGACACCATTGCCAAGATGCGCCGGCTCAAGAAACTGGGGGTGAGCTTCGCCATGGATGATTTCGGCACCGGTTATTCGTCGCTGACCTACCTCAAGCGCCTGCCGGTGGACACGCTGAAAATCGACCAGTCATTCGTGCGCGACGCCACCAGCGACCCCAACGACGCCGAAATCATCCGCGCCATCGTCGCCATGGCCCGCAGCCTCAACCTGATCATGATTGCCGAAGGCGTGGAGACCCTGGAGCAATTGCACTTCCTGCAAGGGCTCGATTGCCATCTATACCAGGGTTATTTGCATAGCCGACCGCTGCCGCTGGAGGCGTTTGAGCGGTTGTTGCCATAGAAAGGAATATGAGAAAGCCGAGCCAGGCGATGTTGTGGCGAGGGAGCTTGCTCCCGCTGGGCTGCGCAGCAGCCCTACAAAGCGGTCGACTGTACCTCGACAATTGATTGGGACTGCTGCGCAGTCCAACGGGAGCAAGCTCCCTCGCCACAGGTACAAATATGAAAAAGGGCGCCATCTGGCGCCCTTCTTCAGTTGCGATGCATCAGTTTTGCAGCGCGGGTTGCTGCTGCGCACCGTTGATCGGGATGCGCTTGGCTTTCGCCTCTTCCGGAACCACTCGCAGCAGGTCGATGCTCAACAGACCGTTACGCAGGCCGGCGGACTTGATCTCGATATGGTCGGCCAACCGGAAGGACAGCTTGAACGCACGCTGGGCGATGCCCTGGTGCAGGTAGGTGACGCTGTCGTTACTGGCTTCACGTTTGCCACCACTGATGGTCAGCACACCTTTTTCCACTTGCAGGTCCAGGTCTTCTTCCTGGAACCCGGCGGCGGCGACCACGATGCGGTACTCGTCATCACCATGTTTTTCCACGTTGTAGGGTGGATAGCTGCTGCCCGGCTCGTTGCGCAGGGCGGTTTCGAACAAGTCATTGAAACGGTCGAAACCTACCGAGGAACGGAACAGAGGGGCCAGCGAAAATGCAGTACTCATGATTCAAATCTCCTGAAAAATTCAGCAAGTTTTTTTGTCTCCGCGACCCGAATTCGGCATCGCGTAACCCTTATCTAGGGACCGCCAAAAACTTTTCAAGAGCTTTTTCTGAAATTTTTTTCAGGCCGCTTCGGTGCGCTGCACACCCAGCAAATGGCCCACCGCGTCCAGGTCGGTTTCCCGGCGCAAAGCGCTAAACAGCGCCACCGCTTCGGGGTAATTGCGAGTCAGCATCGCCAGCCACTGCTTCAACCGGCCCGGGGCCTGGCGCGGTGTCAGTTGCTCGACCACTTGCACCCAGAAGTCGTGGAGCATCGGCTGCAGTTCGACCCAGGACATCTCGACCACCTCCTCACCGGCTCGAGCGGCGGCGATCTGCCGGGCCAGGTCAGGACGGGAAACGAGACCGCGACCGAGCATGATGTCTTCGACACCGCTGATTTCGCGGCAACGGCGCCAGTCGTCCACGCTCCAGATATCGCCGTTGGCGAACACCGGCACCTTGACCACTTCCTGCACCCGCGGAATCCACTCCCAGTGGGCCGGAGGCTTGTAGCCGTCGACCTTGGTCCGCGCATGCACCACGATATGCGCCGCGCCACCTTCGGCCAGCGCTGTGGCACACACCAGCGCGCCGTCCGGGCTATCGAAACCCAGGCGCATCTTGGCGGTAACGGGGATATGCCTGGGCACCGCGCGGCGCACGTGTTCGACGATCTGGTTGAGCAACTCCGGTTCCTTGAGCAACACCGCCCCACCCCGGGATTTGTTCACGGTCTTGGCCGGGCAACCGAAGTTCAGATCGATAACCTGGGAACCCAACTCGCACGCCAACGCCGCGTTTTCCGCCAGGCACACCGGATCGGAACCGAGCAACTGCACCCGCAACGGCACGCCGGCAGCGGTCTGGGCACCGGTCAGCAACTCAGGGGCGAGCTTATGGAAATAGGCCGGCGTGAGCAGGCGGTCGTTGACACGGATGAACTCGGTGACACACCAGTCGATCCCGCCAACACGGGTCAGGACATCCCGCAGGATGTTGTCGACCAACCCCTCCATGGGCGCCAGGGCAATTTGCATGAAAAAGACACACTCAAGGAAAAAACGTGCGGCAGTTTACCGGATTTTGCCCATGACATCGGAATTCACCACCAATCCCTGTGGGAGCTGAGCTTGCTCGCGATGGCGGTGGATCAGCCCACGAGGATGCCGGACGGTTCCAGGGCGGGACCATAACCCTCGATGAATTCCTGCGGCATACGCTTGGGCCGGCCAGTGGACAGTTCGATGCAAACGAAGGTGGTCTGGGCCCGCAGCAACGTAGTGTTGTCGCTTGGCCGAATCAGCTGGAAATGCCGGGTCATCTTCAACCGCTGGTCCCAGTCGACGATCCAGGTCGCCAATTGCAGCTCGTCGCCTTCATAGGCGGCTGCCAGGTAATCGATTTCATGCCGCACCACTGCCATGGCCCGGTCGAGGCGCCGGTACTCCACCAGATCCAGCCCCAGGCGCTGGGAATGACGCCAGGCACAGCGCTCGAGCCAGGTAACGTACACCGCGTTGTTGGCGTGCCCCAGCCCGTCGATGTCTTCGGCATTTACCTGAAGATCAATAATGAACGGTGTTGCGCGATCCCAGCCCATGCCCCTCTCCCGGTTGAATGTGGATCGGGGCAGTGTAACGGATGATCAAGCCGATTGCCGCGCTTGCAGGCTGCGCCCGGCCAGCAGTGATAACACCCCATCAATGACACGAGGATCGGCCAGCACCCGCTGGTGCCCACCCTCGGGCAATCGCAGCAAGCGGCTGTCGAACCAGGCTTCGTGGATCAGTTGCGATTCCTTGACCGAGACGAATGTGTCGTCCTCGGCATGGACGATCAGCCCAGGCAGATCCAGCTGGTAGTGGGAGACGTCCATCTTTGCGGCCCGCATGCCGACGTCACGCTCCACTTCGCGAATGAAGGCCGAACGTGCCTTGGGTGGTAACCCCATCATTCGGGCAAACCCGCGCAACACGCCAAGAATGCGGCCGGGCGCGGCAACACTGACCAGGGTCTCGGTACGCAACCCCAACTGAACCGCCAGCATGGCACTGGCACCGCCCATGGAATGCCCGATCACGGCTTGCAGCGGCGGTAATTCAGCCGCTGCTTCAAGCATGGCCCTGGCGAACAGCAAGACATTCGCCTCGCGACCAGGAGAGCGACCATGGGCCGGGCCGTCCAGCGCCACCACCATGTAGCCGGCGTCCACCAACGCAGTGATCAACGCCCCGAACTGAGTGGGCCGCCCTTCCCAGCCGTGCATCAGCAGGACGACCGGGCCCCTGCCCCAACGTAACGCCGACAGACCGAAACGCAAGGTGATGCGCTCAGAACTGGCCAGCAGCGGCAACTCCCAGTCGCGGGGCGGCAGGTTCCGGGGCTGCATGAACACCCCACGCATCTTCTTCGCCACCAGGCGCGGAGCCACCCAACCAAGCGTGCCATTGACGCTACGAATCCAGCTCAACCTGTTCATCGCTCATCTCCAGGGCTTGCGCCTTAGCTCATCGCACCGCCGACTTGGCGGCGCGCAGCAAACGATCCGATAACTCTCCAGGGCCCAGTGCTCGCGCCAGGGCCAGGCCGCCCACCATCAAGGCAATGTCGGCCAAGACTTTGTCGGCGTCCTCCGGGCTGGCCGCCAACTGTGCGGTCATCAGCTCGATATGCTCATTGAGGACCTCACGGAACGCATCCGGCAGCCGACCGAGCTCGCCGACCGACGCCGGGATCGGACAAGCGTTTTCGGTGGAATCGCGGTGCTTGCGCGACAGATAGAACGCCGCCACCAGGGCGCGCCGCTCTTCGCCTGTCAGCTCGCCGTCCATGTCGGCGATCAGGCCGCGACGCCGGCTGAGCAAGTGCTTGAATGCCTCCAGCATCAAGGCATCCTTGCTTTCGAAATGGGCATAAAAACCGCCCACCGTCAGGCCGGCCGCGCCCATCACCTCGCCCACGCTCGGCTCAGCCGGCCCACGCTGGATCAGCGCGTCGCTGGCGGCCTTGAGAATGCGTTCACGGGTTTGTGCCTTTTTATCGCTCATCGTCGCCTCCGAATATTACGATTGAAATATTATTCCTATAATAATTTTCCGCAAGCGGAAATTTTGACCGCCGGTCAGAAGTCTATTTTCAAGGACAAGGGAATTGGCCGAACGCCAGACAAACAAAAGGGCCATTCAAGAATTGAATGACCCTTATAAAATCCCGCAGAGCGGGTAATCGTGGCGTCCCCTAGGGGACTCGAACCCCTGTTACCGCCGTGAAAGGGCGGTGTCCTAGGCCACTAGACGAAGGGGACACAAACCTTCTGACTTGATCAGTGCTGAGAACTGATCGATTCAAGGACCGTGTGGCCAGACCTTGAACCTGTAATTGGTGGAGCTAGACGGGATCGAACCGTCGACCTCTTGCATGCCATGCAAGCGCTCTCCCAGCTGAGCTATAGCCCCGGATTTTTCGCCTCGCGGCGGAGCGACATCTTGCAACATCGCTTCTGTAAAACTGGCGTCCCCTAGGGGACTCGAACCCCTGTTACCGCCGTGAAAGGGCGGTGTCCTAGGCCACTAGACGAAGGGGACGCAAACCCTTCTGTACAACTGATCAACGCTGAGTGTTGATCGCATCAAGACCGGTGTGGCCAGGCCTTGAAGTGTAAATTGGTGGAGCTAGACGGGATCGAACCGTCGACCTCTTGCATGCCATGCAAGCGCTCTCCCAGCTGAGCTATAGCCCCTCATCGCTGAGGACGGGGCGAATCTTAAGGGCGTATCGGAGGGCTGTCAAATTTATTTTCAACAAATTTGAAAATTTTTTGCCGGGATAACAATCACTTACCGACAAACCCCGGAAAACCGGGGTATGTCCTGCCTCATTGAACGCTTACGCGATCGCGCCCAGCAGTTTTTCCCACTCCTTGTTTTCCTTCTTCGACACACCACCGAGCAGATCGATGGCCTGGCGCAGGCGGAAACGGGTCAGGTCCGGCCCGAGGATTTCCATCGCATCGAGCACCGACACCGAACTGGCCTGGCCAGTAATGGCGGCGAACATCAGCGGCATGGCATCGCGCAGTTTCAACTCCAGCGATTCGACCACGGCCTGGATGGTCGCGGTGATGCTGTCCTTCTCCCACTGACGCAGGCTTTCGAGCTTCCACAGGATCAGTTGCATCAACTGGCGCACCTGGTCGCCCGAAAGCTTCTTGGATTCGAACAACTTCGCATCCGGCGTCACGCCGCCGGCGAAGAAGAAACCGGCCAGCGGGGCGATCTGACTGAAGGTCTCTACCCTACCCTGCACATGAGGAGCGATCTTCATCATGTACTCAGGGTTCAATGCCCACTTCTGCACACGTGCGGCGAACTCCTCCACCGGCAGGTCCCGCAGCCACTGGCCGTTGAGCCACGACAGTTTCTCGACGTCGAAGATCGGCCCGCCCAGGGACACGCGCGACAGATCGAAATGCTCGACCATTTCCTGCAGCGAGAACTTCTCGCGCTCGTCCGGCATCGACCAGCCCATGCGTCCCAGGTAGTTGAGCATCGCCTCGGGCATGAAGCCCATGCGCTCGTAGAACGTCACCGAGGTCGGGTTCTTGCGCTTGGACAGCTTGCTCTTGTCCGGGTTACGCAGCAGCGGCATGTAGCACAGCTGTGGTTGCTCCCAGCCGAAGTATTCGTAGAGCAGGATCAGTTTCGGCGCCGACGGCAGCCATTCTTCACCGCGCAACACGTGGGTGATGCCCATCAAGTGATCGTCGACCACGTTGGCCAGGAAGTACGTCGGCAGGCCGTCGGTCTTCATCAGCACTTGCATGTCCATGCGATCCCACGGGATCTCGACATCGCCACGCAGCATGTCCGGCACCACGCAGACGCCTTCGGTGGGCACCTTCATGCGGATCACATGGGGCTCGCCAGCCGCCAGGCGACGGGCGACTTCTTCCTTGGACAGCAGCAGCGCCCGGCCGTCGTAGCGCGGGGTTTCGCCACGGGCCATTTGCTCGGCGCGCATCTGGTCCAGCTCTTCGGCGGTGCAGAAACACGGGAACGCATGCCCCATGTCCACCAGTTGCTGGCAATACTGCTGGTAGATGTCACCACGCTCGCTCTGGCGATACGGACCGTGCGGGCCGCCGACGTCCGGGCCTTCGCTCCAGTCGATCCCCAACCAGCGCAGGGCGTCGAAGATCTGCTGTTCGGACTCGCGGGTCGAACGCAACTGGTCGGTGTCCTCGATCCGCAGAATGAACTCGCCGCCATGCTGCTTGGCAAAGCAATAGTTGAACAAAGCGATGTAGGCGGTGCCGACATGGGGATCGCCAGTGGGCGAAGGCGCGATGCGGGTGCGGACGGTGGTCATGGCATGTCTCGGAAAGAATATAAAAGCGAAGATCAAACAGGGGGCGAATGGTAACAGGCGATGGCGGGCGGGCTCCAGTGAGAGCGGGATTTGTGTCGCCAGTCGTCAGACCGAATCGCCCCCATCGCGAGCAAGCCCGCTCCCACAAGGGATCATTGGGCGATTCGATCGAACTGTGGGGGCGAGCTTGCTCGAGATGACGCCCTTAAGGTCGCCACACAACCTCAGACAACCAGCAAACGCTCGCGCAACTTGCCAATCTCATCGCGCAACTGCGCCGCCGCCTCGAACTCCAGGTCCCGGGCCAACTGGTACATCTTCTCTTCCAATTGACGGATGCGCTTGGTGATTTCGCTTGGCGAGCGCAGTTCGGCCTCGTAACGAGCGCTCTCTTCGGCCGCCTTGGCCATGCCCTTGCGCTTCTTGCTGCGCGAGCCGGGCACGGTGGCGCCCTCCATGATGTCGGCGACGTCCTTGAACACGCCTTTGGGGGTAATGCCGTTGGCCAGGTTGAAGGCGATCTGCTTGTCGCGACGGCGCTCGGTCTCGCCGATGGCCCGCTCCATGGAGCCGGTGATGCGGTCGGCATACAGAATCGCCCGGCCATTGAGGTTACGTGCCGCACGACCAATGGTCTGGATCAACGAACGCTCGGAACGCAGGAAACCTTCCTTGTCGGCGTCGAGAATCGCCACCAGCGACACTTCCGGCATGTCCAGGCCTTCGCGCAGCAGGTTGATCCCCACCAACACATCGAAAGTGCCCAGGCGCAGGTCGCGAATGATCTCGACCCGCTCCACCGTGTCGATGTCCGAGTGCAGGTAACGCACCCGCACGCCGTGGTCGGCCAGGTAGTCGGTAAGGTCTTCGGCCATGCGCTTGGTCAGCGTGGTGACCAGCACTCGCTCTTCCAGCGCCACGCGCTTGGAGATTTCCGAGAGCAGGTCGTCCACCTGGGTCAGCGCCGGGCGCACTTCGACTTGCGGGTCCACCAGCCCGGTCGGTCGCACCACTTGCTCGACCACCCGCCCGGCATGCTCGGCTTCGTAGTTGCCGGGCGTAGCCGAGACAAAAATCGTCTGCGGGCTCACGCTTTCCCATTCATCGAAGCGCATCGGCCGGTTGTCCAGCGCCGAGGGCAGGCGGAAACCGTATTCCACCAGGGTTTCCTTGCGCGAACGGTCGCCTTTGTACATGGCGCCGACCTGGGGCACGCTGACGTGGGACTCGTCGATGACCAGCAGGGCATCGGCTGGCAGGTAATCATACAAGGTGGGGGGTGGCGCGCCCGCCGGACGGCCCGACAGGTAGCGCGAATAGTTTTCGATGCCGTTGCAGTAGCCCAGCTCCAGGATCATCTCCAGGTCGAACCGGGTCCGCTGCTCCAGACGCTGGGCTTCCACCAGCTTGTTGTTCGAACGCAGGTATTCCAGGCGCTCCTGCAACTCGACCTTGATCCCTTCGATGGCGTCCAGCAGGGTTTCCCGGGGCGTCACATAGTGGCTCTTGGGGTAGAACGTGAAGCGTGGCAACTTGCGGATCACTTCACCGGTCAGCGGGTCGAACGCCGAGAGGCTCTCCACTTCATCGTCGAACAGCTCGATGCGAATCGCTTCCAGGTCCGATTCCGCCGGGTAGATGTCGATCACATCGCCACGCACCCGGAACGTCGCCCGGGCGAAATCCATGTCGTTGCGGGTGTACTGCAAGTCCGCCAGGCGCCGCAGCAAGGCGCGTTGGTCGAGTTTGTCGCCACGGTCCACGTGCAGCACCATCTTCAAGTAGGTTTCCGGGCTGCCCAGGCCGTAGATGCACGACACCGTGGTGACGATGATCGCGTCCTTGCGCTCGAGCAAGGCCTTGGTCGCCGACAGTCGCATCTGTTCGATGTGATCGTTGATCGAGGCATCCTTCTCGATGAAGGTGTCCGACGACGGCACGTAGGCCTCGGGCTGGTAGTAGTCGTAGTAGGAAACGAAGTATTCCACGGCGTTATTCGGGAAAAACGCCTTGAACTCGCCGTACAGCTGCGCCGCCAGGGTCTTGTTCGGCGCCAGTACTAGGGTCGGGCGCTGAATCTGGGCGATCACATTGGCGATGCTGAAGGTCTTGCCCGAACCGGTCACACCGAGCAACGTCTGGTGCGCCAGCCCGGCCTCGATGCCTTCGACCATCAGGCGGATGGCTTCCGGCTGATCGCCGGCGGGCTGGAAGCGGGTGACTAGCTGGAATTCAGACATGACATAACCTCTGGATTCACCCCTGTCGGCCAGCCGACAGGAACGAGAAAGACCGAAACGACGGGTGTCGCCCGAGGAAAAAGCTGGGATGCACACAATGTGGAGGTGAATGCCTTCGCTTTCAAGACGAACGTCCTACACGCCTTGAAGACTTTGACGCGGCGAAAGGACTAACGGTCGAAAAAAATCGAAAAAACTTAGCCTGAAAGCCGAATCGCCTGTCGCCGTGCCGAGTGATGGCCTCTATACTAGCTCCCCGTTTGTGCACCGCTCTAGTGCATTCGGCTGGAGCGCCACACCTCCCCTCACTCTCCATTAGAGCCGCGCAATAATGAGCCTGTTTTCCGCTGTCGAATTGGCACCCCGCGACCCCATCCTGGGCCTCAACGAAGCTTTCAACGCCGACACCCGTACCAACAAGGTCAACCTGGGTGTAGGTGTTTACTGCAATGAAGAGGGGCGTATTCCACTCCTGCGCGCCGTTGTCGAGGCCGAGACGGCTCGCGTGGCTCAGCACGTTTCCCGTGGCTACTTGCCGATCGACGGCATTGCCGCCTACGACCAGGCCGTGCAGACCTTGCTGTTCGGCAAGGATTCGCCGCTGATCGCCTCCGGTCGCGTCATCACCACCCAGGCCGTGGGCGGCACCGGCGCACTGAAGATCGGTGCCGACTTCCTCAAGCAACTGCTGCCTGACGCCGTCGTCGCCATCAGCGACCCAAGCTGGGAAAACCACCGCGCCCTGTTCGAAACCGCTGGTTTCCCGGTGCAGAACTATCGCTACTACGACGCCGCCACCCACGACGTGAACCGCAGCGGCCTGCTGGAAGACCTCAACGCCCTGCCCGACCGCTCGATCGTTGTGCTGCACGCCTGCTGCCACAACCCGACCGGCGTGGACCTGAGCCCGGAAGACTGGAAAAACGTGCTGGCCGTGGTCAAGGCCAAGAACCACGTTCCGTTCCTGGACATGGCCTACCAGGGCTTTGGCGCCGGTATCGACGAAGACGCGGCGGCCGTGCGCCTGTTCGCCGAGTCGGGCCTGACCTTCTTTGCCTCCAGCTCGTTCTCCAAGTCGTTCTCCCTGTACGGCGAGCGCGTCGGCGCCCTGTCGATCGTCAGCGAATCGAAAGAAGAAAGTGCCCGCGTGCTGTCCCAGGTCAAGCGCGTGATCCGCACCAACTACTCCAACCCACCGACCCACGGCGCCAGCATCGTCGCCGCCGTGCTCAACAGCCCGGAACTGCGGGCCCAGTGGGAAGCCGAGCTGGCCGAAATGCGCCTGCGCATTCGCGGCATGCGCATCCAGATGGTGGACATGCTGGCCAAGGCCGCCCCGCACCACGACTTCAGCTTCGTCGCACGCCAGAGCGGGATGTTCTCCTACTCCGGCCTGACCGTTGAACAAGTGACGCGCCTGCGCAACGAGTTCGGCATCTACGCCCTGGACACCGGCCGCATCTGCGTGGCCGCGCTGAACCAGAACAACATCGACGCGGTGACCAAGGCCATCGTCCAGGTGATCTGAAGGTCTCTGTAATGAAGAACGGGAAGCCATGGCTTCCCGTTTTTTTTGAGCCCGCACACCGACCCGTGGCGAGGGAGCTTGCTCCCGCTGGGCTGCGAAGCGGCCCTAAAGCCAGCCACCGCGGTGTGTCAGACTGATTGGCTCAAGCATTTCCTGGGGCTGCTACGCAGCCCAGCGGGAGCAAGCTCCCTCGCCACAAAAAGCCTCCAGGACTACAACTCCGTCGCCCGCTGGCTCGCCGCATCGTCGTACACGACGTACAGCGACTCGGCCACCTGGCTCTTGATCGCCTTGGTACTTTCCAGCCCCAGGACAAAACCCTCGGCCTTGCCCCCGGCACGGTTCAATTCCTCAGCCGTGCTGGCCTGGGTGATGGCGTCGTACAGTTTCTCGGCATGAGGCCCCACACCCTTGGGCAAGCTGATCTGGGCGGTACTCACAAGAGCACCTCGGCGCGGCGGGCACTGAGAAGAGGTAACAGGTGGTTCATGGCGCGTACCTTAATGTCGGCGAATGGCCGGCAGCGCATCCTGCCACTTCCGGGCGACCATGGTAGTCCTCTCCTGCCCTGACGGTAACTGCCAATCGTTGATTGACCATCAAAGGGCACCAGGAATGCGCCGCCCGCCAATGGACGCTTGACTTCTCTTTTCCAATCAGTAACATACGCGCCATTCCGCGATAGCTCAGTTGGTAGAGCAAGTGACTGTTAATCACTGGGTCCCTGGTTCGAGTCCAGGTCGTGGAGCCAGATAGCAAGCAATCAAGCCCCTGAATCGAAAGGTTCAGGGGCTTTTTTGTGGGAAAAATAAAGCGCAGCTGGTTGAAAAGACTTGCCGAGGTCGCTACAGGAACAATAATCCGGCGCCAAAAAGGCATTATGGTCTGAATCCTGCTTTCTTTTTTCCAACAACCCAAGCTGTCACGTGAGCGTCATGACAGGGCCGCAAACTGGCTCTGTCCGCCAACAACAGCTTCATAAAAACAAGGACGAAGGTATGCCAACACAAAACCCCCATCGCATCGTCGGCCTGTGCACCTCAAGCAAGGTGTACAACGTGCTGACCGAACTCAAGCAACTCGAAGGCCACCGCAGCGCCAAGTTCCTTTCCTTACTGGCGGAAAACCTGGTGCGCAAGGGCCTGCTCAACGAGCAGGAAGTGGTGCACATGCTCGATCTGGTCGTCGATTGAGCGACATCGATTCCTACTATTGAGCCGGTTGATTTTTCGTTACCCCCACTGAGTCGTAAGGTAACCCCCATCGATTGATGGAGGTGTCCCATGCCCAAGGTTCAAATCATGTCTGTCATTGGCAGCGCCGTCCCTGCCCCACTCCGGGAGCTCGGGTTGCTGGCCTGCTGGTATCTGGTGCAAGACGGCGTGACCATCAGCGGCCCGCTGACTTCACTGCCCGCCGCCCAGGCCCTGTCGCAACGCATCGGCCCGTACCTGCTGAGCGCCTAGGGCAACTGCACCCGCGGCGTGGTTTCGACGAACAGGGCCCAACTCGACATGAACAGCGCGGCGATCAGCGGCCCGATCACGAAGCCATTGAGCCCGAACACCGCCAGCCCGCCCAATGTCGAGACCAGCACCATGTAGTCGGGCATCTTGGTGTCCTTGCCCACCAGGATCGGGCGCAGGAAATTGTCCACCAGGCCGATCACGAACACCCCGAACAGCGTCAGCACCACGCCCTGCCAGATCGCCCCGGAAAGCAGGAAATACACCGCCACTGGCGCCCAGACGAGGCCCGCCCCCACCGCTGGCAACAACGACAGGAACGCCATCAGCACCGCCCAGGGCAACACCGTCGGAATCCCCAGGACCCAGAAGATCAGCCCACCCAGCGCCCCCTGGCTGATGGCGACCAGCAGGTTGCCTTTCACCGTGGCGCGCACCACTCGATTGAACTTCAGCTGCAGGCGGCGCTTTTGGTGTTCCGCCAAGGGAATGGCCATGCGCACCTTGCGCACCAGCTCCGCGCCGTCGCGCAGAAAGAAGAACAGCAGGTAGATCATCACGAAGAAGCTGACCATGAACTGAAAGGTGCCCTGCCCGAAACTGAAGGCCTGGGTGGCGAAGAACTCGCTGCCCTGCATCGCGCTCTTGACGATCTTGTCGCGCAAGCCGTTCAGGTTGCCCAGGCCGAAGCGGTCCAGCAGGTGCTGAAAGTACGGCGGCAAGGCATCCTTGAAACGGGCCAGGTAATCGGCAATGTCCAGTTCTCCGCTTTCCAGGCTCTTGTACAGCGCCGCGCCTTCCTGGACCAACAACGTGCTGATGATGATCACCGGCAAGATCGCGCTGACCACACAGATGCTCAACGTGAACAGCGACGTGACATTGCGGTGCCAGCCGAATTTCAACTGCAGGCGGCGCTGCATCGGCGCAAAGACGATGCCCAGGATCACCGCCCAGAACACCGCGCCGTAAAACGGCAGCAGAATCCAGATGAACGCGATGGTGACCAGCACCAGGAGCAGCATCTGGGCTTTGTTTTGCAGCATCTTTCGATTCATCAGCTTTCCATGTCCTAAGGCGGGATAAACATTAGTCAGCCAGGACTCGTGGGAGTGCCTTCTCGTTTGCGCCGTGCATTGATTCAGATCAATAAGGCCTGGCCGACCATGGGCTACCCTCGCCGCCTTTTGCGATCCGACGCCATCATGACCCTCGCCGCCCCCGAACTGCTGGCTCCCGCCGGTACCCTGAAAAACATGCGCTATGCCTTCGCCTACGGTGCCGATGCGGTGTATGCCGGCCAGCCGCGCTACAGCCTGCGGGTGCGCAACAACGAGTTCGACCATGCGAATCTGGCCTTGGGTATTGCCGAGGCCCAGGCCATGGGCAAGCGCTTCTACGTGGTGGTGAACATTGCCCCGCACAACGCCAAGCTGCGCACCTTCCTCAAAGACCTTGAACCGGTGATCGCCATGGCGCCGGACGCGCTGATCATGTCCGACCCGGGGCTGATCATGCTGGTGCGCCGGCACTTCCCCCAGATGCCGATTCACCTGTCGGTGCAGGCCAACACGGTGAACTGGGCGAGCGTCGAGTTCTGGCAGCAGCAGGGCTTGAGCCGGATCATCCTGTCCCGGGAACTGTCCCTGGAGGAAATCGCCGAGATCCGCGAGCAGGTGCCGGCCATGGAACTGGAAGTGTTCGTCCACGGAGCGCTGTGCATGGCTTATTCCGGGCGCTGCCTGCTGTCCGGCTATTTGAACAAGCGCGACGCCAACCAGGGCAGTTGCACCAATGCCTGTCGCTGGAAATATGCGGCACAACCGGCGGTGGAAAATACCGTGGGCGACATTGTGCAGAGCTATCAGCCCGAGCCGACCCTGGGCCTCGGCGCGCCCACCGACCAAGTGTTTTTGCTCCAGGAAGCCAACCGCCCGGAAGAATCCATGCCGGCCTTCGAGGACGAACACGGCACCTACATCATGAATGCCAAGGACCTGCGCGCCGTACAACACGTCGAGCGCCTGGCGCGCATGGGCGTGCACTCGCTGAAGATCGAAGGCCGGACCAAGTCGCACTTCTATTGCGCGCGCACCACCCAGGTGTATCGCCGGGCCATCGATGACGCGGTGGCCGGGCGGGAATTCGATCGTGGCCTGATGACCGACCTGGAGTCCCTGGCCCAGCGCGGCTACACCGAAGGTTTTCTGAGGCGCCACGTGCACGACGAATACCAGAACTACCAGAACGGCAGCTCGGTGTCGGAGCGCCAGCAGTTCGTTGGCGAACTGACCGGCGAACGGCGCGAACGCCTGGCCGAAGTGCGGGTGAAGAACCGCTTTGGCCTGGGGGATCACATGGAACTGATGACCCCCAAGGGCAATTTCCACTTCGACCTGCATCAGTTGCAGAATGCCAAAGGCCAGGGCATCGAGGTGGCACCGGGGGATGGACACGTGGTGTACCTGCCCATCCCGGATGCGGTGGACCTGCGGTTTGGGTTGTTGATGCGCGATGTGCGCGAGTTGCCTGCCTGATTATGGCAATGTGGCAATGTGGCGAGGGAGCTTGCTCCCGCTGGGCTGCGGAGCAGCCCCAAAAAGGTGATCAGCCCGTTACACCGAGGTGCCTGGTTCCAGGATTGCTTCGCAACCCAGCGGGAGCAAGCTCCCTCGCCACTTACCCGGCAGGAACTGCCGAAGGCTGCGATCCTTCTTTCTCGATAAGACCCGGTTGCCCGGGTGAAAACATCTGGATCGAGAGCAAAAGATCGCAGCCTTCGGCAGCTCCTGCTGCGATGGGATCAGATCCGGAACTGCCCCACCAGCTTGCCCAGGCGCTGGCCCAGGTCAGCCAGGCTGCGGGAGGTCTGGGCGCCGAGCTGGGTTTCGTCGGCGACGCTGTCCACCGCCACGGCGATCTGATGCACGCTGCGGTTGATTTCCTCGGCCACCGCGGTCTGTTCTTCGGCAGCGCTGGCGATCTGGGCGTTCATCGAGTTGATGGTGCCGATCAGTTGCGCCATGGTGTCCAGGGAGGCGCCCGCCTCGTTGGCCCGTTCCGAGGTGCCGTCGCCGGCCTCACTGGAACGGCGCATCGCTTCCACCGCCGCGTGGGTGCCTGATTGCAGGCGATCGATCATGCCCTGGATTTCCTGGGTGCTCTGCTGGGTCCGGCTGGCCAGGGCCCGCACTTCATCGGCCACCACGGCAAACCCACGCCCTGCCTCGCCAGCACGTGCGGCCTCGATGGCGGCGTTGAGGGCCAGCAGGTTGGTCTGTTCGGCAATCGAACGAATCACCCCGAGCACGCTGACGATCGAGGCCACGTCCTGCTGCAGGCTGTCCAGGGACACGCCGCTGCTGCGGATATCGTTCACCAACGCATGAATCTGCTGGATGCTGCCGGCCACCACACGCTTGGCCGATTGTCCTTCCTCGTCGGTCTGCTGGGCCGCGACGGCGGCACCCTGGGCGCTGCGGGCGACTTCCTGGGCTGCCGAGGACATCTCGTTGATCGCCGTGGCGACCTGATCGGTTTCGTGGCGCTGGCGTTCCATGGCCTGCTCGGAGCGCTGGGCCTGCTCGGAGACTTGCGTCACCAGCCCGGTCAGTTGCGAGGTCATGTCGGTGATCTGCCGCACCAGGCCGTGGATCTTGTCGACGAAGCGGTTGAACGAACCGGCCAGTTGGCCGAGCTCGTCCTGGCTGGTGATGGTCAGCCGACGGGTCAGGTCGCCCTCGCCCGCGGCGATGTCGTCGAGGTTGTCTTTCATCAGGTGCAGGGGACGCAGGATCGCATTGGCCAGCAACAGGCCCACGACCGCGATCACCAGCAACACCACGGCGGCGATCCCGACAATGCTCAATATCACGCCTTGTACACGATCGTGGACCTTGGCTTCCACCAGGGCCACCTGGGCCTCGATGCCGTCCAGGTTGACTGAGCTACCGACTGCCAGGTCCCACTTGGACAGGTACTCGGTGTAGCCGAGCTTGGGCACCAAGTCCTGGCTGCCGGGCAGTGGCGAGCTGTATTCCAGATAATGCGTTCCGTCCTTGGCGACTTTCACCAGGTCGCGGTTGACGTAGACACCGTTCGGGTCGCGGTTGTCCTTGAAACTCTTGCCAACGCCATCGGGGCTGTTGGCCTTGAACAGACGAATGGTCTCGGAGTCGTAGCCGAAGAAATAGCCGTCCTTGCCGTAGCTGATGTTCGACAGCAGCTTGATCGCCTGGGCACGCGCTTCATTATCGCCAGGCGCAGCGGCATCGTAGAGCGGCTTGATGGCGGTCAGGCCCACTGCCACATAGTTCTGCAGCGTGGCCTTGGCCTCGCTGAGCAGGCGTTCGCGGGTCTGCTGGACCTCTTTGCTAGCTTGCTCCTTCAAGATGAAAGCCGTGGTCAGGCTGATGATCACGGCGGACAGCAATACCGGCAGTATCGCAAGGGACAGGACTTTAGCCTTCAGGCTCAGGCGCATGCTGTTCACTCTTGTAGGTGTTATTGGCGTGGTTAGCTGTATTAACGGCACCGCACGGCAAAACTGTAGGACAGGTTTAACCGGCTATCGCGTACAGGCAGCAACTTCTTCGCGGGATTCAAAGGCCTCATCGCGAGCAAGCCCGCTCCCACAAGGGATCGCTGGTGCACACATATTCTGTGTTCATTGCGGATCCAGTGTGGGAGCGGGCTTGCTCGCGAAGGATGCGACTCGGTCCTTGAGCCCTGTTGAATCAGCCTTACAACACCATCGCCGCCACCCAACCAAACACCAGCAGCGGCAGGTTGTAGTGGATGAAGGTCGGGACCACGGTGTCCCAGATGTGATGGTGCTGGCCGTCGATGTTCAGGCCGGAGGTCGGGCCCAGGGTCGAGTCCGAGGCGGGCGAGCCGGCATCGCCCAGGGCGCCGGCGGTGCCGACGATGCAGACGATCGCCAGCGGGCTGAAGCCCAGTTGCAGGCACAATGGCACGAAA
This sequence comes from Pseudomonas sp. NFACC51, assembly GCF_900103575.1. Classification (NCBI taxonomy): domain Bacteria; kingdom Pseudomonadati; phylum Pseudomonadota; class Gammaproteobacteria; order Pseudomonadales; family Pseudomonadaceae; genus Pseudomonas; species Pseudomonas sp. NFACC51. The sequence continues at coordinate 95,445 of NZ_FMXH01000015.1, read as the reverse complement.
ATCGTCGCCAGGATCGGCACCGTGGAAAACGACGAGCCGATGCCCATGGTCACCAGCAGCCCCACCAGCAACATCATCAGCGCGCCAATGCCCTTGTTGTGGCCGATCCAGGCCGCCGAAGACTCCACCAGGCTCTGGACTTCGCCGGTGGCCTTCATCACTTCGGCGAAGCCTGAGGCCGCGATCATGATGAAGCCGATCATCGCCATCATCTTCATGCCTTCGGTGAACAGGTCGTCAGTCTCGCGCCAGCGCACCACCCCCGACAGCGAGAAAATCAGGAACCCGACCAGGGCGCCGATGATCATCGAGTCCACCAGCAGTTGCACCGCGAACGCCGCCGCCACCGCAAAACCGGCCACCATCAGGCTCAGTGGGTTGTAGCGCACGGCCACTTGCTCGACCCGGGCGATTTTCTTCAGGTCATAGACGCGCTTCTTGCGGTAGGAGAACAATGACAACAGCAGACCAAACACCATGCCCAGCGCCGGAATGCCCATGGCATGGGTGACGTTGATGCCGCTGACGTCCACGCCGCTGCGGGCGATGTTGGCCAGGAGGATTTCGTTGAGGAAGATATTGCCGAAACCAACCGGCAGGAACATGTAGGGGGTGATCAGGCCGAAGGTCATGACGCAGGCGATCAACCGGCGGTCCAGCTGCAACTTGGTCAGCACATAGAGCAGCGGCGGCACCAGCAGCGGAATGAAAGCGATATGGATCGGCAAAATGTTCTGGGAGGCGACCGCGACCGTTCCCAGCAAACCGATCAGCACCCATTTGACGCCCCTGCCGCCGGCAGTGTCCTGGCGATCCACCAGGGCCAGGGCTTTGTCCGCCAGGGCGTGGGCCATGCCGGACTTGGCAATCGCCACGGCGAACGCGCCGAGCAAGGCGTAGGACAGCGCCACCGTCGCACCACCACCCAGGCCGGCGTTGAACGCCTTGAGCGTCGCCTCGATCCCCAGGCCACCCGTCAGGCCACCCACCAACGCACCGATAATCAGCGCGATCACCACATGCACGCGGGCCAGGCTGAGCACCAGCATGACGCCAACCGCGGCAATTACTGCATTTATCATCATTACCTCAAAGCACAGCGATGGAAAGCCACCGGACAAAAAGGTCGCGACTTTGCAGCAAGCGGCGGCAAGCTGCAAGGGCCGTGGGGCGGGTTTTCAAATCTCGCAATATTGACTACCACCGCCGCCCCACCCTAGTGGGAGCGAGCTTGCTCGCGATAGCGATCTTTCGGTAGCTATCCATGTGGCTGAACTGACGCCATCGCGAGCAAGCTCGCTCCCACAGGAGGGCGGCGCCATGCGATAGAGGTCAGCGCTTGGGCAACTCAATCACGACCTTCAATCCACCCCACTCGCTGTCGTCCAACGCCAGCAGGCCGCCCCAGGTGTCGACGATGTCCCGCACGATGCCCAGGCCCAAGCCGTGTCCATCGGTCTGTTCATCCAGCCGCGTGCCGCGGCTGAACACCTGGTCGCGGCGATCCCTGGGGATGCCCGGGCCGTCGTCTTCCACGGCCAGACTGAATCCGTCGGCTGTCTCGGTCATGGTCAGGCGCACTTCGGCATCGGCCCATTTGCAGGCGTTGTCCAACAGGTTGCCCAACAATTCCAGCAGGTCTTCACGATCCCAGGGCAGGTGCAGGCCCGGCGGGGCGGCGTAGCTCAGGTGCAGGTGTTCGCCGTGGATCATGTTCAGCGTGGCGAGCAATCCTGGCAACTCGGCATCGCAGTCCAGGTGCGCGCCGGGCAAGGCATCGCCGGACAAGCGGGCGCGGTTGAGTTCCCGGTTCAGGCGCTGGCGGACCTGCTCCAGTTGATCGAGCAGCAGCTTGCGCAACTCGGGATACGGATCGAGCTTCTCGTTCGAAGCCAGGCTTTGCAGCACCGCCAGCGGGGTCTTCAAGGCATGGCCGAGGTTGCCCAGGGCGTTGCGTGAACGCTTGAGGCTGTCCTCGGTGTGAGCCAGCAGATGGTTGATTTGCGCCACCAGCGGTTCCAGCTCCCGTGGCACCTGTTCGTCGAGTTGCGAACGCTGCCCACGCTGCAACTGGGCAATCTGCTCCCGCGCCCGGTCCAGCGGACGCAAGGCGCGGCGCACGGTGATGCGTTGCAGCAACAGAATCAACAGCAACCCCGCCAACCCGAGCCCCAGGCCGATCTGCTGCATTCGGCGGAAGCTGTCACGCACCGGCGTGTAATCCTGGGCCACGCTGATGGAGATCGCCTGGCCCAGCCGTCGATAGTCGGTGCGCAGCACCAGCAGCTTCTGGCCCTCAGGCCCCAGTTGCAGGTTGCTGTGCAGGCCCGGGTGATCGAGCCGGGGCAATTCCTGGTCCCACAGGGAGCGGGAGCGCCAGTGCACATCGGCAAAGTCGATACGGAAATAATGTCCGGAAAACGGCCGCTGATAGGCCGGCGACAAGCGTCGTTCATCCAGTTGCAGCCCCTGCGGGCCGCGCACCAGGGCCACCAGCAGGTTTTCGCTGTCGTTGCGCAGCCCGGCTTCCAGGTAACGCTGCAAGCCCAGCTCGAACAACCATAGGCTGGTCTGTGCCAGAACCAGGCCGACCACCACCATCACACCGATCAACCCCAGGCTCAGGCGCCGCTGGATGGATCTCACTGCGCCTGCCCGCCGAACAGGTAACCCTGGCCGCGACGGGTTTCGATCACGCTGCGGCCCAGCTTGCGCCGCAGGTGATTGACGTGGACTTCAAGCACGTTGGAATCGCGCTCGGTCTCACCGTCGTACAGGTGTTCGGCGAGATGGCTTTTAGAAAGGATCTGCTCGGGATGCAGCATGAAATAGCGCAACAGGCGGAACTCGGCGGCCGTGAGCTGGATGTCGGTGCCGTCGCGGACCACGCACTGGCGACTCTCATCCAGGTGCAACCCGGCCGACTTCAGCGTCGGCTGGTTGACCTGGCCGTGGGAGCGGCGCAGCAACGCCTGGATCCGCAACTGCAGCTCTTCAGGATGAAAAGGTTTGGTCAGGTAATCGTCGGCCCCGGCCTTGAGGCCTTCGATGCGCTCGGCCCAGGAACCGCGCGCGGTAAGGATCAACACTGGCGTGCTCAAGCCACCGGCACGCCATTGGGCGAGCACCTCAAGCCCCGGCACGCCCGGCAGGCCGAGATCGAGGATGATCAGGTCGTAGGGTTCGCTGCTGCCCTGGTACACCGCGTCGCGACCATCGGCGAGCCAGTCGACGGCGTAGCCCTGGCGTGCAAGCCCGGCCATCAGTTCGTCGGCCAGGGGCACGTGATCTTCCACCAGAAGCAGGCGCATCAGTCTTCCTTATCTTTGAGTAAGCGGCCGGTCGCGGCCTCCAGGTCCAATTCGCGCACGACGCCGTCGGTATCCAGCAGCTCGACCTCATAAATATAGACGCCGTGTTTCTCCTCCAGCTCGGCTTCCAGCAGTTTGGCGCCCGGGTGCAGGTCCAGCGCCTGTTGCAGCAGTTGCTCCAGCGGCAAGATCACACCCTGCTGGCGCAGTTGCAGGGCCTCGTCCTGATCCAGGTCCCGGGCCACGGCCAGCGAACAAAACGCCAGCAGCGCCAGCGCCCATCGATTATGGGCGCGCAGATTAAGCTTCATTACGTATCCTGATGATTCTTGAGCACCTTGCCGTTGGTGGCGTCCAATTCCAGATCCCACTCAATGCCCTTCGTATCGCGCAAATCCACCTGGTAAATGTACTTGCCGTACTCTTCGTCCAGCTCGGTATCGGTCAAGGTGGCGCCAGGGTGTTCGGCCAGGGCAGCGGCGTTGAGTTTTTCAAAGGACAGGATGGTACCAGCGTCTTGCAGTTTGCGGGCTTCGTCCGTGTCCAGGTCTCGTGCGTGAACCAGGCTGGTTCCCAGTGCCATCAGGGTCGCGATAAAAAAGGCAGTCAGGCGGTTCATGGGGGTATCTCCTTCTTATAATCTTTACCGGGGCGACTGTATCGGGGTGAACTTAACTGAAACTGAATGGCCATCATGGGACCCACATCAATAACAAGGTTTTGTGTCGTTATAATCAGCCGCTTACCCGCATTCGAGACCGGTATGACCGCCATCCACATCAAGTTTCCCGCCCTCACCCTCAAGGCCGGCCCCCGTGCGTTCGCGCGGATTCGCCAGGCCGGCTTGAACGCCGCCGACGTCGGCATCCTGCCGGGCGCTGCCGGTGGTCCCAAGGCCCTGGGCATCCAGGGGCTGGACTTGGCGCTGTTCGACGAATGGCTGCCCGCCGCGCCCCGGGAGCGCTCGCTGATCGGGGCCTCGGTGGGTGCCTGGCGCTTCGCCAGCGCCTGCCTGCCGGATGCCGCCGAGGGCATCCGGCGCCTGGGCACCTTGTACAACGAACAAAGCTTTGCCAAAGGCGTGACCATGGCCGGGGTCAGCCAAAGCTCGCAACGCATGCTCGATGATTTGCTCGACGGCCGCGACGCTTCGATCCTCGATAACCCGCGATACCGGCTCAACATCATGGTGGTCAAGAGCCACGGCCTGCTGGCCCAGGATCATCGCGGCCGGCTGGGCCTGGGCTTGTCGTCGGTGATCGCCGACAACCTGCGAGGTCGGGCGCGGCTGTCGCGGCATTTCGAACGGCTGATCATCCATGACCCGCGCCTGGCCCCGCCCCTGCATCCGTTGAATGACTTTCCGTCACGCTTCGTTCCGCTGGCGGCCGGCAACCTGCGCCAGGCCCTGCTGGCCTCGGGCTCGATCCCGATGGTGATGGAAGGCGTGCGCGACCTGCCGGGCGCCGGTGCCGGTACCTACCGCGACGGCGGTCTGCTGGACTACCACCTCGACCTGCCCTACAGCGGCGAGGACATCGTGCTCTACCCGCATTTCACCGACCGGGTCATCCCCGGCTGGTTCGACAAGGGCCTGCCGTGGCGCCGGGGCAACGTCGACCGCCTGCAAGACGTGCTGCTGCTGGCACCGTCCCGTGAATACCTGGCGCGCCTGCCCTACGGCAAACTGCCGGACCGCAACGACTTCAAGCGCTTCATGGGGGATGACCCGAGCCGCCGCAAGTACTGGCGCACGGCGATGGACGAGAGCCGCCGGCTCGGTGACGAGTTCCTGGAGCTGACGGCCAACGGTGGCTTGGGCGAACGTTTGCTGACCCTTTAGTCAGCACGGTCGCGCAACACCGTTATCAAACTGATAAACTCCGCCGCCTGCCTTGCGCACCGATATCTAAAGAGCCCGAACCTGTGGAAATTTTCAAAGAGTTTACCTTCGAATCCGCCCACCGCCTGCCCCACGTGCCGGACGGCCACAAGTGCGGCCGCCTTCACGGCCACTCGTTCAAAGTGGCGATCCACCTGAGCGGCGACATCGATCCACACACGGGCTGGATTCGTGACTTCTCGGAAATCAAGGCGATCTTCAAGCCGCTCTACGAGCGCCTGGACCACAACTACCTCAACGACATTCCTGGCCTGGAAAACCCCACCAGCGAAGTCCTGGCCAAGTGGATCTGGAATGAATTGAAGCCATTGCTGCCGGAACTCAGCGCCATCCGCATCCATGAGACCTGCACCAGCGGTTGCATCTACCACGGCGAATAACCCCTTTTCCTTGTGGCAAGGGAGCTTCTGTGGCGAGGGAGCTTGCTCCCGCTGGGCTGGGCAGCAGCCCCAAAAGCAGCGACTCGATTCAACCTGATACACCGCAATCTCAGGCTTGAGGACCGCTTCGCGGCCAGCGGGAGCAAGCTCCCTCGCCACAAGGGTGTCTCCCCAGCTCAATGGCATTGGCCTATGCTCTAGCCCCTGAGCCATTTTCTGGGGAGTATCGATCATGACCCACTGGACGCTGGATCAAACATACGACTTCAACGGGCACTGCATCCGCTACGCCATCCACGGCGATGGCCCGCCGTTGGTGTTTGTCCACGGCACTCCTTTCTCTTCCTACGTGTGGCACCGGATCGCCCCGCTGTTCTTCGCCACCCACCGGGTGCATTACTTCGACCTGCTGGGGTATGGCCAATCCGCGCAACCCGATGCCGACGTGTCCCTCGGCGTGCAAAACCTGTTGTTCGCACAATTGCTGGAGCATTGGCGCCTGGATTGCCCGGATGTGGTGGCCCATGACTTTGGCGGTGCCACGGCCCTGCGCACGCACCTGCTAAACGGCAAGGATTACCGCAGCCTGACCCTGATCGACCCCGTGGCGCTGTCACCCTGGGGTTCGCCCTTTGTGCAGCATGTCCGCCAGCATGAAGCGGCCTTCAGCGGCCTGCCCGACTACATTCAGCGGGCCATCGTGCCGACCTATGTCCGCGGCGCGATCAAACGGGACATCCCGGACGCGGAACTGGCGCCCTACGTGCAGCCTTGGCTTGGCGAGCCGGGCCAGGCGGCGTTCTACCGGCAGATCGCGCAGATGGACGAACGCTACACCCGGGAAGCCGAGAGGCTGTATCCGAACGTGCGCTGCCCGACCCAGATCCTGTGGGGCGAGGATGATCAGTGGATTCCCATCGAGCGCGGCCGGGCCCTGCAACGGATGATCCCAGGGGCACAATTTCATCCCATTCCAAATGCCGGGCACCTGGTCCAGGAAGACGCGCCGGAGGCCATCGTCGCGGCGGTGTTGCGGTTCCTACCATTGCATCTTGGTCCCTGAAGAAACCGCTCCCACAGGGGATTCCCTGCGAGTGAGATCCGTGTTCCAACTTGAATCACTCTTGCACCGCTTTTGGTCCCTGCGCCCACCCAATCCCCAGGATTGTCTATAAATAACCTCGCGATCACTCGCTTGGCACGGGCGCTGCACGTTTGCGATATCCCCCTCATCCGCAAGGACCGCCACATGACTCAGAACGATCCGGGCAATGACTATCCCTTGAGCGAAGTCCCGATGCACGCTCGCAAGGGTCTGGCCTCCACGGCCATGGTGCTGCTGGGTTTCACCTTTTTCACCGCCACCATGTTTGCCGGCGGCAAGCTGGGGGTAGCGTTCGGTTTTGCCGAGATGCTCACGGTCATCGTCATCGGCAATCTGCTGCTGGGCCTCTACGCCGCAGGCCTGGGCTATATCGCCTTCAAGAGCGGGCTCAATTCGGTGTTGATGGGGCGTTTCTGTTTCGGCGAGGTGGGCAGCAAGCTCAGTGACTTGATCCTGGGGTTCACCCAGATCGGCTGGTACGCCTGGGGCACGGCGACTGCCGCAGTGGTGTTGGGCAAGTATTTCGAGTTGAGCGAGAGCACCGTGCTCGGGTTGATGGTGCTGTTCGGCCTGGGGTTCTGCGCCACGGCCTACATTGGTTATCGCGGCTTGGAAATCCTCTCCTACATTGCCGTGCCGGCCATGATGTTGCTGCTGATGCTGTCGATGTGGGTCGCGACGGTGAAGGTCGGTGGCTTCGAGGGCTTGTTGGCGGTGGTGCCGACGGGCAGCCTCGACTGGTCCACCGCCATCACGTTGGTGTTCGGCACCTTCGTCAGCGGCGCGACCCAGGCCACCAATTGGACGCGGTTCTCCCGCTCGGCGAAGGTCGCGGTGCTGGCGAGTCTGATCGGCTTCTTCCTAGGCAATGGGCTGATGGTGCTGATCGGCGCCTACGGGGCCATCGTCTATCAACAACCGGACGTGGTCGAAGTGTTGCTGCTGCAGGGCTTCGCCATGGCGGCGATGGCGATGCTGCTGCTCAACATCTGGAGCACCCAGGACAACACCATCTACAACTTCGCCGTGGCCGGTTGCAACCTGCTGCGCACCCGTCGGCGCAAGACCGTAACCCTCGGTGGCGCGGTGATCGGCACGTTGCTGGCGCTGCTGGGCATGTACGATCTGCTGGTGCCCTACCTGATCCTGCTGGGCACCGTCATCCCACCCATCGGCGGGGTCATCATGGCCGATTTCTTCTTCCGCTGGCGTGGTCGTTATCCGCGCCTGGCCGAGGCGCAACTGCCGGCGTTCAACTGGCCCGGGCTGTTGGCCTATGGGGTTGGCACCGTCGCGGCGTTCAATTCACCCTGGGTCGCGCCGCTGGTAGGAATCGCTGCCGGCGCGCTAACGTATGTGCTATTGATCAGCGTAATGGGTACTCGCACCGCTGATGCGTCCCTACAAAACCTCTAAAGGATTCGCCTGATGCACATCATCAACGCCCGCCTGCGTAACCGTGAAGGCTTGCATGAACTGCACCTGGAAAACGGCTTGATCGCCAACATCGCCCGCCAGACCGAGGCACCCAGCCTCGGCCCGGAAGACCTCGATGCCGGCGGCAACCTGGTGGTCCCGCCCTTCGTCGAACCACACATCCACCTGGACGCCACGCTCACCGCCGGTGAACCGCGCTGGAACATGAGCGGCACGCTGTTCGAAGGCATCGAGTGCTGGGGCGAACGCAAGGCCACCATCACCGAGGAAGACACCAAGACCCGCGCCAAGAAAACCATCCAGGCCCTCGCCGCCCATGGCATCCAGCATGTGCGCACCCACGTCGACGTGACCGACCCCGAGCTCACGGCGCTCAAGGCCCTGCTGCAAGTGCGCGAGGAAAGCCGTCACCTGATCGACATGCAGATCGTCGCGTTTCCCCAGGAAGGCATCGAGTCCTATCGCAACGGCCGCGAGCTCATGGAAGAAGCGATCCGCATGGGCGCCGACGTGGTGGGCGGCATTCCCCACTTCGAGTACACCCGCGACCAGGGCGTCAGCTCGGTGAAATTCCTCATGGACCTGGCCGAACGCACCGGCTGCCTGGTGGATGTGCATTGCGACGAAACCGATGACCCGCACTCACGTTTCCTCGAAGTGCTCGCCGAAGAAGCCCGCAGCCGCGACATGGGCGCGCGTGTCACCGCCAGCCACACCACGGCCATGGGCTCCTACGACAACGCCTACTGCGCCAAGCTGTTCCGCCTGCTCGGGCATTCGGGCATCAGCTTCGTCTCGTGCCCGACCGAAAGCATTCACCTGCAAGGGCGCTTCGATAATTTCCCCAAACGCCGCGGTGTCACCCGGGTCAATGAACTGCTCGAGGCCGGGATGAATGTGTGCTTCGGCCAGGACTCCATCGTCGACCCGTGGTACCCGCTGGGCAACGGCAACATCTTGCGAGTCCTCGAAGCCGGCCTGCACATCTGCCACATGCTCGGCTACCGCAACCTGCAAAGCGCCCTCGACCTGGTCACCGACAACAGCGCCAAGGCCATGGCCCTGGGCGAGCGCTATGGCCTGGAATCCGGGCGTCCGGCTAACCTGCTGATCCTGTCGGCGGACAGTGACTACGAAGTGATCCGCAGCCAGGGCTTGCCGCTCTATTCGATTCGCAACGGTGAGGTGCTGATGAAGCGGCAGATGCCGGTGGTGGAGTTTGCGCAGCAGCCAGGCTGATTTCCCTGTGGGAGCGGGCGTGCTTCGCGGTGACGGTCTAACCGTTGATATGGATGTGACTGACTTGCCGCTATCGCGAGCAAGCTCGCTCCCACAGGGGATTTTCAATGAATAGAAATGTTGTATCCGACACAGATCCATTGTAGGAGCGGGCGCGCTCGCGAAGCGGCATCGGCCACGCCACAAACCTTCAGAAAGCTCTAGGGCACAGACCGCGCCGTCCCAAACAACCTGACCCGCGCCAACTCACCCGCCTCTTCTTCCAGCAAAATCGGCGCAGTCCCCCCTGGCATCATCACACTCACCGCCCCCGCCTGCACCCAACCCACCCGCCATGCCGCACTGGCCACGGCACTGGCGCTGGTGCCCGAGGATGCGGTGGGACCTTCACCCCGCTCGAACACCCGGGCGGCGATTCGCCCTTCGGCTTCGAGCCAGGCCCATTGCAGGTTCACCCCCATAGGGCACGGCATTCCAGACCCACCCGGCGGAGCATAGGCGATGCGGGTCAGGCTCTGGCACAGTGCCGGCGCACGCATCTGCGAATTGCTCGGCAGCGCCTCGGCACTGTCCACCAGCGTCACGCAATGCGGGTTGCCAATGTTCACGAACTGGCTGTTGCCCCACGCCGGGTTCAACCGGTCAAGCGCCGCCACACGGCTGACATCGCACTGGTTGAACATCACACGCTCGACGTCCTGGGCACCGACGGCGCCGGGCCCGAACAGCGGTTTGCCCAGGTCCAGCCAGAAGCCTTGGGCGCCTTCGAATTCAGCAGCGCGAACCGAGGTTTGCAGCGGTGACAAACCGTCGGGTTTATCGTGATGGACCTGCAGCAAGCAATCACCCGTCCCTGCCATCAAGCCCTGCTCTTGCAAGGCCTGGGAGAAAATCGTCAAGCCGTTGCCACTGCGCTCGGCCAGGGTGCCGTCGGTATTGACGATCAACAGATCAAAGGGCGGTTCGTTCTGGAACGGGCCGATCAGCAAACCGTCACTGCGATGAGCCTTGGCATCCGGCGGCGCTTCGCCCGGCGCCCAGGCGCAGAACGCGTGCACGGCAGCCGTTGCCCAAGACTCGCGTGTCTGCGCGGCCTGGGCAGCCGACTGAGGCAGAGCGATGCCGTGGTCTCGAACCTGCCGAGGGGAAATGACGCCATAGATATTGCCGCGCGCGTCATAAAACTTCGTCATGGATCTGTCCGGTATCAGCCAGCAAGGACCGCTACTTTATGTCGGCAAAGGCCAGGGAGCAAAGCTTGCTGGCAACCGGATATTCGCGTCGGCACCTTGGGGTCGCGGTGCGGTCAGTGGATATGCAAGCATAGGCTCCTGCCTGCACCACCGCATCGCACGTAAGCCAAGGACGTTTCATGACTGCCATTACGCCCCCGCCCACCTTTATCCCCGGACGCCTGGAACAGATGTCCACCCGCATCGCCTATCTCATCGCCGGCATCGGCATCGCCGCCTGGGCGCCGCTGGTGCCTTACGCCAAGGTGCGGGCGAACCTGGATGAAGGCACCCTCGGGTTGCTGCTGTTGTGCCTGGGGGTCGGGTCGATCCTGGCGATGCCGATTTCCGGTGCGCTGGCGACGCGGTTCGGCTGCCGGCGGGTGCTCAGCGGCGGTACGATTCTGATCTGCCTGGCGTTGCCGTTACTGGCGACAATGACTTCCCTGCCCTGGCTGGTGGCCGCATTGTTCCTGTTTGGCGCCGGGCTCGGCACCGTGGACTCGACCGTGAACCTGCAAGCGGTGATCGTCGAACGGGCCAGTGGCAAGACCATGATGTCGGGTTTCCACGGCATGTTCAGTCTCGGCGGGATCATTGGCGCGGCGGGTGTTAGCGCGCTGCTTGGCCTGGGGCTTTCGCCGCTGGGGGCGACGCTGGTGGTCAATGGCGTGCTGCTGGTAGCGTTGTTCAAGGCTGCGCCGCACCTGCTGCCCTACGGCAGTGAAAGCTCGGGACCGGCGTTCGCCATTCCCCATGGCGTGGTGCTGTTTATCGGCATCCTCTGTTTCATCGTGTTCCTGGCCGAAGGCGCAGTGCTGGACTGGAGCGCCGTGTTCCTGACCACCGAGCGCGCGGTGGATACCGCCTATGCCGGGCTGGGTTATGCCGCCTTCGCGCTGACCATGACCGTCGGCCGGCTGACCGGCGATTCAGTGGTACATCGCCTCGGAGCCAAACGCGTGATCATCTATGGCGGATCGATCGCGGCAGCCGGGTTCCTGTTGGCGACCCTCGCACCGATGTGGCAAGCCGCGCTACTGGGCTATGGGTTGGTGGGCGCCGGGTGTTCGAACATCGTGCCGGTGCTGTACACCGCCGTCGGCAAACAGACCTTGATGCCAGAGGCCATCGCTGTGCCGGCCATCACCACCATCGGCTATGCCGGCATCCTTGCCGGCCCGGCGCTGATTGGTTTCGTCGCCCATGGCAGCAGCTTGAGCTTTGCGTTTGGGTTGATTGCGCTGTCGCTGGTGGCGGTGGCGATTAGCGGGAAAGTGTTGAAAGTCTGAGGCCTCACACCGCTCTCTGTGGCGAGGGAGCTTGCTCCCGCTCGGCTGCGCAGCAGTCGTAAACCAGCCGATGCGGTCTGCCTGGAAAACGGCGTCAGGCCATTTTGGGGCGGCTGCGCCACCCAGCGGGAGCAAGCTCCCTCGCCACTGGATTGTATTTCAGCCCCTGGCATTGTGTTCCAGGCTACAGGGCCTGGTCCTCGATCAGAACCCCACACTCGCCTGCACAAAGAACGTACGCGGTGCGCCCACGTACATGCCCGAGTTGTTGTCACTGGAACGGGTGTAGTACTGATGGTCGAACAGGTTCTTCACCCCGGCGCCGACTTTCAGGTTCGACAGCTGCGCGCCAAAGTCATAACCGGCGCGCACGTTCCAGAGCACGTAGCCCGGCATGTCGCCAAACTGCCCATCGGCGCTGCCATCGGTGATGTAGTCGTCGCTGAAGCTGCCATCGGCGTTCACGCTGTTGCCCGGTGAGCGCTGCTTGGACTGGGCAAAGGCGTCGAGGTTGTAGGTCCAGCGATTGACGTCGTAGCGCAGGCCCACGTTGGCCACCTGCCGGGAATAGAACGGCAGGTCACGTCCCTTGAAGCTCGGGATCTGGCCTTCGTAAGTCGCACGGGTGTAGGTAAAACCGGCATTGGCGGTGAGGCCTTCGAGACGTGGGTCGAGCGCGGCCATGTCGTAATGCACCGAAGCCTCCAGCCCCTGGTGCTTGGTCGCGCCCATGTTGGTCCAGCCCACGTCGTTGCTGATGTACTGCAATTCGTCGTCGAAGTCGATGTAGAACAGCGTCACTTCCCCGCCCCACACGTCATCGTTGTAGCGCGTGCCGATCTCGTAGGTCTTGGCCTTTTCCGGGCTCAGGCCATTGGCGGTGTTGTTGCCGTCACCGCCCTGGCCGAGCTGGAAATACTGCAGGCTGCCGAACGAGGTCTCGTAGTTGGCGAACAGCTTCCAGGCATCGGACAGGTGATACATCACGCTCAGGGCCGGCAACGGTTCGTTGCTGTCGATGCTGCGGCGTTTTTCCTGCACCGGGCGACCGGCTGTGTCGAGCACCGGGCGGTCATGCCATTCGGTGCTGATGCTTTCGAAGCGGATGCCCGGGGTGATGGTCCACTTGCCGACATCGATCTTGTCATCGATATACACCGCGTGGGCTTCAGTGCCACCGGTACGGTCCTGGTAGACGTGACCGTCGGCCCCCGGACGCACCACTGGTTCGTTATCACGCAACGCCAGGCGACTGGCCTCTTCGTGCATGCCTTCCTTGAGGTAGCGATAACCCACGCTGGCCTCTTGGGTGGTGGGGCCCAGGTCGAACACGTGGGACACCCGGGGCTCGATGCCGAAGGTGTAATAGGTGCGCGGGTAGGACACCAGGTTGCGCTGGTCCCGGGAAGCGATGGTGCTGCCCCGGTAACTGTCGGAGTAATAGGTCAGCACTTCGGCCTGGGTGCGGTCGTCGATCTGGCGCAACCATTTGAACGACACGTCCTTGCGCCGGCCGCTGAAGTTGTCCCAGTCGCGGTCGGACTGGTACGGGTCCGCGTCGTACTGGGCCTGGGTCAGGCCACCGGGCATGTCGGCCTTGGCGTCGTAGTAATGGAAGTTCAGCGAGAAATCGTCCACCTCGGTGGGTGCCCAATGGGTCTTGAGGATGACGTCGTCGATGTCGTTGTCGTTGTTGCTCCGGCGATAACCGTTGCCGTTGACGCCGGAATACAACAGCGCCACGCCCAGGCCATTGTCCGCCGTGCCGCCGAGAAACGCCGTGTCGATGTGCTTCCAGCCGCCGCGCTGGGAGGTTTCCAGGGTGCTGCCGATTTCACCGGTGGCTTTTTCCGGGATCGCCCGGGTCACGAAGTTGATCACCCCGCCGACGTTCTGTGGCCCGTAGCGCACGGAACCGGCGCCGCGCACCACGTCGATACTGTCCAGGTTGCCCGAGGAAATCGGCGCCATGGACAGTTGCGGCTGGCCGTAGGGCGCGAACGCTGCAGGCACGCCGTCGATCAACACCGTGGAGCGTGGCGACAAGCGCGAAGTCAGGCCGCGCACGCCGACGTTCAGGGAGATGTCACTGCCGCCTGTGCCGTTGGCGTCCTGCACCTGCACCCCCGGCACACGCCGCAGCACGTCGCCGACGTTCATCGCGCCCTGCTCCACCATCGCTTCGCGGCGGATCACCGTCCGCGCGCCGGGGTGGTTCTGCACCACCTCCGCATTGGCGTCGCCAAGCCAGTCACCGACCACCTGGATTTCAGTAGCGCCAAGCTCCAGCGGGCCGGCGCTGGAGGCCGAAGGCGCCGGCAATACGGTCGCCGAACCGTCATCAATCCGGTATTGCAGACCACTGCCCTGCAGCAGTTGGTGCAAGGCCGCTTCCGGGGACAGGGTGCCGTCCACGGCCGGCGCTTGTTTACCGGCCACCAGTTCGGGGCTGAAGAACACCTGCAACGCGGTTTGCTGGCCGAGCTGGCTCAAGGCTTGCCCCAACGGCTGCGCCTGGATGTGAATGGCGGTGGTAGCCTGATCGGCATACGCCTGGGGCACAGCGGCGCTGACCGCCAGGGCCAGGGCCAGGGGCAGCCAGCGTACGTGGGTACGGTTGTTGTTTTTGGCGGTTGTTTTCACGTCGAACCTTGTCCTGTTGATCGCAAGAATACGCGTCTGTTAATGCAAACCAGTTGCAGTTGGACAAGAAGACGAAGAACTCGAAAAAAACCTGAATTTATCGCGCAATTATTTCCTGGCTGCCGTCATCCAGGTTGCGCACAGCCACCGGCAGAATGCTCGGCAGCGCCTTGAGCAGTGCCTCAGGATCGTCGGCGCGGAACACGCTGGTCAGGCGCAGGTCGCCCACCGCCGCGCTGCCGACCCGCAGGGGGCGAGTGCGATAACGGGAAACCTCTTCGGCCACTTCCTTGAGCGGCGCGTTGTTGAACACCAGTTTGCCGTTGCGCCAGGCGGTGAGCGCCTCGGCGTTGACCGCGTAAGGTGTGGCGACTTTGCCCTGGGCATCGATCTGGGTGCCGAGACCCGCTGTCAGTATGGCCAACTGAGCCGGGGGCGCGGCGCGTCCCTGGACCTTGACGCTGCCCTGCGCCACCGCCACCCGAGTCTTATCGGCATCGCGGCGCACGTCGAAGCGCGTCCCGGTCACCGTCACCTGACCGTTGCCCGCATTGACGGTGAAGGGTCGGCCAGCATCGTGTTCGACGCTGAACAGGGCCTCGCCTTCGACTAGTTCCACCCGGCGCTGATGGTGCGCGAATTCAATACGCACCCGGCTGCGGCTGTTGAGGTCGATCATCGAGCCGTCCGGCAAGGCGATATGCCGACGCTCGCCGAGGACGGTGGTGTATTCGCCGCTGTAGTCGGTGGAAGAACTCAAACCGCTGAACAGCCCCAACCCCAGCGCCACCGCGAACAGTCCGGCGGCGACGGCATAGCGCAGCAGTGGCCGACGCTTGGGACGTTTGGCGGGAGGTTCGCACAGCGCTCGCAGGCGTTCCTTGGGCAGCAGGTCCGTGGCGCTCCAGATACCCTGGAGCAATTGAATTTCGTCGCGGTGGTTGGCATGTTCGTCCAGCCAGGCTTCGAAACGCTGGCGCTCCTCGACACTCATGGCGGGCGCTTGCAGGCGCACGAACCATTGCGCCGCCGCGTCGCGAACCCTGTCCTGCCCGCACGGGCATTCACGGCTATCCATCATGGAAGGTCCTGTGGCTCAGGTGGAAGAGGACGACGGATCATTGGCCTGGCCCGTCCAGGCAATCGCGCAGATGCCGCAGGGTGCGGATCATATATTTTTCCACCATGTTTTTGGACAGGCCCAAACGCTCGGCGATTTCCGCCTGGGTCAGGCCTTCGATCTTCTGCCAGACAAACACCGTACGGCAGTTGGCCGGCAGCTCGGCAAGCGCTCGCTCGATGGAGTCTGCCAGCTGGATCGCGTGCATGTAGTGCTCCGGGTCGCCCGACAGCGACTGGCTATGGTCGACGGCCGCCTCCTCCATGGCCCCCCGTCGATCTTCGCGCCGATAGCCATCCACTGCAATGTTGCGCGCCGTCTGATGCAAATAGGCCCGTGGCTGCTCGACCCCGCTCGAATCGGACTCAAGCACCCGCACGAAGGTGTCATGGGCCAGGTCCTCGGCCTGCTGGCGATTGCGCAGGCGACGGGTCCAGGTGCCGATCAACTCTTCGTAATGCTCGAAAAAGCCGGGACTGCGGGGCAACTTGGGGGTCATCGCGGCGCGCTGTGGAAACGGGGTGTGAATAGTAATGCTTCCTATTAATACGAAGCAAACCTATTGCGGTGCCTGTCGTCCGAAGCTGTCCCAGCCGACGATAGATTCCTGTGGTGACTCAAACAGACTGGTTTTTCGACTTGAGTCGCGCTGGGTTTCCCGCCAAGCACACCGCTAGAACGCCACACAGGATCAAGGTCCAGCCCAGCGCCTGAAACCAGGCAGCGAGCATCAGTGCACCACTAATCAACACGTAATAGAACAAGCCAAACAACGCCCCGGCAGTACCCAGGCAGTCGCCATAGCGAACCAACGCGGCGCCCAGCACGTTGGGTATCGCCATGCCAAACGCCAACACGATCAGCAGCATCGCCACAACAAAACCGCCGCTGTAGAGCAAGCCTTGAACACTCACGCCACCGATCAGCAGCACCACTGCCGCCACCGCCGACAACTGGCCACCGTCGTAACCTCGCGCCAACAGACGCTTGTTCAGCCAAGCCCCCAAGCCCGAGCCCAGCGCCAGGATCACGCCGCTGTAGCCGAACAACTCGGGGCTCAATCCGAGCCGTTCGAACTGAAACGGAGCGAGATTGTAGTAACTGAACAGCGCCACATTGAAGGCGGCGACAAGAAACGACGAACACCAGATGGAGGGGTCCTTGAGCATGCGCCACAGTGTCTTCGATAGGGGTTGCGCAGGGAGACGGTCCGGCAGGGTTTCGGGCAAGGCGCGTGCGCACCACACCAGTAAAACCAACGACAGCATCAATAGGCCGCCGAGTACGCCTTGGTAACCAAAGAGTCGTACCAGGCTGGCGCCACTGAACAAACCCATCGCTGGGCTGGCCGCGAGGGCAATACCGATCACTGAAAAAACCTGGCCCAGTTGTACACCGTGATAACGATCACGCAGGACCGTCTGGGTCACCACCGAACCAACTGCCGCACCAAACGCAGCCAGGGCCTGAACGGCCAGCAGCGCATCGAAGGTGTCGACATTCAACCCCAGCATCGTCGCGGCAGCATACAAGGCCAACCCGCTCAACATGGCGGGCCGGCGACCGATGCGGTCACACACACGCCCCCACACCGCTACACCCAGGGCGAATCCCAAGAAAAACGTGGATAACAGCTGCGCGGCCATTTCTGCACTGACGGCAAAACTCGCGCTGATGTCTGCCAACGCTGGGCTGTAGAGGGTCTGGGCAATCTGCGGGAACATCACCAAGGCAATCGCCAGGCAAAGGAAAGGTCGCGAAATCATGCAAGCCAAGCTCGTTCGAAGACGGGCGAGCAGTCTACGAAGCCATTGGCTGTCGTATTATCCGAAGCCTGACAAATAATCCTCGAAATCGGACAAGTCATGGCCTGGCTCGACGCTCATGCCCTATTCGACCCCGACCGCCATGACGCGCCGGTCATCGGTCTCGCCGCAACGCTGGGTCATCACGATTCCGGCGTACATCGACATCAGCGCGGGCAACTGTTGTTCACACGCCAGGGCTGTACTCGCATCACCCTGGCGCAGCAACTGTGCTTGCTGCCACCATCGCGAGCTGCCTGGATTCCGCCGTTGATACCCCACCGCGCCGTGATGCAACAGAGCGTGGATTATCGATCGATCTACCTGAAGGCATCACTGTGCGCTGACTTACCTTCACACGTGTGCATCATCGATGTATCGCCACTGCTACGCGCCGTACTCGAACCGATCACCGACGCAGCGTTCGACAGCGACTGGACGCAAGGCCGTAACAAGCACCTGCTGGGGTTGTGCCTGGATGAAATCCGCGAGGCACCGCAACAGCCGATGCTGCTGCCGCTGCCTCAGGACAAACGCCTGGCACCTCTGCTCGCGGCACTGCAGCATTTGCCGCCGACATTGAACGTATTGGAAGAGCAAATCGGGGCCAGTGGCCGGACCATCGGCCGGATCTTTCAACGGGAAACCGGCATGGGCTATCAGCAATGGCGGCAGCAATGGCGCCTGATGCGCGCCATTGAACTGCTCGCCACCGGCCGCGGCCTGAGCTACAGCGCTTTCGAATTGGGCTTTGCCAGCGACAGCGCCTTCATCGCCTTCTTCAAGCAAATGACCGGTTTTACGCCAAAAGCCTACTTGGGTTGATTGCCGGCCGGTTTACGCCTCAGGCATCTTGCGAAAGCCCACCGCCAAACGGTTCCAGCCATTGATGGCGTTGATCGCCACGGTCAGGTCGACCATTTCCTTGGGGCTGAAATACTCGCTCAGCAGGGCATAGTCGGCGTCCGGCGCGTGGGTGTCGCTCAGGCGGGTCAGGGCTTCGGTCCAGGCCAGAGCGGCGCGCTCGCGGCCGGTGAAGAACGGTGCTTCGCGCCAGGCGGTCACGGCGTAGAGGCGACGTTCGGTCTCGCCGTCCTTACGAGCATCGGCGGTGTGCATGTCGATGCAGAAGGCGCAGCCGTTGATTTGCGAGGAACGCAGCTTGACCAGCTCCAGCAGGGACTTTTCCAGGCCCAGTTTCGAGACGGCATTTTCCAGGGCCAGCATGGCTTTGAAGGCGTCTGGGGAAGCGGTGTAGAAATCGATACGCGGTTGCATGATGAGCTCCAGAACAATGGGGTGTAGCGCTACGTTAGCCGTGCAGTGGCGCGGTACAAATAGCCAATTGTTGGGAAGTTCGGGTGGCCAATGGCGCCGCAAGACGTGACCGGGTATTGGCCTTTTCAAGGGAGTCCAACCCTACGGGCTGTTGTGGCGAGGGAGCTTGCTCCCGCTCGGCTGCGAAGCAGTCGTCACCCGACTGACGCGGTCTGCCTGGGGAACGGTGTAGGCCATTTTGGGGCGGCTGCGCCACCCAGCGGGAGCAAGCTCCCTCGCCACAGGGGGTGTTTTCGGGGCAGGTTCAGGCCCGGCTGCGCAGCCACTGCAGGAAGCGCTTCTTGGCGACGGGCTTGGGTAGCTCGCGGGTGAGGTTCTGGGCGAGGTGGATGCGTACGTCCAGCAGGTTTTTCATGGCGTCGTTGATGTCGTGACGGGCGTCGAGGCAAGGCTTGAGGTAGCTGTTCTCGATGCGATAAAGGGTGCAGAAGGTCTTGGCCGAAAAGCTCGCCAGCGCGGCCTGTTCGGAAACGATCCCGGCTTCGCCGATCACCTCTCCCGGCCCCATGCGCCCGGCTTCGAATGGCTGGCCGTTACGCACAAGGGTCACGCTGACCACGCCGGATTCAATGATGAACAAATGATCGCTGACCTCCCCCGCCGGCAAAATCATGTCGCCGGCGCGGAAGGTCTGCAGGGTCATGTTCTGGCTGAAGGTATCTTTCTCGTCCTGGCGCAAGGTGGAGAAGATGTTCGAGCTTTCCAGCAACGCCCGAGGCCGCGACGCATCCTTGGCGGTGGCGCTTTCACTGTTGGACAACAGGCTCACGCCCGAGGCCTGCAAATGCCGGAACGCCAGGTCGAACAGCTGGTTGCGCACCTCGCGCTTCTGGGCCCTGGAGGCGACGAACCCGCTGATCTCGTATTCCGCCCCATCACTGCTGCTGCTTTTGAGCGTCACGCAGGGTGCCGGGTTGGCGAGCAAGGTCCGACAGCCGATCATCGCTCGCTCCAGCGCGTCGATCACGGTTTGCGGCCGCGCGTGAGGGCTGACCTGGACGCTGATGGACAACCCATGGACATCGCTGGGTCGACTGAAGTTGATGACCTTGGCCTTGGCCGCGAGTGAGTTGGGGATCACCGCCATGCTGCCTTGGGCGGTCTGCAACCGCGTTGCCCGCCAGTCGATGTCAGTGACCCGGCCTTCGGTGCCGTCGATGGAAATCCAGTCATCGAGCTGATAAGGCTTGGTGGTGTTGAGCACGATCCCGGAAAACACGTCGCTGAGGGTGCTCTGCAACGCCAGGCCGACGATGATCGCCATCGCCCCGGACGTCGCCAGCACGCCCTTGACTGGGAGGTCCAGCACATAGGCCAGCGCTGCGATGACGGCGATCAGGAAAATCACCGCGCCGAGCAAATCCTGCAACAAGCGCCCGGTGTGACCGACCCGCTGCATCATCACCGCGCCCATCATCACCGTCAGGGTTCGCGCGGCGAGCAGCCACCAGGCGATCTGCAACCCTGTGGCCGCCAGGTGCCGTGGCACGTCGTCGACCCACTGCGCCGGCTCCATGGGGTTGAGGCCCTCGTTGAACAGCAACATGCTGAACAAGGAAAAAATCACCAGCCGCGCGCCGATTTTCCAGTAGGTCCGATCCGCACTCACCAGCCGCCATATCAGGATGTCGAGCACAAGCAGCGCCAGGGCACAGAGCAGCGGGTGCTCGGAGATCAGAGACAGCATCGGACGGCTCCAGAAAGATCAATGAGGCGAAGATTGGCACAGAATGACCAAGCTGTAGAGATCCCCGCAGATCTCCATGTGGGAGCGTACTTGCTCGCGATTGCGGTGCGTCAGTCAATGATGCCTGGACTGTTAGACCGCTATCGCGAGCAAGCTCCCACACAGTGGGTGCGGCGTGGCTGTTGTTTTCGCGTTCAATCGTCCATCCGGCCAAAACGCCCCGAGTGGAAATCGTTGAAGGCCTGGTGGATTTCCTGCTCGCTGTTCATCACGAACGGGCCATGGCCAACGATGGGTTCGTCGATCGGCTCGCCACTGAGCAGCAGCACAACGGCATCGTTATTGGCTTGCAGGCTCAATTGGTCGCCAGCCCGGTCGAACAGCGCTAGCTGGCCGGCCTCGACCCGTTCGCGGCCATTGACCTGGACCGAGCCATGCAGCACCACCAGGGCGGTGTTGTGGCCTTCATGCAGGTCAAGGACCAAGTCTTTACCGGCCTTCAAGCGAATGTCCCAGACGTCGATGGGGGTGAAAGTCTTCGCGGGCCCTTGATGCCCCTCGAAGCGCCCGGCGATCAACCGCAGGCTGCCGGCATCGTCCTTCAGCGCAATGTTCGGAATGTCGCCTTTGAGCAGTGTCTGGTAGCCGGCCGGGGCCATCTTGTCCTTGGCAGGCAGGTTGACCCACAACTGGACCATCTCCATGAACCCGCCCTGCCGGGCGAAAGCTTCGGAGTGGAACTCTTCGTGGATGATGCCGGACGCGGCGGTCATCCATTGCACGTCGCCGGGACCGATCTTGCCGCCGCTGCCCGTGGAGTCTCGGTGCTCCAGTTCACCCTGGTAGACGATGGTCACCGTTTCGAAACCGCGATGCGGGTGCTGGCCGACGCCACGACGCTCGGTGGTGGGCGTGAATTCAGTCGGGGCGGCGTGGTCCAGCAGCAAGAACGGGCTGACGTGCTTGCCCAGGTTGTCGTAGGAAAACAGCGTGCGAACCTGGAAGCCATCGCCAACCCAATGGGGCCGTGGGCTGGTGTAGAGGCCGATGATGTTTTTCATGCTGTGTCTCCAAAATCAGGTACTGCGATTCAATGGACACAGCTTAGAACCGACACCTTTGCAGCACTAGACTGCAAAAATCGGCTTTAGCGTTCTATTTAGAGAACGACTGAAAAGCCTGGTGTCATTCAAAGGTGATTGCGCTTAGCGAACTCCGACAGTCCCACCAAGGATTGCAGGCCAAGCTTTTCCAGCAACCGAGTCTTGTAGGTGCTGACAGTTTTTGGACTCAGGAACAGGCTTTCGGCGATGTCCTTGCCGCGCATGCCCATGGCCAGCATGCGCAGGATGGACAGCTCGCGGGTGGAGAGGCTTTCCAGCGCCTGCTGTTCGCTGCGCTGCTGAAAATCCAGCCTGACGGACATCTGCGGAAAATAGGCATAACCGGACTTCAAGGCCTGGATGGCCTTGGTCAGTTCCTTGAGGTCGCTTTTCTTGGTCACAAAACCCCGGGCCCCGGCCGAGATGCAGCGGTTGCAGAAGTGCTGCGCATCCTGGGAAGTGAACACCAGCACACTGCACTCAGGGAATTGGGCCATGATCCAGACCAGCAGGTCCAGGCCATCGAAACCGTTCATCACCAGGTCGAGGATCACCAGGTCTGGCACGCACTCCTTGATGAGAGCCCTGGCATCGGCCACGCCGCTGGCGTCTCGGATGTGGGTGAACGCCTCATTCTGGCAAATAAGCCGCAGCGCCCCTCGTATGACAGGGTGGTCATCCACGATCAACACGTCTTTCAAGGCAATTCCCCAGGTCATTACAAACGGCACCGGCGCCATGACTGCACCGGACTCTTGCACAAGCGCCAGGCCCAGACACCTGTCAGATCCGACAGTGCAGACCAACGGTCTTTCTCAGCGTCCATGGCCCTGCCTGAGGGCGTGCGTCCACGGTTGCAGCGACTCACGGGCTTGAGGGTCGACCTGCTCCATCAGGCGCCGCAGGGAGACAAGGTCAGGCAGTGGCGCCTGGCTCAGGTGCATGCTCGATCGGCGCGCGACCGGCACCGGCGACAGGCTGGCCGGTTGCGCGTTGTAAATCATCCCGTGACGAACCTGTGGGTTATAGATAACAAAATCGTGCAAATCCAACGCCCCACTGGTCAGCCCGGCATTGACGACGATCAGGTCGAAGGGCTCGCTGCCGTACTCCACCAGTGTCAGCAACTCTTGCACATGGCTCACAGGGACAATCCGGAAATAGCCCTGTTGATTGAACAGGCGCTCCAGCACGATTCGATGAGCATGGTGTGGGTCGGCAATCAGGATACGGAGTGCTTTGTTCGGCATGGCAAGCTTTCCAATAGCAACGCGCCAGGTAGAAACCGGCTCAGAACATTAAAGGCCGTCAGGCTAGAGGAAGCGCTTGAAAGACGATGTAGGATTATTCCCAAAATGAAGCCAGACGAAGCCCTTGTTAGGTCTTCAGTTGCTCCGCCACGTGCTCGATGGCTTGGCGAATATCTTCCACGGCTTGGGCGAGCAGCAACGTATCGCCGCCCCGACAAGCGCTTTCCAGCGCCTCGCAGGCGGCGATCAGCCGTTGCGCCTGGACGATCCGCGCCCCACCCTTGATCCGGTGCGCCAGGTCCGCCAGGCCCGGCAAGTCTTGTCGGCTGGACAAGTGCAACAGTCGCGCCTGATCGTCGGCATTGCTGCTGACCAGTTCCTCCAGCAGTGCCCTGATGGCGGTCGTGTCGCCACCGGTCAGTTGTTCCAGGCTGGTCAAGTCGATGCCATCGTCGGGCTGAGGCGCCCCCACGTCCGGCGTGACCGAAACCAGGCACGCATTGAGCGCCCGAAGGCTGATGGGTTTGAACAGGCAATCGTCCATCCCGGCCTCGGCGCAGCGGTCCTTTTCCTCAGGCTGGGCGTTGGCCGTGAACCCCAGGATCAACCCGGGCGACAGGTTTTGCGCATGCTCTTCGTCGCGAATGGCCCGCGCGAGTTCATAACCGCTCATCAAGGGCATGTTGCAATCGGTGATGACCACATCGAAGTGCTCGCTGCGCCAGGCGTGCAGGCCTTCGACACCGTTCTGCGCCTCCTGGACACGATGGCCCAGGTAGGCCAGTTGCTGGGACAGCAGCAAGCGATTGGCCGGGTAGTCATCGACCACCAGGATCCTCAGCGCCCGGCCCGGCACCAGCGCCTCAGCCTCGACAGGCGGCAAGGTCGGCAAGGCGTCGAGCAGGGGCAGGTCCAGCAGGATCTCGACCTGCGTGCCCGCCCCCGCCACGCTGCGCAACGTCAGGGTGCCGCCCATCATTTCGCACAAGGTGCGGCTGATGACCAGCCCCAGCCCGGAACCGCTGCGGGCCGACTGGGTCGTGTGGCTGGCCTGGGTAAAGGGGCTGAACAGGCGGCGCTGGTCCTCAGGCGAAATCCCGCAGCCGGTGTCCTCGACTCGCAGGCAAATGCCCAGGCGCCTGTGTTCAATGTCCGGCTCGCCGCGCACACTCAGGCGCACCTCGCCTTGGTCGGTGAACTTGATGGCGTTGCTCAACAGGTTCGAGACGATCTGCTTGAAGCGCAACGGGTCGATCAACACGTCATGGTTGACCCCGGTGTCCAGCACCCGTTGCAGGCGCAGGTGTTTCTGCCGGGCCAGGCCCTCGAAAATCCGCGCCACCGACTCGGTCAATTCGTGCAGATTGGCCCGTTGCGGCGCCAGCGACAGCTTGCCCGACTCGATGCGGGCGATGTCGAGGATGTCGCCGATCAAGTCCAGCATGCCATGGGCCGCCCCCGACGCGACTTCGATGGCGACCCGGTCCACGATGCCTTGGTCGGCTTTTTTCAGGGCCAGTTCCAGCAGGCCGATCACCGCGTTCATCGGTGTGCGGATCTCATGGCTCATGGTCGCCACGAAGGTGGTCTTGGCCCGGTTGGCGTCGTCAGCGCTTTCCTTGGCGACGCGCAATTGCTCCAGCAGGCGCCGCAAGTAAATGACCCAGCCCAAGGTCACCAGCAATAGCAGCGCAGCGACGGTGAACCCCTGGAGAATCGTGGTGCGGTTGCGCAGCCAGTAACTGTCGTCGATCACTACCTCACTGCGCCAGCGGTTGGTCAGCTCGTCCATCTCTTCGGGAGAAATGCTCAACAGCGCCTTGTCGAGAATCGAGTAAAGCTCCAATGCGCCCCGGTTCGTCGCCAACGCAACGCGCGCGGGCAAGGTGCCGACGGTACTGGTGACCTGCAGCGTGTCGCGGTACTGGCGGGAGATCATGTAGCGGGCGCTGATCAGCGGATTGACCGCAGCGTCCGCCCTGCCGGCGGCGACCATGGCCATGGCATCGGCGGTGTTTTGTGCCGTCACCAACTGCACGCGGGGGAACTGCTCCAGCAGGAACTCGCGCAACACGTTGCCACGCACCAGCGCCAGGCGCTTGCCGGCCATCTGGTCCAGGGTTAGCGGCCCCTTGGCCCGCGCGGGCACCACCAGCACGAACGGATTCGTCAGGTACGGTCGGGTAAAGCGCAACTCGTCTTCGAGTTCGGTGCTGGGTATGGCGGTCGCCAGGACGTCGACCTTGCCGCTCTTGATCTGCCCGATCAAATCATCAACCGAGTCGCCACGCTGCACATCGAATTTCAAACCGGTGCGCAAACTGATCCTCGCCAGCACATCGGCGCCGATGCCGTGCAAATGGCCTTGTTCATCGAAGAACGTCAGCGGCAAGAAGTTTTCGTTGGCAGCGACTTTGATCCGTGGGTGAGCATCCAGCCAGCGCTGCTCCTTGACGCTGAAATGCAGCGCCTGCTGACCCGGCATGCTCGCGCCGCCAGCGCTCCAGCGCCTCAGGATGCTCATCTGTTCGCTGGCGGGGATGGCTTGCAGCGCGGCATTGATGATGCGTAACAGGCGCACGTTGTCGCGGCTGACCGCGAAGGCGAACGGCTGCACTTCCATGCGCGAAAAATCGGCCAGTTGAATATTGTTCAGGTAATTCTTGCTGATCAGGTAGTTGGAACTGATCGAGTCCCCCAGATAAACATCGGCCTGACCAAACGCCACGGCACCGATGGCGCTCAAGGTCGAGGGGAACAGCTGCAAGGAGGCTTCGGGGTAAAACGCCTCGACCGTCTCCGGCGGCAAGTAGTGATACAGCATCGCCACGCGCTTGCCCGCCAGGTCGCTGGGCAAGTCCTGGCTGTCGTTGATGCGCGCCACGAGGGTGGGCAGGTCATCGGCATAGGCCTGGGACATCGCCAGGTCCGGGTCGCTGGCTTCGAAGCCGTTGGCGGTGCCGAGCATATCGATCTCACCGCCGCGCAGGGCCTGGAGCGATTCGGCACGGGATGGGTAGCGCTGGACCTGCACCTTGATGTGAAGGAGTTGCCCGAGCAATTGCGCATAATCGGCGGTCAGGCCTTCATAGTCGCGACCATTGCCGGTGATGCTGAACGGCGCGTAGTCCGGCGCCGAGGCGCCCAACTGCAACGTGCCCTTTTGGCGCAGCCAGGTCCAGTCGGCGTCGTCCAGGGACACCGAATAATCGCTCACATTGGAGCGCCCGAGCACCCGCAGCGCCTCGGGGGCCGCGTCCACTGGTGGCACCACACTCAATGAGCCCAGCAACAGCGCCACCAGGCCTGTGCGTAAAAGCAACATCATCTGGTCAGGGTGTTTCGCTTGGCGTAGTCGGCCCGGCTCACACCGACTGCACATACAGTCAGGGTGGACCGGCTGAGGGGTTCAGACTGCCAATACGAGGGAACAGCGAACCAAGCCTGTCAAACAGCAGGAGGCTGTGAAGTGAGTGTAGGAAATTTCTGAAGAATTTCCTGCGGGTGACCAGAGACCGGGCCTATGGCCTGTGGGAGCTTGCTCGCTCCCACAGGGTTGCGTTGGCTGATAGATTTCCTGCGAGTGACTCGCCTCCACAGGGCCTATACGGCGGCGAGCAACTGATCGCGCACCGGACGCGCCTGCCCGCGATTGCTCCCGTGCTCATACAGCGAGCCGGCAATTTCATCGGCACGCACCGGCAGGATCGACAGCAAGGTATCGCTCAGGCCATGGCTGGCCTGGCAGAAGCCCTGCATGTAGATCGCCGCCTTGCAGCGCTCGTCGGTGATCAGCTTGTAGTTGCGATCCACCTCGAAATCCCCCAGGTATTGCGCCAGCGGCTCCAGCAAGGTGCGGTGCATCTGCCGCTCGTATCCTGTGGCCAGCACCACGGCGTCATAGCGGCGCACGGTCAACTCGCCAGTAGCGTTGTTGCGCACCGCCAGTTCCACGCCGGCGTCGGTGGCCGTGGCCTTCTCCACCGTAGTGAGGGTCCGGAACGCATGACGGGCGATGCCAGAGACTTTCTGGCGATAGAAAATCCCGTAGATGCGCTCGATCAGGTCGATGTCCACCACCGAATAGTTGGTGTTGTGGTACTCGTTGACCAGCCGTTCGCGCTCGCTGTGGGGTTGCTGGAACACCAGGTCGGTGAATTCCGGCGAGAACACTTCGTTGACGAACGGGCTGTCGTCCGCCGGCTTCAGGGCCGAGCCGCGCAGGATCATGTCGACCTGCACCGAAGGGAAGCTGTCGTTGAGGTCGATGAAGGCCTCCGCCGCGCTCTGCCCACCGCCGATGATCGCGATCTTCATCGGCTGGCCCTTCACGCACGGTTGGCCCGCCATGCGCTCCAGGTACTGGGAATGGTGGAACACCCGCGCGTCGTCCTTGAACACCTTGAACGCCTCGGGAATCCGCGGCGTACCACCGGCACTGACCACCACCGAACGGGTGGTACGTACGAATTCTTCGCCCTGGCGGCCGCGGGAAATCACCCGCAGGGCTTCGACCTGCTGATTGTGCAGCAGCGGTTCGATGCGCAGCACTTCTTCGCCATAGCGACTCTGTTCGGTGAAATGCCCGGCCACCCAGCGCAGGTAGTCATTGAACTCCATGCGGCACGGGTAGAAGGTGCCGAGGTTGATGAAGTCCACCAGGCGGCCATGGTGCTTGAGGTAATTGACGAACGAATACGGGCTGGTGGGGTTGCGCAGGGTCACCAGGTCCTTGAGAAAGGAAATCTGCAACTCGCTCTGGGTCACCAGGGTGTTGCCGTGCCAGCGGTAGTCGGCCTGCTTGTCGAGGAACAGCACGTCCAGTTCACCCTGGACCGGCCCGCGCTCCTGCAATGCGATGGCCAGCGCCAGGTTCGAGGGGCCGAAACCGATGCCGATCAAGTCGTGAACGATGGGCGATGCAATTGCCTGTGTCATGTCCAGTGTCCTCTGGAAAAGCCCTCAACAGGGCGCGAAAAGCCTGGGGTGACCTGCCCAGCGTTTAGGGGCCAACAAGTCGTGTGTTGAGAGGAACGAGGACAATGAAAAAAAATTTACCGCGAGACGACCGGCGTAGGCAGATTAATGCGCGTCCCACTGCCGCACGCGAACGCGGCAGTGCTTCATGGCGTTGACGATGTGTTTCTCCACCAGTGCCCGGGAAATGCCCAGGCGCTCGGCGATTTGCGGGTGGGACAGGCCTTCGAGCTTGCGCAGCAGGAAGCTCTCGCGGCACAGCGGTGGCAGCTCGGCCAGGGCACGCTGGAGCATGTCCAGGCGCTGGCCGTGGTCGAGGCTGGTCTGGGGCGACGGGGTGAAGAAGCGCTCTTCGCTGTCCAGCACCTCCAGGGATTCGACCTGGCGCAAGGTATTGCGCCGATGCCCGTCGATCACCAGGTTCAATGCCGTGCGATACAGGAACGCCCGGGGCTGTTCGATGGGCGTGTCGCTGGCGCGCTCCAGCACCCGCACATAGGCGTCATGCACCACATCCTCGGCCGCCTGGCGGTTGCCTAGCCTGGCGTTCAGGAAACACACCAGCTCGCGATAGTAGTTTTCCAACATGACTCCCGTGCGCAATGGCTGCGCCAGCTATCCCTGTGCCCACTCGGCATGCCCGGGAAAGGCAATGGCACGATAGTGGCAGATTCAATCGCGTAATTTATAGTAATTCTCATATAGATTTAAAGCTTTGGTTTGTATCAGGGCTGATTCGTTCAGTTGACGAGGCGTCGGCCCCTGACTTTTGTGGCGAGGGAGCTTGCTCCCGCTGGGGCGCGAAGCGGCCCTGAAACCTGAGTCCCGGATCCTCCAGGTTCATGGAGG
>NZ_FMXH01000015.1:2125-65869 GCF_900103575.1 Pseudomonas sp. NFACC51 | reverse complement strand
CCCGATATCACCGGCCGGAACCCCGCATGAAACGTCCCCGCCCTACCCGACGCGCCTGGCTTCTCACCTTCGCCCTGCTTCCGGCCGTGGCCTTCGCCGCGTGGCAAGCGGTCGCGCCAAGCCGGGCGCCCCTGGTCACCGCGCCCGTCACCCGTGGCGATATCGAAAACAGCGTCACCGCCCTGGGCACCCTGCAACCGCGGCGTTATGTCGACGTCGGCGCCCAGGCGTCCGGGCAGATCCAAAAGATTCATGTGGAAGCCGGCGACGAGGTGCGCGAAGGCCAACTACTGGTTGAAATCGACCCTTCCACACAAAAGGCCCGGCTGGACGCCGGACGCTTCTCCATCGAGAACCTCAAGGCCCAGCTTCAGGAACAGCGTGCCCAACACGACCTGGCGCAGCAGAAATTCCGCCGCCAGCAGCAACTCAAGGCCGGTGGCGCCACCCGCGAGGAAGACGTGCAGACCGCCCAGGCCGAAGTGCGGGCGACCCAGGCGCGCATCGACATGTTCCAGGCCCAGATCCGCCAGGCCCAGGCCAGCCTGCGCAGCGACGAGGCCGAGCTGGGCTACACGCGGATCTATGCGCCGATGAGCGGCACCGTGGTCGCCGTCGGTGCCCGGGAAGGCCAGACCCTCAATGCCCAGCAGCAAACCCCGCTGATCCTGCGCATCGCCCGGCTGTCGCCGATGACGGTCTGGGCCGAAGTCTCGGAGGCCGACATCGGCCACGTCAAGCCGGGCATGACCGCCTACTTCACCACCCTGGCCGGCGGCAGCCGGCGCTGGAGCAGCACCGTGCGCCAGATCCTCCCGGTGCCGCCACGCCCGCTGGAAGCCAGCCAGGGTGGCAGCCCCAGCGGTGGGCGCAGCGGCAGCGAACGAGTGGTGCTCTACACCGTGTTGCTCGACGTAGACAACGCCGACCGCAGCCTGATGACCGACATGACCGCCCAAGTATTTTTCGTCGCGGCCCAGGCCCAGAACGTGCTGACCGTGCCCACCGCTGCGTTACAGGACAACGCCGGCCAGGTGCGGGTGCTGGCCGACAATGGCGATGTCCAGTCGCGGACCGTTCGCACCGGCGTCAGCGATCGACTGCGCATCCAGATCGTCGACGGCCTGAGCGAGGGCGAACAGGTGCTGATCGGACCGACCACCGGCAGCGGAGACTGAATGAACACGCCCCTGATCGAACTGCGGGACATTCGCAAGGCCTACGGCGGTGGCGACAGCCCTCGGGTGGAGGTGCTGCGCGGCATCGACTTGTCCATTCACGCTGGGGAGTTCCTGGCGATTGTCGGCGCGTCGGGCTCCGGCAAATCCACCTTGATGAACATCCTCGGCTGCCTCGACCGCCCCACCAGCGGCGAGTACCGTTTTGCCGGCGAAGACGTCGCCAATCTGGGCAGCGACGAGCTGGCCTGGCTACGGCGCGAAGCGTTCGGCTTCGTGTTCCAGGGCTATCACCTGATTCCTTCCGGCACCGCCCAGGAAAACGTCGAGATGCCGGCCATCTACGCCGGCACCTCGGCCGCCGAACGCCATGCCCGGGCCAGCGCCCTGCTGGAACGCCTGGGCCTGGCCAGCCGCACTGGCAACCGTCCCCATCAATTGTCCGGCGGCCAGCAACAACGAGTGTCGATTGCCCGGGCCCTGATGAATGGCGGCCACATCATCCTCGCCGACGAACCCACCGGTGCCCTCGACAGCCAGAGCGGCATCGAGGTCATGGCCTTGCTCGACGAACTGGCAAGCCAGGGCCACGTGGTGATCCTGATCACCCACGACCGCGAAGTGGCGGCCCGGGCCAAGCGCATCATAGAGATCCGCGATGGGCTGATCATCAGTGACAACACACCCTCTTCGCCACACGAGGTGCACGCCAACCCCAAGGCCCTGCAAGCCGTGGACCTGCGCCAGCGCCTGAGTGCCGGCAGCGAACACAACGGCGCCTGGAAAGGCGAGTTGCTCGACGCCGTGCAGGCCGCGTGGCGGGTGATGTGGATCAACCGTTTCCGCACCGCCCTGACCTTGCTCGGCATCATCATCGGCGTGGCCTCGGTGGTGGTGATGCTGGCCGTGGGCGAAGGCAGCAAGCGCCAGGTCATGGCCCAGATGGGCGCCTTCGGTTCCAACATCATCTACCTCAATGGCAGCGCACCCAGCCCGCGCGCGGCCAAGGGCATCATCAGCGAATATGACCTGGCCGCCCTCGCCGCCCTGCCCGAAGTGCAGCGGATCATGCCGGTCAACGGCGCCGACGCCAGCGTGCGTTTCGGCAACCTCGACCACACCAGCTACGTCGGCGGTAACGACACGAATTTCCCGATCATCTTCAATTGGCCGGTGGCCCAGGGCAGTTACTTCAGCGAGGCCGATGAGCGTAGCGCTGCCGCAGTGGCGGTGATCGGCTACCGGGTCCGGCAGAAACTGTTCAAGGACGTCGCCGACCCCGTCGGCCGCTACATCCTGATCGAGAACATGCCGTTCCAGGTGGTCGGCGTGCTGGCCGAAAAAGGCGCCAGCTCCGGGGATTCGGACGCCGACGACCGCGTCGCCGTGCCCTACTCCGCCGCCAGCGTGCGGCTGTTCGGCAGTCGTCATCCCGAGTACGTGGTGATCGCCGCCAAGGACGCGGGCAAGGTCAAGGAAGCCGAGCAAGCCATCTCCCGAACGCTGCTGCGCCTGCATGACGGCAAGCAGGATTTCGAACTGACCAACAACGCCGCGATGATCCAGGCCGAAGCCCGCACCCAGGGCACGCTGTCGCTGATGCTCGGCGCCATCGCGGCGATTTCGCTGTTGGTGGGCGGCATCGGCGTGATGAACATCATGCTCATGACCGTGCGCGAACGGACCCGGGAAATCGGCATCCGCATGGCCACCGGCGCTCGCCAGCGCGACATCCTGCGCCAGTTCCTCACCGAAGCGGTGATGCTCTCGGTGGTCGGCGGGCTGGCGGGCATCGGCCTGGCCCTGCTGGTGGGCGGTGCGTTGCTGCTGGGCAAGATCGCCGTGGCGTTCGAATGGCTGGCAGTGTTCGGCGCCTTCGGCTGCGCCCTGGTCACCGGCGTCGTCTTCGGTTTCATGCCGGCCCGCAAGGCCGCCCGCCTCGACCCGGTCGCGGCCCTCACCAGTGAATGAACCTCATCCCATGAAAGCGTCCCTGACCCTCCTGGCCGCCAGCCTGCTATTGGCGGCCTGCGCCAGCCCGTTGTCGCCTTCGGACAGCGGCATCCAGCCACCGCCGGCCTGGCAGCACCTCGACACGCCCAGCGCCCGAGCGGTAAACCTGCAATGGTGGACACGCTTCGGCAGCCCACAGTTGAACCGGCTGATCGAACAAGCGCGCCTGGACAGCCACGACCTCGCCGCCGCCATGGCCCGGGTGCGTCAGGCCGAGGCCAGCGCCGTCATTGCCGGCGCGCCGCTGCTGCCGGAGATCAGGGCCGGGCTCAACGGCAATCGCCAGGAATTGCTACGGGGCAAGGGCTACAGCCAATTGGACGTCGACCGGAACAACCGCACCATCGATTACTACGACGCCAACCTCAGTGCCACTTATGAGCTGGATTTCTGGGGCGGCAAACGGGCGGCCCGGGACAGTGCGTTGAAGACGTTGTCGGCTAGCCAGTTCGACCGCGCGACGGTGGAGTTGACCCTGCTCAGCGGCGTCGCCAACAGCTACACCCAGGCCTTGTCCCTGCGCGAGCAACAGCGCATCGCCGAACAGAACCTGGACAACGCCCAACGCGTGCTCGACCTGGTGCAGACCCGCTACGACGCCGGCAGCGCCACGGCCCTGGAACTGTCCCAGCAGAAAAGCCTGGTAGCGGCCCAGCAACGCCGCTTGCCCCAAGTGCAGCAGCAGGCCCAAGAGGCGCTGATCACCCTGGCCACACTGCTGGGGCAGCCGGTGCAATCGGTCAGGCTCGAAGACGAAGGTTTCGACCGCCTGCACTGGCCCGCCATCGACGCCGGCGTACCCAGCGAATTGCTGCGCCGCCGCCCGGACATCGCCGCCGCCGAAGCGCGCCTCACCGCTGCCCAGGCCGACATCAGCGTGGCCCGCGCCGCCATGCTGCCCTCCGTCACCCTGGGCCTGAGCCTGGGCACTGGCGCCGACATCGCCGACCAGTTGCTGCGCAACAACTTCTACAACCTCACCGCCGGTTTGGCCGCGCCAATCTTCAACAACGGCCGCCTGAGTGCCGAACGCGACCGAGCCACCGCGCGCCAGGAGGAACTGCTGGAGCTCTATCGAGCCGCTATCATCAACGGCTTCGCCGACGTCGAAAAAGCCCTGAACAGCATCAACGGCCTGGACCGCCAACGGCAATGGCAAAGCGAAGAACTGCACCAGGCCCAGACCGCCTTCGACATCGCCCAGCGCCGCTACCAGGCCGGTGCTGAAGACCTGCTTACCGTGCTGGAAACCCAACGCACGCTGTACGCCGCGCAGGATATGAACGTGCAGTTAAGGCTGGCGCGGGTACAGGCGAGCGTGGCGTTGTACAAGGCGTTGGGTGGGGGTTGGCGGGTGATGTAGGTCTCGAACACACCTTCAAGCCAAGTGACAAATGAAAGAGAGGGAAACGTATCTTCTGTGGGAGCAAGGCTTGCCCTGGGGATCCAGCAGATGGTCGAGCTGAGTGATACCTGTGGCGAGGGAGCTTGCTCCCGCTGGGCTGCGCAGCAGCCCCAATGGCCGGCACCTCGGTGGGACAGAGGTTTTGAGGGGGCTGGTTTGGGGCCGCTTCGCGACCCAGCGGGAGCAAGCTCCCTCGCCACAGATAAGTCCCACGCTTCATAAATGGGGTTCGGCTTTGGTTCTGTTTATCCGGCCATGTAGGACTCCCGAGCGAGGCTACGCTGCCTTGCGTCATTGCCTACAACTGCGCCAGAATCCGCCGGCTTGTGCGCCTGGCACCCCATCGATAACTTGTTCCCCGTCACTGCTCATCAGTGATCGGGTCTGCAAGCCCGACGAATATCAGGCGCATAGCCAAAGGTCGACACATCTGTGTTCGTTCCATGGCGGCTATGTGTGGGAGACCTTCGGGTCTGCCGGGTTCCTGATTTCCCGGTCTTGCAGACCCGCGCATAGCTGCCACCCATCATCTGCAAGTGATGACTGGCAGCGCCTTTTGAATAATCAGGAGCTGCACCATGTTCAAGATCACCCCCAATCCCCCCGCAGACGATTCGAAAAAACTCAACGAAGCCGCCGACCGCGCCCTCGCCTTTTACCTCGATTCCAAACCTGAAAAACCCAATCCGCCACCGGGCCAGTTGTTCACGGTTGCAGAAGGCGCGGACATGGAATGTCTATTGGCCAACCTCAGCGAAACCCTCGCTTCGGTCAACGTCATGGCAAGCGAGCAGGCCTTTGAACTGGAAGGCTCGCGGCGCCATTTTGCGCTGGGCATCCAGCAAATGATCGAGTTGGCAGAACTGCTGGCGAATCGCGCCCTGGACATCGCCGCGCCGCGCTAAACGCACTCAAGCCAAGTGACACCTGTGGCGAGGGAGCTTGCTCCCGCTGGGCTGCGCAGCAGCCCCAATGGCCGGCACCTCGGTGGATCAGATATTTTTGAGGGGGCTGGTTTGGGGGCTGCTTCGCAGCCCAGCGGGAGCAAGCTCCCTCGCCACAGATAATTCCCCTCCTTACAAAGGGTGTTCGGCTTTGGTTCTGTTTATCCGGTCGTGTAGGACTCCCGAGCGAGGCTACGCTGCCTTGCGCCATTGCCTACAACTGCGCCAGAATCCGCCGGCTTGTGCGCCTGGCTCGTGGCTTTTACTGTTTCCGGGTCGCTGATTTCAGCGATCGGGTTTGGTAGCCCGCGAGTTAACTAGGCGCAAGCGCCACCTCCTACAGATGCTTTCTCGGCGTCTGTTTCATGGTGGCCGTGCGCAGGGCGTCTTCGGGCGCGCCGGGTTCCTAGTGCTCCGGTCTACCAACCCGCGTACGGCCGCCACCCCATCGTTTGGTAGCGATAGTGTCGGCTCCTGAAACTAATACTAGGAGCTACACCATGTTCAAGATCACCCCCAATCCCCCCGCAGACGATTCGAAAAAACTCAACGAAGCCGCCGACCGCGCCCTCGCCTTTTACCTCGATCCCAAGCCTGAAAAACCCAATCCGCCACCGGGCCAGTTGTTCACTGTTGCGGAAGGCGCGGACATGGAATGTCTATTGGCCAACCTCAGCGAAACCCTGGCTTCGGTCAACGTCATGGCAAGCGAGCAGGCTTTTGAACTGGACGGCTCGCGGCGCCATTTTGCGCTGGGCATCCAGCAAATGATCGAGTTGGCAGAACTGCTGGCGAACCGCGCACTGGACATCGCCGCGCCGCGCTAAACGCACTCAAGCCAAGTGACACCTGTGGCGAGGGAGCTTGCTCCCGCTGGGCTGCGCAGCAGCCCCAATGACCGGCACCTCGGTGGGTCAGATATTTTTGAGGGGGCTGGTTTGGGGGCTGCTTCGCAGCCCAGCGGGAGCAAGCTCCCTCGCCACAACAGCGTTCGCTTCAGTTTTTTGGGCGGGCGGGGTTTACACCGGCTTGCTCTTGAGATTGCGCGCATACCACGGCCGTTGCGGCACGCGGCGGAACAGTTCGGTGAGCTTTTTGTCATCGCTGCCGAAGGTGATGCGCAGGGCCAGTTTCATGGTTTCCGGGTCCATCTCCACCGAGCGTCCGGCCTGCAGCCCAGGCGTGGTGTTGCAACCGTGGGTGTCCGGGCCCAGCCAGGGGTCGGCGATTTCGACCCAGCGGCCGGGGGCGAACCAAGGTACGCCGCTGACTTCGAGCCGGCTCACTTCCCCCGGGTGGAAACGTTCGTGGGCACGGAACCAGTCTTCGAGGCGGTCGTCGATCCAGCCGTGGAAGGCCCAGAACACCGGATTGACATGGGAAGAGAACGGATCACCGAGGAAGTCGTTTTCCGGCGCGTACCAGCGCTGGGCGAAGTCGTCCGGGTCGCGGGCGAACGGAACCGGGTGGCCGTTGGACGGGTCACGCGGCACCGAGGCCCAGCGCATGTGCAGCCAGTCGTGCAGGCCCAGTTCCACTTCCGAGCCAAACTGGCCCAGGGTCAGTTTCGACAGATAACGCGGGTCGCGATAGCGCGATTCCCACACCTGGAAATTGCTGTGGTAGGTCTCGGCGGTCTTGATGTCGCTCACCCACTGGGCGTACTGATCATCGCCGTCGGCCAGCCAGGTCGGCGGCAACGCAGTGCCGTCGAGGTTATCGAAATAGCGGGCGAAGCCCGGGCGATCGCGCTCCAGCTCCGGTTGCGGCAAGGGGAAGCGTGGCCACGACGGCAGCGCCTGGAACGAACGCGCCGTGCCCAGCATGTGCCGGTGCATGAAAAAGAAGTCGATGCCCGAGCCGTTGCGATCCTTGCGCGGGCCGCGGGCGTCGCGCTCCTGATCTCGTGGGCCGGGCTGCCAACCGATGCCGCGCAGGGCGTTACGCTTGTCTTCGTCCAGGGTGTGCCATTTGTCCCGCGAAGCGTGCCAGAGCTGGTGGAACAGCCGATGTTCTGGCGACACCAGCCAAGCCAGCAGCGCCGGACTCAGCGGCGTACGTTCGCGGGCTTCGGGGAATGGTTGCTTGCGGGCGATGAACTGATTGTCGAGTTCCAGCAGGCCCAGCGGACGATCCAACCGCAACACACGACCGCTGAGCGTCGCGGAGCCGGCATTGCCGAAGCCGGCCCAGACTTCGTCCAGGGTCATGGTGAATTCATAGTCCGGCGCGCCGCCCGGGGCCTGGGCGCCGATCAGTCGCCAGCTCAGTTGCTTGGGGTCGGTGCCGGCCAAATCGCCCAACACCCGATAACGCGGTTCGTCCCCGGCGCGTAGCCGCTCGGCGGTGTCGAGGTAACCCACCAGGCCACGGCCCTTGTGGCCGATATCGAGGAACACCTGGAGACCGTCCTGGGGCAAGCCATCGAGGCCAGCATCGCGGCCAGTGAAGCGGATTGTCCAGATGCCCCGCAACGTATCGGCCCGACGCTGGCCCGCCACGTCCGCCACGTCGAACGAGGCCTCGCCGGGGGTGATGGTCGGGTCCGGTCGGGTCAGTTCGCGATGCCCGTAATACACCGCAGGCACGGCGGCACCGGTCAGCGCCAGGCCTGCCATGAACCATCGTCGAGAAATCGTCATTGCCTTACCTGTGTCCAGCCCTGGAACGGGCTTTATCCAAGCTAGAACGATGGGTGGGCCAACAAATTTATAGAGGCCCTCGAAGCCGCCTAAATTTCCCCACCGATCACTCGTTCTCCCCAGATAGCAAAGGCCCCCGCGCCTGTCCTTCCAAGGCGAACCTGACTGAGATCGGCAATGACAACACGACGTTCGAAAAAGGCTCTTTTCATCGGCCTGCCATTGGCCCTGGCGCTGGCCGTCGGTGGCGGTCTGGCAGCCTGGGACCACTGGTGGCGGGACAATCCCGGCTACCCGGTCAAGGTGATGAAAGAAGCCCGGGAACTGCACGAACGCCTGCTGTCCTTTGACAGCCACATCACCGTGCCGCTGGATTTCGGCACTGCTGGTAACGAAGCCGACAAGGACGGCAACGGTCAGTTCGACCTGGTCAAAGCCAACCGCGGGCAGCTGTCCGGCGCGGCCCTGACGGTGTTCGGCTGGCCCGAGCTGTGGAACGGTGACAACGCGCCGCACAAGCCTACTGCCGGTTTCGTCGAGGAAGCGCGCAACCAACAGGAAGTGCGCTACAAGATCATCACCGGCCTGGTCCGGGACTTTCCCAACCAGGTCGCCATTGCCTACACCCCGGATGATTTCCGCCGCCTGCACGGCGAAGGCAAGTTCGCGATTTTCATCAGCATGCTCAACGCCTATCCCCTGGGCCACGACCTGAGCCTGCTGGACCTGTGGACGGCGCGGGGCATGCGCATGTTCGGCTTCAGCTACATCGGCAATAACGACTGGGCCGACTCCTCGCGTCCGCTGCCGTTCTTCAACGATTCCCCCGACGCCCTCGGCGGCCTGTCGGACATCGGCAAGCAAGCGGTGTCGCGCCTGAACGACCTGGGCGTGATCATCGACGTGTCGCAGATGTCGACCCTGGCCCTGGAGCAAGTCGCGCAACTGAGCCGCACGCCGCTGGTGGCTTCCCATTCGGCGCCACGGGCGATGGTGGACATCCCGCGCAACCTCAGCGACAAGGAAATGCAGCTGATCAAGGCCAGCGGCGGCGTGGTGCAGATCGTCGGCTTCTCCCAATACCTGCGCCCCCTGACACAAAAAACCCAGGACAAACTCAACGCCTTGCGCGAGCGTTTTGGTCTGCAACCGCTGCCCAACCTGGCGATGGCACTGATGCCCGGCGACCCCATCATCGCCGCCT
This sequence comes from Pseudomonas sp. NFACC51, assembly GCF_900103575.1. Lineage (NCBI taxonomy): Bacteria > Pseudomonadati > Pseudomonadota > Gammaproteobacteria > Pseudomonadales > Pseudomonadaceae > Pseudomonas > Pseudomonas sp. NFACC51. Next base: position 56,483 of record NZ_FMXH01000015.1, on the reverse strand, counting down.
GGCCCGAGCAGAAGTTCGGCCAGTACGCCAGCCAGCTCTACGCCATTCTGGAAGAAGAACCCAAGGCCAGCCTCAAGGACCTGGGGGACGCCATCGACTACACCGTGCGCAAGATCGGCATCGACCACGTCGGCATCAGCTCCGACTTCAATGAAGGCGGCGGCGTCAAAGGCTGGGAAAACGTCGGCGACATTCGCAACGTCACCGCCGAACTGCTGACCCGCGGCTACTCCGAAGCCGACATCGCCAAACTGTGGGGCGGCAATTTCCTGCGGGTCTGGGATCAGGTCCAGAAAGCCGCACGCCCCGCCATCGCCTCGACCCAGAAGACCGTCCAGCCATGAATGAACGTCGCACCTTCCTGAAGCAGGCCGGGATCCTCGCCGCCGGCCTGCCCCTGGCCACCAGCCTGTCCGCCACGGCCAGTGCCGATCCTCTGCCGCCGCTGCCCAAGAATAAATGGGCACAACTGCGCTCGCTGTTCGACCAGGACCCGGACTACCTGCACTTCTCCAATTTCCTGGTCACCACTCACCCGCGCCCGGTGCGCGAGGCCATCGAAAAGCACCGCGCGGCCCTGGATAAAAACCCGGGGCTGTTGATGGACTGGGACCTGGGCGTCACCGAAGAGCGTGAGGAAAACGTGCGCATCTGGGCCGGCCGTTACCTGCAAGCAAGCTCGAAGCAAATCGCCCTCACCGGCAGCACCACCGAGGGCCTGGCGATGATCTACGGCGGCGTCCATGTGGCGGCCGACCAGGAAATCCTCACCACCGCCCACGAACACTACGCCACCCACACCATTCTCGACCTGCGCACCCAACGCAGCGGCACCCGGGTGCGCAAGATCAAGCTGTTCGACAACGCCCACGACGCCAGTCACGAACAAATCCTCATAGCCATCGACCGCAACATCCGCCCGGAGACGCGGGTGCTGGGCATGACCTGGGTGCATTCGGGCAGCGGCGTGAAGCTGCCGATCGACAAGATCGGCGCCCTGGTGGACAAGCACAACCAGGGCCGCAGCGACGAGCAGCGGATCATTTATGTGGTGGATGGCGTGCACGGTTTCGGCGTCGAAGACCTCAGTTTCCCCAAGATGAATTGCGACTTTTTCATCGCCGGGACCCACAAGTGGATGTTCGGCCCGCGCGGCACGGGCCTGGTGTGCAGCCGCAGCGAAGAGCTCAAGTACGTCACGCCGATCATCCCGACCTTCTCCGAAGCCACGGCGTTTTCCACCACCATGACGCCGGGCGGCTACCACGCCTTCGAGCATCGCTGGGCGGCGGACGAAGCGTTCAAGCTGCACTTGCAACTGGGCAAGGCCGAGGTGCAGGCGCGCATTCATACCCTCAACAGCTACTTGAAAAAACAGCTGGTGGCACTGCCGCAAATCGAGCTGGTCACGCCGCTGAGCCCGGACCTGTCCGCCGGTTTCACCTTCTTCCGGGTCAAAGGCCGCGAGAGCGACGAGGTGGCCGCCTACCTGATGAAGAACCGAGTGATTGCCGACGCCGTGCATCGCGACGCAGGACCGGTAATCCGCACCGCGCCGGGGTTGCTCAACAGCGAAGCCGAGATCGATCGCTTCATGGGCTTGTTGGACAAGACACTCTGAACCTGACTTATCGAGAGAGACGGATGAACAGTTTTTCGTTGAAGCTACTCCCGGCATTGACCCTCGCCGCCCTGCTGCCCTCCGGCGCCCAGGCCTCGCAACCGGGTCAGGTCTTTCGCGACTGCAAGGACTGCCCGGAAATGGTCGTGCTGCCCACCGGCACCTTCCAGATGGGTACCCCGGAAGATGAAGTGGGCCGCGAACCCGACGAAGGTCCGATGCACCCGGTGACGTTTGCCAAGCCCCTGGCGATCAGCCGCTTCCAGGTGCTCAAGGGCGAATGGTTCGCCTACCTGCGCGACACCGGCTACACGATGCCCGACGGCGACAAGCGTCCCGGTCGCGCCTGCAAGGCCGGCATCCCGGATTACCAGGGCAGCGACCCACGCAAGCAATACACCGACCGACACCCGGCGGTGTGCATGGACTTCGCCGAGGCCAACGCTTACGTGGCCTGGCTGTCGAAAAAAACCGGCAAACAGTACCGACTGGTCAGCGAATCCCTGCGCGAGTACGCAGCGCGCGGCGGCAGCGCCGGCCCGTTCCCCTTTCCGTTCGATGCAGGCAAGGAATACAGCATCGCCCAACATGCCAACACCTACGGCGCGGCCGACGGCTACAACTTCACCGCACCGGCCGGCAGCTACGCGCCCAATGCCTTCGGCGTCTACGACATGCACGGCAACGTCTACGAGTGGACGGCCGATTGCTATAACGACAGCTACGTCGGCGCACCGAGCGATGGCAGCGCCTGGCTGACCGGCAAGTGCGAGTTCAAGCGCATCCGTGGCAACGACTGGGGCGAAGCACCGGTGTTCTCCCGCTCGGGCAACCGCAACGCGCTGGTGCCCAGCGATCGGGGGGACTGGATTGGTTTTCGGGTGGCGCGGGATATGTAATCAACTGCCCGCCTGAAGACCCGCTTTTGTGGCGAGGGAGCTTGCTCCCGCTGGGCTGCGTAGCGGCCCCAGATTTTGCGGTCGCTGCGCAACCGAGCGGGAGCAAGCTCCCTCGCCACAATAATGTGTGTCAGACGATTCCTCGTTAAATCCCCTGCCACAAAAGTGCGAGTTCAAGCGTATCCGTGGCAATGACTGGGGCGAAGCCCCGGTGTTCTCCCGCTCCGGCAACCGCAACGCATTGGTGCCCAGCGATCGGGGGGACTGGATTGGTTTTCGGGTGGCGCGGGATTTGTAATCAACTGCCCGCCTGAAGATCCGCTTTTGTGGCGAGGGAGCTTGCTCCCGCTGGGCTGCGCAGCAGTCCTGAAACCGGCTGCCGCTATTTGTCTGGCTCACCGCGTGAGGGCTTTTGGGGCTGCTGCGCAGCCCAGCGGGAGCAAGCTCCCTCGCCACAATAATGTGTGTCAGGCGATTCCTCGTTAAATCCCCTCCCCTACCAATCGTTCTACAGGTGGGCGCGCCCCAACCGGCGTGCCGCCGTCCTCCAGCCCATGCGGTGAATGCCCGCGCTGGCCTTCGCCCTTTCATCAAGCAGGGAAACCTCCATGAGCCAACCAACCCGCGGGGTGATCAATGAAATGTTCAGCCTGCTCAAACCCTTCCGGCTGATTGTCGTAGGTTCCATTCTCTTGGGCATGCTGGGCGGCCTGAGCATCACCGCCCTGCTGGCGACCATCAACGACGCCCTGAACGCCGCCACAACGCCCACGCCCCGGCTGCTGGCGACGTTCGCCGGGCTTTGTGCGGCGGCGCTGCTGGCCTCGATTCTGTCGGACATCGGCACCAACCATGTCGGCCAGAACATCATCGCCGAGCTGCGTAAGTCCCTGGGCAAGAAAGTCCTGCTGGCGCCCATCGAACAGATCGAACGCTATCGCAGCCATCGGCTCATTCCGGTCTTGACCCACGACGTCAACACCGTCAGCGACTTCGCGTTTTCCTTCGCGCCGCTGGCCATCGCCTTCACGGTCACCCTCGGTTGCCTGGGTTACCTGGCCTACTTGTCACTGCCGATGTTTTTCCTGCTGCTGGTGGCGCTGGTGATCGGCACGGTCGTGCAATACCTGGCGCGTGCCCGTGGCATCCGGGGGTTCGAAGCGGCCCGTGAGGCCGAGGATGCGCTGCAGAAACACTACGGCGCCATCGCCGCCGGGGCCAAGGAACTGCGCATTCATCGCCCGCGCCGCCAGCGCATGTTCAGCCAGCGCATCGAAGCGACCGCCGACTACATCTGCGCGACCAACATCCGCTCGGTCAACACGTTCGTGGTGGCCAAGACCTTCGGCTCGATGCTGTTTTTTGTGGTCATTGGCCTGGTCCTGGCCCTGCAATCACTGTGGCTGGGCATCGATAAAACCGTGCTCAGCGGCTTCGTGCTGGTGCTGTTGTACATGAAGGGCCCGCTGGAATACCTGGTGATGACCTTGCCGGTGATCAGCCGGGCGAACATCGCCTTCAAGCGCATTGCCGAACTGGCCGAGCAATTCTCCTCACCCGAGCCGCACCTGCTGCTCAACGACAAGCACCTGCGCAAGCCCACGATCCAACAGCTGGAACTGCGTGATGTGCACTACGCCTTCCCGGTGGTCGAAGGCAGCCAACCCTTCGCCCTGGGACCGGTCAACCTGTCCATCGCCCAAGGTGACATCGTGTTCATCGTCGGCGAAAACGGTGGAGGCAAGACCACGCTGATCAAGCTGCTGCTGGGCCTCTATTTCCCCCAGGGTGGTGAAATTCTTCTCGACGGCGCGCCGGTAGGCGCCGCTCAACGGGACGATTATCGCCAGTTGTTCACCACGATTTTTGCCGATTACTACCTGTTCGATGAGCTGGTCCAGGGCGATCAACAGGTGCCCAAGGACGCCAACCGCTACCTGGAGCGCCTGGAAATCGCCCACAAGGTCAGTATCCGCGACGGTGCCTTCAGCACCACCGATCTGTCCACCGGCCAGCGCAAACGCCTGGCGTTGCTCAATGCCTGGCTCGAGGAGCGTCCCGTGCTGGTGTTCGACGAATGGGCCGCCGACCAGGATCCGCTGTTCCGGCGGGTGTTCTATACCGAACTGCTGCCGGAACTGAAGGCGCTGGGCAAAACCATCATCGTCATTTCCCACGACGACCGCTATTTCGACATCGCCGATCAACTGGTCCGGATGCAGGCCGGTCAGGTGGTCAGTGAAAAAGCTCCGGCGGCGTTTGCCTGAACCCGCCCGACGCAATGCTGTTTACCGCGAGAACACCATGAACGAACTGCTAGATGATGATCTGCTGACGCTGCTGCTCGATGACCTGGCGGGCGACACGCACGCCAGCTCCAGCCGCCGCCGACTGGACCGCGCCCCCCTGTCTTTCGCCCAGCAACGCTTGTGGTTGGAGCACCAGCGTGACCCGGCCCGTTCGGCCTACAACCTGCCACGGGCCCTGCGCCTGAGCGGTGAGCTCGATGCCGACGCCCTGGAGCAGGCCCTGAATCGCGTCATCGACCGACACGACATCCTGCGTACCGCGTTCAATGACATCGACGGCGCGCCGGTCCAGGTGGTCGAGCGTGACGCCTGCCTCGTCCTGCACCGGGAAGACCTCGGCGACCTCGCCCCCCAGGCGCGTGCCACGGCGCTCTCACAGCGCATCGAGCTGCACGCCCGGCAACCGTTCGATCTCAGCCGCGCGCCGCTGATGCGGGCCACGCTCCTGAGGCTGGACAGCGCCGAACATGTGCTGTTGCTCAACATGCATCACATCGTCTCCGATGCTTGGTCCAACACGATCCTCATGCAGGACATGACCCAGGCCTATGCCCAGGCCGTGATCGGCGATCCGACACCGCTGCCACAGTTGCCCATGCAATACGCCGACTACGCCACCCGCCAGCGAGGCGAGTACTTGCAAAGCACGGCCTGCCAACGCAGTGGCGAATACTGGAGTCGCTACTTGGGGCAGGACCTGCCCACGTTGGAGCTGCCCCAGGATTTCCCCCGCGCCACGGGCCAGCAACATATGGCCGGACGCGTACATCTGTCACTTGCCCCCGCAATGGCCCGGGCCCTGGACACGTTCTGCCAACGCCAGGGGCTGACGCCTTTCGTGGTGGCGCTGGGGGCCTGGCAAATGTTGCTGGGCCGGTACAGCAACCAGGACGACTTCACCGTCGGCGTCCCCAACGCCAACCGCAACAGCCATGAAAGCCAAGACCTGGTAGGTTTTTTCGTCAGCAGCCAGGTGTATCGCACGCGAATCGACTCGAGCCGCAGCGGGCTGGATTTTCTGCGGGATCTGCGCGGGCAGTCCCTCGCCGCCCTTGAACATGCCGACTACCCGCTGGAGCTGATCCTCGATCAACTGCAACACCCCGGCGCACAGGGCTTGTTCCAGGTCTTGTTCAACTGGCGCACCGGCTCACCGGCCCTGCCGATCTCCCCCAAAGGCGAACTGGCCCTGGAATTTCTCGACACAGGCGACAGCCAGGCCAAGTTCGACCTGTCGCTGGATGTCGACTATTCACAACAGCAGATAGTGGCGACCTTCGAATACAGCCGTGATCTCTATCGCACTGACACCATCGAGCGCATGGCCGAGCACTGGCAGAACCTGTTGCGGGGCCTGATCGAAACACCTGAACGCGCCCTCGGCGAGCTGCCATTGCTCAGTGCTGATGAACGCCAGCTAACCCTGCACGACTGGAACCGCCAGCCGACCCAACTGCCCCGCGGGCGTTGCCTGCACCAGGTGATCGAAAGCCATGCCGCCGCCACGGGTGACGCCATCGCCCTGACCTTTGAAGGGCAGCACATGAGTTATGCCGAGCTCAACCGACAAGCCAACTCATTGGCCCATCGGCTGATCGAGCAAGGCGTCGGGCCTGACGTGCTGGTCGGCATCGCCGCCGAGCGGTCGCCGCAGATGCTCATCGGCCTGCTGGCGATTCTCAAGGCCGGTGGCGCCTACGTGCCACTGGACCCGGCCTACCCGGCTGACCGCCTGGCGTACATGATCGAGGACAGCGGCGTCACCCAGATCCTGACCCAGGCCCATCTGCGTGAATCGCTGGCGTTGCCCGCCACCATAAACTGCCTGTTGCTGGATTCGGGCGACGCCGATAGCGCCTATCCCGAACACAATCCGGATGTGCCGATGCACCCGGATAACCTGGCGTACGTGATCTACACTTCAGGCTCGACCGGCAAGCCCAAGGGCGCACTGCTCGCGCATCACAACGTCAGCCGCTTGTTCCAGGCCACGGAGCACTGGTTCAGCTTCGATCACCAGGACGTCTGGTGCCTGTTTCATTCCTATGCCTTCGACTTTTCCGTGTGGGAGATTTTCGGCGCGTTGCTGCACGGCGGCCGACTGGTCATCGTGCCCCACGCCGTGAGCCGTTCGCCGCAGGAGTTCTACGCCCTGCTTTGCCAGGAAAGCGTTACGGTGCTCAACCAGACACCTTCGGCGTTCAAGTCGTTGTTGCAGGTCGCCTGCGAAGCTCACCAGCCGCTTGCTCATCGGTTGCGGCAGGTGATTTTTGGCGGCGAAGCGATTGACGTGCAGAGCCTGCGCCCCTGGTTCGAACGTTTCGGCGACGAGGCGCCGCAATTGATCAACATGTATGGCATCACGGAAACCACGGTCCATGTCACCTGGCGACCGCTGTCGATCGACGACTTGCACAGCGAGACCACGAGCCCGATCGGCCAGCCCATCGTCGACCTGTCCTGGTACTTGCTCGACGCGCACCTGAACCCGGTTCCCAAGGGGTGCATCGGTGAGCTGTATGTCGGCCGGGCCGGCCTGGCTCGTGGCTACCACCAGCGCGCCGACCTGACCGCCAGCCGGTTTATCCCCGATCCGTTCGATCCGCTGCCGGGTGGCCGCCTGTATCGCACCGGCGACCTGGCGCGCTACCGCACCGACGGCAGCATCGAGTACATCGGGCGCCTGGATCATCAGGTCAAGATCCGCGGATTCCGCATTGAATTGGGCGAAATCCAGGCACGTTTGCAAACGCTGCCGGCGGTCCAGGATTGTGTGGTGCTGACCCATGACGGCCCGACCGGCCTGCAACTGGTCGCCTACGTGATTGCCACGCAACCGCCCAGCGCCGAGTTACGCGAAGGTTTGTTGAGCGCGCTCAAAGCGCATCTGCCGGACTACATGGTGCCCAGCCACCTGCTGTTCATCGACCGGTTCCCTCTCAACGCCAACGGCAAACTAGACCGCAAGGCCTTGCCGGAGCCTGACGCCAGCCTCCGGCATTCGAACTACGTGGCGCCCCGCACTCAGTTGGAAGAGGCCCTGGCGCAGCTCTGGCAACAGTCCCTCAAGGTTGAGCGCGTGGGTGTCAACGACAGCTTCTTTGAACTGGGCGGGCATTCGATCCTCGCCATCGAGCTGATCGCCAACCTCAAGGCCCGCCTGAATATCACGGTGCGGCTGCAAGAGCTGCTGGCCCACCCGAGCATCGCCGAGTTGGCCCTGTTCATTTCGCAAAAACATCGGGAGCAGACCCCATGCCTTGTGGAATTGAACAACGCCCCCGCCAGCGCACCGCAGTTATTTTGCCTGCATCCCAGTGGGGGCATCGTCTTCTGCTATCAGCCACTGGCGCGCAAACTCCAACACCGGGCGCGCACCTTTGGCGTCATGCACCGTGGCTTCAGCGAGCCCCATGCGAGCCCTGAAGCCTGGCGCGAGATGATCGCCGACTACAGCCGGGAAATCGTCAACGCCCAGCCCCAGGGCCCGTATTACCTGATGGGCTGGTCCTTGGGCGGGACCATCGCCCTGGACATTGCGGCGACGCTGGAAAGCCAGGGCCATACGGTGAGTTTCCTTGGCCTGGTGGACAGCACGATTCCGGAACACCTGTACCCGGCAACCCTATCGCGTCATCGGCATTTGCCAGGCGATGAACAAGCCGACCCGGCCTCCCAGGATCTGCTTGGGGCCATCGAATACTTCGACCTGCTGTTTCCAACCCTCACCGAGCGCACGGCGGCTTACCGGCAACAGAACCCCGACAGCACGGTCCAGGCATTCCACGAATGGGCCGCCAGCCAGATCGAGCCGGGGCGAGGCGACTTGTTGTCAATCGTGCAGAGCGTCAAGGATGAAGTCATGAACGCCCAGGCGTTCTCGGTGCATGATCGGTTGCTGGAAGCGTTTGACGCATTCACCTTCAAACCGGTACGGGTACGCCCGAGCTGCTGGTGGACCCAGGCGGAAAAAACGCCGGAAGAACTGGCCTTCTGCGAGAACCTGATCAAGGGCTACAGCCTGACCGGCGAGCTGCAATGCTCGGTGCATTCCCCGTTGCGCCATCGCAGCATGATCTTTGATGAGGGGTTGCTTGATTCGCTGATCGAGGCTTTTCTGAGCAGCACGACACCCGATAAGTAGCGTCAGGCACCGTCATTGTGGCGAGGGAGCTTGCTCCCGCTGGGCTGCGCAGCAGCCCTTTTTTGTGAGTGCTTCGCACTCAAGCGGGAGCAAGCTCCCTCGCCACAGGTTTTGCATTCCCCTGAAAACTGGCTGGACGGCCTGGCAAACCCCATAAAAAAACCGACCCGCACAAGGCGGGTCGGTTTTTTCTGCGCGCGTGAATCAGAACTGCGGGGTGTACTTCACGGTGAACATCAGGTTGCGTGGGTCACCGAAGTTGTTGTTGCCATCAAGCTGGTTGTAAGCGGGCGTTATGTACGTCTTGTCGAACAGGTTGTTGGCGTTGACCGCCAAAGCGATTTCCGGCGTCATCTGGTAGCCGACACGGGCATTCCACACGGTATAACCCGGTATGTGGGTCTTTTCTTCGTAAACCAGTGTGTGGCTTTGGGTGGTAAAGCCCAGGCCAGTGCTGACGCGGCTCCAGTCGCCGGTCAGTTGGTAGTTGCCCCACACCCGCAGCATGTGTTTCGGCGTCCAGCTACTGAAGACAACACCGTCCTTCCCCGGCTCCTCCAGGTACTTGGTAGTGTTGTAGGTGTAGCCCGCGAACAGCTGCAGGTTGTCTATCACTTCACCACTGATTTCGGCATCGAAACCCTGGCTGCGAACTTTCCCCGAGGCTGTCGAGCAATACCCGCCCTCACATAGCATCCCTCCGGCGGTGTCTTCGATGGCACGGTTCTCGTGGTCATAACGGAAGATAGCCAGGGAGGTATTGACCCGACCGTCCATCAGCTCACCCTTGAGGCCGACTTCGTAGTTGATGCCGACGATGGGCTTAAGCACCGAACCGCTGGTATCGACCTCGGTCTGGGGCTGGAATATGTCGGTATAGCTGGCATACACCGCCCACTCACGGCTCAGGTCATAGATGATACCGCCGTAGGGCGTGACCACCCCGGTTTCAGTTCCGGTGGTTCCCGAGTAGGGGGTAATACCGGCTGAGGTTTCGGTTTTCGCCTTGTAGCTGAAGTCATACCAACTGACCCGGGAACCCAGCACCAGCGTCAGGTCTTCGACCGGTTTGACGCGCCAGGTGCCGTACACGCCCTTCTGGCGGATATCGTATTTGCTGAGGACGCCCCGCCCGAGCGGAGCGTTGATCAGGTCTTCGTAACTGATGTCCGGTCGGTCATTGTTCAGGTCGAAGATGGAGTCGCTGGTGCTGTTGAAGGTACGGGCGTATTTATCATCCGTCTCCAACTGCGAGAAATTGCCGCCGAACATGACTTCCTGCTCCATCGACAATGCTTCGAACTTGCCGGTCAGGTTCATGTCGAGACCGGACTTCGTGGACTGGAAATCGGTCACGAAATCGGCATATTGCACGCCGGTGCCATCAGGGTTGAGGCCGCCAAGCCTTTGCACTCGCTGGTTTTTCGCCTGGTTGTCTTCAGTCATGTACACGGCACCCACCTTGAATGCCCAGTCCTCGTTGAAGCGATGCTCCAGGTCGGTGTAGTAGGTGGTGACATCGATGTCGGAACGGTTCCAGCGCGCGCCGGTGTAGGTCGAACGCGACACGTCGGGCATCGACCCGTCGGCGTAGCGTGGCAAGCCGCGGATGTTGCCGCGCGATTCACCGTTGGATTGGCTGACGGCGAAGCCCAGGGTGGTGTCTTCGCTCAGGTCGATGTCCAGCGCGCCGTACAGCGAATGGGTCTTGCTCCACGCATGGTCGACGAAGGAATTGCTCTGGTCTTCGTCGGCGACGATACGGCCGCGGATGTTGCCGGCGTCATTCAGCGGGCCGCCAGCGTCCAGTTGCAGGCCGTAGTGATCCCACGAGCCGGCCTTGCCGGTCAGGGTCACGGTCGGAGCGCTCTGGCCACGCTTGCGCACCAGGTTGACGGCACCGCCGGGGCTGCCAGTGCCTTGCAGCAGGCCGGCGGCGCCGCGCATGATTTCCAGGCGGTCGAAGAAGATCAGGTCCTGGGTCGCCCAGTTGCCCAGGGAATAGTTGTTCCGCAGGATCGGCACACCGTCGTACTGCCAGTCGTCGATCTGGAAACCGCGGGACGACAGGATCATGCCTTGGCCGACGCCCTGCAGGCCAACGATACCGGTGGTCTGGTTGACGGCGTCCTTGAGGCTGACCAGGTTCTGGTCATCCATCTGCTTGCGCGTCATCACGGTGATCGACTGGGGAATTTCCTTGAGGGTGTGAGTGCCCTTGCCGATGGTCACCGCGTTACTGGTGTAGGCCTGGCTGCCTTCGGTCGTCGCGTCCAGGGCCGTTGCCTTGACGGTGGTCGCGCCCAGCTCGAGGCCTCCGGTGGCAGGGCCGCGCATCAGCATCAGGGTGTTGCCCTCGAGGCTGTAGCGCACACCAGTGCCCTTGAGCAGTTCGGCGATGGCCGCTTGCGGGCTCATCTTGCCGCTGACGCGGGTGCTCTTCAGGTCGGCCATCTCGTCGGCGTTGTAGATCACTTGCTGGTTGGTCTGCTGACCGAACGCTTGCAGTGCCTGCGGCAGCGGTTGCGCAGGAATGTTGATGCTGACGTCTTCCGCCATCACCTGAGCGCTGAGGGGCAGTACGCAGACCAACCCCAGACCGGCCAACACCCGCCGCGAACGCAGGCCGCGGGACATGACGAGTGCCTTGAACAGAGGTTTCAACTCATGAATGGATGACATCGTGCTCTCTATTATTGGTAGAAGTAAAAGTCCATGGGGCCGAAGGGCCCGCCGCTCGCCAGCACACGTGAGCCCGCACAGTCGATTGCCCCAAGGCAATGTCAGTGCGTGGCCGACCGGCCCCTCCCCGGGCACGGTCATCTGGCTGGACGACGGCGAAATCTTTGCTGAACAAACCCGGTGCCTGGGCGTCCTGCCCGACCCGATTTGCCCACATACCTAAGTAAGACGCAGCACCTGCCAAAAACCGGAATGAGTTTATTTATCATTCGCGTAAAAAGTTAAAAAAAACCGGCGCTGATGGGCGCCGGCTTTTTTTACCAACACCGCCAATACCAAAGCTGTGAACACACCTGTGGCGAGGGAGCTTGCTCCCGCTGGGCTGCGCAGCAGCCCCAAAAGCCCTCACGCGGTGAGCCAGACAAATAGCGGCAGCCGGTTTCAGGACTGCTACGCAGTCCAGCGGGAGCAAGCTCCCTCGCCACGGGGGTTGGTGTATGGCGGGATTGATGGTGGGTTATTCGGATTCGTCAGCGTCGGGCAGACCTATTCATTGGCAACTCGGCCTTTGTGGCGAGGGGATAAATCCCCCTCACCACAGGGTTCTGCTCGGTTTTTAAGATTTGATCCGCCCCGGAATCAGCCCAGCGGCGCCGTCCTGGCAGCTTGTAGCTGGCGGGCCTGTTCGGTCAGGAGGGCCTTTTCCTCGGGGCTCATCGCTTCCATGCGCAGGCGCACCTGGGCGATTTTCTCCAGTTGTCCCGGACTGCTTTCCACTGCCCGCAAGGCCAGTGCCAACGACGCTACGGTCGGATGATCGAAGACCAACCCCGGGTGGATGTCGCACTGCAACAACTTGCGAATACCGGCCACCAACTTGATCACCAGCAGCGAATGACCACCGGCGGCAAAGAAGTCGCGGTCGATGCCCAATCGCTCAAGCCCAAGCAATTGCGCCATGCGCGCGGCAAGCAATTGCTCCAGTGCATCCCGTGGGGCCGCGTCTTCGTCCGCCATCGCCGCACCCGCCCACTGTTGCAACGCCTTGCGATCGATCTTGCCGTTCGCCAGCCGCGGGAACCGTTCGATCAGTTGCAACTGCTGCGGCACCATCACACTGGGCAGGCGAGCGCTCAGCTCAGCACGGACGGCGTCCAGCAGACCCGCCGACCTGCCCTGCTGCGCCACGACAAAGGCCAACAGTCCCTGCTCGGCCGACGTTGCCGACAGCACCAATGCTTCGGCCACTTGCGGCACACGCAGCAGCTCGGCCTCGATCTCCGCCAGCTCAATACGGAACCCACGCACCTTGACCTGCTGATCACGCCGACCGTGCAACTGGATCGCCCCGTCCGCGCGATAACGCGCCAGGTCGCCGCTGCGATACAAGCGCTGGGCCGGATCGAACGGGCTCTGGATGAACGTCTGCTCATCCGCCGTGGCATTCAGATAACCCCGGCACAACTGCGCGCCGCCCAGGTACACCTCACCCAGCACGCCCACCGGCGCCAAGCGCAGATCGGTGTCCAGCACGTAAACCTGGTTGTTGCCCAGCACCTGAGTCAGCGCCGAACAATCGCCGACCGCGCCGTGCAGTGACAACGGATGAATCATCACCCCCACCGTGGCTTCGGTCGGCCCATAGTGGTTAAACACCCGGCAATCGCTGCGCAACCGGGCGATGCGCTCGATCAACGGCGGCGGAATCGGCTCGCCACCCAGTACCAGCGTACGCGGCAGGGTCGCCTGATCACTGTCGAGCAGTGCCGCAAGGTGCGACGGTACGATTTTCAGGCAGTCGATCCGGTGCTGCTGCAGGTACCCGGCAAACAACGCGCCGTCCTGCATCTGCTCATCGCTGGCCACATGCAGGGTCGCGCCATTGAACAACGCGCCAAACAACGTCGTGTTGCCCAGGTCCGCCGCCACAGTGGACGTGAAACCGACGTCCTTGCATTGCTCAAGTCCCAGGGCCTGGCTGGCCTGGGCGGTGTAGTTGAGCAATTGCCGATGCTCGATCACCACGCCCTTGGGCACACCGGTGGAGCCGGATGTAAACAACACATAGGCCATGTCGTTGCCCTGAGTGACCAGGTCTGGCAATGCCCCCGCCGACTGACTCAACTGCGCCACGGTCAGCGCCTTGTACGGCTGATCCTGCCAGGCCGGCAGATGCGCCGCATCGGTCAGCAACACAGCCGCGCCAGCCTGCTCCAGCATCAATGCCTGGCGCGCCTGGGGCCATTGCACATCAAGGGGCAGATACGCCGCCCCCACGCGCCAGCTCGCCAGCATTGCAATCACCAGCTCCGCCGAGCGCGGCAACGCCAGCGCGACAATCGAACCCTCGCCCAGGCCTTGCTGCTTGAGGCCCTGGGCCAGGCTGTCGACCCGGGCTTGCAACTGGCCATAGCTCAATTGCTGATGGGCGTCGGTCAGGGCGATGGCATCCGGCGTATGAGTCGCCCAATCGGCGATGCGCCGGGGCAGATAGCGGCTATCGACCAAGGCCTGCATCGGCGGGTTGATCGCTCGCAAGCGCTGTTCTTCGGCACGACTCAACAGGTTGAGCTGCGCCAGTGGGGTGTGCCCAGCCGCAAGGATCGAAGCCAGCAGCACGCCGTACTGCTCCAGCACGGCATTGGCCGAGGCTAGCGAATACAGCGCGCTGGCGTAATACAGATCGATCCCGGCAAGCTGCTCGACACCGTTCAATTGCACCTGCAACAAGCACTCGAATCCATCGTCCCGCACGGGTACTGACACCGGCGCCCAGTGCAGACCGCTGCTGTCCTGGGCACGACTCGCCTGGGCAACCGTAAAGCCGTAGACCGGGCGCGCCGCGTCAGGGCTGAGTTCCGGCGTCCAGTATTCCTGCCAGGTGCGGTGTTCTTCGAGGCGAGCCGCCAGCGTCACCAGCCACTCATTGAACGACTGGGTGGCGGGCAATGAAATGCACAGCGGCAGGTTTTTCTCGAACACACCCACGGCATTGGCGAAGTATTCGTAGTCGCTGCGGCTGTCATGGCGCACGCCGACCAGCGCCTGCTCACGTCCACTCAAACGGCCCAGCAACACCCACCAGGCGCCTTGCAGCAGCGTGGCAAGCGGCTGCCCGAGCTGCGCAGCCAGACGTTGCAAAGCCTCACGCTGGGCAGGTTCCAGTGTCAGGGCCACGCACGCGTCGGCGACGCGGGTCTCGCGGCTGGCGCTGCGGGCGGCCAACCATGGCGTGGCGATGTCTGTCTGCTGGCCTTGCAGGTGCTGCTGCCAGTAGGTACGCGCGCTGGCGGCATCCTCATCCAGAACCACTTCACTGCGCCACTCCAGGTACTGGGCAAACTCGCCCGGTGCTTCGTCTTCCGATGCCAGAACCCCGGCGTACGCCTGCTGTACTTGCTCAAGCAGCAGATTCAGCGACTGCCCATCGGCACTGTAGCGGGCGATGCCCAGCAGCAGTTGCCATTGCTGGGGCCCGAGGCGATACAGCACAGCCTGGACGCTTGCCGATTCGCCGACCACAAACGCGCGGCCCATCGATTCCTTGATCTGCGCCTGGACCTCCTCGGCCCCTTGCTCGCCCCCCCGCACCGTCAATGGGAAGCGCCCGGCACCGGCGGCGGCCTGACGCAAACCGTGGAACCCAGCGACTTTGCCCAGTTGCGCCAGCAGCATCGGCTGCTGCGCCAGTAGCGTATCGAACGCCACCTGCAAGCGCTGCGGATCGAGGTCGCCGTCAATGACCACGTTCAGCCAGCGCAAGGCGTCGCCACAGGTCGCCGTGGTCGACAGTTGCTCAAGCACTGTTTGTTGCTCGGGCGTCAGGGCGAAACCCGAATCGTGCGCGTCCATCGTGACCTCGTTCATGCTCCGGTTTCCTCGGTATTGAGTGCGCCCTGGGTGGTTTGCCCGGCGGCAGGCCGGTGCTCAAGACTGCTGTGGTCGTACATATCGCCCATGGCCACCACGATCTTGCGGGGCCCCTCGAACGGGTCGCGGGCGTGGGCCACCAGCATGTTGTCCAGCAGGATCACGTCGCCTTTGTGCCAGTCGAAACGCACCGCACAGGCTTCGTACAACTCACCGATACGCGCCATCACCTCGTCTTCGATCGGCGTGCCGTCGCCGTAATACACCTGCCGTGGCATGCGCTCGAGGCCAAACATCGACAACAGGTCTTCCCGTACGTCCGGCTCCAGCCAGTAGATGTGATGCAACTGCACCTGGTTGAAGAACGACTTCTCGCCGGTGATCGGGTGGGTGATGATCGCCGGGCCCGGTGTGCGGGTTTGCAACTCATCGTTATCGAGCCAACGCCACTGGATGCCGCCCGCCCGACAGCGGGCCTCCACTTCGCGGCGATCTTCAGTCTTGAAGAAGTGCTGCCACGACACATCGAGTTTGTCGGTGAAGGTGCGCACGTAGAGCAGGCCTTTGTCCTCGAACTTTTCGCGAAGGTCCGCGGGCAGCTTTTCATACATCAAGCGGCAATCCACCACCGGGGTCGCGCCGCCCACGGGCGCGGCTTGCTCGCAATAGAACATCTGCTTGCGCGGCCAGCGGTCCTGATGGGAGCTCTCGTTGTGGAACAGGATCATCTTGCGCTCGGGGTACGGCGTGGAACGGTAGGTGTTCTTGCCCCCTTCCTTTTTGGGCAGGTCGCCGTACTGACCATAAAGGCCCGGTTGGATTGCTTCGGCGAACGCTTCAAAGCCCTGGATGCCGTCCAGCTCGAAACCGCGAAACAGGATGCCCGCATGTTCGGCCAGCTTTTGTTCGATGAACGGCCGGTTCTGCTGGATCCACTCGATGACATCCAGATGGGGCTCGCCCGGCTCCAGCATCAGCGGGAATCGTTGCGGCGCCGCCACCAGGGATTCGCGCACCCGCGTTGGCCGGGGCCCGGCGACCAGTGTCGCGGAACGCTTGAGAAACTTGCCCAGCTTATCGGCCTTAGGGCCCGGGACGGTGGCAGGCCTGGCGGCTGCCGCCAAGTGGTTGACTGGCATGCGGATAGCTCCCAATTGAATGTCCTGGTCAGCGACGATCTGTTCCAACAGGGCTGTCCAGGCCTGAATCAGGTGCTGAATGCGCTCATGTCCGAACAAGGTTGTGGCGAACTGCCAATTACCGCGCAGTTGCCCTTCTTCTTCGTCAACGAACAACGCCATGTCGAATTTAGAATGGGTCTCGAGGGCCGGCAGGGCCTCAACGTTCAATCCGGCCACGGTTCGGCTGCGTACCGGTACGTTGTTCATCACGAACAACACCTGGAGCAACGGATTCATCCCCTTGTGTCGCGGTACGCCCGACGCCTCGACAATCTGGTCGAATGGCAGGTCCTGATGCTCCAGCGCACCGAGCAGGTGGTCCTGGGTGTGGGCCAGGAACGCCGCAAACGTGAGTTCGGCGTCAAAGCGCGAACGCAGGGGCAACACGTTGACGAAGAAACCGATCAGGCGTTCAAGCTCAGGCTGTTCACGACCGGCCACGTCGGCACCCACGACGATGTCTTGCGCCGCGCAGACCCGGTGCAACAACACCTGGAATGACGCCAGCAGCGTGCTGTACAGCGTGACACCGGCCTCGCTCGACAAGCGCCGCAATGCCGCCGTCAACCCGGGGGAAAGGTGGAACTGCAACGCATCGCCGTCATAGGAGGCTGTCTGCCCCCGAGGGTTCTCCAGTGGCAGGCTCAGGCGACCGTCATAGCCACTGAGCCGGTGTTTCCAGTAGTCGGCCTGACGCGCCAGCACGCCCTGGTCTTCCAGCGCCCGCTGCCACAACGCGAAGTCGTAGTACTGAACGTCCAGGGGCGGCAGCGGCATCGGCTGACCGTTGAGGGACGCTTCGTAGACCTGCACCAGCTCGTTGATCAACAACCCCATCGACCAGCCATCGGAGATGATGTGGTGCATGGCATACAACAACACATGCTCGGTCGGTCCCAGGTGCAGGATCCGCCCGCGCCACAGCGGAGCCTGTTGCAGGTCAATCGGCGTGCGCGCGTTTTCCAGCGTCGCCCGGGCCACCTGTTCTTGCTGGGCGCTGGGCGAGAGGCCCGACAAATCGATCACCGGGAAGTCCCCTTCGATCTCATCGGCAATCAGCGCCAGCGGATCGCCTTCGTCGTCCTGGGTATACGCCGTGCGCAGCACGTCATGGCGGCGGACCACTTCGGCGAAGCTGCTCAACAGGTGTTCCACCGACAACTCGCCAGACAAGCGCAACGCCAGGGGCATGCCATAGGCCGAGGTGCCGCCGGACAATTGTTCGGCGATCCACAGGCGCCGCTGCACCAGCGACAACGGTGCCGAACGCCGCGGCCCATGGGCCTTGAGCCGGATCCCACTGGAGTCGCCCGCCCGAACCGCTCCATCCGCACTCCCAGCCATCAGGGCCGCCAGCGCCTTGAGCTGCGGATGATTGAACAGGTCCCGCAGGCTCAGCGGATAGTCCGTCAGCTTGCGCAGTCGTGAGACGGCCTGGGTGGCCAGCAACGAATGGCCGCCGCGTTCGAAGAAATGATCGTTGCGCCCGATCTGCTCTACCTCCAGTACTTCTTGCCAGATGCAGGCAATCCGTTGCTCCAGCTCACCCTCGGGCGGCACGAAGCCTTGCTGCGACTGGTTGGCGTCGAATCGGGGCAGCGCCTTGCGCTCCAGTTTGCCGTTCGGGCTCACCGGCATGCGCTCAAGCCATACCCAATGCTGCGGGACCATGTAGTCCGGCAGGTGCTGGCTCAGGTGGGTCTTCAAGGCCTGCTCGAAGGCAAGGCCGATACTGGCCTCGGCATTCAACAGCGCCGAGGATTGCGGCACCACATAGCCCACCAGCAGCGTGCCGTCCTGGGCGATCACCACACTGTCGCGGACCTCGGCATGTTCGGCCAGGCGCGCCTCGATCTCGCCCAGTTCGATGCGCAGGCCACGGATTTTCACCTGATGATCCAGGCGCCCGGCGTACTCGATCACACCGTCGGCCCGGTAGCGCGCCAGGTCGCCGGTACGGTACAGGCGCGCGCCGTCACCGAACGGGCTGGTGACGAAGCGCTCGGCGGTCAACGCCGGGCGACGGTGGTAACCCCGCGCCAGGCCTTCGCCTCCCAGGTACAGCTCGCCAGTGACGCCTACCGGTAACGGCGACAGGTCCGGGTCGAGGATAAACGTGCTCAGGTTGGCGATCGGTTGGCCAATCGGCACCGCGTCCCGGCCTTCGTCGACACAGGTCCAATGCGTCACGTCGATGGCCGCTTCGGTGGGGCCGTACAAGTTGTACAGGCCGGCAGCGGGCAGTTTGGCGAACACCTGCAACTGGGCATCCACCGGCAAGGCTTCGCCACTGCAAATGATCCGCTTCAGGCTCTGGCAACGACCGACCGCCGGGTCTTGCATGAACACCTGCAACATCGACGGGACGAAGTGCAAGGTGCTGATCTGCTGCGCGCTGATCAACTCGATCATCTGCGTCGGGTCGCGGTGGGCACCGGGTGGCGCCATGACCAGGGTCGAACCGGTCAGTAATGGCCAGAAGAACTCCCAGACCGACACGTCGAAACTGAACGGCGTTTTTTGCAGCACACGGTCGCTCGCCTCCAGCCCATAGGCGTCCTGCATCCAGAACAACCGGTTGGCCAGCGCCGAGTGACGGTTACCCGCGCCCTTGGGTTTACCGGTGGAGCCCGACGTGTAGATGACGTAGGCGAGGTTTTCGCCATCGACCGCGACCGCTGGATTGCTGTCGCTGCGGCCGGCCAGCCAGTCGCCGGGCTGGTCCAATACCAGACTGCGCAGGCCGGTGGGCAGCGGCAGTCGCTCCAGCAAATGCCCCTGGGTCAGCAGCAAACCAATGCCGCTGTCGTCGAACATATAGGCCAGGCGATCCTGGGGATATTCCGGGTCCAGTGGCACGTAAGCGCCGCCGGCCTTGAGGATCGCCAACAGGCCAACCACCATTTCCACCGAGCGTTCTGCCGCGATGCCCACCAGCACATCCGGGCCGACCCCGTGCTCGATCAGCACATGGGCCAGGCGGTTGGCCTGGGCATTGAGGTCGGCATAGCTCAGCCGTTGGGACGCAAAAACCAGGGCACAGGCGTCGGGGGTTTTATCCACCTGCGCTTCAATCAGTCGATGCACACTGCCATCGAGGGGGTAATCCATCGCGGTAGCGTTCCAACCCTGCTGGACCTGTTGCTGTTCGGCATCGAGCAATGACAATTGCCCGACCGAACGCTCGCCGCCCAGGGTCAATTGCTCCAGCAGATGGCGCAGGTGCCCGCCGATACGGCTCACGTCGGCCGGCGTGAAGCTGTCGTGGCTGTAACTCAAGAGCAACGACAGCGTTTCCCCCAGGTTCACCGCCAGGGTCAATGGGTAGTTGGTTTGCTCGTGATTGGCCACCTCGCCGAAGCGCAACGTGGCCGGCGCGCCCTCTTGCAGCGCCTGGGACACCGGGTAGTTCTCGAACACCAGCAGCGTGTCGAACAACGCCGCACCACCCTGCCCGGCCCAGCGCTGGATATCGAACAACGGCGTGTGTTCGTGTTCGCGCAGGCTCAGGTTGCGCCCCTGGACCTCCTGCAACCATTGGCCGACGCTCTGCTCGGCCCGTGGCTGGCCGATGACCGGCAAGGTGTTGATGAACAGGCCGATCTGCTGCTCCACGCCGGGAATCTGTGCCGGACGTCCGGCCACGGTGGCGCCGAAGGCAACGCTGGAATGTCCGGTACAGCGTTGCAGCAACAATTGCCAGGCCGCTTGCACCAGCGTATTGACCGTGACTTTCTGCTCACGGGCAAAGCGCTGCAGCCGCGCCGTGACTTGGGCATCGAGCAACTGCTCGTGTTCGCCGTGGCCATGGCTGGCATCGGTGCAGTTGTCCCGGGCAAAAGCCCCCGCCAGCAGCGTCGGTTCGTCCAGTTCGGCCAGTTGCGCCTGCCAGAATTGCTCGTTGGCCCGTGTGTCTTGAGCCGACAGCCACTCGATGTAGTCGCGGTAGCGTCCGGATGGTCGGGCCAGGACTTGGCCGCTGTAGCGTTGCAGCACTTCGCCGAGCAACTGCGAGTTGCTCCAGCCATCCATCAGGATGTGATGGCTGGTGTAGATCAAGTGATAGCGGTCTTCCGCCACGCGCGCCACCACCAGCCGCAGCAACGGCGCCGCATCCAGTGCAAAGCCCTGGCGCTGTGCCGATGCAAGGGTTTCAAGGTCCTGGGCCAAGTCCGTCCTGGCGCGCCAGTCATGGGACACAAACGCAACGTCCAGGCGTTTGTGCACCACCTGCAAGGCGCGCTTGAATTCACCTTCCCAGACAAAACTGCTGCGCAGCACGTCATGGGCGTCCATGGCCGCCTGCCAGGCCTGGCGGAAGCGCTCGACGTCCAAGCCTTCGACATCCACCCGCAACTGATTGATGTAGTTGCCGGCCTGTTGCTCGAGCAACGTGTGGAACAACATGCCCTGCTGCATGGGCGATAACGGATAGATATCCTCGACCTGTCGCGGCGCTAGCGCCAAGGCGTCCAGTTGCGCCTGGGACAACCCGGCCAGGGGGAAGTCCGACGGCGTGAAGCCCTGGTGCTGCGCCTGGCAGCAGTGCTCGATCAGCGCTTGCAACTCTTGACCGTAGTCCACGGCCAGCGCCTGGATCGTCGAGGCGTCGAACATCTGCGCGCTGAATGTCCAGTCGATGCTCAGCTCGCCCGCGTAGACGCTGCCGTTGAGCGTCAACCAGTTGTCCAGCGGCGCCAGGGGACTCTGTGGCTCGCCAGCCGCTTCACTGGCCGGGCTGAACAGCCCGTCGGCCTCCTCGGCAAAACCGCTGTCGAACTGACCCAGGTAGTTGAAGGTGATCCGCGGCTTCGGCAGCGCTTGGAGGGTGCGCCGCGTCTGCTCATCGCCCAGGTAGCGCAACACACCGAATCCGAGGCCTTTGTCGGGTATCGCCCGCAATTGCTCTTTGATGGCCTTGATCGAATCTTCAGCGGTCGCTGCCGGTGTCAAGCGTACCGGGAACAGGCTGGTGAACCAGCCAACGCTGCGGCTCAGGTCCACGTCATCGAACAGCGCTTCACGGCCATGGCCTTCCAGTTGAATCAAGGTCGAGGCCTCTACGGTCCATCGACCGATGACCCGGGCCAGGGCGGTCAACAGCAGATCGTTGACCTGGGTACGATAGGCCGCCGGCGCTTGCTGCAAGAGCCGGCGGGTCTGCTCTTTGTCCAGCCGCGTCTGGACCTGCGCCCCATCGCACCTGCGCAATTCGCCCTGAGGTCGGTCGCAAGGCAGATCGTGACGAGCGCCCGCCAGTTGCGCTTGCCAGTAAGCCATCTGCGCTTGCAACGCCGCGCTGTCGGCGTGCAGCTTCAAGCGTTGCGCCCAGGCCTGCGTGGCACTGGTCTTGGCCGGCAGTTCCAGGGCCTGGCCGGCTTGCAACTGCTGGTAAGCCTGTTGCAGGTCCTCCAGCAGAATGCGCCAGGACACCCCGTCCACCACCAGATGATGAATCACCAGCAACAGCCGCTGACTGCCATCGGCGAGGTTTGCCAATACCCCCCGCAACAGCAGGCCACTTTCCAGTTCCAGGCTGCGCTGGGCTTGTTCGGCCAAGCGTTCGAGCGCCGGGGCATCGGCCACTTCGGCGGTCCACAACAGCGGTGAACGTTGCCAAGCCGCCTGCTGCTCGGCGAGGGTTTGATGGTGCGCGGTCCAGCTACCATTTTCGCGTTTGAAGGCCAGGCGCAAGGCATCGTGGTGGGTCACCAAGGCCTGGAGCGCCTGCTCCAGGTGCCCGCCGTGGATCGGTCGCAAGCCCTTGAGCAGTACCGACTGGTTCCAGTGGTGAGGCTCGGCCATGTCCTGTTCGAAAAACAACTGCTGGAACGGCAGCAACACCGCGTTCCCCGTCACCGGGCCCTGGTCGATGCCGGGGCGGCTGTCATCCAGGGTGGCCACGCTGGCGAGGCCTTGGATGGTCTGGTGGACGAACAAATCCTTGGGGCTGAAATGGATCCCGGCCTGACGGGCCCGGCTGACCACCTGGATGGAGATGATCGAATCGCCCCCCAGTTCGAAGAAGTTGTCGCTGACACCCACTTGCGCTTGCCCGAGCACGCTTTGCCAGATACCGGCCAGTGCCTGTTCCATGGCGGTATGCGCTGCGACGTAAGCCTTGGGGCTGGCGCTGAGATCGGCTGGGGGCAGCGCCTTGCGCTCCAGTTTGCCGTTGGGGCTGACCGGCATTTTTTCCAGCCACAACCAGTGCTGCGGCACCATGTAGTCGGGCAAGGACTGGCTCAAATGCGCCTTGAGGCGGCCTTGCAGCGCCTGGCGCACGGCCTCTTCGGCGCTCAGTAATTCAGCGCGTGTCGGCACCACGTAGGCCACCAGCAGGCTACCGCCCTGGGCGATCACCACGGTTTCGCGCACGTCATCGTGCTCGGCCAGGCGCGCTTCGATTTCCCCCAGTTCGATGCGCAGGCCACGGATTTTCACCTGATGGTCCATGCGCCCGGCGTATTCGATCACACCGTTGGTGCGGTAGCGCGCCAGGTCGCCAGTGCGGTACAGCCGCTGGCCGTGGCCAAAGGGGCCGGTCACGAACCGCTCGGCCGTCAGCGCGGCGCGGCGGTGGTATCCACGGGCCAGTCCCTCGCCCGCCAGGTACAACTCGCCGATCACGCCCACCGGAACCGGCGAAAGCTCGTCATCCAGGATGTAGGTGCCCAGGTTGGCGATCGGCTGGCCGATCGGCACGCTGTCGCGACCTTCCTCGACACAGGTCCAATGAGTCACGTCGATGGCCGCCTCGGTCGGGCCATAGAGGTTGTACAGGCCGGCGTTCGGCAGTTTGGCGAACACCTGCTGCTGGGCGTCCACCGGCAGGGCTTCACCGCTGCAAACGATGCGTTTGAGGCTGGTGCATTCGGCCACGTGGGGGTCTTGCACAAAAGCCTGCAACATCGATGGCACGAAGTGCAGCGTGGTGATGCGCTGTGCGGTGATCAACTCGATCAGTTGCGTCGGGTCGCGATGCACGCCCGGCGCGGCCACCACCAGGGTCGCGCCGGTCAGCAGCGGCCAGAAGAACTCCCACACCGACACGTCGAAACTGAACGGCGTTTTTTGCAGCACGCTGTCGGTGGCATCGAGCCCATAAGCCTGCTGCATCCAGCACAGACGGTTGACCAGCGCCGAATGACGATTGCCCGCGCCCTTGGGCTTGCCGGTGGAACCGGAGGTGTAGATCACGTAGGCCAGGTTCTCGCCGTCGACCACCACGTCCGGATTCGTGTCGCAACCTGCGTACACCCCGCCATCAGGCAGGTCCAGCACCAGGCTGTCGATCCCCTGCGGAATCGGCAACTGATCGAGCAAATGCTGCTGGGTCAGCAGCAAACCGATGCCGCTGTCCTCGAACATGTAGGCCAGGCGATCCCGGGGGTATTCCGGGTCCAGGGGCACATAGGCACCGCCGGCCTTGAGAATCGCCAACAGCCCCAGGACCATTTCCACCGAACGCTCCACGGCGATGCCCACCAACACATCCGGGCCGACGCCATGCTCGATCAGGGTGTGAGCCAGGCGATTGGCCTGGGCGTTGAGTTCGCCGTAGCTCAGGCGTTGCTCGCCAAACACCAGCGCCGGGGCATCCGGGGTCCGGCGTACCTGTTCTTCGATCAAACCCTGGACACTGCGATCGAGCGGATACGCAACCGCCGTCGCATTCCAGTCGACGAGCAGGCGCCGACGCTCGACAGCGTCCAGCAACGTCCACTGCGCAACCGGGCGATGCAGGTCCTGCACCAAGCCGTGCAACAGGTTGAGCCAATGCTGGCCCATGCGTTCGAGGGTGGCCGGCTCGAACAGGTCCGTCGCGTAGATCAACGCAGCGTGCAGGCCCTGCGGGCTGTCGGTGGTCTCCAGGCTCAGGTCGAACTGCGCGGTGCGCTGCGCCCAGCCAAGGGGTTCGACCGCCAGGCCCGGCAATGCGTCTTCAAAGACCGAGGCGGTTTCGTTGCGGTGGTTGAACATGGCCTGGAACAACGGGCTGTGGCTCAGGTTACGCTGGGGCTGCAAGGCATCGACCAATTGCTCGAACGGCAGGTCCTGATGCATCTGCGCCGCCATGGCCGTCTGCTTGAGTTGTTGCAGCAAATCGGCACCGGTCAGATCGCTGTGGAACTCGGCGCGCAGCACCTGGGTATTGACGAAGAAACCGATCAACCGTTCGGTTTCCAGGCGTTGACGGTTGGCAATCGGCACCCCGACGCGGATGTCGGCCTGGCCGCTGTAGCGGTGCAGCAGGGCCTGGAAGGAACCGAGCAACAGCACGAACAGCGTGACGTTTTCCCGCCGGGCCAGGGCCTTGAGGGCATCGCTCAACGCAGGATCCAGCACAATCGGCAGCCGCGCCCCGCGCAGGCTTTGCTGGGCCGGGCGCGGATGGTCGGTGGGCAGTTCCAGCAGGGGTTGCTCGCTGCCCAGTTGCGCGGTCCAGTAGGCCAGTTGCCGATCCTGTTCGCCGGCGGCCATCCATTGGCGCTGCCAGACGGCATAGTCGGCGTATTGCACTTCCAGCCCGGGCAACTGCGCGGGCTGCCCCTGGGCGAACGCCGAATACAGGCTCATCAGGTCGTCGACCATCACCTGCAACGACCACGCATCGGAAACGATGTGGTGCAGGGTCAGCGCCAGGACGTGGTCCTGCTCACCCAGCTCCAGCAATGCCACGCGCAGCAGCGCATCGTTCAAGAGGTCGAACGGGCGTTGTGTCTGCTCCTCGAGGAAGGCCTGAATGCTGGCCTCATCCGCTGCGCTCAGACGTTGTTCGACGAAGCTGACCTGCCCCTGCGGGCGAATCACCTGGCAGGTGCGTCCATCGTCCTCCACGAACACGGTGCGTAAGCTTTCATGCCGTTGCACCAGCGCTTCAAAGCTGCGGCGCAGGGCGACTTTGTCCAGGGTGCCGCGCAATCGCAGCGCCGTGGGAATGTTGTAGGCGGCACTGTCCGGGTCCATTTTCCACAGGAACCACTGGCGCTCCTGGGCAAACGACAGCGCCAGCGGCTGGTCCCGCGCCACGGCGACCATGGCCTGGGGCTGTACGCCCGGCCCGGCGTCGAGGGCCGCGACAAAATCCTGCAACGTGCTGTATTCGAACAGGCTGCGCAGCGGCACCTCGATGTCCAGCAGCCGACGAACCCGCGAGACCACTTGGGTCACCAGCAACGAGTGTCCGCCCAACTCGAAAAAGTTGTCGTGCAGCCCGACACGCTCAAGCTTGAGGACCTCCTGCCAGATCTGCGCCACTTGCTGCTCGCGCTGGCTGCGGGGCGCCACGTAGGCACGTTGCAATTCGCTGGCATCCGGGGCCGGCAACGCCTTGCGATCGACCTTGCCGTTGGGCGTCAGCGGCAGTTGCGCCAGGAACAACAGGTGCGCCGGAACCATGTACTCGGGCAACTGCGCCTTGAGCGCGGTTTTCAGCGAGGCGCGCAACGCGGCCTCGGCCTCGGCGTCCAACACCTCAGCCGTGACCGGCACCACATAGCCCACCAGTTGCGCCCCGGTCGGGCCTTCATGGGCCACCACCACGGTTTCACGCACGCTCGCCTGGGCCAGCAACGCCGCTTCGATTTCCCCCAGTTCGATCCGCAAGCCACGGATCTTCACTTGATGGTCGATACGGCCGATGTACTCGACCACGCCTTCGGCCCGATAACGGGTCAAGTCGCCAGTGCGGTACAGCCGCTCGCCCGTGCGCGAAAACGGATCGGGCACGAAACGTTCGGCGGTCAGGGCCGGGCGTTGGAAATAGCCGCGGGCCAGGCCTTCACCGCCAATCAGCAGCTCACCCGGCGCACCGGGTGGGTTGAGCGTCAGGTCGCTGCCAACGATGTACAGCGCCGTGTTGTCCAGGGGTTTGCCCAGGAACGGACGGCTGCTTTCCGGGCTCAAGGGATGCACCGCCGACCAGATCGTGGTTTCGGTCGGACCGTAGAGGTTCCAGACCTTCGGCGAAAGGGCCAACAAGCGTTGCGCCAGTTCCAGGGGCAACGCCTCGCCGCCACACAGGAACGTGCGCCCGGCCAACAGCGCAGACTGCTCGTGATCCAGCAGCATGCGCCAGCTCGAAGGGGTGGCTTGCAATACGGTCACGTCATGGCGCTCGATCAGCGCCAGCACCGCTTGCGGATCCTGGTGGACGTTCTGGCCGGTCAGTACGATGCTGGCCCCGGCCGACAACGGGCCGTAGATTTCCAGGCCAAAAATGTCGAAGGAAAACGTCGTCAGGGAAAGCATGCGATCGCTGGCCACAAGGCCTGGCTGGGCGATCATGCTGACGACGAAATTGCTCAGCGCACCGTGGCGTACCATCACGCCCTTGGGTTTGCCGGTGGAACCGGAGGTGTAGATGACGTAGGCCAGGTGTTCGGCGCTCAGTGGCACCACCGGACAGCTGCGCGGTGCGGCCTGCAGCGCGGCGTCGGGCTGGTCCAGCAACAGGGTCTGCAGGGTGGCCGGAATCGGCAGCAGCGCCTGCAAACGGGCCTGGGTCAACAGCAGTTCGATGCCGCTGTCCTCGATCATGTAGGCCAGGCGATCCTCGGGATACGCCGGGTCCAGGGGCACGTAGGCGCCACCGGCCTTGAGGATCGCCAGCAGGCCGACGATCATCTCGACGCTGCGCTCCACCGCGATGCCCACTGGCTGGTCAGGCGTCACGCCCAGGGCCATCAAGCGGTGGGCGAGCTGGTTGGCGCGCGCGTCCAGTTGCCCATGGGTCAGGGTCTGTCCATCGATGGTCAGCGCCAGCGCGTCGGGGGTCTGGCGCGCTTGTTCGGCGATGCGCCAGTGCACGCATCCGGTTCCGGCACCGTGGTCGGCCACGCGGTACCAGTCTTGCTGCGTCAGGCGCTGCTGGGCGGCGTCAAGCAACGGCAACTCACCGATACGTTGTTGCGGCGTCTCGACAATGCCTTGCAGCAGGTTCTGCCAGTGATGGGCCAGGCGTTCGATGGTCTGCGCTTCGAAAAGGTCGGTGGCGTAGGTCAGCTCGGCGGCAACACCCTGCTCGGTTTCATAGGTGCCCAGGGTCAGGTCGAACTGGGCGGTGCGCCCTTCCCACACCAGGTCCTCGATGCTCAGCCGTGGCAGCTGCAACTGCCGGTCCTGGGTATCGCCGGCTGTCTGGTGGTTGAACATGACCTGGAAAATCGGGCTGTGGCTCAGGCTGCGTTCCGGTTGCAGGGCTTCGATCAACTGCTCGAAGGGCAAGTCCTGATGAGCCTGGGCGGCCATGGCCGCCTGCTTGACCTGATGGAGCAAACGATCGAACGGCAACTGCCCATCGACATCGGCACTGAGCACCTGGGTGTTGACGAAAAAGCCGATCAGGCCCTCGGTCTCGACCCGGTTGCGGTTGGCCACGGGCACGCCGACGCGGATCTGTGGCTGGCCACTGTAGCGGTGCAGCAACGCTTGGAACGAGGCCAGCAACACCATGAACAAACTGGCCCCTTCACGTTGGGCCAGTTGCTTGAGCGCCGCGCCCAGTTCCGGCGACAGGTTCAGGTCCAGGCGCGCACCGCGAAAACTCTGCACGGGTGGGCGTGGGTGATCGAGGGGCAGCTCTAAAACTGGTTGTTCGCTACCCAGGGTCTGGAGCCAATAGGCCAGTTGCCGCTCGCGCTCACCGGCCTCGAGCCAGTGGCGCTGCCAGATGGCGTAGTCGGCGTACTGCACGGTCAGTTCCGGGAGTTCCAGTGGCTGGCCGGCAGTGTCGGCGGCGTAGTAGCGCACCAGTTCATCCACCAGCACCTGCATCGACCAGCCATCGGAGATGATGTGGTGCTGGATCAGCGCCAGCACATGGTCGTCTTCGGCGATTTGCAACAGTGAAACCCGCAGCAGCGGCCCTTGGCGCAGATCGAATGGGAGCGCGCTTTGCGCCTCGACGAAGGCCTTGATGCTGTCGTCCTGGCTGGCTGGCGAACCGGCGGGCAACGCGTGGACCGCAATACGCAGCGGCATGTGCGGGTGGATGACCTGCACGGCCTGCTCGCCATGCTCGATGAAAGTGGTGCGCAAGCTCTCGTGGCGCTCGACCAGGGCGTTGAAGCTGCGCTCCAGGGCGGCCACGTCCAACGGCCCCTTGAGGCGCAGGGCACTGGGGATGTGATAGGCCGAGCTGTGCGGGTCCATCTGCCACAGGAACCACTGGCGTTCCTGGGCATAGGACAGCGCGATGTGTTCAAACCCGGAGCGCACCTCGGGGATCGGCAGGTTGGCCGGCGAGACGCCCTCTTCGAGCATTTTTTCCAGGTACAGCCGGCGTTTGTCCAGCGGCAGAGTGATAAAGCGCTTGGCAATCCTCAAAGCAACACTCTTATCCATCAGACTTCCTCCATTTCATCAAGCAGGGCTTCCAGCTTGTTCAGTTTCTGTTCGTTGATTGGCCCGTCCCCGATGTCCAGTTGCGCGACAAAATCCCCCAGGACGGGATGCTGGAAAATCAGTTGCGGGGTCAGGCTCAGCCCCAATTCGAGGGCCAGACGCGAGACGGCATTGACCGCCAGCAGCGAATGGCCGCCCAGCTCGAAGAAGTGATCGTTCAAACCCACGCGTTCCACCGTGAGCACCTGGGCCCAGATCGCCGCGACCTGCTGCTCGAGTTCACTGGCCGGCGCGACATAACCGGTTTGCAGCAAGCCGGTCTCCGGGGCCGGCAAGGCCTTGCGGTCGAGTTTGCCGTTGGGCGTCAGCGGCAGTTGATCGAGGAACAGCAGGTGCGCCGGGATCATGTAGTCGGGCAAGTGTTCCCTGAGACCGGCCTTGAGTTGATCGCGCAGGGCGCGCTGCGCTTCGGTGGCGTCCAGGTTCAGCGCTGGGGCGACCACGTAGGCCACCAGTTGCTGGCCTCCCGCCGCGTCCTGGGCCAGGACGGCCACCTCACGCACCTCGGGTTGTTGCAGCAGCCGCGCTTCGATTTCCCCCAGCTCGATACGGAAGCCGCGGATCTTCACCTGATGGTCGATCCGGCCCTGATATTCGAGCACGCCATCGACGCGATAACGGCTCAGGTCGCCGGTGCGGTACAAGCGCTCGCCGTTGCTGGAAAACGGGTTGGGCACGTACTTCTCGGCGGTCATCGCGGCACGGCCGAGGTAGCCACGGGTGATGCCCGCGCCGCTCAGGTACAGCTCGGCCGAGACACCTTGAGGCACGGCTTGCAGGTTAGCGTCCAGCAGGTAGCTGGCGGTGTGCTTGAGGGGTCGGCCGATGTTTGCCGTGCCGCCGGAAGTGCGGCGGGTCCAGGTGGAATAGGTGGTGTCTTCCGAAGGGCCGTAGAGGTCGTAGACGTGCTTGCTCCCACACTGGTACAGCGCTTCCACCAGGCTCTGCTTCAACGGCTCACCGGCCAGGTTGATGATGCGCACGCTGGCCGGGATTTCACCGCTGCGCTGCAACGCGGCGATGGCCGATGGCACGGTGTTGACCAGGCGCACCTGATCCCGGGCCGGCAGGTGCGGCAACTCCAACGCGTTACGAGCGATGATCAGCGAGCCGCCATTGGCCAGGGTCACGAACAGCTCCCACACCGACAAGTCGAAACACACGGAAGTCGATGCGAGCACGCCTTGGATATCGTCGCAGCTGTAGACCGATTTCGACCAGTCGATCAGCGCCAGCACGTTGCGATGGGCAATCGCCACGCCCTTGGGCTGGCCGGTGGAGCCGGAGGTGTAGATCACGTAGGCGAGGTTGTCTGGCATGACCTGGGTGTGGGGTGTGCTCAGCGGGTAGTGCGTCAGGTCGAGTTGATCCAGCATCAACACAGCGGTCTCGGTCGCAACGGTCAGCGTCGCCGCCACCGCTTGCTCGGTCAGCAGCACCCGCGCGCCGCTGTCGTCGAGCATGTAGGCCACACGTTCGGCCGGATAGTCCGGGTCCAGCGGGACGTAGGCGCCACCGGCCTTGAGCACCGCCAGCAAGGCAATCAGCAACTGCTCGGAACGCGGCATTGCCACGCCCACTCGCACTTCCGGGCCCACACCCAGTTCGATGAGTCTATGGGCCAGGCGATTGGCCTGGCCGTCCAATTCGCGGTAGCTCAGACGGGTGTTGGCGAAGGTCACCGCCAGGGCATCTGGCGTGGCTTCGACCTGACGAGCGATCATCTGGTGAATGCACAGCGTTTGCTCGAACGGGGCGTCCACCGGGTTCCAGTCATGGGTCAGACGCTGATGCTCATCGAACTCAAGCATCGACAGTTCACCCAGGCAGCGCTCGCCATGGGCGGTCATCTGCCCCAACAGTTGAGCCAGGTGCGCCGCCAGCCGTGCCACGCTGGCGGGCTCAAAACTGGCCCGCTGGTAGCTCATGTGCACTGACAACTGCCGATCGAGGCCCACCAACAGCGTCAGCGGGTAGTTGGTCTGCTCCTGGGTGGCCACCGGGCCGAAGCGTAGGCCGTCTGGCGCGCCTTGCTCCAAGGCTTGGGCAATCGGGTAGTTCTCGAACACCAGCAGGCTGTCGAACAGCGTTTCACCGCCCTGCCCGGCCCAGCGCTGGATGTCCAGCAACGCGGTGTGCTCGAACTCCCGCAGCGCCAGGTTCTGCCCTTGCACGGCCTGCAGCCAACTGTCCAGGGATTGCTCGGCCCGCGGGCTGGCGATCACCGGCAAGGTGTTGATGAACAGACCGATCTGCTGCTCGATGCCGGGCACATCCGCCGGGCGGCCGGCGACCGTCGCACCGAAGGCCACCGTGTCTCGACCGGTGTAACGCTGCAACAGCAGCAACCATGCCGCCTGCACCAAGGTGTTGACGGTGACTTTCGAGGCACGGGCAAAGGCTTCCAGGCGTCGGGTCAGCGCTTCGTCCAGCACCTGGACATGATCGCCATGACCGGCCTGGGCCTGGGCCGGCTTCGCCATGACGTCGGCCAGGCGCGTCGGGGTTTCCAGGCGTCGCAGCGCAGGCGTCCAGAACGCTTCGCTGGCGGCCTCGTCCTGACGTTGCAGCCAGGCAATGTAATCGCGATAACGCCCGGCCGGACGGGCCACGCTGTCACCCCGGTAATGCTGCAAGACTTCGCCGAGCAACTGCGCGCTGCTCCAGCCGTCCATCAGGATGTGATGGTTGGTGTAGATCAGGTGATGACGGTCGGAGGCGGTGCGCACCAGCACCAGGCGCATCAGCGGCGCCCGGGTCAGATCCACGCCTTGGGCACGTTCTGCGTCGGCGAGGGTTTGCAGGGCGTCATCAATATCAGTGCGCCCGTTCCAGTCGAGCACACGGAACGGCACCTCGACCTGACGCTGCACGATCTGCACCGGCTGCGCCAGGTCGCCCTGCCAGAAGAAGCCGCTGCGCAGGACGTCATGGGCATCGACCACGGCTTGCCAGGCGGCGCGGAAACGCTGTGGGTCGATGCCCTCGACGTCGAGGCGCATCTGGTTGATGTAGTCGCCACTGCCCTGCTCGAGCACGGTATGAAACAGCATGCCCTGCTGCATCGGTGACAGCGGGTAGATGTCGTCGATGGCCTGGGGGTGTTGGACCAGGGTGTCCAGCTGCGCCTGGGTCAGCCGCGCCAAGGGGAAATCCGACGGCGTCACGCCACGGCTGTTGTCGTCGCAGCAATGGGCGATGAGCGCGGTGAGTTCCTGTACATAGTCATCGGCCAGGCGCTGGATGGTCGCGGCGTCGAACCTGTCGCCGCTGAAGGTCCAGCTCAAGTCCAGCTCGCCGCCGAACACTTGGCCGTCGAGGGCCAGCGGGCTGCCCAGCGGGCCTTGCAGGTTCACTTCTTCGCCGCCGCGCTCGGTGGTCGGCACGAACAAGGCCTCGTCGGCCCCATCGAAGCTGCCGTCAAACTGGCCGAGGTAGTTGAAGGTCAGTTGCGGTTTCGGCAAGGCTTGCAGGGTTTGGCGCGCAGAGTCATCGCCCAGGTGCGCCAAGGCGCCGAAGCCAATGCCCTTGTTGGGAATGGCGCGCAGTTGCTCCTTGATCTGCTTCAGCGAGGCGCCGAGATCGGCAGCCGGGGTCAGCTTCGCGGGGAACAGGCTGGTGAACCAGCCGACGGTACGAGTCAGGTCGACGTGGGCGAACAACTCTTCGCGGCCGTGGCCTTCGAGTTGCACCCACACGCTGTCGTCGCCGGTCCAGCGCACCATCACCCGCGCCAGCGCGGTCAGCAGCAGGTCGTTGACCTGGGTGCGGTAGGCCGCCGGGGCCTGCTGCAACAGTTGCCGGGTGAGGGTTTTATCGAGTGCCGTGCGAATCGTCACGGCTTGGCTGTGTTGCTGCCCGCCCTGGGGATTATCCCACGGCAACCCCGCCGAAGCGCCTTGCAACTGTTGCTGCCAAAAGCCCAGTTCGGCCTGCAAGGGTGCGCTGGCCGCGTAGTCCTGCAACGCGGCGCTCCAGGCTTGGACCGCACTGGTCTTGCCCGGCAGTTGCACCGCCGTGCCCGCGAGCATCTGCCGGTAAGCGCTTTGCAGGTCTTCGAACAGAATCCGCCAGGACACCCCGTCCACCACCAAGTGATGCACGATCAGCAACAGCCGCTGCGTGCCATCGGCGAGGTTCGCCAGCAGCGCGCGCAGCAGCGGGCCGCCGTCCAGTTGCAGGCTGCGCTGGGCCCGGTTGCCCAGCACTTCCAGCTCAGCGAGATCGGCGACGTCGGCCTGCCACAGCAGCGTGCCAGCGGCCTGCGCCTCGACGTCACGGTAACGCGCGGTCCAGCCTTCGCCCTGCTCGATAAAGTCCAGGCGCAAGCTGTCGTGGTGCTCGATCAGCGCGCCCAAGGCCTGCTCCAGCGCCTGTGCATCCAGCGCCTGCGTCGGCTTGAGCATCACCGATTGGTTCCAGTGATGACGGTCGGGGATCGGTTGGGCGAAGAACCATTGATGGATCGGCAGCAGTGCGGTTTCGCCGGTCACGGGTTGCTGGTCGATCGGTTGCAGCGGCGCGCCCGTCTGGACCACGGCGGCCAGGGCCTCGATGGTCTGGTGCTGGAACAGATCCTTCGGCGTGAACTGGATACCGGCCTGGCGGGCGCGACTGACCACCTGGATCGAGACGATGGAATCGCCGCCCAGTTCGAAGAAATTGTCCTGCAGGCCGACTTGCCCAAGCTTGAGCACGTCCTGCCAGATGGTCGCCAGTTGCTGCTCCAGCGGGCTGCGCGGCGCCACGTAGGTTTGCTGCAATTGGCTGACGTCGGGCTTGGGCAGGTTCTTGCGGTCGAGCTTGCCGTTGGGGGTCAGCGGCAAGCGTTCAAGCAGCAGCAGATAGGCCGGGACCATGTGCGCTGGCAGGGTCGCCTTGAGCTGTTCGCGCAGGTGCTCGGCGAACGCCTCACGCGGGGCCGCCGACGCATCGGCCACCACATAGGCCACCAGACGCTTGCCACTGCCAGCCGGGCCTTCCTGGGCCACGACGACCGTTTCGCGCACGCCATCCAGGGCTTGCAGGCTGGCCTCGACTTCGCCCAGTTCGATGCGGAAACCGCGGATCTTCACTTGGTTGTCGATACGGTCCAGGTAATCGAAGGTGCCGTCGGCGCGTTGGCGCACCAGGTCGCCGGTGCGGTACAGCAAGCCGCCTTCAGCACTGAATGGATCAGCGACAAACCGCTCGGCCGTCAGCCCCGAGCGGTTCAGGTAGCCCCGAGCCAGGCCGCTGCCGCCCAGGTACAACTCGCCGGCCATGCCTTGGGGCAGCAGGTTCAAGTCAGCATCCAGCACGTAGGCGCTGCGGTCGCCGATGCGGCTGCCGATGGGCGCATACGCGGCGCCGCACGTCACGTCACGGCCGGCCTTCCAGATCAGCGGCGTGACCACGGTTTCGGTCGGGCCATAGCCGTTGATGATGAAGTCCGGATCGAGGGCGCGCTTGACCCGTTCGAAACTGGCGTTGGGCACCGCATCGCCGCCGAAGCAATAGATGCGCACCTTGGGTGGGTTGCCTTCGCGCTCGGCGTGTTCGGCCAGTTGTTGCAGGTACACCGGCGGGAACGCCACCACGGTCACGCCATGCTCGCGCATCGCGTTGTAGGTTTGCTCCGGGGTCCACAGGCTGTCGTCGCGAATCAGCAGCGAGGCGCCGTGGGTCAGGCTGGTGAGCCAGCGTTCGTGGGCACCGTCGAAGGCGAAGGACATGAAATGGAATTCGCAATCGCTGCCCTGCATTTCATAGCGCTCGCCGATGGCCTGGCAGTGCATCGCCAGCGGTCCATGGGCCACGCTCACACCCTTGGGATTGCCGGTGGAACCGGAGGTGTAGATCACGTAGGCAAGGTTCTGTGGATCGACCTCGATCGCAGGTGCATGAATGGGTTGCAGGCTCAGGTCCAGGCGATCGAGTTCCAGCACCTGTGCGGCACGTTCCAGGGGCAACTGCGCCGACACGCGAGAATCGGTGAGCAACAGCGCCAGCCCCGAATCCTCGATCAGGTACGCCAGGCGTTCACGGGGGTAGCTGGTGTCCAGCGGCACGTAGGCAGCGCCGGCCTTGAGCACCGCCAGCAGCGCGACGATCACCCCTTCGCTGCGCGGCAGGGCCACGCCGACGCGGGTTTCCGGGCCCACGCCACGGGCGACCAGTGCATGAGCCAATTGGTTGGCCCGACGGTCGATGTCGCCGTAGCTAAAACGTTGTCCATCGAAGATCACCGCGGTGCTGTGCGGTTTCAGCGCCGCCAGATGGGCGATGCGTTGATGCACGGCGATGTCGGTCGGGTACGGTTGCGGGTGGTTGGCAGCCTGTTGCGCCTGGTGTTCCTCAGCGCTGGCCAGGGCGATCTCGCCGAGGCGACGCTCGGCGGATTCGGCAAACCGTTCCAGCAGGTGCAGCAATTGCGCACTCAAGCGCTCGATGGTCGCGACGCTGAAATGCGCCTGGTCAAAACTCATGTGCAGCGCCAGCGTCTCGCCCAAGGTCACGCCCAGGGTCAGCGGGTAATGCGTCTGATCCTGGTTGGCGACTTCGCCGAACACCACGCCTTGGGCGGTGCCACGTTGCAACGCCGCGGAGATCGGGAAGTTTTCGAACACCAGCAGGCTGTCGAACAGCGCTCCCCCGCCCTGCCCGGCCCAGCGCTGGATGTTTGCCAGCGGTGTGTGCTCGAATTCGCGCAGGCTCAGGTTCCGGGCTTGCACGGCGGCCAGCCAGGCAGCGACCGTCTGGTCCGGACGCGAGCCTGCGATCACTGGCAAGGTGTTGATGAACAGGCCGACCTGTTGTTCGATGCCAACCAGTTCTGCCGGTCGCCCGGCCACGGTGGTGCCGAACGCCACGCAATCGCTGCCGGTATAACGCTGCAACAGCAGCAACCACGCCGCTTGCACCAAGGTGTTGACGGTGACTTTCTGCTGACGGGCGAATGCGTTGAGACGGCCCGTGCGCGGCGCATCCAGCGTGTAATGCCTGAGCGCGTGAGCGCTTTCGCTGCGCACTTCAGCACTCGCCGCGGCGGCGTTCGCCAGCAGCGTCGGCTCCTGGAGATCGGCCAGTTGCCCCAGCCAGAACGTTTCGCTGAGGGCCGTGTCCTGGCGCTGCAACCATTGGATGTAATCGGCATAGCGGCTGACCGGACGCGGCGGCTGTTGACCGGCGTAGCGTTGCAGCACTTCGCCAAGCATCTGCGCGCTGCTCCAGCCGTCCATCAGAATGTGATGGTTGGTGAAAATCAGGTGATGACGCTCATCGCTCAACTGAATCAGCGTGACCCGCAGCAGCCCGGCCTGGGTCATGTCGAACCCCTTGGCCAGGTCAGCGGCGGTGAAATCCCTGAGGGCCTGGGCGACATCATGGCGCCCGCGCCAGTCGAGCAAGGTGTAAGGCAGCACCAGGCGGCGGTGGATGATCTGCAACTGCTCCTGCAACTCGCCCTGCCAGATGAAGCCGCTGCGCAGGATCTCATGGGCGTCCAGGGTCGCCTGCCACGCGGCGCGGAAACGTTCGGGGTCGAGGCCATCGACATCCACGCACAGTTGGTTGATGTAGGTGCCGGTGCCCTGCTCGTACAAGGTGTGGAACAGCATGCCTTGCTGCATCGGCGACAGTGGGTAGATGTCCTCGATAGCGGCAGCCGGCACTGGGATCGCGTCCAACTGCGCCTGGGTGATGCGCGCCAGCGGGAAGTCCGACGGTGTGGTGCCCATGGATTGGGCCTGGCAACAATGGCCGATCAGCGCTTCCAGTTCGCGGGCATAGTCATCGGCCAGACGGGCGATGGTCGCCTCGTTGAATTGCTCACTGCTGAACGTCCAACGCAAGTCGAGCTCGCCGTCATAGACCTGGCCCTCGATGCCCAGCCCGTTGTCCAGCGGCGCATCGAGGCTCTGCTCGAGCCCGGCGCTTTCGCCCGCCGGGCTGAACAGCGCGCCCTCGCTGGCATCGAAACTGCCGTCGAACTGACCGAGGTAATTGAAGGTGATGCACGGCAATGGCAAGGCCTTGAGACAGGCTTGTGCCGCGTCGGCGCCCAGGTAGCGCAGCACACCAAAACCTATGCCCTTGTTCGGGATCGCCCGCAACTGCTCCTTGATCTGCTTGATCGCGGCGCCCACGCTATCGGCAGGAGTCAGCCGCACCGGGAACAGGCTGGTGAACCAGCCGACCGTACGGGTCAGATCGACGTCACTGAACAGCTCTTCGCGGCCATGGCCTTCCAGTTGAATCAGCGTGTCGGCATGCCCGGTCCAGCGGCAGATCACTCGCGCCAGGGCGGTCAGCAGCAGGTCGTTGACCTGGGTGCGATATGCCGCGGGGGCCTGTTGCAGCAGTTGCTGGGTGAGGGTTTTGTCGAGTCGGCTGTGCAGCACTTTTGCGTATCGGCTTTGCCGGCTGCCTTGGGGATTGTCCCAGGGCAGATCCATCATGGCGCCTTGCAGTTGTTGCTGCCAGAAGGTCAATTCGGCGCGCAGCGTTTCAGTGCTCGCGTAGGCCTGCAGATGTTCGCCCCAGGCCTTGTAGGCGCTGGTCTTGGCCGGCAACTGGAGGGCGGCTCCGGCGCTGGCCTGTTGATAAGCCCGTTGCAGGTCTTCCAGCAGGATGCGCCACGACACGCCGTCCACGGCCAGGTGGTGCACGGCCAGTAACAGACGCTGGCTGCCATCGGCCATGTTCGCCAGTACTGCACGCAGCAGCGGGCCCCTTTGCAAATCCAGGCTGCGCTGGGCCTTGGCACAGAGGTCTTGCAGCTCAGCGGCGCTCAGGTTATCCGCGGTCCACAGCAACTCGGGGTCGATCGCCACCGGCGCCACGTCGGCGCGCCAGCCCGTCGGGGTTTCGGTGAAGCGCGAACGCAAGGCATCGTGATGCGCCACCAAGGCGTTGAGGGCCTGCGTCAGCGCTGGCGCCTGCAACGGCAGGTGGCTGCGCAACAGGACAGCCTGGTTCCAGTGGTGACGCTGGGCAATGGTGTCCTCGAAAAACACCTGCTGGATGGGCAGCAACGGCAGCTCGCCGCTGACCGGCCCTTGATCGATCTGCAGGCCACTGCCGCCCTGCTGCGCGACACTCGCCAGGCCTTGTACGGTTTGATGCTGGAACAGGTCACGGGGGGTGAAATGGATCCCGGCCTGTCGCGAACGGCTGACCACCTGGATCGAGATGATCGAGTCGCCGCCCAGTTCGAAAAAGTTGTCGGTCAGGCCGACCTGTTCAAGCTTGAGCACGTCCTGCCAAATGGCCGCGATGCCTCGTTCCAGCTCACTGCGGGGCGCGATGAAGGCTTGCTGCAGCTGGCTGGCATCGGCTGAAGGCAAGGCCTTGCGGTCGAGCTTACCGTTGGGGCTCAGCGGCAATTGCGCCAGAAACAGCCATTGCGTGGGCACCATGTAATCCGGCAGGTGATCCTTGAGCTGCGCCTTCAGGGTGTCCCGCACCGCGCCCTGCACCTCGGCCGAGGCCGACACCAGCGATGCATCCTGGGGCACCACGTAGCCCACCAGTTGCAGGCTGCTGCCACCCTGCACCGCCAGCACGACGGCTGCGTTTACCGCGTCCAGTTCCAGCAGGCGTGCTTCGACTTCGCCCAGCTCGATGCGCAAACCGCGGATCTTTACTTGATGGTCAACGCGACCGACGTATTCGATCTGGCCCAAGGTGTTGAAGCGTGCCAGGTCGCCCGTACGATACAAACGCGCGCCGGTGGTGGAGAACGGATCGGGAGTGAACCGTTCGGCGGTCAAGCCCGGACGCTGGAAGTAACCGCGCGCCAGCAGCTCGCCGCCAATCAGCAGCTCGCCGACCACGCCCACCGGCGTGGGCTCAAGGTGTGCATCGAGCAGATAAGTGTGCCGGCCTGGCAGCGGTTGGCCAATGGGCAAGGTCAGCGGCAGCGGACGGCGATTGAAGACGTAATCGCTGCAATCAAGGGTGGTGGCGGTGACCGTGGCTTCGGTCGGGCCGTAGGTGTTGAGCAGCTTGACCTGATCGAGCCCGGCCCGGCGCCAGGCCTGCACGCCTTCGGGCGGCATCGCCTCGCCACCGCTGTGCACCTGGCGCAGCGCCGCGTAGTCACGTGGGCCGACAGCGGCGAACTCCTTGGCGATCATGTTCCAGTAGGCGGTGGTCAGGTCCATGACCGTAATGCCCTGCTCGACGATGTGGCGGTACAGGGTTTCGCTGTCCCACACCTCGTTGCCACGCAGCAGCACCGAGGCGCCGCAGGTCAGCGGCCCGAACAGTTGCTCGCCAAAGGCATCGAAGTTGAACGTGGCGAATTGCAGCACGCAGTCGGCACTGCTCAAGCCGTAATAGTGCTGGGAGGCGAACGCATGCTTGCTCAGCGCGCCATGACTGATGCCGACGCCTTTCGGGCGCCCGGTCGAGCCGGAGGTGAACATGACGTAGGCCAGACTGTCGGCCCACACCTGGCGTTGCAGATTGCCGGGCTCGGCGTCTTCCCAAGAC
Source organism: Pseudomonas sp. NFACC51 (assembly GCF_900103575.1). NCBI lineage: Bacteria > Pseudomonadati > Pseudomonadota > Gammaproteobacteria > Pseudomonadales > Pseudomonadaceae > Pseudomonas > Pseudomonas sp. NFACC51. The sequence continues at coordinate 16,893 of NZ_FMXH01000015.1, read as the reverse complement.
GGGCTCTGATCCAGGCACAAGCAACGCACGCCCTCGGGCACAGGCAGACGTTCAAGCCAATGGCTTTGGGTCAGGAGCAGGCGACTGGCGCTGTCTTGAATCATGAACCGCAGGCGATCAACCGGGTACTGAGGGTCCAGCGGCACGTACGCACCACCAGCCTTGAGCACGGCAAGAATGGCGACCACCAGTTCCAGGCTGCGGTCGACGGCAATGCCCACCAGCACATCAGGACCGACACCCGCCGCCACCAACGTGCGCGCCAGGCGATTGGATCGGGCGTTGAGCTGGCCGTAGGTCAATCGTTGTCCGTCGCAGATCAAGGCGATGACGTCCGGGCTGCGTTCAGCTTGCGCCTCGAACAGCTCGTGTACCGGGCGCTCGCTCGGCCAGGTCGTGTCGTGGCGTCCCCACTCTGTCACCAACTGGCGATATTCAGCCGGCGCCAGCAACGCGAGTTCGCCGACCCGCTGCTGTGGGTCGGCGACGATGTTGCGCAACAGCAGCGTCCAGTGCCGCGCCATGCGCTCGATGGTTTCGGGGTTGAACAAATCACTGGCGTAGGTGAACGCGGCATGCAATTGGCCGCCCTTTTCGTAGGTGTCCAGGCTCAAGTCGAACTGGGTGCTGCGCGATTCCCACTCGATGACACCCAGCTCCAGACCGCTGCCGACTTTCAGCGTGGTGACGTCGGCCACCTCCGGCTGGTGGTTGTACATCACCTGGAACAATGGGTTGTAGCTCAGGCTGCGCTCAAGCTTCAGCGCCTCGACCAGTCGTTCGAAGGGCAGGTCCTGGTGGGCCTGGGCGCCGAGGGCGGTTTCCTTGACGTCACGCAACAGGTCGCCAAGGCGGGCCTGGCCATCCACTTGCACCCGCAACACCTGGGTGTTGACGAAGAAACCGATCAGCCCTTCGATTTCCTGGCGGTTGCGGTTGGCGACCGGAACCCCGACCCGCAGGTCGTCTTGTCCGGTGTAACGGTGCAGCAGGATACTGAAGGTACCCAGCAACAGCATGAACAAGGTGACCCCCTGTTGCCGGGCCACGCCGCGCAGTTGCTCGACCAGCTCGGCCTCCACCACCTGTTCCAGGCGACGACCGCGATAGCTCGGCAGCATCGGGCGTGGGTAGTCGAGGGGCAGCTCCAACACCGGATGCTCGTCGCCCAGTTGCGCTTGCCAGTAATCGAGTTGCCGCTGCAGCTCGCCGGCCTCCAGCCAACGGCGTTGCCACAGGGCGTAGTCGCTGTACTGGATCGGCAAGTCGGCCAACTGCGGTGCAACGCCCGCCTCATGGGCGTCGTAGAAACGGATGAACTCATCGATCAACACGTTCATGGACCAACCGTCGGAAACGATGTGGTGCAGGGTCAGCAGCAGCACGTGCTCCTGCTCATCGAGCTTGAGCAATTCGACCCGCAGCAACGGGCCGCAGGCCAGGTCGAAGGGCCGCATCGACTGAGCCTCGGCAGCCAGGCGAACCGCCTGCTCGCGCTCGTCGGCCGGCATGGCACTGAAGTCCGCGTGGTCGATCACCAGGGGCGCGCTGGCCGGCACTTGCAGGAGGCGGTCGTCGGCCTGGCGCTGGAACACTGTGCGCAGGGTTTCATGCCGCGCCACCAGGCTGGCGAAGGCTTGCTCCAGGGCCGGCAGGCTCAACACTCCGCTGAGCCGCACCGCCCCAGGCAGGTTGTAGGCGCCACTGTCCGGCTCCAGTTGCCAAAGGAACCACATGCGCTGCTGGGCATAGGACAAGGCCTGGCGATCCTCGGCCTCGACGCCCTGGGGGATGGGGAAACCGCTGAACTCCACGCCCTCCTTGGCCAGCGCCGCGAGGAACATCCGGCGCTTGTCCAGGGGCAACCCGATAAACCGGCGAGCAAGTTTCAAGGCGTCTTCAGCATTCATTTCTGGGGTATCCGGAATCAGTGGGCACAAGGCACAAAGGCAAGTCGTCCCTATAAAACGAATGCAGACCGGAAAAATTAGCGTTTGGGAATTTGTATCAGGAAGAGGGATAGAACGAGGATTTCTGATCGTTCCCACGCTCTGCGTGGGAATGCATCCGGTGACGCTCTGCGTCACACAGGGGACGCGGAGCGTCCCGGGCGGCGTTCCCACGCGGGAGCGTGGGAACGATCGTCACGGGCTCAGTGGATCAGGCGCTGATGGCCAACCCATGCCGCCGATGATGCACGCTCAACTGATCCTTGATCAGCCGCAACACCTTGGCCTCGTGCTCATGAATGAAGAAGTGCCCACCGGCCAGCATGTCCACCGAAAAGCTGCCCGTGGTTTCCCGGCGCCAGCCAATCAGTTGCTCCGTGGTGGCCTTGTCGGCGGTGCCACCGAGCACATGCACCGGGCAGTTGAGCGGCGGTCGGATTCGCGACTGGAAACGTCCGCACAGCAGGAAGTCGGCTCGCAGGACCGGCAAGGTCAGGGCCATCAGCTCTTCGTTGGCCAATATTTCCTCGCTGGTACCGTTGAGGGTGCGCAGTTGCTCGATCAGTTCAGCGTCGGTTTTCGGTTCGGCGAAACCGCGGTCGTAGTCGGCCCGCATCGTCGGTGCCGCGGTGCCGGACGCAAACAGCGCTACCGGTTCCGGGCAGCCGAGCTCACGCAGGGCATGGCCGATCTCGCAGGCCAGCAGCGCGCCCAGGCTGTGACCGAACAAGGCGTAAGGGGCCTGGAGCGTCGCGGACAGCTCCCGCGCCAGTTGCATCGCCAACGGGCCCATGTCGGTGTGCAGCGGCTCGTCGAAGCGCGCCCCGCGCCCCGGCAGTTCCACCGGTTGCACATGCAGCCACTGCGGCAATGTGCGCCGCCAACGGCTGTACACCATCGCGCTGGCGCCGGAATAAGGCAGGCACAGCAGGGTCAGTTGGGTCACTGCGGTTTTCTCCGATCGGTCGTGTAGGAAGGATAACGAAATCGTAACCTACAGAATTAGTCAAAACCGTTACGTTCGCTACATCGTCTTCGCCCGACCTTATACTGGCGGCACCTCGACTCACTGCGCCGCACAGGAGAACGCCATGGGCTGGTCCGCCAAGCAATACGTCACCTTCGAACAGGAACGCACCCGTCCGTCCCGGGACCTGCTCGCCGCCATTCCCCCCACACAGGCCCGTTCGGTGATCGACCTGGGGTGTGGCCCGGGCAATTCCACCGAACTGTTGGTGGAACATTTCAGCGGCGCCACGGTGCGCGGCCTGGACAGTTCCAGCGACATGGTCGAGGCCGCACGCAAACGCCTGCCCGCCGTGGCGTTCGACACCGCCGACATCAGCCAATGGGATGAACCCGGGCCGTACGACGTGATCTTCGCCAACGCCGTGCTGCAATGGCTGCCCGACCACGCCACCCTGCTGCCCTCGCTGGTGGGCAAACTCGCCCCCGGTGGCAGCCTGGCGATCCAGATGCCCGACACCCTGCACCAGCCCTCCCACCGCCTGATGCGGGAAATCGCCGCCAACGGCCCGTGGGCCAGTCAACTGGCCGGGGCGGCTGATTCACGGACCGAGGTAGAGGACGCCAGCACCTATTACGCGATTCTCAAGCCCCACTGCAGCCGCGTCGATGTGTGGCGCACCACCTACCATCACCCCTTGGCCGGTGGCGCCGCAGGCGTGGTGGAGTGGTTCAAGGGCAGCGGCTTGCGCCCGTTTCTCGAACCGCTGGATGAGGCGCAACGCGAGCAGTATCTGGCGCAGTACCTCAAGGCGATCGAACAGGCTTATCCCGCCCTGGACGATGGCACCGTGCTGCTGCCATTTCCCCGGGTGTTCATGGTCGCGACGCGCTAGGGCGACGGTCGATGACGCAGCGATGGGGGCTAAATTTCTGCTCCAGGCCCTCGTTACCTACTAAGACCAAAAACCCGCAAGAGTGACCGCCGTGGACCTGCAAACCATCCTGGGCAAGCTGTTCGCCAATGCCGGCGCCGTTGGTATCGAAGGCGTCTTCCAATTCGTGTTCGGCCCGCACCAGGCGTACTGGTCCGAGGTCAAGGCCAGCAGTCGCACCCAGGTTGGCCGCCACAGCAGCCCCGACGTCACCATCGAGGTGGCGGAAAAGGATTTTCTCGGGATCATGGCGGGCATGGCCAATGTCGAAGAACTGTTCGCCAGCGGGCGCCTGAAGATCGGCGGTAACATGGGCCTGGCGACGTTGCTGCCGCAGATCATCGACCATGCCCGGCATGGCGGTGGCGTGGTGGAAAAGGTCGACATGAACAAGCGCTACCCCACCCCGTCGCGCTTCAGCGAAAAACTCACCGCCAGCCTGCCCACTCAACGCAGCGTCGAGCGTCGTCCTCGCAGCGAGCTGTCGGTGCAGGAGTTTCAAGCACGCTATCTGCCCCATGGCATTCCGGTGGTTATCAGCGATGCCTTGCAGGACTGGCCGTTGTTCAAGCTCAGCCGCGAGGAGTCCCTGGTGCATTTTGCCGAACTGCAAGGCATCACCCGTCACGGCGACTACGTGAAGAAAACCTTCTCTACCGAACGGGACTTCCGCTCCACGTCCATGGCCGACTTCATTGCCTCCCTCGACAGCCCGGCGGTCAAGGGCGCCGACGGCGAACCACCGGCCTACATGGGCAACAACATCCTGCCGGCGCAATTGATGGAGCAGATCCAATACCCGCCCTATTTCGACCCGTCGCTGTTCATCCCACCGCGCATCTGGATCGGCCCCAAGGGCACCCTGACGCCGCTGCACCGCGACGACACCGACAACCTGTTCGCCCAGGTCTGGGGCCAGAAAACCTTCACCCTCGCCGCGCCTCACCACCGCGAGGCCCTGGGCACCTGGTCCACGGCGCCCCAAGGTGGGCTGGACGGCTGTGATTTCAACCCGGACGCGCCGGACTACCAACGCTTCCCCCACGCTCGCGACGTGACCTTCCTGCGCGTGACATTGGAGGCTGGGGATTTGCTGTTTTTGCCGGAAGGCTGGTTCCATCAGGTGGAGTCAGTGTCCACGTCGTTGTCGGTGAATTTCTGGGTGAATTCGGGGCGGGGTTGGTAGCGGTCAAACACTACTTGTGTGAACACAGACCTGTGGCGAGGGAGCTTGCTCCCGCTGGGCTGCGCAGCAGGCCCTCCAAAGGTAATCTCAATCTACCTGAATGATCGAGGTGTCAGGTTTTGGGGCTGCTTCGCAGCCCAGCGGGAGCAAGCTCCCTCGCCACAGGTTTAGCGTCCGTACGTGGCTGAAGTGTGAAGATCGCTTCACCCAAGTGAACTCCAACCACCTCACACCAGTCAGCAGGTAAAGCCCTCCACTCAAGGTGCTAAGCCCATGCAGATATCCCTCGCCCGACAGGTTGCCCTAGTCACCGGTGCCAGCTCCGGCATTGGCGCAGGCGCGGCCAGGGCCTTGGCAGACGCGGGTGCCGCGGTGGTACTCAACTACCACTCCAGCGAAGGCCCGGCGCAAGACCTGGCCCGTGAAATCAACGCCAACGGCGGCCGCGCCATCGCCGTCGGGGCCGATGTGTCGAAGGAGCCGGACGTCGAGCGGCTGTTCGCCCAGACCCTTGAAGCGTTTGGCGCGCTGGATATCCTGGTCGCCAACTCCGGCCTGCAAAAAGACGCCGCCACCGTCGACATGCGCCTGGAAGACTGGAACACCGTGATCGGCACCAACCTCACCGGCCAGTTCCTCTGCGCTCGCGCCGCCCTGCGGATTTTCACCCGCCAGGGCATTCGCCAGGGCGTGTCCCGGGCCGCCGGCAAGATCATCCACATGAGCTCGGTGCACCAGCGCATTCCCTGGGCGGGCCACGCCAATTACGCCGCGTCCAAGGGCGGGGTCGATCTGCTGATGCAGAGCCTGGCCCAGGAAACCAGCCACCAACGCATCCGCATCAACAGCATCGCCCCCGGCGCCATCCGCACGCCCATCAACCATGACGCCACCGAGGGCGAGCAGGAACAGAAACTGCTGGAGCTGATTCCTTACGGTCGCGTCGGCGCTGTGGAGGACGTCGCCAACGCGGTAGTCTGGCTGGCCTCGGACCTGTCCGATTATGTGGTGGGCACCACGCTGTTCATCGATGGCGGGATGAGCCTTTATCCGGGGTTTCGCGGCAATGGCTGATCATGACGAACCGCAAAGCCCCATCGAGAACCACGGCATCATCGGCGACATGCGCAGCGCCGCGCTGGTCAATGACCAAGGCAGCATAGATTTTTTCTGCTGGCCGGAATTCGACAGCCCATCGATCTTCTGTGCGCTGCTGGATACGCCCGAAGCGGGCATTTTCCAATTGGCCCCGGACCTGCCGAATGCCCGCCGCCAGCAGATCTACCTGCCCGACACCAACGTGCTGCAAACCCGCTGGCTGAGCGACGGCGCCGTGGTGGAAGTCACCGACCTGCTGCCCATCGGTGACAGCGAGGATGATTTACCGGTGCTGATGCGCAAAGTGCACATGACCGTCGGCAGCGCGACGTTTCGCATGCGCTGCGCCGTACGGCATGACTACGCCCGGGCCGCCACCACTGCGCGCCAGGACGCTGCCCACATCTGTTTCGAGGCGCCGGGGCAACCGAGCCTGCGCTTATGCTCCGACCAGCCCATGACGCTGGACGGCAATGCGGCGGTGGCCGAGTTCACCTTGGCGCAGGGCCAGAGCGCCGAATTCCTGCTGGGTGGCATCGACGACCCGCGCCTTCAGGACGATGTCAGCGCGATTTGCCTGGAACGCACCCTGGCGTTCTGGCGCGGCTGGATCGGCCAGTCCACCTACCGCGGACGCTGGCGGGAAGTGGTCAACCGCTCGGCCCTGGCGCTGAAGCTGCTGACCTCGCGCAAACACGGCGCCATCCTCGCCGCCGCCACCTTCGGCCTGCCAGAAACCCGCGGCGGCGAACGCAACTGGGATTATCGCTACACCTGGATCCGCGACTCTTCCTTTACCGTCTATGCGTTCATGCGCCTGGGCTTCGTCGAAGAAGCCAACGCCTACATGCGCTGGCTGCGCAGTCGGGTCAGTGACTGCTGTGATCAACCGACCAAACTCAATATTCTCTACGGTCTGGACGGCAGGCTGGAACTGCCGGAAACCGAGCTGCCGCACCTGAGCGGCTTTGGCAATGCCCGACCGGTGCGCATCGGCAACCTGGCCTACAAACAAGTGCAGTTGGACATTTTCGGCGAACTGATGGACGCGGTGTACCTGGTCAACAAATACGGCGAGGCGATCTCCCATCAAGGCTGGAAACACACCGTCGACGTGGTCGATCAAGTGTGCAAGGTCTGGCAGAACAAGGATGTGGGTATCTGGGAAATGCGCGGCGACAAACAGCATTTCCTGCATTCGCGGCTGATGTGCTGGGTCGCGGTGGATCGCGCCATCCGCCTGGCCGAAAAACGCTCCCTGCCCGCCCCGTTCGCCCGCTGGGACGAAACGCGCCAGGCCATCTACCAGGACATCTGGACGAACTTCTGGAACGACGAACACCAGCACTTCATCCAGCGCCTGGGCAGCACCGCCCTGGACGGCTCGATGCTGTTGATGCCGCTGGTGCGGTTCGTCAGCGCCCGCGACCCGCGCTGGCTCTCGACACTCGATGCCATCGAAAAAAACCTGGTGCGCGACGGCATGGTCTATCGCTACCGCAACGACGACAGCCCCATCGACGGCCTCCGCGGCATCGAAGGCTCATTCGCGGCCTGCTCGTTCTGGTACGTCGAATGCCTGGCCCGCGCCGGCCGCGTGGAAAAAGCCCAGCTGGAATTCGAACAACTGCTGCGCTACGCCAACCCGCTGGGGCTGTACGCTGAAGAATTCGACAGCCACGGCTACCACTTGGGCAACACGCCCCAAGCCCTGACCCACCTGGCACTGATCAGCGCGGCGAGCTTCCTGGATCGCAAATTGAGTGGGGAGAAGACTCATTGGCAGCCGTGAACTGAGTAGCCCTTCAGACTGGGCACAGTCCCTGTGGCGAGGGAGCTTGCTCCCGCTCGACTGCGCAGCAGGCGCAAAATCTTCCAGCCTCCAAAGAATCAGCGTCTGGTATGGGGGTCGCTTCGCAACCCAGCGGGAGCAAGCTCCCTCGCCACAGGGAAAGCGGTGCGCTGGCTATCGCGTTGAGTCGGCCAATTCGATGTCATCCAAAGCTCGATTGGCCAGCAACTTGGCCAGCTCGATCAACTGCTGAATACCCAACGCCACATGCCGCCGCGACCCTTCCAGCTCGAACGCCAGATCACTGACCATGGCATCGGCCGAGGCCAGGGTTTCGCTGAGGCTGGTCAGCACCGATTCGGTGTTTAGCCCGGGGACCACGGTGAAAACCTGGCCGTCCTGGGTATCGGGTTTGGTTGGGGTGGGAGACAGGTGAATGTTCAGCGCCCGGTCGGCGGCTTCGCGGAGTTTTTTTGTGTCGAGGGTGGTGTAGGCAGAAAGGTCTTCGGCGCGTGGAGGGTTGGGGGTGATCTTGACCATTGTGAAACTCCTGACTTGAAGTTGAGCTCACCCACCTCGTGACCAAACGAGGGTGGTGGGCTATACGCAGGTTGGTCAACCGGGAAGTCAGGCACCCGGCGCACTCGAAAGTGCCCCGCGCACAGCCCACCGCAAAGCATACCGACAAGCACACAAAAAAGCGCCGACATGCTGAGGTTGGCGCGTGTGCGCCTGACATTGGACGGGTGACCAAACCCGGTCGCTGATTTTGCAGCGACGAGCAAAGCCTATCCCCGCCCCTTCCGAACCGGCAACCGACACGACTCGTCAGAAAATTCCGGTTCACCTAATTTTTTGTAGGACACAAACCCCGTGGCGAGGGAGCTTGCTCCCGCTCGACTGCGTAGCAGGCGCAAAAATCGTGGGGTCGCTTCGCAACCCAGCGGGAGCAAGCTCCCTCGCCACAAGAGCATTGCAGTACCGGCTTCCCATTTATCGTGACGTCCCGTTAGAAGTTGCCAGCCCCGCCAACCCCTCCTAAGATCGATGCTCACGGGTGCAGCGGAGCTGCCCGATAAAAACCCGACTCAAGGACCTGACATGACCCATATCAAACGCCCCATCACCACCCCACCCCGAACAGGCCTGACCCGCGAAGACCTCTGGGAAGGCCAGGACCGGGGCTTGATCAAATGCTGGGAAATCGGCCGCGACCGCGCGATGAAGTTTCCCGAACTGGCGCAACGCTGCCTGGAGGGTGAGTTGCCGGTACTGGGCTGGAAAGGTGGCGTCAGCCGCAGCCTGAAGAGAAACGAAAAATTCGGCTGTCTCAAGTATCTCGCCCAATGGCAGGGGCTGCGCGGTGAGGACCTGGACATCGACATGAGCCAAGAGCGCACCTTGACCTGTTCCAGCACGAACATGATCGTGACGTTCACGCCGGATCGGGCCAAATACGTGAACCAGGAACCCGCCTGACCGCAACCGAGCAATGCCGGAGGCCAACATGAACCTCGATCCCAAGGTCAACTTCGCAGTGACGCCGCTGTTGCGCATCGCCTACGAAGAACAGGGTCCCGCCAGCGGCGAGCCAGTCATCCTGCTGCACGGTTTTCCTTACGACCCCAGGGCTTTCGATGAAGTCGCGCCCGCCTTGGCCGAGCGTGGATATTGGGTCATCGTGCCCTACCTGCGCGGCTACGGCCCGACCCGGTTCAACAACCCGGCCATCCTGCGCTCCGGCCAGCAAGCCGCGCTGGCCCAGGACCTGCTGGACCTGATGCACGCACTCTCCATCCCCCAGGCGGCGCTGTGCGGCTACGACTGGGGCGGTCGGGCGGCGTGTATCGTCGCGGCGCTGTGGCCCGAGCGCGTTCGCTGCCTAGTGACCGGCGACGGCTACAACCTGCAGGACATTCCACGTTCCACGCAGCCGCTGGCCCCGGAAACCGAACATCGCCTGTGGTACCAGTACTATTTCCACACGGCGCGGGGTGTCGAGGGCCTGACCCAGAACCGACGTGAACTGTGTGAATTGCTCTGGCGCCTGTGGTCACCGACCTGGAAACGTGGCGCCGAACGGTATCCCCTCAGTGCTGCGTCGTTCGACAACCCGGACTTCGTCGACGTGGTGATCCACTCCTACCGTCATCGGTTCATGTACGCACCGGGCGACCCGACGCTGGAGTGGATGGAGGAACGGCTGGCGGCACAACCGGCCATCAGCGTGCCGAGCATTTCCCTGTGCGGTGCCGACGACGGCGTGGGGCCCGCGTCGGAACACGACGAAGACGTCGAACATTTCACGGGTTTCTATGAGCGCCGAGTGCTGCCCGGTGTTGGCCATAACATTCCCCAGGAAGCCCCCGAGGCCACGCTCAAGGCATTGCTGGATCTGCTTGAGGGCTGACGGCGAACCGCTCGCGATAGGCCTGGGGTGTCACGCCCATGGCCCGCAGGAAACTGCGACGCAGGGTTTCTTCGCTGCCGAAGCCACATTGCACCGCCACCCGCTTGATCGACACCGCCGTGTCGGCCAGCAGGCGGCGAGCGGTTTCCACGCGAATCAACTCCACCGCCCGCGCCGGGGTCTGGCCAGTGTCGGCGCGATAGTGCCGCACAAAGCTGCGTTCGCTCATACCGACCTCGGCGGCCAGGCTCGACAGGCCCAGGTCGCGGGTGAGGTTTTCGGCGATCCAGGCATGCAGGTCATCAAACCGACTGCCCTGCTTTTGCAGCGACAAGGTCACGCTGAACTGCGATTGCCCACCGGGACGCTTGAGGAACACCACCAAGTGCCGGGCGACCTCCAGCGCCACCGCACGGCCCAGGTCCTCCTCCACCAGCGCCAGGGCCAGGTCGATGCCGGCCGTGACCCCGGCCGAGGTCCAGACCGGGCCGTCGTTGATGAAAATCGGGTTGGGTTCCACCCGCAATTGCGGATGTTGCTCGGCCAGTTGTTCGCAGCGGGTCCAGTGCGTCACCACGCGCCGTCCGTCCAGCCAGCCGCTGGCGGCCAACAGGAACGCCCCGGTGCACACCGACGCCACCCTTCGCGAACGCAGGCCGTGCTCCTTGACCCAGGCCACCAGCGCCGGATCCTTCGCCGCTTCGTACACGCCCCAGCCACCGGCGATCAACAGCGTGTCGCTGCCTTCACTCGGCAGCGGCTCGGCCATCAGCGCCAAGCCTGCCGAGGACATCACCGCGCCACCGCCCACGGCGATGACCGTCGGCGTGTACGGCAGCGGCAGGCCTTGCTGGCGAGCCAGGTCGTTGGCCGATGCGAAGACCTGCAAGGGCCCGGTGACATCCAGCACTTGCACGTTGGCGAAGGCCAGGACATGAACAGTTTTCGGAGCGTTGGGCATATTGGCGTGATTCGTGGGCTTATTGGCGTATACGCCAGAGCCTACGGATCTAAAGTAAAACCGTCCACCCCTCGGGCATCATCCAAAGGAGCACGCGACATGACGCTGCAGATCGGTTTGCTGTTATTCCCCCAAGTCCAGCAGTTGGACCTGACCGGCCCTTATGACGTACTGGCCTCATTGCCAGACGTGAAGGTCCATCTGGTCTGGAAGGACCTGGCGCCGGTCACTGCCAGCACCGGGCTGGTGTTGCTGCCCACCACCACGTTCGAGGACTGCCCGAAGCTCGACGTGATCTGCGTTCCCGGCGGGACCGGCGTCGGGCCGCTGATGGAAGACGAACAGACACTGGCCTTCATCAAGCGGCAGGCCGCCGAGGCGAAATACATCACGTCCGTGTGCACCGGTTCGCTGGTGCTCGGTGCCGCGGGCCTGTTGCAAGGCAAGCGCGCCACCACCCATTGGGCCTATCACAGCCTGCTGCAAACCCTGGGCGCGACGCCGATCAAGGAGCGCGTGGTCCGCGACGGCAACCTGCTCACCGGTGGCGGCATCACGGCCGGAATCGACTTCGCCTTGACCCTGGCGGCCGAACTGTTCGACCAGGACACCGCCGAGCTGGTCCAACTGCAACTCGAGTACGCCCCTGCCCCGCCGTTCAACGCCGGCAGCCCGGACACCGCGCCGACGCGCGTGCTGGAAGAAGCGAACCGGCGTGCGGCCGAGTCGTTCCGGGTGCGCTCGCAAATCACCCAGCGTGCTGCGGCGCGCTTGGAACGGGCGTAACGATCAGTCCCGATGGAAATGAAATCCGTGGTGAGGGGGAGTTGTCCCCTCACCGCAAAGGTTATCGGTTCATCATCCCTCCTGGCGATACAACACCATCCCCGCGTGGTAGAGCACGCCTTCACGAAAATCCCCATCGGCGGTGAAACCGGTGTCGTCGTGGTATTCGATATGGTCATCCTGCAGCCAGTAGTCGCCCTGATATGCGCTCTCACGTGCACCTCGCGCTTCGTCATAGCGTCCGCCCGGCAGAAGCCGATGGCGAATCATGCCATCAGCCGTCACCCATAGGCCGACGAATTTATCCTGGTCTCCAAATGCCTTTCTCATGGGACATCTCCTCCTGTCGGTCAAGTCGATCAGAATGGACTGGCGGTGGGCCGCACGATCAATTCGCTGACGTCTACGTCCGCTGGTTGTTCGATGGCGTAGGCGATTGCCCGGGCGATGGCTTCGGCCGGAATGGCGATCCTGCGGAACTCGCGCATTTCGGCACGTCCACCTTCATCGGAAATGCTCTCGGCCAGTTCCGATTCGGTCACGCCGGGGGAAATTACCGTCACGCGCACATCCCCTCCGACCTCCTGGCGCAAGCCCTCGGAAATCGCCCGCACGGCAAACTTGGTGGCGCAATACACGGCGGCAGTCGGGCTGACGGTGTAGGCACCGATCGACGCGATGTTGATGAACTGCCCGCTGCGCTGGCGCTGCATCAGCGGCAGGCCGGCGGCAATGCCGTGGAGCACGCCACGGATGTTGACGTCGATCATGCGGTCCCACTCCTCGACTTTCAGCGCCTCGAGCTTGGAGAGCGGCATGACCCCGGCGTTATTGATGATCACATCGACCCTGCCGAAACGCTGGACAGCGAAGTCGATCAGGTTCTGGACATCGTCGCGGCGGGTCACGTCCACCGCTTTGCAAACAGCCTGCTGGCCGGCGGTTTCGAGTTCCTGCACCAGTGTTTGCAGACGATCGATGCGCCGGGCGCCAAGCACGACACGGGCACCGCGAGCCGCGAGCAACCGCGCCGCGGCTTCACCAATTCCGCTGCTGGCGCCGGTGATGACCACTACTTTGTTTTGAATGTCGGACATGATGGTTTCCTCGTCTGGATGTGTTCGCCCCGGTGGGAGCGTTTTGACAGGTCCAGATTAGGGAACCGACCACGGCCTGGGTTAGCCGGATCCTCCTGCGCACTTGCACGATCCTGTAGCGATAGATCCGACTCTGGTCGACAGCCGCGCAATCGGCTTTACTAGCGCGGTCTATTCATTTTGGCCAGGGAGATTGATCGGCATGTCGGTATCCACGTCCATCCACATTGCGCCAGACGACGGCGTCAGCCAGCGCCGCGCCGAACTGGCGAGCCTGATGAAGCGCTTCGCCCCGGAATTCGGCGTCCACCCTACGGCCATCGAGGCCTTGCACCTGATCCGTAGCGACAAGCCAACCGAAGCCCTGCACACCGTGCACAAACCCGGTTTATGCGTGATTATCGAGGGGCGCAAGGAAGTGCGCCTGGCGGACGAATGCTACGTGTATGACCCGCTCAACTATCTGGTCGTCTCGGTGACCCTGCCACTGGCCGGCCAGGTGATTGAAGCCAGCCCCGAGCGCCCCTACCTGTGCATCCGCCTCGACATCGACCCGGCACAGATCTGCCGTTTGATTGCCGACGCCAGCCCTATCGGCGTGCCGGCCGAAAGAACCGGGCGCGGGCTGTTCCTGGATCGCATTGATGCGCCATTGCTCGACGCAGTGTTGCGCTTGCTGCGGCTGTTGGACAGCCCGGACGATATCGCCACCCTCGCGCCGTTGGCCCAACAGGAGATTTTCTACCGGCTGCTGCGTGGCGCCCAAGGCCAGCGCTTGCACGAAATCGCCATTCCCGACACCCAGACCCATCGCATCAGCCGTGCCATCGAATGGCTCAATACCCATTACGCCGAGCCGTTGAGCATCGACAGCCTGGCACAAATGATCAATCTCAGCCCTTCGGCGCTGCACCACCGCTTCAAAGCCGTGACCGCCATGAGTCCGCTGCAATACCAGAAACAACTGCGCTTGCAGGAAGCCCGACGGTTACTGTTGGCGGAGAACAGCGACGTTTCGTCAATCGGCTACAAGATGGGGTATGAAAGCCCCTCGCAGTTCAGCCGTGAATACAGCCGTCTATTTGGCGCCTCCCCGAGCAAGGACATCGCTCGTTTGCGTGCCCAGGCGCTGCAAGCCAGTAGCGCCTGATCCTGCACACAAACAGGATCAGGCAAAACCAGGACAGTATCCGTCTAACGCCCACCCCCGCCTCGCCCCTAATCTGAACCCATGCAGCAAGACAACCGTCGCCGCTGCAACGGGTTCAGCAGATCACGACATCTGAACGACCCGGCACTCAACCCTTGATATGACCGGAGTCTTTACCATGAAAACGTTCAACACCTTGATCGCCGTTACCACCTTCGCCCTGAGCGTCAGTGCGTTTGCCCTGCCGAGCCAGCAGCAAGACCGCTTCTTTACCCAGGCTAGCGATTACCAGCAGCCTGTGGCCGCTGATGGTGCGGATCGGACGCCTGGAGGGCAGACTCTCGCTGCCGATGGCGCGGATCGGACACCTGGGGGTCAGACCCTGGCTGCCGATGGCGCAGACCGGACGCCTGGGGGCCAGACCCTGGCTGCCGATGG
>NZ_FMXH01000015.1:0-1940 GCF_900103575.1 Pseudomonas sp. NFACC51 | reverse complement strand
GACCGGACGCCGGGAGGCCAGACCTTGGCTGCCGATGGTTCCGACCGCACCATGACCCGGCGCCTGGCATGATCAGGCCACTTTTTAGCAGACGAAAAAAAACCCGCCTAGGCGGGTTTTTTGAGGACCAATTTGACTCCCTGTCCGGCATTCCATGCCTGGTCCAATCATCCATGACCCCGAGCACTCCCTGTACCCAGTGGATGAACATAGATTAGGCCCATGGGGATCTTGGAAAAAGACGAGAAAGCAGCAAAGGCGTGTAAGCGTTTCGCTATAGGGCCTTCTCAGATTTTTGCGGGCGAAAAAAAACCCGCCGAAGCGGGTTTTTCCAAGACCATTACGACTCCCTGTCGATAGCTTTCCTTGCAAGGTCGATCGTCCCTGATCCTGAGCACTTCCTGTGCTTCAGTGGATGAGTCCAGATTACGCCTCGGATCCAAAACGAAATAGACGACATAGCTACCATCTCGTGTAAGACATTCGCTACACCGCCCCCTCCGAAAACCCTTAGCCCCTCAGCAGTCCCTCCTATCAAGACTTGCCCAGGAAGGCTTCAATATTGGCCATCTGCTCGTCCCAACCACGGCTGTCCATGCGAAAAGCCTTGAGCCGGCGAGCCTCGGGAATGTTGTTGAAACCCGACTCCACGACTTTGAGCAGGGTGCCGCCATCCATGTCTTCAAGTTCGAATTGCACCCGGGTTTCGGACTCTTGAGAGTAATCCACCTGCGGCTCGACAGCGTAAGGATGCCAGCGAAACGAGAACACCCGCTCGGGCTCCACCCGTTCCACCGCCACGTCCCAGATGAGATGCTCGTAACCTGGATAAGTGATTTGCCCCTGGGTACGCTCCCCTGCCACAAACCGTTTCCCCTCAAGGGCAACACCGAACCATTGGCCGAAAGCTTCGGCATTGGCCAGGGCACGCCATACCTGGGAGCGCGGGGCCTTGAGCAGGATCTTTCTTTCAATGCGGTCGGATGAATGCATGGGTCACCTCCTGTGTTTCAACAGTAGGCTTGTAAGACCACAACGCCAACCAGAAAGTTGTATCAGTATCGCCTTCTTTAAAACCGCAGGGAGCGATGTAAACTCACCCGGCGTTTTCAATCCCCTCAAGGAGAGACCAAACATGTCCCTGCGCTTGCTTCTGGCCCTGATGCCGCTGCTTTTCGTCACTGTTGCCCAGGCTGACAACTGCGCCGACGCCACCACTCAAGGCGAAATGAACCAATGCGCAGCCAAAGAAAACAAGGCCGCCGACAACGAGCTGAACAGCTTGTACAAGCTGATCACAGCACGCTTGAAGGACAACCCGCAGGCCAAACAGATGCTGGTCAAGGCGCAGCGTGCCTGGATAGGCTTCCGTGATGCCGAATGCAATTTCTCCGCCTCCGGAGTCGAGGGCGGTAGCGTCTACCCGCTGATCTACAGCAACTGCATCACCGCCCAGACTAAAGCCCGGATCGAGGCATTCAAGACCTATCTCAAGTGCAAGGAAGGGGATCTGAGCTGCCCAGTACCCGGGGCTTAAGGGCCGGATGCAAAAAAGGATGAACTCTACAGGTCATCCTTTTTTTGGCTAAAGCTTTTTGTTTCAGGCAAAAACAAAACCCCTACCTGCATCAGCAGATAGGGGTTTCGGAATTTAATCTTGACGATGACCTACTCTCACATGGGGAAACCCCACACTACCATCGGCGATGCATCGTTTCACTTCTGAGTTCGGGATGGGATCAGGTGGTTCCAATGCTCTATGGTCGTCAAGAAATTCGGTAGCCAGCGCGTGCCTTGCGGTCACGTTCCAGCGAATGGGTATGCGATAGTTTGTGTGTTGCTGTCGAGTCTCTCGAACTTTCGGTTCGTTTCGTCTTCACACACCGCAATCTGGTCTCTTTCGCCTTTGGCTTGGAGCATACAAATTGCTTGGGTGTTAT
>NZ_FMXH01000027.1:0-15160 GCF_900103575.1 Pseudomonas sp. NFACC51 | reverse complement strand
GCGGCAACACGGCGACCGATACCCTGCGTTTCGGTGCGGGCATCCTCGCCAGCGACATCACTACCCGCAGAATCAATTCTGACTTGGTATTCCTGCACAGCAATGGCACGGATCAGGTCACATTTAAAGGTTGGTTTGATGGGGCAACCTCCAGCGCAGGAGTCGTTACTTACAACATAATTGAACGTGTGGAATTCGCCGATGGCACGTTCTGGACATGGGCGGATATGGTTGCCACGGGCCTGACTCAGGTCGGTACAGCAACTGGCGAAACCCTGTTCGGCTGGTCTGGCAATGACATCATTCACGGTGGAGGCGGTGCCGACTCTCTGTCAGGGGGGGCGGGGGCTAACCAGCTTTACGGCGATGCTGGGGATGACACACTCATGGTCGCGACCGGCTCGAAGGGTAATACGCTGGTCGGCGGCACCGGTAATGACACCTTGACCGGTGGCTACTTTGCGGACACCTATGTATTCAATCTAGGGGACGGTAAAGATGTCATTACCGACTACGACGCTGGCAATCTGGCGGTCGATACCCTGCGTTTTGGTTCGGGCATCCTCGCCAGTGACATCACTGCCCGCAGGGTCAACTCTGATTTGGTGTTTCTACACAACAACGGCACGGACCAGGTGACGGTTAAGAGCTGGTTCGATGGGGCAACTTCCGGCGCTAGTGCTTTGATTAACAACATCATTGAGCGGGTGGAGTTCGCCGATGGTACGTTCTGGACGTGGGCGGGTATGGCCGCTACAGGGTTGAATCAAGTCGGTACGGCGGCTACCGAAACTCTGACAGGCTGGTCTGGCAACGACATCATCCATGGTGGGGATGGCAACGATACCCTGTCAGGGGGTGAGGGGGCTAACCAGCTCTACGGCGATGGCGGCGATGACACAGTCATTGTGGCTACCGGCGCGAAAGGGAACACGCTGGTCGGCGGCACCGGTAATGACACCTTGACCGGTAGCTATTTCACTGACACCTACGTGTTCAACCTGGGGGACGGTAAAGACGTCATTACGGATTATGACGCCGGCAATCAGGGAACCGATACTTTACGTTTCGGTGCAGGCATCCTCGCCAGTGATATTCAGGTCCACAAATCCGGCGCTGATGTAGTGTTCATGCATCGCAACGGCATCGATCAGATAACAATTAAGGGGTGGTTCGATGGCACAACTTCCGGGGCGGGTGTAGCGATTAATAGTATCCTCGAACGCGTGGAGTTTGCGGATGGTACGTTCTGGATTTCAAAGGACATCGCCGCAGCAGGGCTAAGTCAAGTCGGTACCGAAGGGACTGAAACCCTAGTTGGTTGGTCTGGCAATGACATCATCCACGGTAGAGGCGGCAACGACACTCTCTTAGGAGGTGCAGGGGCAAACCAGCTCTACGGTGATGCTGGTGATGACACCATCACGGTTGCTGCCGCCTCGAAGGGAAACACCTTAGTCGGCGGTACCGGTAATGACACTTTGACCGGTGGTAACTACGCCGACAGCTATGTGTTCAACCGGGGGGACGGTAAAGACGTCGTTACAGACTACGACGGCGGCTATGTCGCGACTGATGCTCTTGAATTCGGAGCAGATATAAGCCCTCAAGACTTGTGGTTCAGGCGTAGCGGTTCCGATCTGGAAATCAGTGTCGTTGGGGCGACTGAGAAATTGACGGTCAGCAATTGGTACCAATCCAGTGCGTACCATATTGAAGCTTTCAAAACGGCTGATGGGAAGGGGCTATTGGATAGTCAGGTACAAAACTTGGTCGACAAAATGTCCTCTTTTGGAGTACCGGCAGGAGCTGAAACCAGCCTCAGTACAGACCAACGAACTCAACTAGATGCAGTGTTGGCTGCGAACTGGAAATAGCGTAATCCGGAGCGCTCGTGTAACCGTGTTCAACGGTTGCATTAGAAAGGTGTCCCATCCTGAACAGATGTGTTTGGTAGGGGGCACCAAAGCTCTAGATGCCCTAGGCTTTGGGGAAACATCGGTTTTATAGGCCTTCAGAGAGAGTCAAACCATTCAAAAGAAGCTTCGGCCTCTTTTTTTGTCCCCTGCATTCGTTGATCTGGCTCTTGCCTTAGGGAGCCTTTCGTCGCTCGGTGTTTATCAATGAGGACTCCAATCAGCCAGAGCCAACGCGCTGTATGCGATACTGGCTCTGTAGTGGCACGGTTTGGTGCCTGGATTAGGATCGGTACAAGGGCTTAACTCGCATGGCATGGATGAAGACAGCATCTGCTTCGCGGTGCTGGTATCGCGGGAAGAATCAATGACCCAGGGCGCTTTTCTTAGTTTTCGCTTGGCGAAATGGTTGGGCTCCACCTGTGCATCGTTGGATCTTGCATCCAACGGGTTGATTGCCGTCGACTGGACAGGGCAGGCGTCGAAGGTCTTGGTGACCCACATGTCTAAGCCTCCTCGTCTCGATAGGTGGTTGGGTGTCTCTTGTTTAACGCTGACGGTGCCATCTGGCCAATTAAGAGCCATCGGATGGGGTGTTCGGCGCCCCTATGACATCTGGCGCGCAGCGTTGCGTGAGTGGTATGGCGAGCGTGTATTAGCCATCGCCCAAATCCTAAATGCCTTCTATAAAAATCTCCAGACTCGTGGTTATTGCCGTCGCTCGCAATGGACCTTCCTGCATGCTCGTTTGGTCCAGCTAGCAAAGCAATGGCCAGCGCTACCTGCCAGGGGCTTGGGTGTTCTGTCGGGACCCGAACGCAAGATCCTGACCCGGGCCTGGTCGTGGGTTCATGACGGTGAGAAATGCTTACGGCGTTGGCGTAAGCACTATGTGAGGACCAGTCTCGCCAAGCATACTGATCTGTTCGACACGATCGAGTCCATGCCCCTGACGCTTAATCAGCGTCTGGCCTGCATTGTGGATGAGGACAACAATCTGGTACTGGCCGGGGCCGGTACTGGCAAGACCAGTACAACGATGGGACGCGTCGCCTTCTTGGTGCGCAGCGGGCAAGCGCGGCCTGAGGACATCTTGTTGCTGGCCTATGGCAGAGATGCTGCCAAGGAGATGCGTGAGCGGCTGGAGGCGCGTGTTGGCATAAAGGGTATCAAGGCCTCGACCTTCCACTCTCTTGGTCAAGACCTGCTGGGTCAACCGTCTCTGAGTCCAATGGCTGACGATGAAGCTGCTCGTAAACGGTTCGTCCAATTGGCTTTTGAAGACTTTCAGTCAGAGCCGGGCTATCGCAAGCGACTTTTGCAGTACTTCGAGAACTACTTGTTCCCGATCAAGAATCCCTTCGAGTTTGCTTCTCTGGGTGAGTACTTCGCCTACCTGGCAACGCATGAGGTCAGATCGCTTAAAGGGGAATTGGTCAAAAGCATGGCTGAGTGTCGCATTGCCAATTTCCTGTTCAAGATGGGTGTGGAATACCAATACGAGCCGCGCTATAAAGTGTCCACTCGAACGGCTGAGCGCCGGGACTACCATCCGGATTTTTATCTACCGACGTTTGATGTTTACATTGAGCATTTCGGCACGGACCGCCACGGCAACACGGCGCCCTATGTTGACCGCAAGGCCTATCATCAAGATATGGTCTGGAAACGCGACCTACATAAGCAACACCAGACTCGTTTGATCGAAACGTTCCATTTCGAGCAGCAGGAGGGTCAATTACTTCCTTTGCTGGAAAAGCGCTTGCAGTCTGCTGGGGTAACCTTCAATCCTCTGCCTGATGAGGCGATGCTGGAGACGCTTCGTGAGTTCGGTGTCGTCACTGAGTTCGCCGAGCTGCTGGAAAAGCTCCTTACTTGTTACAAGGCTGCGGATCTGGCCAGGATTGATCTGGAGGCTCGTATCAATGCAGCACCGTCTCCTGATCAGATGCGGGCAGCGCTCGAGCTGCTGATGCCGATCTACGGTCGTTATCAGGGTGATCTAGAGGGTAAGGGGCAGATCGATTATGACGACATGATTGTGAAGGCGGTGCACCTGGCGGAGCAGGGCGACTTCAAGGCTCCGTGGCGCTTTGTGCTGGTAGATGAGTACCAGGACATCTCTGAGCCGCGGGCGCGCTTGGTCAAAGCGCTCCGACGTTCACAACCCGATGGTTCGCTGTTTTGTGTGGGGGATGATTGGCAGTCGATTTATCGATTCGCCGGCAGTGATATTCGTTTGACCTCACAGTTTGAGGCGTTCTTTGGTGCGACCGCTATCAGTGCACTGGATAAGACCTTTCGCTTTAACGATCGAATCAATGCGGTGGCCAGTCGGTTTGTGATGCGCAATCCGGTGCAACTGAAAAAGAACATTCACACCCATACGTTGGAGGAATCGCCAGCGGTTTCGCTGTTTAGGACTGAGTTGGAAGACGATGAGGCTTTGCCCCATGTCTTGGCACGTATTGCCGTGCGGGCCAAGCCGGGGTCGGTTGTGTACATCTTGGCTCGGTTCAACTTTCTGCTGCCCGATCCGGCGGGGCTCAAGCAGCTCAATGGCAATCATCCGAATTTGACGATCAAGACCTACAGCATCCATACCTCCAAAGGGCAGGAGGCTGACTATATTGTGGTGCTCGGCAATAAAACCGGTAAGTTTGGAATGCCTCCTCAGAAAACAAGCCATCCACTGTTGGAAGCACTCTTGCCCCCACGTGAAGCGTTCGTTCATGCTGAGGAGCGACGTCTGTTTTATGTGGCGCTGACGAGAGCCAAACGGCGCGTTTACCTGGTGGTGGGGAAGGGGAAGGCTTCTAGCTTCATCAAGGAGTTGCTTGATGATCAGTACGACGTAGAGATCAATGAGTTTGGGGAGCCGGGGGAGGTGGCTGCTCAAGCGCCGGCTTGCCCTGCTTGTCAGGAAGGGGAGTTGACACTACGCACGAGGAAGAACGGTCTTGAGTCGTTTTTCTTTTGTTCGCTTTCCCCGCGCTGCGGACATACCGAAACGGCCTGTCCTGATTGTCAGTCTCAGATGCACAAAGAAGGACGTTACCTGATCTGCAACGAGAACTGTGGCGGCTGGGTTGCGTTGTGTCCGTTGACTGGGGGCCGAATGGTGCCACGGGGGGCTGGTAAGAAATTTTGGGGGTGTTCTGATTATCGTCGGGATGACGCAGACTCCTGCTCTCATACCGAGACGAGGATTTCGCTGCCAGTAGGTTGCAAGGCTCGGATATTGGCTCATTAGTCTCGCTGGTTTGGGGTCACAAAGGAGTTTTTCATGTTCGAAGATCTGCGCGAACAACTCAAGCCAACGTCCACGATGCGTGTGTACGACGCTGTGTCTGAGGCGGGCATTGATGTTAATGATTGGCACAACGTTTCTTCCAGTAGAACACCTGCTCAAAATCCAAAATACTGCTATCGCTGGGCGTTTGAAGGTGGTGGTCGGGTGTTGTTGTGTCTATGGCATAGCGACCTCAGTTTCCTAGAGGATGGGGTGGAGTACCATGGCAATGCTAGGGACGAGCAACGGGTTAACGAAGAACGTTCGAATGACCAGCGAGATCCCTCGCTCAAGCAACGATTCAAGAAGTGGGCTACTAGCGCCTATCAAATGGACGAAATCGTCAAAATTGCCCACCGCGAGAGCCGGTTGGTACGCGTTGCTTTGGTAGCCAGTAGGAACCTCGCCTTGCAGGACGATGAGCGTGCGGCAGCGGACTTTCGGTTGCTTGATGCGCAGCCTTGGCAACTGATGCGTTATGACATGCAAACTGGGGCTTTTCTGCTGCGGCGTGGATTAGGTTCCTTGCACGTCAATGGCCAAAGTGGCGTCGGAACCGGGCTCGGAGATTCTGGGACCTTAGCTCAACCGTTACCTGCTATCACCGCTGAGTCCTACGGCGTGGGAGTGGTGGATCAGTTCGTTGGGAACGAGCAGCCTGAACGCTGTGCCATATCCACGTTTGCTTGGCAGCGCAGCGCGCAAGTACGTCAGATTGTGTTGGCTCGGTCCAAGGGAGTCTGTGAGTTTTGCGGGCATCGTGGTTTTTTGAAAGGTAACGGAGATATCTATCTTGAAACTCATCATGTTGTCTCGCTTAGCGAAGGCGGAGGAGACACTCCTGATAATGTTATTGCTCTCTGTCCGGACCATCATCGGGAAGCGCATTATGGTGCAAACAGCAATGTGCTTCGGGCGCTTTTTCAACAAATTCTTGCGGCAGAGCCATTGTTAAATGGCTAGTGTTTTAATGACTGAGATATCAACGTAATTAGATTGACTGGCTCGTAGAAAAAACTCGTTGTGCACTTCAATGTTGTTTTCAGGATTTTTGAGGTTGGTGCGGACTTTTGGATTGCGTGACTGATTCAGTCTTGTCTGGTGCGAATGATTTAAGAACTAAAATCTAATTGGTTTTGCTAGGAGCGTTAATTGAAACCATTAAAAAGTGTATTTCTAACGGTCAATTCAGAGGTTCGTGAGTTCTCGTCGAAAGAAGAGGTTTTTAAATATTTTGACTCCGAAGAGCTTGATTGGAAGTGGTTGGCTGAGTTGCCCTCACTCTATCGAGATGCTGGCGTTGAAATTTTCTCAGGTTTCTTCAAGAATGCGCTAGACATTGCGCGAAAAAACTTGCTGGAGGGAAGTAAAAAAGTATATTTAGGCTCTTCTGGAGTATATGTGGAATCTAGTGGCAGCGAGGGGATTTTGATACGAAGGTTTCGGGAGCAATATGGGGATGTTGCTGCTGCGCTGGCATTGATATATCTTAATGAAAGCACTCGCAAAGCAATAGGTAACAGCCCAATAATAAAAAAATTCGTAGATAATCCTAGTTTGGCATTCGAGCGCGCTGCGGCCATACAGATAGGTTTGTCGTTGCAAGACTTTATTGCTATGGCATGGGACGCGAGATCATCGAATCTAAGGAATCAGCTTGAACGGTTTTCTGAGCATACCGCCTTGGCGCGCAACGCTGTAAATGGCTATGCAGCTGACTTAACAGAGGAAATCATTGCTTCCAAAACGAAGGTCGATTCGCTTGGGCGAGCGCTGGGTAAGTCTTATATACGTCGAAGGAAAATATACTCTCAGTACGCCGCTAAAGCGCGCCAAGAAGCTAAAGCAAGCGTTCTAGAAGCCAAGGCGGCGCTGGAGTCGGCGAAAGCGGCCTATCATGATCAAGTGGACTTGGATGCCTCAGTTCAATATTGGACGGCTCGAAGAAAAACACACTCTTTTTTCAAGTTCACATGGTTCCTTGCGATAATATTAAGTATGTCAGTGACATTTTTATCGATGTTGGCTTATTACGGGTATGGAGGTGCTGCAGGATTATCTCATTTACTACGTGAGCAGGGCCCCGCAGAGGCTGCTGTGCAATTGGCTGCTGCATCAGAGTCCGCTCCAAAAGTTTTGCTTGGTAGAAGCTCATCCGAATTGTCGGCGGCGGTCGCCGATTTGGCAGGTGCGGCTCTACTCATAACTTTGCTCGGTGTGCTAATAAAAATTACTCTTCGTCAGTTTAATACTCACTCTCATCTTTCTTTAGAGGCGGCTGAGCGAATAACGTTTACAAAAACCTATTTGGCTTTGTTGAATGAGGGCAAGCTTAAGTCTGATGAGGATAGAAAGTTGATATTGGAAAGTTTGTTCAGGTCTACGCAGTCAGGATCTGTTGCCGAGATTCCATTCTCGAGTCCCATTGAGCTAATCTTGAAAACATTAGGGGAGAAGAAAGTGGCTTAGTGTGGTCAGGGGAAGTATTTAGGGGAGGACGAAATGAATTACAGCCAAGGTTTCCAAGGGGGCGATTTTTGAGCCCTAATTGAGGCAGTTTTGTTGAGTGTATGCCAGCTTAGATCTCGTGCCCTAGTCGCCTCAATCCATTTCTAGAACGTACGACTGTGGTCACAGAGCCTTATCGCATAGCGTTCCTCATCGTCATACGACGTGGTGCCACACTGTATGCACTGTGGAGGTTTCAAGGGAGTGCGAGCCCCCTGACTATAAAAGGCCAGTTAGGTTTACCGTCCGTTTATAAAAGTACTGCGAAGCGAGCCCTTTAAATCTACCGAATGGCAATGTTCAGGGTTACGGTAGATAGGGTAGGGGCAGATAACCTAAATAGCCCGGCAGGGGGATTTCCATGAGCGTCGTTTTAGACCAATCGGGCGTTTCCACTTTGGTCGGCACGCCCAAAGAGGTACGGGCCCGCCTGAGCCGCTCGCATGCGGATCGAGTGCTGGTCGTGTCTTTCGATCACATCAAACCCAACGTTTTTGAAGCATTGGCTGAGAATTTCGCAAATGTGGCGTTCTCAATGTACGAGGTTTTGCAGGAGCGCCAAGACTTGAATTCCCTGGAACGATTGGCCGAAGTCTTTGTTTCGCGTAAGCCGCCTTCGCCCCGTTTGCTCAAGGAGGCGGCGATGCTGGTCCAAGCTCGCAAGGCGGTCTTGGGGAGTGGCGACTGGCTAACTGCAGCCGACATTGCACAAGTGGCGCAGTTAAGTACCCGAAACCCCAGCGCCCAGCCCAACAAGTGGAAAAAGCAAGGTCAGATCTTCGCTATCAATCATGGTGGGGTCGACTATTTCCCCGGCTACGGTCTGGACCCGGATGCAAACTACCGGCCGTTGAAGGCGCTGGCCAAAGTCATTGAGGTTTTCGAGGGGCACAAGGACAGCTGGGGTATGGCTTACTGGTTCCGTTCAGACAACAGCTTTTTGGGTGGCAAAAAGCCCCAAGACCTATTGGCATCGGCGCCTGACCGAGTGATAGGTGCTGCACAAGATGAGAACCGAGGAATCGCCCATGGATAAGCGCGATGCCTTGGGATGTAGAACTGGCTAATCGGCATCCTTTTTCTTGAGTCGAGCTAAGCCCTGTTTGATGAAACCGGCATTTTCCTCGATGGTTTGCAAAGCCCCGCGGATGTTGTCTCCGACCTCCTTTGAACCCTGCTTTTCGATATGAAGTGTTAGCTCCATTACAGCTGCCTCCAGCGCGACTTGGTTTCGGTAGATTCTTTCCAGTACATCCGTCAGCGAATATTTCCCAGACATTTGCTTTCGCTTCCTCTGAAAATTTCAAGCGTAGCATTCAGAGACAGAGACATGAGAGCGCCACTAATAGCGGGTCCGCAGCTTCCCTGGGCCGAGTTTTTGACGAGGGTGGGCATCAATCACGAAGAACAGCCCTGGATCTAACGATGATTTTTGAGTGATGCCCTTAATAACTCTCGCCGGACGGGAGGGTTTGACTGGCATAGGGCTATCACCTACGATGCCTCGGCATTTTTATGCCAGGGAGATACGGCTGTGTCGGATTCCAAGGTTGGTGGTTTTTTCAAGGCCGTGGTGATGTGGCTGTTCTTCGTTTTATTCCTAGTCATAGGGCTGGCGGCGATGTTTACCAGCTTTCTGTCGGGGCTGATCATGCTCCTAGCCGCTTGCATCTTCGTCCCGCAGATCAATAGGGCAATCAAAGAAAAAGTAAACATTATTGTGACCCCAGGCGCGCGTGCCGTGGTCGCTCTCGTTTGCTTCGGCCTATTTTTCTATTCCAGCAACGAAGCTCTGGACACCTCTCGCATCCAGCGTCAGGCCCAGGAAGCCTTGGTTAATCAGCAGAAGGCCGAACAGGCCCAAAAAGAAAAGTACGAGTACGTTGCTGCGAACCAAGACGCAATCTTGGCAGAGATGAACGCGATGATCGCAAAGAAAGACTACTCCGGGGCCACTGCCCTAGGCGGTAAGTACAGCAATGCGGGCAGCTTCGAAATTGACCAGGCTCTTTCGAAGGTGTCTGCCCAGAAGGCAGACGCTGACAAGCAGCAACGCAAAGCGACTCTCCTCACGTCTCTGAGCAACATCAAGCAAGATGATTATAAAGGCCTAGCCTCTACGTACTCACAGCTTGCTTCTATTGACCAGACATACCGAGCCAATGCTGACAAATTCTCCAAGCTCGCTGAACAGCATGCCCAGGAGCAGAAGGCCCGTGAGCAAGCTGCTTCTGATAAGGCACGCCGGCAAAGCTTGGGCCTTACTTGGAACTACGCAGACGGTGAAGACAAGATGTCCGGCAAGCCTGTGCGCCAGGCCTACGTGTCATCCATCAACACTGTTGATTTCAAATTTCCATACGGTGGGGTCCAGCGGGCAACGCTCACTATCCGTAAGCACCCACGGTGGGGTACTTCGGCGTATGTGGCCATTGAAAAGGGACAGTTCGTCTGCGGGTACGATGACTGCGATGTCCGAGTGAGATTCTCTAACGGCAACGCCCAGCGCATGTCAGCAAGTGAGCCCGACGACCACAGCTCCAACCTGCTTTTCATCAGCAATGCTGCATCGTTCATTGCCCGAGCTCGGAGGTCCGACAAAGTCTTCGTCGAGGCCGACTTTTACCAAGAGGGCAGCAGGGTCTTTGAGTTCGACGTCTCAGACCTAGAGTGGAAATGATTCGAATCCCAGTAGCATGGAAGGTTTTAGATGGAGGCCGCAGGAGTTCCCCTCGGACACAGCTAATCCTCCTGTGAATCTTTTCCATCAATCTACTCGACGATGTTTGACTGAAGCCCGGTAAGCGTCATCGTCAATGCAACACGCCTTCCTTCCCATCGCCTTTTGCGTCAGGGCAACCCATTCTGACCTCCGCCTGTCAGATCGTTCCTATACACATTGACCCAAAAACTTGTACAAGATTAACTGTATATTCGTACAGGTTTTTCGGAAGTCGTGCGTCATGAGCTTTTCAATTCTCGGTCCTATCGCCGTGGGTGGCTTGAAGCTGCCCTTGTGTTCGTTTCGTGTACCAGCCGGGTTTCCATCCCCTGCGGCGGATCACATCGAAGCGCATATCTCATTGGATGAGGTTCTGAATATCCGTGCCCCACATGTGTACCTGGTCTCGATTGCGGGGGAGAGCATGCAAGGTGCTGGAATCTTTGAAGGAGATCTGGCGGTAGTGGACCGGGCGTTGGAGCCGGTGCATGGCCATATCGTCGTGGCGCTGTTGAACAACGAGCCCGTCTGTAAACGACTGTGCATTCGCGGCAAGGAGGTGATTCTCCATTCGGAGAACCCAAAGTACCCACCGAGGTACGTGCTTGAGGGCGATGAGCTGCTTATCTGGGGCGTTGTCACATGCAGTGTGCGCAGCCATGTCTAAAGTCCAGCCGGTTTTCGCCCTGATTGATTGCAACAGCTTCTACGCCAGTTGCGAACGGGTGTTCCGTCCGGACCTGGCCCGGGTGCCGATCGTAGTGTTAAGCAACAACGACGGTTGTGTGATCGCTCGCAGCTATGACGCCAAGCCCTACGTGAAGATGGGCGCGCCGTACTTTCAGATCAAGGACACGCTGCGTCAGCATGGGATTGTCCCGTTCTCTTCAAACTACGCGCTCTACGGCGATATGAGTGAGCGTGTGATGACGCTCATTGAATCGATGGTGCCCGCGGTTGAGGTTTACAGCATTGATGAGGCTTTTGCGGACCTGACGGGCATTGAGGGGCTGGATGCTCTCGGCCGTAAGATCCGCAGCCATGTGCTGCGCTGCACCGGCATTCCGGTTGGGGTTGGCATTGCTCGTACCAAGACCTTGGCAAAGCTGGCTAATCACACGGCCAAGCGTTTGCAGGGGCAGACGGGTGGGGTGGTCGATATCTGCGATCCGTTCAAGCGCGACTGGGTGCTGCGTAATACCGATGTGTCTGAAGTGTGGGGTGTGGGCCGCAAGATGAAGCTGCACCTGGAGGAGATGGGCATCAAGACGGCAATGGATTTAGCCAAAGCTGATCCATGGACGTTGCGTAAGAAATTCAGTGTGGTGATCGAGAAGACGGCTCGTGAGCTGGCGGGGACGCCGTGTCTGGAACTGGATGAGCCGGATCCGCCCAAGCAGGAAATCTGCTGTAGTCGGATGTTCGGCAAGCGTCTCACCGAGCTGGCGCCTATCAAGGAGGCGGTAGCCACCTACATGATGCGGGCTTCGGAAAAGCTCAGGGCGCAGAAGTCGCTTTGCAAGAAGGTTCGGGTCAGCATCCGTACCGGCATGTTCAACCCGGAGGAGGCGAAGTATGCCAACGGGGTGCTGGTTGAGCTGCTGTATCCGACTGACGACGTGCGTCTTTTGACGAAAGCGGCAGTGGAGGCGCTGGATCGGGTTTTTCGGCCTGGCTTCAAATACAGTAAAGCTGAGGTGTTGCTGATGAATCTCTGCCAGGCGGGGGAGTACACCGATGATCTGTTTGCCACGTCGCAGCCTGCTGACGCGACGAAGTTGATGGCTGTGTTGGACCAGATCAATGGGCGATGGGGCAGGGGGACGCTGCGCTCTGCGAGCGTGCCTGACGACCCTGATTGGGGGATGCGGCGGGAGATGATGAGTCAGAGCTATACCACCAAGTTGGATCAGCTATGGCGGGTTCATTGCCATTAAATCGGTCTGGGAGGGGACCGCTTTGGTCCAGTTTATAGCCTGATTACAGTCGGCAGTCGGCCAATAGCAGACATTGCGTCGGTAATTGCCTTGCGCTTCAGCCAAGGCTGGTCTTTAGTGATGGCTAATGGCCTTTTTCCGGTGCCGCTAGGCCTTACTCGACTACATTGTGGTTACCTACCAAAAGGAGTTGATGGGAATGAGCAAGCTGCACTATCCAATTTTTCTCTCTTTTCTTGCTGCACTCAGTACAGGATGCACAAGTAATATATCCAGCAAGCACGCAACCGCGGTTGCCAAAGTCAACATCGAGCCTGGATATCAATACCGCCTTCCTAAAACATCATTTGATGTTACCGCTGATTTTGAAGCCACTGGTTGCACCATAGATCCGTCTAACAACACGCTCTCAATCTTATATGCGGCGAAGGTCAAAATAGAAAAAATCGAGTCTGGGGATCCAGACGCATCGTATATATTGGACTACGAGGCACTAGATGCACTAACGAAGCTTACAAGAATGGAGCTCGCAACAACACCAACGGGACTGCTCACTAGCGCCGGGGCGAAAGCTACCGACTTATCTGGCCCGCTTATAGTGGATAGTGTCAAAACAGTAGCAAGTGTTGCAACAGCCATAGCCCTTCCACAGGCGCAAGTAACGAGTTTGGTAAGCAGTACTATTAGCGCACTCAACACCAAACAGGTCAGGGCATTTAACCTAAATATAGCCAATATGGAAGATTTCCAAGCTTTCTTAAATAAAGAAGGATTCTCCAAAATACAGCAGCAGCAAATTGATAAAGCGAAGCAAGTTGATCCTTGCACTCCCATGAAAGAGAAGCTCGCGGAAATTGAAAGCATAAAAGGCGAGCTACATCAAGCTAAGGCAGATGCTGGCAAGATAGAAAAATTAAGACAAGAAATTTTAGCTCAAAAATCAGATGCGGCATGGCTGAAGTCTGAAATAGAGTTCCATAATAAATATAAGAACACTGATCAACAAAAATACTACAATGATAAGCTGAAAGACGTGGATTCAGAAATCTCTAAAAATAATGCAAGCTTGGCTTCTATTCAGAAATCCGCCAGCAGGCTGCCAGCGTTACAGTCGAAGCTAGACTCGGAGTATTCAAAGCTGCGATTCACAAAAAAGTCTAACATCCAGCCAGGGGCGGATAAGCTGATAGCAAAAACAATTAGCGTAGATCAAAGTTCTATTGGCGCCTTGATAAACTTTGGAGTGACTGGAAGTAAGACGCTGAGCTGTCCTGCCGGCAGTGGTTTCCAGTGCATAAGAAATTATCCAGAAGTTCAAGTTAAACTTGAGAATCTTTCGTTCACTGAGTACAACGTGGGCGGAAAGGGTAGAGAGGTGTCTGGGAAAGATGGGCGTAATGGTGTTTTTTATAGAATTCCAGGTGAAGCTAGACTAATTATATGTGAGGGGCTGTGCAGTAGTGCAAATTCAAGGAGTGAGTTGACCAACCAAATAGTTTCAGTATCTCAGTATGGGACTGTTGGAAATATCACTTTGAGAAATGGGATGTTTGCCGACAATCAAATAGATCTAGTATTTCATGAGAATGGAACACCTAAAACATTGGCCTTTGACTCGAAAGCCAGATCCGAGGCTGCTCGTCAGGCCGCGGTCCAAAGCGCTGAGACAGTCCTGAAGTATGTCGATGACAGAAATGCCGGCATAAGAAAAAGTAACAAAGGAGCTCAGGAAGACAGCCTGGCTCAAGTCAGGTATGAGAAGGACTTAGCTACCGAACGGGAAGCGATTACCCAGATCCTAAACGACTCACCAGCCAACTCTATTGATGCAAAAATAAAGTCCTATGAGAAACAAATCGAGCTTCTGCGCGTTCAGCGTCGACTTGAAGAAGAGCGAAAACTTCTAGATCGTGCAACTGAAACTGGTCAATGAGTAGGCTTAGCACGGAGCGCAACACAACAATTAGGGTGCGCGGTAGAGACGCTGGTTACCCTCCGAGAAACAATTGGGGACAGACCACGATATTGATGCTCCTGCATCAACAGCTACTGGCCTGTTCATCCCTGTTGCGAGCGTCTGCTTTCCCAGATTTTTGCTCTCTACCTTCGTCTTTAAACCTAGGCGAGCTCAGAGATCTCGCAGCATCAACCGCTGCTCCTTGCCCCAGGCCTGAAAAAATTCCTGCACCTGCCATCCACGCTTGGAGTAGTAGTCGCTGCGATCATGGGTGTGCAGGTACAGCCGTGTGGTGCCGTTGGCCTTTGCGGCGGCGCAGATGCCTTCTATTAGCTGTTCCGCCAAGCCTCTCTTCCTTGCCTGCGGGGCGATAAAGACGCAGGCGAGCCAGGGACCCAACTCCGGGCGCTCGGGCAGGTCGTTGGCTGCGAGTGCAGCACCACCAAGTAGCTGGTCATTCTCTAGTGCGATCAGGCATTGCCAACCACCGTTGCCCTGGCCCTCCGCGAATTCGGCCAAGGGCTGCTCGATAAACTCGTATGCGAACTGCTGATGCAGCCACTGCGCCAGGGTGTCGCTGTGTTGCATATGGTCGCGCAGCCAGACCAGGCGGGGCATGTGGGGATCTTCCTTGTTTTTTGATCAGTACGCGCATGTAGCCGTAAGGAGGGAATAGGGTCAAGCGCAACGGTGAAAAGTGGAGAGACTATTTCTCCTCCGGAATGACCGCTCCTGGCCGACTGCTGCCCTTACCCTAAGGCCGCTATCGGCCGATAGCAGTTATCCTGGGGTAAAGGTGACAAACTTAATTTCTCGCAAAGTAACTAT
>NZ_FMXH01000019.1:115609-133266 GCF_900103575.1 Pseudomonas sp. NFACC51 | reverse complement strand
CGCGCCCCAGCGGGAGCAAGCTCCCTCGCCACGGGGAATTGGGTACGGCGCGGGTTAAGGGAATGCCTCGAATCAGTGTCAGTTTCAAGAGCAAATCGGTTGGTCGACCGGGATGCTTTTGTGGCGAGGGAGCTTGCTCCCGCTGGGCTGCGCAGCAGCCCCTTTTCAGGCTCACTCAATCAACCTGATCTACCGTGTCGCCGGGTTTTAGGGCCGCTTCGCGCCCCAGCGGGAGCAAGCTCCCTCGCCACGGTTGTTATGAGTGAAACACCAAAAACAGCAGCACGATGTTCACCACCAGGGACACCAGCGCCAAGGTCCGCCAGACCTTCAGCGGTTCGCGCTCCAGCAGTGGCCGGGGCCTGACGTTCAAGCTGCGGCGTTCACCCTGCTCCAGCAGCAACAACCACTCTTCGGCGGTTTCAAAGCGTTGCTCCGGGTCTGCGGCGACGGCGCGCTCCAGGCTTTGCCCGAGCCATTCGGCCAAGTCCGGTCGATAGCGACTGGCACTGACCGGTACGCCAAAGCACGGGCGTTGGAAGGCTTCGATTTCGCCGTAGGGATAATGCCCGGTCAGCAGGAAGTACAAGGTCACGCCGACCGAGTACAAGTCCTGTTGCGCCGTCGGTGCGGTGCCGGCGAAGGCTTCCGGGGCGATGTAGCTGGGGGTGCCGGGCAAGACGTTGGCCTGGTCCTCGGACAGGCCCGGGCAGTACGCCAGGCCGAAATCCAGCAAACGCAATTCCCCGTCATCCCCCAGGTGCAGGTTTTCCGGCTTGATGTCGCGGTGGTAGATCTGCCTTCGATGTAACAGGCCTACTGCCCGTACCAGCCGCTGCGCCAGGTCCAGCCACTGGGCCAGAGGCAGTGGCCCGCCCTGGTTGAACAGCTCGGCCAGGGTCGCGCCCGGATATTCACGCATCACGTAGTACAAATGCTGACGCTGGGGAACGCCATGGACCTCGGGAAACTGCCGCCCGGCGACGCGCTTGAGAAACCACTCCTCCGAGAGCAACGCCTGCCCCGCGCGGCTATCGTCCCGTAGTTGCGCGGGCAGGGTTTTCAGCAGCCAAGGTTGGCCCTGACCATCGTGTACCCGGTAGAGCAACGATTGCTGGCTGTGGCCGAGCAGGCTTTCGATCTGCCAGCCCTCGAACACCTGGCCCGGTTTCAGCGCAGGCGGCAGGGGCCATTGCTGCAACTGGATCAGCGCATCGCCGATGCTCGCTTCGCCCACCGCATCGACCCGCACCAGCAAGGCGCTGGCGTTGTCCTGGCTGCCGGCCAGGTGCGCGGCGTTGACCAGGGTCTGGGCGGCGACGTCCAGGTCCGGTTGATCCCGAAGAATGCCGGCAATGGCCGTGTCGCCCAGCACTGCCCAGACGCCGTCGCTGAGCAGCACGAAGGTTTCGTCGGTGCGCAGTTCGCCATCGAGAAAGTCGAGGATCAGGTGCTGGTCCAGGCCCAGGGCGCGCTTGAGCACATGTTGCATGCCTTGCTGTTCCCAGACGTGATCCTCACTGACCCGTTGCAGGTGATCGGCGTGCCAGCGGTAGACCCGGCAATCGCCGACATGGGCGAGGGTGAAGCGCCGGCCCCGCAGGACCAGGGCGCTGACGGTGGTGAGCAGCGGCTGTCCGCCACCGTTGGCTTGCAGCCAGCGATTCTGCGCCAACAGCAACCGGTCCAATGCCTGGGCCACGCCCCAGGTCTGTGGCGTGGAGTAGTAATCCAGGGCCAGGGCCTGCAAGGTCGAACGGGCGGCCAGCCCGCCATCGGCGCATTGGCTCACGCCGTCGGCGATGGCGAACAGGTATCCCTTGCTGGCGGCCAGGGCCGGCGCCGGGGTGACCAGGCGCAAGGCGTCCTGGTTTTCTTCCCGCGGGCCGATGGCACTGGCTTCGGCGAAACTCAGTTGCAGGCTCATGGAGGCTATTTATACCCGAGCCGCAGTGACGGCGGCCGAACCCCAAGTGGTCCTCCAACGGCGCTTGACGCCGTGCAGGCCGAACCAGGCCAGGACACCGAGGCTGGCAAACAACCACAGTGCCAGTTGATAGCTGCCGGTGCTCTGCTTGATCGCGCCCATGCCCGCCGCCAGGGCGAAGCCGCCGATGCCGCCGGCCATGCCGATCAGCCCGGTCATCACGCCGATCTCGCGACGGAAGCGTTGTGGCACCAGTTGGAACACCGCGCCGTTGCCTGCACCCAAACCGAGCATGGTGCAGACGAACAGGGCCAGGGCGGCGTAGGAGCTCGGCAGGTTGAAACCCACTGCGGCGATGCAGACGGCCGCGACGGTGTACATGCCCAGCAAGGTGCGGATGCCGCCGAAACGGTCCGCCAGGGCGCCGCCCAATGGACGCATCAGGCTGCCACCGAAGACGCAGGCGGCGGTGTAGTAGCCAGCGGTGACCGGGCTCAGGCCATATTGGTCGTTGAAGTAGCCGGGCAGGGCGCTGGCCAGGCCGATGAAGCCGCCGAAGGTCACGCTGTAGAAGAACATGAACCACCAGCTGTCGCGGTCGCCCAGGGCCTTGAGGTAGTCGGCCATGGATTTGGCTTTCGGCCGCTCGGGAGCGTTCTTGGCCAGCCAGGCAAAGAGCACCAGGGTCAGCACCAGCGGGATCAGCGCGAAGCCGAACACGTTGCTCCAGCCGAATGCCACCGCCATCACCGGGGCGATCAGCGCCGCGAGCACGGTGCCCGAGTTACCGGCACCGGCAATACCCATGGCCTTGCCCTGATGCTGTGGTGGATACCACTGGGACGCCAGCGGCAAGGCCACGGCGAACGACGCGCCGGCCACGCCCAGGAACAGGCCTAGCAACAACGCTTGCTCGTAGCTGTGGATGCCCAGTTTCCAGGCGCAGAACAGCGCACCGATCACAATCACCTGGCCCACCATGCCAGCAGTCTTCGGCGAAATCCGATCGGCCAGCAGGCCCATGAACAACCGCAGTACGGCGCCAGCCAGGATCGGCGTCGCGACCATCAGGCCGCGTTGCTGGGTGGTCAGGTGCAGGTCGGCAGAGATCTGTACCGCCAGTGGACCGAGCAGGTACCAGACCATGAAGCTCAGGTCGAAGTAGAGGAAGGCCGCGAACAATGTCGGGGTGTGGCCGGATTTCCAGAAGCTTGAATTCATCGCGCACCTCAGCTGTAAAAGTCTCGAGAAATGAGTCAGTGCTTTGAGCAGTGCGCCGTCTGTGGTCGCACCACCGGCCCCGAGGGGCCAAAACAAAAAAACGCCGCAACCCGGATCGCCAGAGAGGCAAGGAGGGTGTGCGACGTCTTTGTCGTAGGTGGGGCAACCGCCGTTGGTTACCTGTGGGTTTGCTTAAGCGAGATCTGTGCCAAGTCTGTCACGATCATTCCTACGCTCTGCGCGGGAATGCCGCGCCAGGGACGCTCCGCGTTCCGCTTCACAAGGTGACGCAGAACGTCACAGGATGCATTCCAACGCAGAGCGTGGGAACGATCATCAGTAGGGCGGTAAGGCAGGCGCTACAAGGCTTTCAGCCCAGCAGCTCATTCATGGCAATGATCTGCTCCGCCACCTGGATCAGCTTCTGCTGGCGGCTCATGGCCTGGCGGCGCATCAGGGTGTAGGCCTGCTCCTCGTTGCATTCCTTCATCTTCATCAACATGCCCTTGGCCAGTTCGATGCGCTTGCGCTCGGCCAGTTGCTGGTCGCGGGCCAGGAGCTGGGCGCGCAGGGCCTGGTCGCTTTCGAAGCGGGCCATGGCCACGTCGAGGATCGGTTGCAGGCGTGCGGCGTGGATGCCTTCGACGATGTAGGCGCTGACGCCCGACTTGATCGCCTGACGCATCACGTCGGGGTCGTGCTCGTCGGTAAACATGACGATCGGTCGTGGTTGGTCGCGGCTGACCAGCACCACTTGCTCCATGACATCCCGTCCGGGTGACTCGGTATCGATCAGGATCACGTCCGGACGCACCGTTTCGACGCGCGCCGGCAGGTCGATGGTCAATCCGGATTCATCGATGACTTCGAATCCGGCTTCAATCAGGGCGGCTTTGAGGCGGCCGACTTTTTTCGCGGTGTCGTTGATCAGCAGGATACGCAGCATGGTCGAGGCTCCTGTCAGCGGCTGGCGAAAAGGGGAGCCGCATCGCTCAAGGCGTGCAGTTTGAAGCTGCGGGCATACTTGGCCGGGTCCGAACCGTCCCAGGTGGTGCCATCGATCAACTGGCTGCTGCGCATGTCCTGGCGCGGGGACGCGATGCCCAGTGCGCCAGCGGCTTCACGGTA
This sequence comes from Pseudomonas sp. NFACC51, assembly GCF_900103575.1. Classification (NCBI taxonomy): domain Bacteria; kingdom Pseudomonadati; phylum Pseudomonadota; class Gammaproteobacteria; order Pseudomonadales; family Pseudomonadaceae; genus Pseudomonas; species Pseudomonas sp. NFACC51. Next base: position 128,990 of record NZ_FMXH01000019.1, on the reverse strand, counting down.
CAGCTTGAGCTGCTGGACGTCCTGGGCCACGGCCAGGTAATCCGGGTCTTCGCGCAACAGGCCCCAGCGACGGAACTGGGTCATGAACCACATGCCGTCGGACAGGTACGGCAGGTTCACCTCGCCATTGCCGTGGAAGCGCATGGCGTGGGGATCCTGCCAACTGTTGCCCAAGCCATCGGCATAGATCCCCAGCAAGCGCGGCTCGATGCAGTCCAGTGGCGCGTCGAGGTATTCGGGCGCGCTCAACAGTTGTGCGGTGCTGCGACGGTTTTCGCTGCTTTGTTCGATGAAGCGGCTGGCTTCGAGGATCGCCATCACCAGGGCCCGGGCGGTATTGGGGTACTGCTCGACGAATGCGCGGGTGCAGCCCAGGACTTTTTCCGGGTGATCGGGCCAGATGGTCTGGGTGGTCGCCAGGGTGAAGCCCAGGTTCTGCTTCACCGCGCTGGCGCACCAGGGTTCACCGACGCAAAAACCGTCGATACGTCCGGCTTGCAGGTGCGCGATCATTTGCGGCGGCGGCACCACCACGCTGTCGACATCCGACAACGGATGGATGCCCTGGGCCGCAAGCCAGTAATACAGCCACATGGCATGGGTGCCGGTGGGGAAGGTCTGGGCGAAGGTCAGTTTCGGGCGAGTTTGGTGCACGTGCCGTTCCAGTGCCTCAGGACTGGTCACGCCCTGGGCCTGCAAGCCATGGGACAGGTTGATGCTCTGGCCATTCTGGTTCAGGCCCATCAGCACGGCCATGTCGGTCGACGCGACACCGCCGATCCCCAGGTGCACGGCGTAGATCAGGCCGTACAGGCTATGGGCGGCATCGATTTCACCGCTGACCAGCTTGTCCCGCAGGTTGGCCCAGGACGTCTGGCGCTTGAGGTTCAGGGTCAGGCCGTAGGGTTGGGCGAAGCCCTGGGTGGCGGCCACCACGACTGGGGCACAGTCACTCAAGGCCATGAAACCCAGGTTGACTGCGCTCTTTTCCGGGGCATCGCTGCCGTTGACCCAAGCCAGGGGGTTGGCTGGAACTTCATTCATCGCGCATCACCTTCCACGTAAAAAAAGCGCCGTACCCAGCGCTGCCAGGGCAGGGCCGGATGACGACGCCGTTGTCCTTTAAATCAGTGTGGCACTCATTCCGCCATTGGCATGGGCGCCGATGAACGAAAAGGGTGCAAGGCATATGCCAGTGCGTGCCCCATCACCTTTCCATCAAGATTCAAGACGCCGGGTCTTTCATCCTGTCGGCCCTTCCAAGGCTACGTAGCAAAGGAGACCGGCGTGCAGGACAAATCATCTCGCTCCACGGCATTGCCTGAACAGCGCGAACGGGTGCTGCACCTGCGTGTCGCGCAAAGCCCGGTTCAACTGAGCGCCGCGAGGTTTGGCGTCAGTCATCGCCTGCCGGTCGGTTGGGAAGGGGTGGTGGTGGCGGGTGATTCGCTGCGCTGGAGTGGTGGCCCGTTGCAGGTCCAGCCTGTGACTGCGGCGCCGCTGGTGAAGTTGCAGGCTTTTTTCGACATGAGCAATGCCTTCGTCGAGGTCGGGCAACGGGGGGCAGTTGGACCGTGGGCCCTGTTGCCGGTGACCGAGGAAGTCGTCCGCTCCCAGGAACGATTCGAACGCTGGTTCATCGGCCAGGCGCTGGGCGGCACCGCGGCCTATCACGCGGCTGCCAACCTGTTGCGGCATCACGAGAGCTACGGGCTCGTACGGTTTTTATTGGAACAAGGCACGCACAGCGAAAAGCTCAACACGCTGGCCCAGCGCTACGGCGTGTCGGTTTCGCATTTTCGGCGGCTGTGCCAACAGGCATTGGGGAGCGCGGCCAAACCGGTGCTGCGCGGCTGGCGCACGGCCCAGGCGCTGCTGAACATGAGTCTTCAGGACGGCTCGCTGACCGACGTGGCGCTGGAGTTCGGCTTTGCCTCTTCTTCGCATTTTTCCAAGGAAGTCCGCGAACTGGTGGGTTTCGCGCCCAGCAGCCTGGCGGATATCACCTACCTGCCAGGCAAGTGAGTCGATGAGCCAGCGACGATTTTCCCTGACCCTTTCATGGTTGTGCCTGAGTACCGCGATGCTGCTCCCAGCATTGGCCGCCCGGGCTGATGTCTACACCTTCGAAGCCCGGGAGCAGAGCGCGCGGACTTTTTTCAGCGAGTTGTCCGGGTCGTTGGGCAAGCCGGTCATTGTCAGCAAGGCTGCGGCGGCCAAACGGATCGGCGGCACGTTCGACCTGCGCACGCCGCAACGGACTTTCGAGCGTGTCAGCGCGCAGATGGGGCTGATCTGGTACAGCGATGGCCAGGCGATCTATCTGTATGACGCCTCGGAAATCAAAAGCGCGATGATGTCGCTGCAGACCCTGACCGTGGCCAAGCTCCAGGCCTTCCTGGGGCGTTCGGGGCTGCACGATGTCCGGTATCCGCTGCGTCACGACGGTCTGCGGACGTTCCATGTCTCGGGCCCGCCGATCTATGTCGACCTGGTGGTGCAGGCCGCCGGCTTGATGGACAACCAGCGTTCGGAGCTGCTGCTGGGCAAGCAGCAGATCGGTGTGATTCAGGTACGAAACACCTTTGTCAGTGACCGCAACTATGAGCTGCGCGACGACAAGGTGACCATTCCAGGGCTGGCCACTGTGATCGAGGCCCTGTTGCGCGGCGAAAAGCACGAGGTCGAGCCGTCGGTGGCGCAAGGCACCGCGTCGGGAGTGCGGGGCGCGATGCCGCTGTTTCCCCTGGAGGGCCTGGCGGACACCCCCTCGAACCAAGACCCGACGGCCCCGCGAATCATTGCGCGGGAGGTGGCCGCCGGCAACATTCGGGTGGTGGCCTACCCTGACACCAACAGCCTGTTGGTCAAGGGGCTGCCGGAGCAGGTGCGCTTCATCGAGAACCTGGTCAATGCCCTGGACACGCCGAAACGCCACGTCGAGTTGTCGTTGTGGATCATCGACCTGCACAAGGATGAGCTCAACCAACTGGGCATCAACTGGCAAGGGGCGGTGAAGTCGGGGGCCACCTTCAGCGCATCGCTCAATGCCGGCTCGGCGACCACCCTCGATGGCGCCTCGTTCGTCACCCAGGTCATGGCCCTGGAGCGGACCCAGCGGGCCAATGTCGTCTCGCGCCCGGTGATCCTGACCCAAGAGAACGTGCCGGCGATCTTCGACAACAACCGCACCTTCTATGCCCCCTTGGTCGGGGAGCGCAGTGTCGATCTGCAGCATGTGACCTATGGCACGTTGGTGAATGTACTGCCGCGTTTCGCCCACGCGGACGAGATCGAGATGTCGCTCAATATCGAGGACGGCAACGAAGTCGAGAGTCCGGGCCAGGGTGAGCGCCAGGGCGCGTTGCCGACGGTCGGTCGCACCCGCATCAGTACTGTAGCGCGAGTACCCCAAGGCAAGAGTCTGTTGGTGGGCGGTTTCACCCGCGATGACCACGGCGAGCAGATCGGGCGCGTCCCGGTGTTGGGGGCGATTCCCTGGATCGGTCGCTTGTTCAGCTATCGCCAAGGGCGCTCGGCCAACACGGTGCGCGTATTCCTGATCCAGCCCAAGGAGATTCGCGAGGCTTTTGAACCGGCCACGAGCGAGCCGGGCGGGCAGTTGCTGACTCCGCAGCAGCACGAGCGGGTGCGTCGAATGTACTTCCGGATGTCAGAGAAATGATGCTGCCCCCGGTTTCCCTCGGTGGCCGGGCTGCCCAGGCGCGGCTGAATGCCGAGAAAGCCGCCGAACACCCGCAACCACCCGTCGATGCCGAGACGCCGGAGGACAGCGCAACGGCCGCAGTGGCGCAGCGCCTCGTGCAGATCAGCGACGAACTCTCGGCGGCACTGACCCAATTCCGTGGTCGCCGGTTGTTTGAGCTCAAGTCCGAGGCCATGACCGACACCTTCGAGCGCGTGCTGGAAGACGACACCGTGCCCAAGGCCCGGCAGGTGCTGAGCCTGGCGCGGTTGGCGGACAAGCCCGTCGCCTGGTTGCTGCAAATGGCGCGAAGCCTGTTTCCCGATGACAGCGACCTGGCGCTGGTGCTACGGGCGTTGTTGCGCCGCAAGAACCTGGAGACGCTGACCCGGCAGCGCCTCGAAACGCTGTTGCAGACGGTGGTTGCCCAAGCCTCCCCCAAGCGCTTGAACGCTGGGATCAACGCGGCGCTCAAGGCCCGGATGTTCGGCAAGAGCCTGGCGGTGCGGGCCGGCCTGTTGCGCGAGAGCTACCGGGATTTCCTCGAGTCCGACGAAGGCCCGCTCAGTTGTTACCAGGACTGGATCGCACTCTACGGCCCGTCGCAACGTCAGGGGGTACTGGCCTTTATTGAAGCAGCGCTGCTCACCGACATCAGCGCCCAGGACCCCAGTTGCTCGCGCGTCGAGTTTGGTCAACTGCTGGCCCGGGTGACCGACCTCAAGCGCCTGCGTTCGGCCGACGAGCAGTTTATCGGCGCAGTGCTCGGCGATGCCGTCATCTGCCGGCACAACCCCGATGAGTCCGACTGGTTGGTGTTCTTCTTCGGCGTGTTGACCTACCCCGATGACCTCGACCAGTTGTTGCTCGGTGCGTTGGGCGAACAAGTGCTGCTCAGTGCCCACCGTGAGCGATCGATACTCTTGCAGACCCTGCGCCGGCTCAGCCTGCGGTTGCCCTTGCCCCTGTTTGCCGATGAGGAGGCGCCACAGCGCCTGGCCACCCAGTTCACCCGCTTGGCGGACGTCGCCTATGCCCATGAATGCATCGATCAGCGCCGCTCGGGTGGTTGCCCATGACCCTGCTCAATGGGTTCTTGCGCAACGTCGGCGCTCGCCCGGAGCTGCTGATCCTGACCTTGATGGTGATGATCATCGCCATGCTGATCATCCCCTTGCCCACGGTGCTGGTGGATTTTCTCATCGGCCTGAACATCGTCATCTCCCTGTTGGTGTTCATGGGCTCGTTCTACATCGAGCGCATCCTCAGCTATTCGACGTTCCCGGCGTTGCTGCTGCTGACGACCTTGTTTCGCCTGGCGCTGTCGATCAGCACCAGCCGGCTGATCCTCAGCCAGGCCGATGCCGGCGAGATCATCGCCTCGTTCGGTGACTTTGTGATCGGCGAAAGCCTGGTGGTGGGCTTCGTGATTTTTTCCATCGTCACCATCGTCCAGTTCATCGTGATCACCAAAGGCTCGGAGCGGGTGGCGGAAGTCGCCGCGCGTTTTTCCCTGGACGGGATGCCGGGCAAGCAGATGAGCATCGACGGTGACCTCAAGGCCGGCGCCATCGACGCGGCCCAGGCCCGGGAAAAACGCAGCGTGCTGGAGCGCGAAAGCCAGCTGTACGGGTCTTTTGACGGGGCGATGAAATTCATCAAGGGCGATGCCATCGCCGGGATCATCATTATCTTCGTCAACTTTATCGGCGGCATGGCCATCGGCGTCGGCCAGCTGGGCATGGACCTGTCCACCGCGCTGTCGACCTACACCCTGTTGACCATCGGCGATGGCCTGGTGGCCCAGATCCCGGCGCTGCTGATCGCCATTGGCGCCGGTTTCATCGTCACCCGCGTCAACGGCGACGACAGCAACCTGGGGCGCAACATGCTCACCCAGATGCTCGGCAATCCGTTCGTCCTTGGTGTTACCGCGTTGCTGGCAGTGGGCGTGGGGCTGTTGCCGGGTTTCCCGTTGCTGACGTTCCTGTCGATTGCCGGCGTGTTGGGGCTGGTGGTGTTTGTGCGCCAGCGCAAATCGTCACGACAGGCTAGCCCGGGCCAAAGCCGCGCCGAAGCCGCCGAGCAAGACGCGCTGCCGAGCGAGTCAGGACTGCTCGATGACGTCGACAACCTCGCGACAGAAACCATCGCCTTGATGCTGCTGGTGCCCAAGACGCAACACGAAGCGCTGGAAAAGCAGCGTTGGGCGGCGCGCTTTCGCAGCCAGTTTTTCGTCGACTACGGCTTGCGCATTCCCGAGCCACGGCTGCGAGCCAGCGAGGCGCTGCCGGCGCATCAAGTGGCGGTGTTGATCAACGAAGTGCGGGCCGAGCAGTTCGACATTCATTTCGATCACTGGCGCCTGCTGGATTACTCGCCGGAGCTGGACCCCCTGGGCTTTGCCTTGGTGCGCGGCAACGACAGCAATCGCCTGGGCGGTGTCTGGGTCAGCGCCGCCGACCGCGAGCGGGTGCAGCAGTTGGGCTATCACCTACGGCCCGCCGATGAAGAATGCTATCGCTGCCTGGTCACGCTGCTGGCGCGCAACATCCAGGAGTTCTTCGGCGTGCAGGAAACCAAGCAGTTGCTCGACGAAATGGAAACCCGCTGCCCCGACCTGCTCAAGGAAGTCTATCGCCACGTCACCGTGCAGAAAATCGCCGAAGTGCTGCAGCGCCTGATCGGCGAGCGCATCTCTGTGCGCAACATGAAGCTGATCCTCGAATCCCTTGCCCATTGGGCCTCCCGGGAAAAGGACGTGCTGGCGCTGGTCGAACACGTGCGCGGCGCCATGGCCCGCTACATCAGCAACAAGTTTGCCCAGGGCAACGACCTGCGCGTGCTGCTGTTGTCGCCAGAGTTCGAAGAAGTGGTGCGCCGTGGCATCCGGCAAACCTCCGGCGGCAGTTTCCTCAACCTGGAACCGGCCGAATCGGAAGAACTGATGGACCGCCTCAGTGTTGGCCTGGACAGCGTGCACATCGCCCACAAGGACATGGTGTTGCTGTGTTCGGTCGATGTGCGGCGCTACATCAAGAAACTCATCGAGGGACGTTTCCGGGAGCTGGACGTCATGTCGTTCGGCGAAATCTCCGAGAGCGTGTCCGTCAATGTCATCAAAACCCTGTGAGGACACTGCACATGGCGGTTGGAAATAGCCTCCGCCTGGAGCGACAGGCGGCCCACCCCTTGCGCTTGAGCGGGCCACTGATAGAAGCGGCGCTGCCCGGGGTGGTGGTCGGCGAAGTCTGCGAAGTGCGTCGGCACTGGCGCTCGCCCGAGGTCGCGGCCAGGGCGCAGGTGATCGGCTTCAAGCCCGGTGCCGTGTTGCTCAGCCTGCTGGGTGATGGCAAAGGCTTGTCCCGGGAGTCGATGATCGTGCCCACCGGCTCGACCTTGCAACTGACCTGCAGTGACGCCTTGCTCGGCAGTGTGGTCGATCCCCAGGGCACGATCGTCGAGCGCCTGGCGCCTTCGACGGCGGTGGCGCAACGGGATTGTCCGGTGGATGCCGACCCGCCGTCCTACCAGCAGCGACGCCCGGTGGCGGAACCGTTGCGCACCGGCATTCGTGTCATCGACGGTTTGCTGACCTGCGGCGTCGGCCAGCGCATCGGCATTTTTGCCGCCGCCAGTTCCGGCAAGACCACCTTGATCAACATGCTGATCGAGCACACCGACGCAGAGGTCTTCGTGATCGGCCTGATTGGCGAACGTGGGCGGGAGGTGACTGAGTTCATCGCGCACCTGCGCCAGTCGCCCAAGCATTCTCGTTGCGTGGTGGTATTCGCCACTTCGGATTTTTCCTCGGTGGATCGCTGCAACTCGGCGCTGCAAGCCACCACCATCGCCGAGTATTTTCGCGACCAGGGGCGGCGCGTGGTGTTGTTGCTGGACTCGTTGACCCGCTACGCCCGCGCCCGCCGCGACCTGGCCTTGGCGGCCGGTGAAGCCCCGGCGCGGCGCGGCTATCCGGCCTCGGTGTTCGATGCCTTGCCGCGCTTGCTGGAGCGACCAGGGGTAACCGCGACCGGCAGCATCACCGCCTGGTACACGGTGCTGTTGGAAAGCGACGACGAGCCGGATCCGATCGCCGAGGAGATTCGTTCCATCCTCGATGGCCATGTCTACCTCAGCCGTGCCCTGGCGGCCAAGGGGCACTACCCGGCCATCGATGTCCTGCGCAGCGTCAGCCGGGTGGCGACCCAAGTCACCACGCCGCAGGTGCAGCAACTGGCCGCGTCGACCCGGGAAACCCTGGCCCGTCTTGAACAGTTGCAGGTCTTTCTCGACATGGGCGAGTACAGCCCGGGCGCGGACGCGGCCAATGACCACGCGATGCACCGGCGTGATGCCCTTGACCGATGGCTGCGCCAGCCGACGGGCGAGTGTTGCGAGCCGGACGAAACCTTACGGAGCCTGCATGAAATCCTTGCCTGAGCAGCGACGCTTGTTGGCCTTCAGCGAGTTCCGGCGGCAACGCGGCGAGCAGGCGCTGCTGCACGTCCAGCGCCAATTGCAGCCGCTGCTGACGGAGCGCGGCGGCTTCGAGGCGCAGGAAGCGGCGCTGCAAGACCTGTTGGCCAGCCATCGCGCCAATGACTGCGTGCTGGATCACGCGCAGCTGTTGGCGCTGTTGCGCACCCAGGCGGTGATCCGTCGGCGGATCGATCTGCTGCGGGTCGAGCGTGACCGCGTGGATCAGCAGTGCCGACAGGTCGAGCAGCAGTTGCAGGTGCAGCGCGAGCGGTTGCGTGGGCTGCTGCGCAAACACGACAAGTACGAGCGTTCCGTCCAGCAACTGTTACGGGTTCAACGGCTTGAAGCGGTGCGCCGGGAAGAGCGGGAGCTGGAAGAAATGATGGAGGGACGGCGATGAAAGAGCTCTCAGTGGTTCCCGCTCGGCCGGTCCAGGTCCTGGACCCCGTCGACGAAGGCCCGATGGATGAGCTGCGAGACCTGCTTGTCCCGGTGCAGGAGGATGAGCTGCCACAGGGTGTGCTGGACCTGATGGTTGCGCTGGTTCGGCCTCATCGCGAGCCGATGGACAATGGCTGTGCGCTGGCCTGGCGTTCGATGAGTATTGTTCAGGGCGGTGCGGAGGTTGAGCGTGATGGGGAGCGTTCGGGTGCCCGCGAAGCGGTGGAGGTTGAAGCCGTTCGCGCGCCACCCCGTGCCCGGGTCGCAATGACTTTTCCACACGCCGGCCCACCGCTCAGCCAGATGGCACGCCCTCCGTTGTCTCAACGCTTGGAGCCAGCGGGGGATCAATCAACGCTGTCGACCTACTCGGCATCGATCGAGTCGCCACGGCATGAGCCGTTCACCGCTGCCAGTGAGCAGTCGCTGGCCCTTGGCGATGAACCGCTGCTCCAGGCGCCGTTGAGCCTCCAAGGCACGCGTCACGTACCGACGGTTGCCACGGCATCCGTCCCTGCATCGACGCCGCCACCCGCGCTCGATGTCATGGTCGAGACGTTGCCGGGTGCGGATCGAGGGTTCCTGCAAGTCCCCTTCAACCGAGGGGGGGCCAGCGGACAAGTGACGATCAGCCGCGGGTCTGAGGAGCCCACTCGACACCTGACGCTCAGCCCCAGCAATGCCCTGGTGTTCGAGCAACTCAAGGAACCTTTCGCCCTGGCCCGGGAGCCTGCCTGGCGGCTGACCGACAGCGGCGGCGAGCAGCCGCGCCAGGGTTCGCAGCAGGGGCCGGACGAGGATCCGGACGAACAGGCTGAGCCTGCGGCATGAGCGCATTGCAGCTGCGTCGGGTCGAGCCTTTGGTGCATGCCCACGCCCAGGCGATTCAACGCTGGCGGCGCGGCGGTCGGGACGCGGATCTGGCCAAGGTGCCCAAGCGTTCCGACTATTTGAGCTTCTGCGCACAGGGTGATGGCGGGCCCTGGCGCGGGCTAATCAGGGCCCGTGACTGGTTGCACCATTCGCTCCCGACCTTGCAAGCGCTGCTGACGCAGCCGTGCCCGTTGCCCCGTATCGTCGAGTTGTTCCGGGCGGTGCCACGGCCCTTGTCACTGGAGGTGGACGAGTTGCGTTACAGCCATCTGTCGGACATCGAATCCGTGGCCCCGGCGCGCTTGCCGACGGGCGAAGTGCCGTGGCTCGACACCCCCGGAGGGCGCGTGTGGTTGACCCAATTGCCGCCCAGGAATGCCCAGCGCGGCCCCGTAACCGCCGACTCATGGCTGAAGACGTTGCCAATGCGCCTGGAACTGATCCTCGGCGTCAGTCACCTGAGCCTTGCCAGTCGAATACGGCTGGGGGAGGGCGACGTGCTGCGCATCGCCCAGCCCATGCAACGCTGCTTTGTGGCGGGCCAATGCCTTGGCGTTTTCACCTTTACCGAAGAGGGTTTACACATGCAACCGACCGTGGCCGAGGCCAGTCCAGAGAGCCCGTCAGAACCTGCCGTGGAAATCGACCTGGGATCGCTCCCGGTGCGCCTGGAATTCCTGCTCGCCACCCATGATCTCGACCTGGCCGCGCTGTCGCAGATCATCGCCGGGCAACTGATCCCGCTGGCTGACGACGCGGCCCGGCACATCGAGGTGCGCGCCAACGGCAAGCCCGTGGCCCTGGGCGAACTGGTGCAGTTGGACGGGCAGTTGGGCGTCGAATTGCTGAAGGTCTATCGGGACGGTGACGATGAATGACGTTTCGCTGATCGCGCTGCTGGCGTTCGCTTCGTTGCTGCCGTTCCTGGTGGCGGCGGGCACTTGCTACCTCAAGTTCTCGATTGTCTTCGTCATCGTGCGCAACGCCTTGGGCTTGCAGCAAGTGCCGTCGAACATGGCGCTCAATGCGATTGCCCTGATGCTCGCGGTGTTCGTCATGACGCCGGTCGTGAAGCAGGGCCATGACTACTACAAGACCGAGGCGGTGGCCTTTACCGATATCGAATCGGTGGTGAATTTCGCCGAGAACGGCCTGGGCAGCTACAAGGATTACCTGCGCAAATACACCGACCCGGAGCTGGCGCTGTTCTTCGAGCGGGCCCAGGCGGTCCAGGATGAAACCGACGCCGATTGGCCTGTCGATGAAGAACTGGCGCCTTCGCTGTTTTCGCTGTTGCCGGCCTACGCCCTGAGTGAAATCAAGAGTGCCTTCAAGATCGGCTTCTACCTGTACCTGCCCTTCGTGATTGTCGACCTGGTGATCTCCAGCATCCTGCTGGCGCTGGGCATGATGATGATGAGCCCGGTGATCATTTCCGTGCCGATCAAGCTGGTGCTGTTTGTCGCCCTGGATGGCTGGGCGCTGCTGTCCACCGGGTTGGTCAAGCAATACCTGACCTTGCTGGCGTAGGCGCAGCCATGAACGATCTGGTCTACGCCGGCAACAAGACCCTGTACCTGATCCTGCTGATGGTGGCCTGGCCGATCATCGTCGCCACGGTGGTCGGCCTGGTGGTGGGCTTGATCCAGACCGTGACCCAGTTGCAGGAACAGACCCTGCCGTTCGGCTTCAAGCTGCTGGCGGTCGCCGCGTGCCTGTTCCTGCTCTCGGGCTGGTACGGCGAAACCTTGCTGGACTTCAGCCGCGAAGTCATCCGCCTGGCGTTGGGTTAGGCCGATGACGGTGACGCTGTTCTTCGAGCTGTATGCGGGGTTTGCCGCCGCGCTGTTGGGCGTGGCGCGCCTGGCGCCGATTTTCTTCATGTTGCCGTTTCTCAACAGCGGCGTGCTGACCGGTGTCGCGCGCCAGGCGGTGATTGTCCTGGTGGCGCTGGGGTTCTGGGCCTACGTCGGCGTGCCGACGCCCGCCCTCGACAGCCTGGCGTTCCTCGGCTTGATGCTGCGGGAGGTGAGTATCGGCGTGCTGCTGGGTGTGCTGCTGTGCTGGCCGTTCTGGGTGCTGCATGCCATGGGCAACCTGATCGATAACCAGCGCGGCGCCATGCTCAGCAGCACGGTGGATCCGGCGAACGGTGTCGACACGTCGGAGCTGGCGAATTTTCTCCAGTTGTTCGCGGCGGCGGTGTATCTCGAAGGTGGCGGCATGCTGTTGATGCTGGAAACCGTCGCGCAGAGCTATCGCATTTGTGCGCCGGGCAACGACTGCGTGATGCACTTGCCGGCTCTCCACGCGCTATTGGATGTGCTGGTGAGCAAGACGCTGGTGATCAGTGCGCCGGTGGTGGCGACCTTGCTGGTCAGCGAAGCCTTGCTCGGTTTGCTCTCGCGCTATGCGCCGCAAATGAATGCGTTCTCCGTGTCGTTGACGGTCAAGAGCCTGGTGGCGCTGGTGGTGTTGATGCTGTATTTCGGTGTGCACCTGCCGGATGAAGTCCTGCGCATGGGCGGGATGTCCGAGGGGCTGGCGCAGTCTCTGGGCGACGGGGAGGGCGATCATGTCATCCAGCGCCTCGAAGACTGAAAAGCCTACCGCCAAGCGCCTGCGGGATGCCGCCCGCAAGGGCCAGACGTTCAAGGCCAAGGATCTGGTCATCACCTGCCTGACCCTGTGCGGCATCAGTTACCTGGTCTTCAACAGCTCGCTGTTCGAGATCATGGAGGTCTACCGGCGCATCATCGCCAGCGATTTTGACGTTGAACTGCAAGCCTACTCGGCGATGCTGGTGTTGGTTGGCCTCAAGGCGTTGCTGCCGCTGTTGCTGGTCTGCGTGCTGACCAGTGCGTTGCCGGCCCTGCTGCAAAGTGGTTTTGCCCTGGCCAGCGAAGCGTTGAAGCTGAATCTCGGCGCCTTGAACCCGATCAATGGTTTCAAGAAATTGTTCAGCCTGCGCACGGTCAAGGACACCTTCAAGGCGCTGTTGTACCTGGGCAGTTTTGCCATGGCGCTGTGGCTCGTCTGGGTCACCCAGCGGCAATTGCTATTTGCCCAGCTGTTCGCCCAGGCAGCGGACCTGTTCGCGATCTGGGGGCATCTGCTGCTGGTGTTGGTGCTGGCGTTCCTGGCCTGCATCCTGCTGATCGTCGTGCTCGATGCCCTCAGCGAATATTGGTTGTTCATGAAAGACCAGATGATGGACAAGGACGCGGTCAAGCGTGAACACAAGGAGCAGGACGGCAACCCACAGATCAAGGGCCGCCGCCGTGATTTGCACATGGAGCTGTTGTCGGAGCAGGTCAAATCCGACGTGCGCAGCTCGCGCATGATCATCGCCAATCCGACGCACATTGCCATCGGTGTGTATTTCCGCCCGGAAATCACCTTGCTGCCGTTCATCTCCCTGATGGAAACCAACCAACGCGCCCTGGCGGTGCGGGCGTATGCCAAGGCAGTCGGTGTGCCGGTGATCAACGACAAAGCCTTGGCCCGACGGATCTTCAAGACCCACCAGCGCTACAGCTTCCTCCAAGTGCAGGAAGTCGAGGAAGTGCTGCGCCTGCTGATCTGGCTGGAACAGGTCGAACAGGCTTGAGGCCCACTCATCATCGACGGCGCCGTACACCTGTGGCGAGGGGATTTATCCCCGTTGGGCTGCGAAGCGGCCCCAAAAAAGCAGCGAGCGCTGCGCACTCGAGCGGGGATAAATCCCCTCGCCACAGAAGCAAAACCCGACGACGCGGTGTATCAGGTTGATTGCAGTGACCTCCGGGGCTACTGCGCAGCCCAGCGGGAGCAAGCTCCCTCGCCACAAGAGCCGTTCGCCAGCTGGAGATTTCGTCTGGAGGCAACACCGACCCGAAA
>NZ_FMXH01000019.1:0-115074 GCF_900103575.1 Pseudomonas sp. NFACC51 | reverse complement strand
CTGCGCAGCCCAGCGGGAGCAAGCTCCCTCGCCACAAAGGCAAGGATGAGCGCAATTTGGCAGCGTGACCTATCGGCGTTTTGGCTCAATGCACCCGTCAGCAACGCTGACGTTTTTTCAGGAGTGTGGCCGATGAATCGCGACAACAAACAAGACGAGCAGGTGGCCCTGGAGGTCGTGGACGCGGTACTCGGTGGCGCGGCGTTGAAAGACGTGCAAGGCATCAGTGACGAACACATGGACAGCCTCTATGCCTTCGCCTTCCAGTTCTACGAACAAGGACGGCTGGACGACGCCGAGAAGTTCTTCCACTTCCTGTGCATCTACGACTTCTACAACAGCCATTACTGGATGGGACTGGCGGCGGTGCACCAGCTCAAGCAAAACCACCAGAAGGCCATCGACCTGTATGCCATCGCGTTTGCCCAAGGCAAGAACGACTACCGGCCAATGCTCTACACCGGCCAGTGTCATCTGGCCCTGGGCAAGGTCGGCAAGGCCAGGTTGTGTTTCGAATACGTGATCGAGCAAGCCGCGGAAGACGATCTGCGCGAGCAGGCCAAGGTGTATCTCGACACCCTGGCCCACATGGAACTGCACTGTTCGGAGGACTGAACATGACTGACATAGGAAGCACCCGTAGCGCTCCCTTCCCGGGGGGAATGAGCCGCACCGAAGCCTTTGAAAAGTACGGCGCGGCGGCCAGCAAGGCCGCCAGGACCACGGACTATCAGGAGGCCGGTCGCAAAGCCCTGGCGGACCTGATGTCAGTGCAATACGACGGTCACGATGGCCGCTCCGCGCCCAGTACGGGTCGACCGGTGCTGCACGCACCACCGCCGCGGGCCGATGGCAACAAGCAGGAAACCAACGGTGACCTGTTCACCCTGTTGATGGCGATGATTTCCGAACTGATCGGTGAGGTCGACGTCAACAAACTGAAAAACCGCCTGGCGATGTTGCAGAGCATGGCCGGTGCCCGCCAGCAGGGGCTTGAAAACCTCTCGGCCGAATACGCCGCCGCTGTCCAGGCCATGGCGGATGCCGAGGGGGATGTCGGCAGCAGCCAGGCGCAACTCGACCAATTGCACGAGCGGGTCCTGCATTTCCAAGGACTGCTGGAAGACAGCGAAGCGCGGTTGGCACAACTGGACCCTGACTCGCCCGAATACGCCGAGGAGCTGGCCCGTCGCGATCAGCTCAAGGGCGAATTGGCGAGCCACACCCAAACGTTCAACGCAGCGACCGCCGCGCACCTGAAGCTGATCGAGATCGCCAATACCTTTGCCAATACCTTGAGCGGGGTGATCGCGAAAGTGGTGGTGTCCGGCGGCGCAGGACCCGACCAAAAGGAAACCGACGAAAAAGCCCTCAGCAGCAGTGCGCTGGCCTTGCTCAACCGCTTGAAGATCATCGAGTTGCTCGGTGAGGCGGCGCAGAACAAGGAGGAACTGAGCCAGGAGCTGTTCCAGGAGTTGCAGGTCAAGCTTCAGGAGTACATGAAGCGTGAGTCGGATAAATACCTGGAGGAAGTGCGCAAGGCCGAGGCGTTGCAGAAAACCATGGGCTGCATCGGCAAGATCGTCGGGGCGATATTGTCCGTTGTCGCCATCGTTGCCGGGGTCATGACCGGCAGTCTGCCGCTGATCGTGGTTGGGGTGGTTGGCCTGGGGGTCATGTTGGCCGATGTGATAGTCGAGCAAAAAACCGGCAAGTCGTTCATGGCCGAGGCCATGAAGCCGCTGACCGTGGCCATGCAGGAAGCCATCCAGCGGTTCAGCGAGATCTACACCCAAATGCTGATCGACCTGGGCGTCGATGAGGACACGGCGAAGAAGGTCGGGAAAATCGCCGGCATGATCCAGGGCGTCATTTCGACGCTGGCCGCCGTTGCCCTGGTGGCCATCGTCGGGGCGCAGGTGATCGGGCCGATGGTCAGCGCCGTCGCCTCGAAACTGGGGTCGGTGGTCGCCCAGGCCGCGCCTGCCGCGGTGCAAGCCATGAAGCAGATGGCAACCTCGGTGGGCAACTCGCTGACCCAGATGCTCACGCAGTTGCGCAGCTTGGTGACCAACGGCGCCGATGCGGTATCGCTGGCCCGTTACGCCGCCAACCTGGAGATCGCCCAGTCCGTCACCGAGTTCGGCAATGTCGCGGCGCAGGGCGTGATGCAAATCGAGGCCGGTCGGCATCAGGCCAAAGCGGCCGTGCATTTGGCCGATGTGCGAGTGCGCATGGCGATCAGCGAGGAAATCAGCAAATACCTGACCCAGGTAGTCGACGACTACGGCCAGGCGATGCGGGAGCGAACCCATCAGATCGAACAGGTATTTGCCGATCTGCAGCGCAGTCACAACGCCAAGCTGAAGATAGCTCAGAACGTTCGAAATCACGGATAGTAGGTACCTACGATGAAGGCTATTGACACTTCGAGCACGCATGTTTTTGTCCCCTATGCAGGGCAAAACGTGTCAACCGCTCAAACTGAATCTTCAAACCTCCCCAAAAGGAAGTCCCTCTCCGATTCAGCGGTTTTCGGCGAGATCACCGCAAGACAAGTCCTCCAGAATCCCAGCATCACGGCGCCTTCAGCTGCGGAGCTGGAGAGCGCGATCAACGCCTACCAGCCCACCGAGTCGGACTGGCAGGACTTCATGGCCGCCTCGATGATGCTCAGCGATGAAGTGCGCAACGAGCTGATCTTCGATCCAGGCGCCTGGGAGAAACACGCGAACGTATTGGTGGCGGCGATCATCGCGCTGAACATCGCACGGGTTGCCAACGCTCAACTGCGTGGACATTTCAGCGTCATGGCCTCCGAGGCGGCCAAGGCCCAAGGTGCGGCCATTATCGAGTCAGGCGAGGCCGCACGGAACAGTGCTATTACGGGGGCGATCGTGTCCGGTGCGATCTCCGGGTTTGCCCTGCTCAAGACCCTCCATGGCCAGACGTTGAAGCATGCGGATATCAACCTGCACAAACGCAACGCCATGGACGCTCGCAATATCGAACGCGACCTCAAGCTTGAACGCAGTCGCAGCGAGTGGAATCCACAGGGCACCTACAAGATCAAGACCCTCGATGATTTCGGTCGCGCGAAGACGGTCGATTTCAAACCCAGCGGTTCAACCCGGCCAGCCGAGGACCAGGCCTGGTTCGACAAGGAAATCCTCAAGGCGCAGGAGGTCGGTCGCAACGCCAAGTGGCTGAGCGAGACAGACCCCCAGAACCGATTGAACCTGCACAAGCCCAACGCCCTGAACGCCAGGAACATCGAACGCGACCTCAAGCTTGAACGCGACCGCACGGACTGGAATTCGGACACCACTTACAAGATCAGGACGTTCGACGCGTTCGGTCGTCCGACGCTGGTCGATTTCAAACCCAAGGGGTCGCCCCTCTCAGCCAAGGACCAAGCCTGGTTCGAAAAGCAAATATCCAACGCGCAAAAGGTCAGCGAGACCTCCGACTGGCTAAGCCAGATGGGCAGCCGGGGTATTGAAAGGAAACTGGAAATCGGCCGCGCCCTCAGCGCCATGGCGACGAACCTGAGCCAAGTGGTGTCGAGCATCGTGCGCCTGGCTGAGTACACCGCGCGGGAGAAAGAGGTGCTGCAGCAAAGTGCGCAGAACAGCCAGAAGAGCCTGGGGGATGAAGTCGCTCAGAAGGACGCGGCCGATGCCGCATTGCTGCAAAAACTGATGGACATGGTCATGCAGCTTTTTCAATCACGCAGTGACGTTATTCGCGCCGTGACGGCTTGAGGAGAGGAATATGGAAATCACGAGATTCATACAGACACCTGTCGTCTTGCTGCCGAACATCGACGCCACGGTCGATACGCCGTTGCCTGTGGACATTCCCGTTGAAGTACAAACGGTCAGCTCTCTGACACAGTTGCTCGACCGCTCCGTGAGCGCACTCAATCGCAGCCTCGCCAATCTGCTCAGGGGCCCATTCAACGCCAAGTCGCTGGAAGGCATGACCACCGAGTCCGTGGCGCAACTTATCCCGGAGCTTCTCGAACAGATCCACGCCAAGCGCGATCGCTCACACCTGTGGGCCCAGCGCGCCCGCCAGTGTTGTGCGGTGATGAGCCACAGCATGAAGTCCGCGCTTCTGGACGACAGTCGCCTGCGCCAGCTCAATGAGGAACAAGGCGAGATCCTGCGCAGCCTCAAGCAAGCGGTGGACCAGGACAAACCCTTCGAAATCGCGGAGGCCCTGGATGCCGGGATCAATTCCTCCAATGACTTCTTCGACAAACTGCTCGAGCTGATCGACCTGATCAAGAACGGCTACCTGGCCGGTTACGAACACATCATCAAGGCCTATACCGACTTCTTTGCCGATTTCAACGCTCTAATTACCGCGAAGATGAAGGACTGGATCGAGGGGACGAACGACGGTAAAGACGTCGAGGTGAATGTCGACGCATTGCGCGATGCATTGGACAACCTGATCAAAAAATACAGCCATCCCAACTCCGCGTCCGTGCTCTTTCCGAAGCCGGGTGACGGCAGCGCCAGCAAGGAAGAAGCGGAGAAATGGCTCAAGGCACTGGGTTTGCCTGCCAGTTGCCTTAAACAGAACCCCCCTCCGGATAGTGGTTGGTGTGTCGTCATCGACACCAGCCCGTTGACGACCATGCTAAGAAGCCTGCTGTTGGAAAGCGGCACAGTGACGTGGGATACCGCCAAGTACAACCAATGGCAAACCGGCTTCAACGCCCAGGAAGAACGCCTGAAAAACATGCTGCAGTCCCTTACCCAGAAGTATTCAAATGCCAATTCGTACCATGACAATTTCAACAAGACACTGTCGGCACATTTGAATCAGTTTGCGGATATGTTGAGGGCGATGTTGAATTTTTAACTTCACGACTGTGCGGTGATCGATGGGTGCGTCAGTGACTGAAATGTGTATCGAGTCGGAAGTGATAAAGCTGCTGTCTGGCTATTTTTCGACGATCCAACGGAAGATAAGCAGGCATTCGCGGTTAGTGGAGGATCTGAATCTCGATTCCGTGGATGTGGTGGAAATCATCATGATTGTTGACGAAGCATTTAATGTTGAACTGCCTTCACATGAGGTGGAGGCTTGGAGGTCGGTGGCCGATATCATCCATTCGGTTGAGGCTGCGAGAGGCGCTTGATGGAGCGATAGCCGCCGTGAGCAATTTGCGGCGGTGACGCCTTAATTGCAGAAGCCTCTCTTCTTGGCATCCCCCGAGGGCCCTACGTTGTATGTCGTGGTTTCCTACATCAATAAGATTGGAAGCCCTACGGAATCCCCCCACACATCTTCCTATAGTCACGCAGCTCGTCACCCCGAGCCTACCCACAGGCTCAATCGCGCTCAGTAACTTTCTATAGAGAAGTCCCAGAGTATGGACAGTGCAACTGAACAAACGCCAGTCACGTCATTCGTCTTTGACCACTGGCTATTGCAAAGCGATGGAACGCTGATGCGAGATGGACAAGGAGTTCATGTTCCACCCAAAGAGCTGCACGTACTGCGCCTGTTGTTGCAGTCGGCGGGTACGATCGTCAGTAAGGATTATTTGCTGAGCCATGTATGGTCCCAGATGGATGCAGCGGAGGAGTCGCTGACGCGCTGTATCTACGCTTTGCGCAAGTTGCTCAAGGAAAACAAGGACTACATTGCGACGGTCTACGGCCAGGGCTATCGATTCACTGGCTCAGTGGTTGAGCTCGACGTGCCGAGTCAGACGGGGGCGGTGGCGCCTTCGTTGGCGGTCCTACCTTTTCGTAACCTGGACGAGACGGCGGCGCTGGATCTGCAGGATGTGCTGATCCGTCAGTTGACCACCGCATTCGGCGAGGCCCTACGTGTGATGCCTTCGGGGGTGATCGCGACCTATGGGGCATCGGAGGATGTGCGCTCGCTGGCCGGGCGGTTGGCGGCGGATTACTGTTTGAGTGGGCGGTTCGTCGGTTCGGGCGGGCAGCGACTTTGGTCGGTGGAGTTGATTCGTGGCAGCGACCAGGCGCTGGTCCATGGGCAGACGCTGGACGCCCATGATCCTGGCGAGGCCCTGGGCGCATTGACCTGCCTGGTGGCCCAGCGTGTCGCCGGGTTGCGTCCGGTCGGTGATCGTTGTGGGTCGTACCCGGTGGCGGTGGCGTATCTCAATGGGCTGTGCAGCGTGCAGCAGCACACGGCGCAAAGCCTCGGCGATGCCGCTGTGCTGTTTCGCCAGTGTTTGAAACTCGATGCCGGCTACGCGCCGCCCTGGTGCGGTTTGGCGGATGTGTGGCTGGGGCAGGCGCTGATGGGCCTGGGTGACCAGAAGCGCGCCATCGAAGAGGCGCATTCAGCGGTTTCCAGTGCCTTGGCGCTGGACCCCGGCAGTCTCCCGGCCTTGACGCGCCTGGCGTTGCTCACCAGTTTGCGTGGCTGCGAGGAGGCGGCCCAGGTGTTGTTCCGACGTTGCCTGTTGTCGGCCGATCAGGCTGACGTGCTGTATTTTCATGCTTGGCATCATTGGTTCTGGCGGCGCAACGAGCAGGCGGCGCAGTTGATCGACCAGTGTCTGCGGCATGACCCCGGTTGTGTCCGGGCGCAGATCTTGCGGGGGCGTATTCACGAACAGCTGACGTGGATCAGCGAGCGGCGCCTGGCATGAGGCGGCGCAGGAGCAAGTGGTTATGCGTGCCGATGTGTCTGGGCTTGGGGCTTGGCATGGCCCAGGCGCACGCCTGGTGCTGGAGCAGGGCGGGGCAGTTGCATGCCATCGAACCCGAGCTGCTGCAAGCGATTGCCGATGTTGAATCCGGGCAGCGGCCAGACGCAATCAACCACAACCGCAACGGCACCCGCGATATCGGGCTGATGCAGATCAACAGCATCCACCTGCCCCGATTGAATGCCCAAGGCATTACGGAGCAGCGTCTGCTGGATGAGCCGTGCCTGTCAGTGGAAGTCGGTGCCCAGGTGCTGGCCGAATTCATCGCCCGCTACGGCTACAACTGGACGGCGGTCGGCGCCTACAACGCCGGCCATTCGCCTCACCGTCAAGCGGCGCGGCTTCGCTATGCCCGCAAAGTCTGGAAACGCTATCAGGCGTTCACCCAGGCGCGAATGGCAGCACCGTGAGCCGGGCTGGTCCAGGGATTCTGATCCTTTGCGGGAGGCAATCGGCAGATTTGCATCAGGAACCCTGGGGCCGGCCTTTCTAACCTGCCTGCTCATTTGACTGCCCTGGAGTTAGGACGGTGACAGTCCCGACGGCCCTCCCTCTACAGCCCTGCGTCTTGCGGATACTCAATGGCCCGTTGCAAGGCTGTGAGTTCCCGCTGGGTGAAGGCGCGACCCTGTTCGTGGTGGGGGCTGTGGATGTGCTCGGGGACGGCGTCCGTTCTGCCAGCGTTCCGGCTGAAACCCTCTTCGTTCCCCTGGAGGAAGGTGGCTGCAATTTCGAGGTGCTGGCCGACCAGGCCACGGCGGACGGTGTGCCGTTGCGGTTGCTCGGCGATTCGGTGGAGGTACGCCATTGTGCCTTCCAGGCCAGGGTGCAGATCGGCAGGCTGCAAATCGCCTTGCGTCCTGAACACCAACCCTGGGCGCCCGAATGCCTGGGTCAAGCACCCGAGACGCCGTCCAATGCCAGCGCTCTCGAGCGTTGGCGGGCCCCTTGGATGCGCTGGGACGCCGGCGGTCTGGCGCTGATTGTTCTGGTTACCGTGATGGGGCTTTGGTCGATGCCGGGGCCTGCGCCGGAAACCGATATTCGCGCGTTGATCAGCGGCGGCAGTGCCGAGGTTCAGGTGCTGTCGGGGCGCGATCATTCGGTCTACGTCTTTGTGTCTTCCGAACGCGATGCCGGTTGGAGCCGACAGGTGCTGACGCGCCACAACGCCCTGAACGGCAAGGTGCTGATGAGGGACCAGGAGCGTGGTCGACTGGAGCAGGTGCTGATCGATCACGATCCGCAACTGGCCTGGCACTTCCTGGACCTCAAGGACCCGTCGACGCCGCGGCTGCTGCTCAGCACCCAGCGCAACCTGCTCACGCCGGACAAGCAAGCGCAACTGCTCGATGTGCTGCTCGCGGCGGCGCCTTATGCCCGCGACGTCGTGGTGCAGATGCAGGATGACACGCTGCTCGCCGACCTGGCGCAGGGCGGCTTGCAACGCCTGGCCCTGGCCTTCAACCGGATCGAGCACGCGGACAGTGTCACGTTCGCCGTCGAGGGCAACCTGCAGGATTCCGAACTGGCCGCCGCTCGCCAGTATGTCGACCGCTTTTACCGGCAGTGGGGTGATCGCTACGTGCATTTCACTGTCGAGCTCAAGGACGACGCGCTCAAGGGCCTGTCGTTTCAAACCGGCCCACAGGGCTACGTCAAGACGAGTGCTTCGTCGTGGCATTTTTCCAACAAACAAAGTAGGTGACGTATGCCTGGTATCCCGATCATGTTTCCCGAATTTCCCGATGATTTTCTCGGACAGCAAGCAGCAGCGTTCGAGCTTGGTGCCCAGGGCCTCAAGGAAGCCCTGGATCTGGCGTTGGATGACCTCAGGACCGATGCCTCTGACCCGTCAAAGCTAGCGGCCTACCAGACCGCGTTTTCGTCGTACACAGTATTCCGAAATGCCCAGACCAACACGGTCAAGGGCTTCAAGGACATCGACATGGCGATCATCCAGGCGGCCCGCTGACGCTGGCTTTTTTCGATTGGCCATCGCCGTGACGATGGCCATTTTTCATGAGTGCATCCTATGTCCATCCTCAGTGTTTCCCCTTCGCTTGTTCACGGCTCGACCTTCGTTGAACTGCGCGGTCCGCAGGAAGGCCCGGTCGTGTCACTGGAATCGCGCTTGATCGAGGCGTTTGCCGGTTCCGCCGTGGACAGCGGCCAGGAAGTCGCCGCGATCAATCAGTTGCTGCTGCGTCCGGATATCAGCGACCCTGAAGTATTGGCCCAGTTGCAGGAGATGACCGGGCAATACAACGTGGACATCAACTTGCTCAACGTGCTGGTGCGCAAGGCCGTAGGCACGGCAGAAACCTTGTTGCGTGCGTCATGAAAGCGGGCGTGGTGTTGCTGCTGTTGGGCCTGGCGCTGGCGGGGTGTCGCCAACCGAGCCTGCTTGAAGGGCTGGATCAGCAGCAGGCCAATGAAGTGCTTTCGGTCTTGCAACGCAACAACATCGCCGCGGTGAAAGTCGACGCCGGCAAAGCCGGTTATGCGGTGAAAATCGATCAGTCGGATTTTTCCGCCGCCGTCGATCTGCTCAACCTTTATTCGTTGCCGTCCCGGCCACGCCTGCAGGTTGCGGAGATGTTTCCCGCCGATTCCCTGGTGGCCTCGCCCCGCGCGGAAAAGGCCCGGTTGTATTCGGCGTTGGAGCAACGCATCGAACAGTCGCTGGCGGTGCTCGAAGGCGTGGTTTCCGCGCGGGTGCATGTCAGTTATGACCTGGATGCCGGTGAAGGCGGGCGCAAGTCCCCGCCTATCCATCTCTCGGCGGTGGTGCTGCATGAGCGCGATGTCGAACCGCAATTGCTGATCACCGACATCAAGCGTTTTCTCAAGAACAGTTTTGCGGCGGTGGAGTACGAGAACGTCTCGGTGGTGCTGTCCAAGCGCGCTCCCATCCAGCATGTCGCGCCAACGGTTATCGCAGCTCAGGGGCGTCCGAGTTGGCCGTGGTGGCTGGCGCTGATCGGCGGGTCGCTGTTGGCCGCTGGTGCCTGGGCCTATCGTCAGGCAAATGCGAGGCGGCGTGATGACGGACGTTGACTGCTTGCAGCAGATTCTCGCTGAGCCTTTGGGGTATCTGCATCCTCAGCGCCTGGTGGTGCCGGCTGGATTCGAGGGGGCCGAGGCGCGGAGCCTGCTCAACCGGATCGTGCTCGAAGGGCTGGCGATGCAAGGGCCTTGGCCATCGATGCCACTGACCGGCGTGGCGAAACAATGGGTTCGTCACTGGCGACGATTGCCTTATATCGCCTTGCTGATGGGCGCTTATCGTTTGCTGCCCGAGCTGGCACGAGGCGCTGCGCTGGGTTGCCTGCCGATGTCGGTTCGTCGTTTCGCGAGTTACAGCTTAGGGGGGCGAGGCGGTCTGCCGATCGACCGCTCACCTGTTGTCGTGGCCCAGGTTGAAGCGGCTGGCCTCAATGCGTTGTGGAGCTGGCACGAACAGGTTCCCGCCGCGCTGCTCGATCGTCTGGCATTGCAATTTTCCGAGGCGGTCGTGCGCTTGCATCGGCAATGGCCGCTCACGAAGCCCAATCCAAGCCTGTTCTTTCTGGCGGTGCAGCATGCTCGACTCTATCCGCTCCCTGACTGACCTGCCTGTGGGCGAGGACGCGCGCCTGGCGCGCGAGGACATCGCCGCTGCCCGTCGCCGCCAGCGCTTGCAGCGTGAGGCCCAACGCCGCGCCCGCGAGTGTGTCGAGCAGGCCCGGCGCGATGCCGAAGCGCTGCACGCCCAGGCGTTTCAACAGGGTTATGCCGAGGGCATTCTGCGCGCCGCAGGGCAACTGGCGGATGGTTTGCTGAAGTCGCAAACCTTGGGCATGCAATTGCTCCACGCGCTGGCTCGGGCCGCGCGTGATCTGCTCGCCGACGCCTTGAATCAGCCGCAATGGCTGGATGAAGCGCTGGAGCGTTGGCTGGCCGCACACCCGGTCGATTCGACCGCAGTCCTGCAGGTGCTGTTGCCGCTGCATTGCCGCCCGCGCGGCCATGAACTGCGGGACAGTTTGCGCCAGCAATGGGCCGGCGAACTGATTCTGGAGTATCACCCGCAGGACCGCTACGTGCTGCGGCTGGCGGATCAACTGCTGGAATTCGACGTTGAAACGATCCAGGAACGGTTGGCGCCCAGGTTGCTGGCGAGCATCACCGCCCTGCCGGAGTCGGTTCGCGCCCTGGACCAGGCATCGTTACAGACCCTGACGGACTTGTGCTCAAGCTTCGTCGAGCGCCCCACCGATTCCACGGCAACCGAGGTTCACCATGAAGATTGAAACCATGAGCGGTTCCAGCACGCTGGATCGCGGCGTCAGTCCGGCGGTGGAGACGCTGGAGGCGCGCCTGCTGGCTGCTGGTGAGCAAAGCAAACGTCCGGACCCTGAGTTCGAGCACTTGTATCAATTGCTGCTGGCCATGGAAGGGCAGGGCGAGAAGGCGATTCATGAGTTTCTTCGCACACTGCGTGGGGCGGACGGAGAAACCGCTGCGTACCCCACCGCGATGGCATTGAAGACGATCACGCAACAGGTATTGGTTCGGTTGAAGGACGAGGGCCTGGAAAAGTCGCAGCTCTATAAGGAAGTCCGCGGGGCCAATGGCCTGGCGTTTGCCATGGAAGTCTATGTATTGGGCGTTATGCGTGATGTGTTTCAGCCCATGGGGGATGACGCTTGGGAGAGGAGTGAGTGGTGATTGAAACCACGCGTCCCTGGCAGGCCTGCGAAGAAGTTGAGACCAGCGATAACCCTGTGGCGAGGGAGCTTGCTCCCGCTGGGCTGCGCAGCAGACCCAAGACGGGGGGCCGCTTCGCGCCCCAGCGGGAGCAAGCTCCCTCGCCACGGTTCGCCTTGCCTGACCGACCGGTGTCAGGCAAGGAACACGCCCTTTGCAAAGAAAAACTTATGCGGGCGTGCTGCGCGCGTTGACATAGGCCGTACCGGTACGCGCAGCGAACACCACGGCAGCGACCAACAAGTTGGCGATATGGTCCACCACTTCTTTCGGAATCGGCAGGGTCGAAAAGTAGCGGGAGGCCGAGATCACGACGCTCATGATGATTTGGCCTACAGAGGTTCGTATCGCATTGGTGGACAGGAGTTGATTGGCTGCTTGTTCGGCGGTGGGTATTCGGAAAGAGATGGGGGCGACCCGAAAACCCTCTTCCGAAGGTTCTTCTTGTAAGGCGTGCCCCGCTTCGCCCATGAACACTTGGCCGAAGACGTCGGCCCCGCCGTTGAGGAGACCCCGCAACATATCGTGTCCCAAAACTGGGATCAGGGACTCGACAATTTGCTTGGCTCGTTCCTCAACCGACAGATTTGCACCGGGTGCCGCATTGGCCTGTTGTTCCATCCAATTCGCAAGTTGAAAGGCCAAACCTTCTGACTCTGGCGGTAATGGCTGGTTACCCTGCGCCATGACATACCCGGGTCCGGAGTGTGGCGCGGTGTAGTTCATTCCAGTGAACGACAGGAACTGGAGCATGCCGTTCAGCAGGCCGGCGATGACCGTACCACCAGGGCTGGCTTTCGCATTGTCGCCGGTCGGGCAGAACAGGCTCACCAAATCCTGGGCAAACGTATAAAACGCCATTTGCGAGACGAAGGGGGCCAATGCAGGTAGTGCAGTGGGCACGGTGGCAGCAGCTGCGAAAGCCAGGACCGATAATACGAGTGTGACGAGACGTGCCGCGCGCGTTTCCCAGCTTGCCGTGTTATTGCACTCGTCCCTGATTGCGCCGAGGACATTCAGCAGTGGGCCAAGGCTCTGGACGACTGTGCTGATAACGCTGCGTGTCAGGGGGGAGGCGGCATTGGATTGGAGGGTTTTTTCCAGGGCGAACCCGGCCAGTTGCCTGATCACCGTGAGGGTGGCAGTGACCAGGCCGGTGCGTACGCTGGAAATGGTCAGGTTGCTGGCCCAGCGTCCGAGATCGCCTTCGAATTCATTGTTGACCAATTTGCCCAGTTGCTCGCCAAGGTATTCCAGGATGATTTGGCCGCGTCGTATGAACGTGTCGGATTCTGACGAATGACTTGAAGTTTCGAACTGTGCCAAGTTGGGAATATTCAGACCGATATCATCGGTGAGCACTGGGCCGTCAGGACCGCCGTCTAATTGCACTGTGATGGCGTCGATGAATTTCTGAGTGGCGTTGTCGGTGCTTCCCTTTTGCTCTGTTTCGATTTCGTGAAGGGCTTCCTCGACGCTCATCAGCGCGAACCTTAAGTTTTCTGAGGAAAGCGGGGCGATCTCCTCGGCAGGGATATGTGCATTGAACATCTCTATGGTGGTATGGGGTGAGCGGTCGTTTATCGTGATGGCAATGTCCGGACCGGCTTCATTTGGAATGGATCGAGCGACAGGTGAACCTGGGGAAGAAATAAGCATTTCCTGATCCTGCGTGGCGGAGGGCTACTGGGGCTGCAATGGCAGATGCAGGGATCTTTTGCAGGCTTTTGACGGTGCCAACTATCAAATAACGCTCCGAGGTGATGGCCCAGGGGGCTTGAGGCAAAGATGAACCTTCGAATGGCCAGGGTTCTCGCCGGTCGTCCTCCTGCCCGGTATAATCCCGACACTTTTTTATCGCCCCCAGAGAGTCAAACCCACCCATGTACACCCTGGCCCGTCAGCTGTTGTTCAAACTTTCC
The DNA here is from genome assembly GCF_900103575.1 of Pseudomonas sp. NFACC51. Taxonomy (NCBI): domain Bacteria; kingdom Pseudomonadati; phylum Pseudomonadota; class Gammaproteobacteria; order Pseudomonadales; family Pseudomonadaceae; genus Pseudomonas; species Pseudomonas sp. NFACC51. The sequence continues at coordinate 101,691 of NZ_FMXH01000019.1, read as the reverse complement.
CCGGAAACCTCCCACGATCTGTCCCTGGACCTGATCGGCGCGGGTGGACGTTTGGGTCTCAACGGTTTGTTGTGCAAGGCGCCGGCGAACCTGCCAGTGACGGTCATGGGCCTGGAATTCCCCAACCCGGTCGGGTTGGCGGCGGGGCTGGACAAGAACGGTGCGGCCATCGACGGGTTCGCCCAACTGGGTTTCGGTTTCGTGGAAATCGGCACCGTCACCCCGCGCCCGCAGCCGGGTAATCCCAAGCCACGGCTTTTCCGTCTGCCCGAGGCCGAGGCGATCATCAACCGCATGGGCTTCAACAACCTGGGCGTCGACAATCTGCTGGCCCGGGTGGCCGCGGCCAAGTACAAGGGCGTGCTGGGCATCAACATCGGCAAGAATTTCGACACCCCGGTGGAGCGTGCCGTCGACGATTACCTGATCTGCCTGGACAAGGTCTACGCCCACGCCAGCTACGTGACCGTCAACGTCAGCTCGCCGAACACCCCGGGGCTGCGCAGCCTGCAATTCGGCGACTCCCTCAAGCAACTGCTGGCCGACCTGGCCCGGCGACGCGCCGAGCTGGCGGTGATGCATGGCCGGCATGTGCCGCTGGCGATCAAGATCGCCCCGGACATGACCGACGAAGAAACCTCCCAGGTCGCCCAGGCCCTGATCGAGACGGGCATGGACGCGGTGATCGCCACCAACACGACCCTGGGACGCGAAGGGGTCGAAGGGCTGGAGCATGGTGACGAGGCGGGTGGGTTGTCGGGAGCGCCGGTGCGTGACAAGAGCACTCATACCGTGAAGGTGCTGGCCGCCGAACTGTCGGGGCGCTTGCCGATCATTGCGGCGGGTGGGATTACCGAAGGCCGGCATGCCGCCGAGAAAATCACCGCCGGGGCGAGCCTGGTGCAGATTTATTCGGGCTTTATCTATAAAGGACCGGCGTTGATCCGTGAGTCGGTGGATGCGATCGCGGCGTTGCGTTGACTTAAGGCTGGGTGGAACCTTGTGGCGAGGGAGCTTGCTCCGCTGGATGTGGCGAGGGAGCTTGCTCCCGCTGGACTGCGCAGCAGTCCTGAAACCGGCTGATGCCATTTGCCTGGTTCACCGTGCAATGGCTTTTGGGGCTGCTGCGCAGCCCAGCGGGAGCAAGCTCCCTCGCCACAACGGTGTTCTCAGCTCAAGCAATGACATAAAGCCAAGGCATTATGTTCGCAGCTCAGGCAATTGCATAAAGCCCAGGCATTAAAAAGGGCTCCTCGAAGGAGCCCCCTGGGCCGTAGCCCGCCGTCCGGATGGGACGTGCGTGGTTAAATCGATATGGGTGTCAAATTGTCGAGTTCTTGAGTATTAAGCCCTGTGTCAGCCGACGGCGTGAAGTTCGTTGAGTCTATGGATACCCGCAGTGCCGGTCATACCGTCCCAGTTGTCGCCGCGTCCTTCTCGCCAGCCATTGATCCAGGCTTGACGTACCGACGGTAGAGTAAAGGGGCAAAGCTCACGGGATTTACCACCAACGCCATATTGGTAACCACGTAAAAATGCTCTTTCCAACGGATCACGCTTAAGTCTTCTCATAGGGTGTTGCCCTCACTTGTTGACTGTTACTTAGCGTCGACCTCTATCGAGGCCGGGGCAGAATCATTCTGCCGTTGGTGGCTCGTTGCCGGCGTGACGAGCCGAGGTGTTGACGCCGTTGCGACGTCAACCTGTGTTGAGTTCTAACCAAAGCGTCACATGGATGGAATGATCGTTTTGTCATAAGCACGTAACAATAAAGATGTTAGGGCGATAAGTAACTTGATGTTCGTTGACCGCTTTTGAGCAAGACCCCTGTATGATCGGCCCTGCGCCAAAGAGGGCGGCCTTCCCTCGAATGAGAATGTCCCCCTGTTGCACTCGGGTACTATTCGACGAAAGGGTCGAGTTTTCACAATTTGTTGCACAGAATTTTTTTTCTGCCTTCGCATCTAAGCTCTTTTAACCTGAGCGGCGAGGGTGGCACGGCACACTTTCGTGCCACGCGGGTGCTCTTGAGAAAAGCACCTGATTGAACCCGGCCCGGCAATGCGTTGCCCGGTCTACTTAGCCAAAGGCTCTGGAATCCCCATGTCCGATCGTTTCGAACTCTTCCTCACTTGCCCCAAGGGCCTCGAAGGCCTGCTCATCGAGGAAGCCGTCGGGCTTGGCCTTGAAGAAGCGCGCGAGCACACCTCGGCGGTGCGCGGCATGGCCGACATGGAAACGGCCTATCGCCTGTGCCTGTGGTCGCGCCTGGCCAACCGCGTGCTGCTGGTGCTCAAGCGCTTCCCGATGAAGGACGCCGAAGACCTCTACCACGGCGTGCTGGATGTTGACTGGCAAGACCACATGCTGGCCGATGGCACGCTGGCGGTGGAGTTCAGTGGCCATGGCTCGGGCATCGACAACACCCATTTCGGCGCCTTGAAAGTCAAGGACGCCATCGTCGACAAGCTGCGCACGCCGTCGGGCGAGCGACCGTCCATCGATAAGCTCAACCCCGACCTGCGCATCCACCTGCGCCTGGACCGCGGCGAAGCGATCCTCTCCCTCGACCTCTCCGGCCACAGCCTGCACCAGCGCGGCTATCGCTTGCAGCAAGGTGCCGCGCCGCTGAAGGAAAACCTCGCCGCCGCGATCCTGATCCGCGCCGGTTGGCCGCGCATTGCCGCTGAAGGCGGGGCGCTGGCCGACCCGATGTGCGGTGTGGGCACGTTCCTGGTAGAAGCCGGGATGATCGCCGCCGACATGGCGCCGAACCTGCGTCGCCAGCAGTGGGGCTTTACCGCCTGGCTCGGCCACGTGCCGGCGCTGTGGAAGAAACTCCACGAAGAGGCCACCGCTCGTGCTGAGGCCGGGTTGGCCAAGCCACCGTTGTGGATTCGCGGCTACGAAGCTGACCCACGGCTGATTCAACCGGGCCGCAACAACGTCGAACGTGCCGGCCTGAGCGAATGGATCAAGATCTATCAAGGCGAAGTCGCCACCTTCGAGCCGCGTCCGGACCAGAACCAGAAGGGCTTGGTGATCTGCAACCCGCCGTACGGCGAGCGCCTGGGCGATGAAGCCAGCCTGCTTTACCTCTACCAGAACCTTGGCGAACGCCTGCGCCAGGCCTGCTTGAACTGGGAGGCGGCGGTGTTCACTGGCGCGCCGGACCTGGGCAAGCGCATGGGCATTCGCAGTCACAAGCAGTATTCGTTCTGGAACGGCGCCTTGCCGTGCAAATTGCTGCTGATCAAGGTGTTGCCAGACCAGTTCGTCACGGGTGAGCGTCGCACCCCGGAACAACGTCAGGCCGAGCGCGAGCAGGCCGCCTACGATCAGGCCCCGGAAGTCCCGCAAGAGCGCCAGTACAACAAGAACGGTAACCCGATCAAACCGGCCCCGGCGCCAGCCCCCGTCGTGGAGCAGGCGCGGTTGAGCGAAGGCGGGCAGATGTTCGCCAATCGCCTGCAAAAGAACCTCAAGTTGCTGAGTAAGTGGGCCAAGCGTGAAGGGGTGGACTGCTACCGGGTCTACGATGCCGACATGCCGGAATACTCCATGGCCATTGACCTGTACCACGATTGGGTACACGTCCAGGAATACGTCGCGCCAAAATCCATCGACCCGGAAAAGGCTTCGGCCCGGTTGTTCGACGCCCTGGCGGCGATTCCCCAGGCGCTGAACGTGGATAAGAGCCGCGTGGTGATCAAGCGTCGCGAGCGCCAGAGCGGCACCAAGCAGTATGAGCGCCAGAGTGCCCAGGGCAAGTTCACCGAGGTCAACGAAGGTGGCGTGAAGCTGCTGGTCAACCTCACCGATTACCTGGATACCGGACTGTTTCTCGACCATCGACCGATGCGCCTGCGGATCCAGAAAGAAGCCGCCGGCAAGCGCTTCCTCAACCTGTTCTGCTATACCGCGACCGCCAGCGTCCATGCGGCCAAGGGCGGGGCGCGGAGCACCACCAGCGTCGACCTGTCGAAAACCTACTTGGATTGGGCACGCCGCAACCTGTCGCTCAATGGTTTTTCGGAGAAGAACCGCCTGGAGCAGGGCGATGTGATGGCTTGGCTTGAGGCCAGCCGTGACGAGTACGACCTGATCTTCATCGACCCGCCGACCTTCTCCAATTCCAAGCGCATGGAAGGCATCTTTGACGTGCAGCGTGACCATGTCCAATTGCTGGACCTGGCCATGGCGCGCCTGGCGCCTGGCGGCGTGCTGTATTTCTCCAACAACTTCCGCAAGTTCCAGCTCGAGGACAACCTCGGCGAGCGTTATGCGGTGGAAGAGATCACCGCCAAGACGATTGATCCGGATTTTGCCCGCAACGGCAAGATCCACCGCGCCTGGAAGATCATGGCGCGTTGAGTCGGGGCTGATTGGATCCACGAAGCCTTGTAATTCAAGGCTTCTAGCCTCGTTGGGGACTGGCTAAAGTGATGGCGAATAGCTATAACTTAGGCTGTGTCCAGGGCTGTGCCTATGCCTGGTTCCTTTCTGAGTTGTGTTTATGGCATTGCATCAGGTGCGTCCCAGGATCCTGGGCTTTATCAGCGAAGACGTGTCGGCCTGGCTGGTCGCTTCGCTGGTCCTGCTGGCCGGTATGTTCCTGACCGGGTTGCTGACTTGGGCGATGATGAATCTGTTCCACCAGCAACTGCGCCAGCGCTTCGAGCTGCAAGCCGAGGAGCGTTTCAGCCGCATCGAGGAACACTTCCAGGACCAGGAGCAACGCCTCGACAGCCTCAGGCGTTTCTTTGCCAACTCTGAAGATGTCTCCAACAACGAATTCCGTGGTTACGCTGACGTGCTATTGCGCCGTATCCGGGCGTTCGCCTGGGCGCCCAGGGTGCTGCGCGACGAACGGCAATCGTTCGAACGACAAGCGCAAGCCGACGGGGCCACTCAATTCACGATCCGCGAGCCGGACGGTAGCGGTGGCCTGCGACAGGCCGCCGAACGGGATGAATACGCACCGCTGCGCTACATCCAGAGCCAGGCTTCCTACGGGACACCGCTGGGCCTGGACCTGCTTTCCGAACCCTTGCGCCGTGCCACCGTTGAGCGGGCCCGCCAGCGAGGCGGGCCGGTGGTTTCGCAGCCATTGGACCTGATGGGCGCCGACCCGGTATTTGCCCGGGGAGTACTGTTGGTTGCGCCGGTCACCCGGGAGTCGGCCAGCGAACCGTTCGGGTACGTGGTGGCGGCCATCAGCATGCGGCAATTGGCGGGTGATGGGCTGCCAGCGTCCAGTCACGACAATCTGTCGATGCGTGTCATGGACCTGTCTACCGAAAACGCGGAGGAGGCGCTGTTCGAATCCCACAACCCGCCGGGCCGTAGCGATTTGTCGGCGACTCGCCTGTTGCGCCTGGCCGATCGCGACTACCGGGTGGAGTTGCGGCCCAGCCGGGTGTTCCTGTCCACCAATCATTCTTCGGTCACCAGTATGGTGATACTTGGCGGCTTGCTCAGCCTGCTGCTCAGCGTCTTGCTCTATGTACTGGTCAGCCAGCGGCAGCGGGCCTTGAAACTGGTAGAGCAACGCACCCGTGAACTACGCGCCCGGGAGCAGGAGCTGCGCGGTACCCATGGGCAGTTGCGTGGTGTGCTGGATGCCGCGACTCAGGTCGCGATCATCGCCACGGACCTGCGCGGCGTCATCACCACCTTCAACGCCGGTGCCGAGCAGATGCTCGGCTACCCGAGCTGCGAGGTCCTGCAGAGCATGACCCTGGAAAGCCTGCATGTACCGCGCGAACTCCAGGCCCGCGCCGCCCAACTCGGCGCGCGCTTTGGCAAGCCGATTCCGGCGTGCCACGCGATGTTGCTCGAGGGCGGCGAACAGGGCGGGCAGCAGGCGCGGGAGTGGACCCTGGTGCGCCGCGATGGCAGCCACCTGACCGTGAACATGCTCGCCACACCGATGCTCGATGACCAGGGACTGTGGATCGGGCACCTGGCGATCTGCATCGACATCACCGAACGCAAGCGCGTCCACGAAGCGTTGGCTGCCCGTGATGTGTTGCTGAAAAAGCTCAGTGCCCACGTGCCCGGGGGGATCTACCAGTTCAAAATGGATTTCAACGGTCGCTTCAGCGTGATCTATGCCAGCGACGGCATTCGCGACATCTATGAATTGGAACCCGATGTGCTGGTGCAGAACGCCGAGGCGATTTTCTCGCGCATTCACCCGTTGGACAGCACGCGTGTCCGCGCTTCGATTCGCGCTTCGGCCCACACCTTGAGCCCGTGGCGGGAAGAGTACCGGGTGCAACTGCCCTTGCGCGGCCTGCGTTGGGTACGCGGCGAGGCCACGCCCGAGGAGCTGCCCGGCGGCGGGGTGTTGTGGCACGGGTATATCTCGGATATTTCCGACCTCAAGCGCGTGGAAGAAGAGCTGCGGGCCTTGTCCGTGACCGACGCGCTGACCGGTATTCGCAATCGCCGCTATTTCCAGGAGCGCCTGACTTCGGAGATGGCTCGGGTCGAGCGCGGTTCCGGAGGACTGGCGGTCATCATGCTCGACATTGACCACTTCAAGCGCATCAACGACCAGCATGGCCACGCAGTGGGCGACCGGGTGTTGCAGGCCGTCTGCCAGCGTGTCGCCCAACGGTTGCGGCGCACCGATGTGTTCTGCCGGCTGGGGGGCGAAGAGTTCGTGGTGCTGTGTCCGGACACTGACAGCGACAGCGCTTACACCTTGGCATTGGAGCTGTGGGAAGGCTTGCGGGCGGCGCCCATCGAGGGAGTGGGGTTTGTCACCGCCAGCTTCGGTATCGCCACCTGGCGCGCCGGGGAGGGCGCCGATGCGTTGCTGCTAAGGGCTGACTCGGGCGTGTATGCGGCCAAGCAGGCCGGGCGGGATCGGGTTGAGGTGCAGTTGGGTTAGCCACTTAGGCTGGGTATAGGGGGCGAAGAGTGGGAGCGAGCAAGCCCGCGCCCACACTGTTTTCCAGAGCCGCTGAAATTGCGGCGAATCAAGAGATTAGAGCACGGAAGCCGTCTGCGGCAGTTTCGGCTGGCGGTACAGGTCCAGCAGCACCTGGTCCAGCACCGACGAAGCGCCCCAAGGTTTCGGATCGTTGAGAATCGCCACCACCGCCCAGGTGTTGCCATTGATGTCACGGCTGTAGCCGGCGATGGCGCGGACGGTGTTCAGGGTGCCGGTCTTGACATGGGCTTCGCCGGCCATGGCGGTGGTCTTCAGGCGTTTGCGCATGGTGCCGTCGGTGCCGGCAATCGGCATCGAACTGATGAACTCGGCCGAGTACGGGCTGCGCCAGGCGGCTTGCAGCATGGCCGCCATTTCCCGGGCGCTGACCCGTTCGGCGCGGGACAGGCCGGAGCCGTTCTCCATCACCAGGTGCGGCGCGGTGATGCCTTTCTTGGCCAACCACTGGCGCACCACCCGTTGCGCGGCCTTGGCGTCATCACCGTCGGCTTCGTTACGGAACTGTGCGCCGAGGCTCAGGAACAACTGCTGGGCCATGGTGTTGTTACTGTATTTGTTGATGTCGCGGATGATCTCCGCCAGGTCCGGGGAGAATGCCCGGGCCAGCACCTTGGCGTTGCTCGGGGTCGCGGCCAGGCGGTCCGTGCCCTGGATGCTGCCGCCCAGCTCTTTCCAGATCGCCCGCACCGCTCCTGCGGTGTAGGTAGCATGGTCCAGCAGCGACAGGTAGGTCTGGGAGCTGCAACCGTCACCGAGCTGGCCGCCGACGGTCACCGTCACGCTGCCGTCCGTCTGGGCCACCGGGTTGTAGCGCACACCGCCGGCGCATTGCTTGGAGTTGACGGCCTTGACCTGATTGTCGATGCGAATGCTCGCAATTGGCGGCTCCACCGACACCAGTACCCGGCCGCCGTCATTGCGGGCGACGAAGCGCAGGGCCTTGAGGTTGACCAGCAACGAGTCGGGCTTGACCAGGAACGGTTTGTTTTCGTCGTTGCCGTCGTCGTTGAATTCGGGCAGTTGCGGCTGGATGAAGAAGCCGCGGTCCAGCACCAGGTCGCCGGTGACCTGCTGCACGCCGTTGGCCCGCAGGTCGCGCATCAGCAGCCAGAGTTTTTCCATGTTCAGCTTGGGATCGCCGCCGCCCTTGAGGTACAGGTTGCCGTTGAGGATCCCGCCGCTGAGAGTGCCATCGGTGTAGAACTCGGTTTTCCACTGGTGATTGGGGCCGAGCATTTCCAGGGCCGCGTAGGTGGTCACCAGTTTCATGGTGGACGCTGGATTGACCGAAACGTCGGCGTTGTACAGGGTCGGGGTGCCGGGGCCATTGAGCGGCACCATCACCAGGGACAGGGCGTCATTCTGCAGTTTGCTGGCCTTGAGGGCTTTTTGCACATTGGGCGACAGGGCAGTGTTGATCGTGGCGGCGTGGGCGGTGACAGGGAGGGCCAGGGGAAGAAGAAGGCTGGCCAGAAGCAGTGGACGCAAAGATTTGATCATTTGTAATAAAACCCTACGGGCGAGGGGGAAAAGACGAGGACATGAAAATGAACGCCCTCAACGGTCATGAAAGTGTCGGCATTATGCCCCAAGCCGCAACGGCTGGGGCCGTGCCTGATCCCTTCGGCCGCTATTTTTTACCGACGGTAGGTCGATACACCCGATCAGTCGGGCAAACGACGCACCAAACTGGTAAAGTGCCGGCCGTTATTACTTATGAGGATTGTTCCAATGGCGACTAACCGTTCCCAGCGTCTGCGCAAAAAACTGTGCGTGGATGAATTTCAAGAGCTGGGTTTCGAACTGAACCTGGATTTCAAAGAAGATCTGGCCGATGAGGCTATTGACGCTTTCCTCGACGCTTTCCTGAAAGAAGCCATGGAAGCCAACGGCCTGGGCTACGTCGGCGGCGACGACTACGGTCTGGTTTGCCTGCAGAAGCGTGGTTCGGTTTCCGAAGAGCAGCGCGCTACCGTTGAAGCCTGGCTCAAGGCGCGTCCTGAGCTGACCAGCGTTGAAGTGAGCCCGCTGATGGACGTCTGGTACCCGGAAAAGCCGATCAACCCGGTCGCTTGATGGTCCGATGATGTTCCGAAACCGGCTGCCCGTTTGGGGGCCGGTTTTTTTGTGCCTGTCTGTTGGGTATTGAGTGACCTTCAGGCCGCTATCGCGAGCAAGCTCGCGATGCTTTCAGGCGTTGCGCCAGTTCAGAATCACCAGGGTCAACACCCCCGCCACGATCCCCCAGAACGCTGAGCCGATGGAGAACAGCGTCAGCCCCGACGCCGTGACCATGAAGGTGATCAACGCCGCTTCCCGCTCCTTCACTTCGCTCATGGCGATGCTCAAGCCATTGATGATCGACCCGAACAGCGCCAAGGCCGCGATGGACAGCACCAGTTCCTTGGGCAGCGCCGCGAACAACGCCGCCAGCGTGGCGCCAAACACCCCGGCAATCCCGTAGAAAATCCCACACCAGACCGCCGCCGTGTAGCGCTTGTTGCGATCTTCGTGGGCGTGGGGGCCGGTGCAGATCGCCGCGCTGATGGCCGCCAGGTTGATGCCGTGGGAGCCGAACGGCGCCAGCAGTAGCGAAGCGATGCCGGTGCTGGTGATCAGCGGCGAGGCCGGTACGTTGTAGCCGTCGGCCCGCAGCACGGCGATGCCGGGCATGTTCTGCGAGGTCATTGCCACCACGAACAACGGAATGCCGATGCTGATGGTGGCCGCCAGGGAAAAGTGCGGCGTGGTCCACACCGGTGTCGCGACTTCCAGGGCAAAGCCGCTGAAGTCCAGCAGCCCCAACAGGCCCGACAGCGCCGTACCGATCAACAATGCCGCCAGTACCGCATAGCGGGGCGACAGGCGCTTGACGATCAGGTAGGTGAAAAACATCCCCAGCACCAGGCCGGTGCGATGCTGGGTGGCGACAAAGATCTCGCTGCCGATCTTGAACAGGATCCCCGCCAGCAACGCCGCCGCCAGCGAGGCCGGGATGCGCTTGACCAGGCGCTCGAAACTGCCGGTCAGGCCACAGATCGTCACCAATACTGCACAGGTGATATAGGCGCCGATAGCCTCGCCATAACTCACGCCACCCAGACTGGTGATCAGCAGCGCTGCGCCGGGTGTCGACCAGGCGATGGTGATCGGTGTGCGATAGCGCAGCGATAGCCCGATGGAACACACCGCCATGCCGATGGAAATTGCCCAGATCCACGAAGAAATTTGTCCGCTGGTCAGCCCGGCTGCCTGCCCGGCCTGGAACATCAGCACCAGGGAACTGGTGTAGCCGGTCATCATCGCGATGAACCCGGCGACGATGGCCGAGGGTGAGGTGTCGGCGAATGGACGAAGTGGCGTGGTCGTGACTTCGGTCATGGTGGACGATGATCCTTATTATAAATTGGCAGAATCTGAAGCAGCCCGGTGGCGAGGGAGCTTGCTCCCGCTGGGTGGCGCAGCCGCCCCAAAACCAGCCGATGCGGTGGGTCAGGCCATACGGCGTCGGTCTGTTTGGGCGTGCTCCGCACGCCAGCGGGAGCAAGCTCCCTCGCCACAGGGTTTTGGTTTTAAGCCTAAACTCAACGCAGTAGCCGATTGCAATACAGCCATGCCCGCAAACAGCCGTACAGTCGTGTTGCCATCAGAGGTTGTGTACAATCGCCGTGTCATTTACGCGATACTTGCCAGCGACCCGCTGTGCCGTATTACAGTCACGGTCAATTCGCCGCCGTTTTCCCGACCCGAGTGCCCATGAACGAACAGTTGCAACCCCTCAAGAAACAACCGCGAGCCGGTAAAGCCGGCCGCAGCGGAACCCAGGACGATATTGTCTATGCGCATATCTTCGAGGCCATCCTCGAACAACGCCTGGCGCCCGGTACCAAGTTGAGCGAAGAGGCACTGGGGGAGATTTTCGGGGTCAGCCGCACGATCATTCGTCGGGCGCTGTCACGCCTGGCCCACGAAGGCGTGGTGTTGCTGCGGCCCAACCGCGGCGCCGTGGTGGCCAGCCCGAGTGTCGAAGAGGCTCGCCAGGTCTTCATGGCCCGGCGCCTGGTGGAAAGGGCGATCACCGAATTGGCGGTGCAGCATGCCACGGCTGAACAATTGGCTGAGCTGCGGCAGATGGTCAGCGACGAACGCGACAGTTTCTCCCGTGGCGACCGCGGCGCCGGCATCCGTTTGTCGGGCGAGTTCCACCTCAAGCTGGCCGAAGCGGCGAAGAACGCCCCGCTGATCAGCTTCCAGCGCAGCCTCGTGTCCCAGACATCGCTGATTATCGCCCAGTACGAAAGCGGCAACCGTTCCCACTGTTCCTATGACGAACACACTCAGTTGATCGACGCCATCGAGGCCCGCGATGCCACACTGGCCGTCGACCTGATGATGCATCACATGGACCACATCGATAGCAAGCTCAACCTCGACGAGGAAAGCGCTTCGGATGACTTGCATGCGGTGTTCTCGCATTTGTTGCAGAGCAAGAAACCGGGGCGGTCGACCGCTAAGCTTTGAGGGGTTGAATCAGCCTGATCGTTCCCACGCTCTGGGAACGCAGCCCGGGACGCTCCGCGTCCCAAAGCCGAACGCAGAGCGTCCGTTGAGGCATTGCCACGCAGAGCGTGGGAACGATCAAAAATCTACCGCTGATGCACCAATTTACCGGCCGCATACGTCTGCGCCACCGTCCGGTCATCCCCCAGCGTCATCAGCACGAACAACCGCTCGGCAATGTCCTTGGCCTGCTTGAGGCGATAGCCCAGCAGCGGCGTGGCGTTGTAGTCCAAAACCAGGAAATCCGCATCCGTACCCGGCTGCAAGGTCCCGATCCGGTCTTCCAGGCGCAGGGCCCGGGCGCCGCCGAGGGTGGCCAGGTACAGTGACTTGAACGGGCTCAGCCGCGCGCCCTGCAGCTGCATCACCTTGTAGGCTTCGTTGAGGGTTTGCAGCAGCGAAAAACTGGTGCCGCCGCCCACATCCGTGCCCAACCCCACGTTCACCTTGTGTTTTTCGGCCATCGGCAGGTTGAACAGGCCGCTGCCCAGGAAAAAGTTCGAGGTCGGGCAGAAGGCGATGGCCGAACCGGTCTCGGCCAGGCGAGCGCATTCGTCGTCGCACAGGTGCACGCCATGGGCGAACACCGAGCGTTCGCCGAGCAGTTGGTAGTGGTCGTAGACGTCCAGGTAACCCTTGCGCTCCGGGAACAGCTCTTTGACCCACTGTACTTCCTGCAGGTTTTCACTGATGTGGGTCTGCATGTACAAATCGGGATATTCCCCCAGCAACTGACCGGCCAGGGTCAATTGCTCCGCAGTGCTGGTGGGCGCGAAGCGTGGGGTCACCGCGTAGTGCAGGCGGCCCTTGCCGTGCCAGCGCTCGATCAGCGCCTTGCTCTCGGTGTAGCTGGATTCGGCTGTGTCGACCAGGTAGTCCGGGGCGTTGCGGTCCATCATCACTTTGCCGGCGATCATCCGCAGGTCGAGCTTCTGGGCCACTTCAAAAAACGAATTCACCGATTGCGGGTGCACGCTGCCGAACACCAGCGCGGTGGTGGTGCCGTTGCGCAGCAGTTCCTTGACGAAAATATCGGCCACGGCATCGGCGTGGGCCTTGTCGGCGAACTGGCTTTCGCAGGGGAAGGTGTAGGTGTTGAGCCAGTCCAGCAATTGCTCGCCATAGGCGCCGACCATGCCGGTCTGCGGCAAGTGGATGTGGGTGTCGATCAAGCCGGGGGTGATCAGCGCATCCGGGTAATGAGTGACTTCGATGTCAGTTGCCAGGGTCGGCAGCAGGTCACGGGCGTGGCCGATGGCGCTGATCTGGCCGTTTTCCACCACCAGCAAACCGTCTTCGAAATATTCATAGGACGCCTCGATACCGACTTCGGCCGGGTCGGCGAGGCTGTGGAGCAGGGCGGCGCGGTAGGCTTTGCGTGTCAGGGGCATGGGAATTCTCAACGAGTGTTCAACGGTTCGCCTGGCTGCGGCGCGAGGCCGGCAGCAGCTTGGCGATCGGTTCGGCGCGGGCGGTGTGCTGGCCGAAATTCGCGTTATAGGTGGCGATGATTTCGCCGGCGATGGAGATGGCGATTTCCACAGGCAACTTGCCTTTGACTTCGCCGATGCCCATGGGGCAACGCATGCGTTGCAAGGCGGCGCTGTCGAAACCACGATCACGCAGGCGATGCTCGAACTTGACCCGTTTGGTCTTCGAACCGATCAGGCCGAAGTAGGCAAAGTCGTTGCGCTTGAGGATCGCGGCGCTCAGTTCCAGGTCGAGCTGATGATTGTGGGTCATGACGATGCAGTAGCTGCCGGCGGGCAAGTCGTCGACTTCGTCCAGTGGCTCTTCGCTGACGATCTTGTGCACGCCATGGGGCAGGTGTTCGGGAAACTCCGCCTCCCGCGAATCGATCCAGCGCACTTTGCAGGGCAGGCTCGCCAGCAGCGGCACCAGGGCGCGGCCGACGTGGCCGGCGCCGAACACGGCGATTTGCGCCTGGACCTGGCCCATGGGTTCGAACAGCAACACGGTGACGCCGCCGCAGCACTGGCCCAGGCTCGCACCGAGGCTGAAGCGCTCCAGATGGGTGTTCTGCTGGCCGCTGGCGAGCATGTGCCGGGCGATTTCCATGGCCTTGTATTCCAGGTGCCCGCCACCGATGGTGTCGAACGTCTGGCTGGCGCTGATGACCATCTTCGAACCGGCGTTGCGTGGGGTGGAGCCGAGTTCTTCGATGATCGTCACCAGCACGCAGGGTTCGCCGCGGGTTTGCAGGTCGGCGAGGGCGCTGATCCAGTTGTACATATTCACCTCGACATCTGACTGATCGTTCCCACGCTCTGCGTGGGAATGCATCTTTGGACGCTTCGCGTCCGCTCTTCAAACTTCGACGCAGAGCGTCGGGGGCTGCATTCCCACGCAGAGCGTGGGAACGATCATCACGCTTCGCGTCCGCTCTTCAAAGCGGAGCCATCTCGGCTTCGGCTTGCGTAGGCTTCACGGCCTTCAACTGCCGCATCTGCTCACACCCCCACAACACTCGCTCCGGCGTTGCCGGGGCGTCGATGTTCGGTTGGTGCTGGTAATCCCCCAGGCTCGCCACGGCGTCCTTGATGGCGCACCACGCGGCGATGCCGAGCATGAACGGCGGCTCGCCCACGGCCTTGGAGTGGAACACCGTGTCTTCGGGGTTCTTGCGGTTTTCCACCAGCTTGACCCGCAGGTCCAGCGGCATGTCGGCCACGGCGGGGATCTTGTAGCTGGCCGGGCCATTGGTCATCAGCTTGCCTTTGTCGTTCCACACCAGCTCTTCCATGGTCAGCCAGCCCATGCCTTGGATGAAGCCGCCCTCGACCTGGCCGATGTCGATGGCCGGGTTCAGCGAAGCGCCGACGTCGTGGAGGATGTCGGTGCGCAGCATCTTGTACTCGCCGGTGAGGGTGTCGACGATCACTTCGGCGCAGGCCGCGCCAAAGGCGTAGTAGTAGAAGGGGCGGCCACGGGCCTGGCTGCGGTCGTAGTAGATTTTCGGGGTCTTGTAGAAGCCGGTGCTCGACAGCGAGACCTGGGCGAAATACGCCTGCTGTACCAGCGCCTCGAAGGTCAGGATGTGGTCGCGCACCCGCACATGGCCGTTGTGGAATTCCACGTCTTCTTCGCTGACCTTGTACTGCCGTGCAGCGAATTCCACCAGGCGCTGCTTGATGGTCTCGGCCGCATTCTGCGCCGCCTTGCCGTTCAGGTCGGCGCCGCTGGAGGCCGCGGTGGGCGAGGTGTTCGGCACCTTGTCGGTGTTGGTCGCGGTGATCTGCACGCGGTCCATTTCCACCTGGAACACCTCGGCCACCACCTGGGCGACCTTGGTGTTCAGGCCCTGGCCCATTTCGGTGCCACCGTGGTTGAGGTGAATGCTGCCATCGGTGTAAACGTGGATCAGCGCGCCGGCCTGGTTGAGGAAACTGGCGGTGAACGAAATGCCGAATTTCACCGGGGTCAGCGCCAGGCCTTTTTTCAGGATGGGGCTATTGGCGTTGTAGCGACGGATCGCCTCGCGGCGTTCAGCGTACTGGCTGCTTTGCTCCAGTTCGGCGGTCATTTCCTCGAGCATGTTGTGCTCGACGGTCTGGTAGTAGTGGGTGACGTTGCGCTCGGTCTTGCCGTAATAGTTGGCCTTGCGCACCGCCAGCGGATCCAGGCCCAGGTGCCGGGCGATGGCATCCATGACCTCTTCGATGGCGACCATGCCTTGCGGCCCGCCGAAACCACGGTAGGCGGTGTTCGAAGCGGTGTTGGTCTTGCAGCGGTGGCCGTTGATGGTCGCATCGCCCAGGTAGTAGGCGTTGTCGGCATGGAACATCGCCCGGTCGACAATCGACGCCGACAGGTCTGGCGAGCAACCGCAGTTACCCGCCAGATCCAGGGCGATGCCGTGCAAGCGCCCGCGGCTGTCGAAGCCGACGTCGTATTCGATGTAGAAGGGATGGCGCTTGCCGGTCATCAGCATGTCTTCGACCCGGGGCAGGCGCATCTTGGTCGGCTGGCCAGTGAGGTGGGCGATGACGGCGCACAGGCACGCCGGGCTGGCGGCTTGGGTTTCCTTGCCGCCAAAGCCGCCGCCCATGCGGCGCATGTCCACCACGACCTTGTTCATCGACACGCCCAGCACTTCGGCCACCAGTTTCTGCACTTCGGTGGGGTTCTGGGTCGAGCAGTAGACGATCATGCCGCCGTCTTCGGTGGGCATTACCGAAGAAATCTGGGTCTCCAGGTAAAAGTGCTCCTGGCCGCCGATGTGCAGCGAACCCTGGATGCGATGCTCGGCGCTCGCCAGCGCCGTGGCCGAATCGCCACGTTGGTGGGTGTGGCTGTCGAGCACGAAATGCCGCTTGCGCAGGGCTTCGACCACGTCCAGCACCGGCTCCAGGTCTTCGTACTCGACGATGGCCGCCATCGCCGCTTTGCGCGCGGTGTCCAGGTCCTTGGCGGCGACGGCCAACACCGGTTGGCCGACGAACTGCACGTCATCGATGGCCAGCAGCGGGTCGCCGGGCAACAGTGGGCCGATGTCCTTCAGGCCGGGGATGTCTTGGTGGGTAATGGCGATGCGCACGCCTTCGAAGGCGTAGCAGGGCGCGGTGTCGATGCGGACGATCCGGGCATGGGCGCGGTCCGACAGTCGGGCATAGACGTGCAACTGGTTCGGGAATTCCAGGCGGTCATCGATGTACTGGGCCTCGCCGGACACATGCTTGGCGGCGCTGTCGTGCTTGACGCTGCGGCCCACGCCAGTGGTCAGGTCGCGGGCGAACAGCTCGGCGAGTTCGGCTTGGGTCTTTTCTACGGTGTGATGGTTAGACATAAGCGGTCACCCGAGTCTCGATGTGCGGTGTTTGCAGTTCGATGAAGTACTTGCGCAACAGGTTGCGGGCGCTGAGCAGGCGGTATTCCTTGCTGGCGCGGAAATCCGACAGCGGTGTGAAGTCCTCGGCCAGGGCGGCGCAGGCGCGTTCGACGGTGCTGTCGGTCCACGGCGCACCGATCAATACCGCTTCGCAATGGGTGGCGCGCTTGGGTGTGGCGGCCATCCCGCCGAAGGCAATGCGGGCGTCGCGGACCACGCCGTTGTCGATGCGCAGGTTGAACGCCGCGCACACCGCGGAAATATCATCGTCCAGGCGCTTGGACACCTTGTAGGCGCGGAACGCCTGCTCGGCACTGGCCCGGGGCACGATGATCTTCTCGATGAATTCGCTTTCCTGGCGCGCCGTGACGCGGTAGTCGATGAAATAGTCTTCCAGCGCCAGGGTCCGGCGGGTCTGGCCCTTGCACAGCACGATTTGCGCGCCGAGGGCGATCAGCAGCGGCGGCGAGTCGCCGATCGGCGAGGCGTTGCCGATGTTGCCGCCCAAGGTGCCTTGGTTGCGGATCTGCAGCGAGGCAAAGCGTTGCAGCAGTTCGCCGAAGTCCGGGTATTCGGCTTTCAGGGCTTCGTAGCAATCGGAGAGGGCGGTGGCGGCGCCGATCTCCAGGCGATCGTCGAAACGCTCGATGCGCTTGAGTTCGGCGACGTTGCCCACGTAGATCATCACCGGCAGGGTGCGGTGGAACTGAGTGACTTCCAGGGCCAGGTCCGTGCCGCCGGCCAGCAGGCGCGCCTGGGGATAAGCATCGTAGAGATCGGCCAGGTCGGCCACGGTCAGCGGCACCAGGCAGCGCTTGTCGCCGCTGTTGAGCTCGCCGGTCTCGGTCGGTGCGATGGCTTTGAGGCGGGCGATGGTCTCGGCCTCGCGGGCGTCGAACTGGTCCGGTTGCTTGCCGCAGCAGGCCTGCTCGGCGGCGGCCAGGATCGGCCGGTAGCCGGTGCAACGGCAGAGATTGCCGGCCAGGGCTTCGTGGGCTTTATGGGCGTCGGATTGTTCGCTGTTCTTTTGCAGGGCGAACAGCGACATGACGAAGCCTGGTGTGCAGAAGCCGCATTGCGAGCCGTGGCAATCGACCATCGTTTGTTGGACGCTGTGCAGCTGGCCCTGGTGCTTGAGGTCTTCGACGCTGATCAGTTGCTTGCCGTGCAGGGCCGAGACGAAAGTCAGGCACGAATTGAGGCTGCGGTAGCGCATGCGCTCACGGCCGGTTTCATCCATATGCAGTTCGCCCACCACCACGGTGCACGCGCCACAGTCGCCGCTGGCGCAGCCTTCTTTGGTACCGGACTTACCAACATGCTCGCGTAAATAGTTGAGCACGGTCAGGTTCGGGTCCAGGGCGTGCTCGCTACGGAGTTCCTGGTTGAGTAAAAACTGGATCACGGAAGGCCTCGCAGACTCATTATTGTTGTATCGACTTGGGCCGAATTTATCAGTTTTGACTTTTCGGTCAACGATTTTTTGACTTAAAGGTCAGGAAAATTCGTTTTGTCGATGAACAACGTGTAGGTTCAGTATTGACCCTTGGGTGGCGCCCTGCTTTTTTGCTTGAATCGTGCCAAAAACCCGCTGCAGGCCCTGCGCCATGACGTATCGAGTGCGCTACACTGCGTCGCTTGTGCAAATCGAAGAGTTTGAAGGACAACCATGACGTTCAAGGCCCCGGACAGCCTCGCCGAGCAAATCGCCCACCATCTCGCCGAACGCATCATTCGCGGCGAAATGAAGCCGGGAGAGCGCATCCAGGAGCAGAAAGTCACGCTGGCGCTCAACGTCAGCCGCGGTTCGGTCCGCGAGGCCTTGCTGATCCTGGAGCGACGCCACTTGATCGCGATCCTGCCGCGCCGCGGCGCCCACGTCACCGAACTCACCGAGCACAAGGTGCGCAGCCTCTGCACGTTGATGAGCGAGCTGTACATCCTGCTGGGTTACGCCGTGGCCCATGGCTGGAAAGAGCAGGCCGACATGGCGCCGTTCGTGGCGATCCAGCAGCGTCTCAACGACGCCTACGCGCGCCAGGACATCCGTACCTTCGTCGATGAAAGCTTCAGCGTGATGCGCGCCGCCTATCCCTTTGCCAACAACCCGTACTTGCAGGAAACCGTCGAGAACCTGCAACCGGC
This sequence comes from Pseudomonas sp. NFACC51, assembly GCF_900103575.1. Classification (NCBI taxonomy): domain Bacteria; kingdom Pseudomonadati; phylum Pseudomonadota; class Gammaproteobacteria; order Pseudomonadales; family Pseudomonadaceae; genus Pseudomonas; species Pseudomonas sp. NFACC51. The sequence continues at coordinate 83,173 of NZ_FMXH01000019.1, read as the reverse complement.
CATGAGCCGTGCCTATTTCCTGGCCCTGGACCAGCGCAAGGCGGAAATGAGCGAGTTCCTCGACCTGTTCCAGCGCCTGCTCGCCGCTGTGCTGGCCCGTGATCTGCCGCAGATTCGCCTCGTGCTGACGGCCTATGCCCAGCGCAGTTGCGATCTGGTGGTTTCTGCCCTGACGAAGGCCTGAACGTGCGGCTCAAGTGCATCAAACTGGCGGGGTTCAAATCCTTCGTCGACCCGACTACGGTGAACTTCCCCAGTAACATGGCGGCAGTGGTCGGGCCCAATGGTTGCGGCAAGTCGAACATCATCGATGCCGTGCGTTGGGTGATGGGCGAGAGCTCGGCCAAGAACCTGCGCGGCGAGTCGATGACCGACGTCATCTTCAACGGCTCCACCAGCCGAAAGCCGGTGAGCCAGGCCAGCATCGAGCTGGTGTTCGATAACTCCGACGGCACCCTGGTGGGTGAATACGCCGCGTATGCGGAAATCTCCATTCGTCGCAAAGTGACCCGCGACAGCCAGAACAGCTACTTCCTCAACGGCACCAAGTGCCGACGCCGCGACATCACCGATATTTTCCTCGGCACCGGCCTGGGCCCGCGCAGCTACTCGATCATCGAACAGGGCATGATCTCCAAGCTGATCGAGGCCAAGCCTGAAGATCTGCGCAACTTCATTGAAGAAGCCGCCGGTATTTCCAAATACAAGGAACGGCGGCGCGAAACCGAAAACCGCATTCGTCGCACCCACGAAAACCTCGCGCGCCTGACCGACCTGCGCGAAGAACTCGAGCGCCAGCTGGAACGTCTGCACCGTCAGGCCGAGGCCGCGAAGAAGTACCAGGAATACAAGGGCGAGGAGCGCCAGCTCAAGGCCCAACTTTCGGCCCTGCGCTGGCAGGCGTTGAACGAGCAGGTCGGTCAGCGTGAGGCGATCATCGGCAACCAGGAAGTCAGTTTCGAGGCCCTGGTGGCCGAGCAACGCAACGCCGACGCCGCCATCGAACGCCTGCGTGACGGTCACCACGACCTGTCGGAGCGCTTCAATCTGGTGCAGGGGCGCTTCTATTCCGTGGGGGGCGACATCGCCCGGGTCGAGCAGAGCATCCAGCACGGTCAGCAACGGCTGCGGCAGTTGCAGGATGACTTGAAGGAAGCCGAGCGGGCGCGCCTGGAAACCGAATCCCACCTGGGCCACGACCGCACGCTGCTATTGACCCTTGGCGAAGAGCTGGACCGGCTCACGCCAGAGCAGGAAATCACCAGCGCCGCCGCCGAAGAAGCCGCCGCAGCCCTGGAAGAAGCCGAGCTGACCATGCACGGCTGGCAAGAGCAGTGGGACAGCTTCAACCTGACCTCGGCCGAGCCACGGCGCCAGGCTGAAGTCCAGCAGTCGCGCATCCAGCAGTTGGAAACCAGCATGGAGCGCCTCGCCGAACGTCAGCGCCGCCTGGCCGAAGAGCGTGCCTTGCTCGCGGCAGACCCGGAAGACGCGGCGATTCTGGACCTGAGCGAGCAACTGGCGACCAGCGAAGCCACTCTCGAAGATTTGCAGGCCAGCGAAGACGCCCAGGTCGAACGGCTTGAGCAACTGCGCCAGGCCTTGCAACTGGCCTTGCAGAACCAGCAACAGGCCCAGGGCGAATTGCAGCGGCTCAATGGGCGTTTGGCTTCGCTGGAAGCCTTGCAGCAAGCCGCGCTGGACCCAGGCACCGGCACCGCCGAGTGGCTGCGCGACCAGCATCTGGCCGAGCGTCCGCGACTGGCCGAGGGCCTGAAGGTCGATGCCGGTTGGGAGCTGGCGGTGGAAACCGTGCTGGGTGCCGACCTGCAAGCGGTGCTGGTGGATGACTTCGACGGCTTCGACCTGTCGGGTTTCACCCAGGGCGATCTGCGCCTGCTCAGCCCGGCTGGCGACGGCGTACGAATCCCCGGCAGCTTGCTGGACAAGGTCGAGGCCCAGGTCGACCTGTCGCCCTGGCTGGGGCAGGTCAAACCGGTGGACAGCCTTGAACAGGCGTTGGCCCTGCGTGGGCAGTTGGCGGCCGGCGAAAGCCTGATCAGCCGGGACGGTTATTGGGTCGGCCGGCACTTCCTGCGGGTGCGCCGGGCCAGCGAAGCCGAAAGCGGCATGCTCGCCCGGGGTCAGGAAATCCAGCGCCTGGGCGCCGAGCGCGAAGAGCGCGAGGCCAGCGTCGAAGCCCTGGAAACCGAATTGCAAAACCTTCGGGCGCAACAGCGTCAGCAGGAGAACGGTCGCGAACACCTGCGGCGGCTGTTGCAGGATGAGGCGCGCCAGCAAGGCGAGCTCAAGGCGCAGTTGTCGGCCGGCAAGGCCAAGGTCGAACAGCTGGCGTTGCGCCGCACCCGCTTGGAAGAAGAAATCGCCGAACTGGGCGAGCAGCGGGCGCTGGAGCACGAACAGATCGGCGAGGCGCGCTTGCAACTGCAAGAAGCCCTCGACGCCATGGCACTGGACACCGAGCAGCGCGAACTGCTGCTGGCCCAGCGTGACAGTCTGCGCGAGCGCCTGGATCGGGTGCGCCAGGAAGCACGCCAGCACAAGGATCATGCTCATCAGTTGGCGGTGCGCCTGGGCTCGCTCAAGGCCCAGCACGATTCCACGCGCCAGGCCTTGGAACGGCTGGAAATGCAGTCCGAACGCCTGACCGAAAAACGCGAGCAGTTGAGCCTCAATCTGGAGGAGGGCGAAGCGCCGCTGGAAGAGCTGCGTCTCAAGCTCGAAGAGTTGCTCGACAAGCGCATGAGCGTCGACGAAGAACTCAAGACGGCGCAGATCGCCCTGGAGGACGCCGACCGTGAACTGCGCGACGCCGAAAAGCGTCGCAGCCAGGCCGAGCAGCAATCGCAACTGATCCGCGGCCAAATGGAACAGCAGCGCATGGAGTGGCAAGCCCTGACGGTGCGGCGCAAAGCCTTGCAGGACCAGTTGCTGGAAGACGGCTACGACCTCGATGGTGTGCTCGCCACCCTGGTGGCCGGGGCGAACGAGAAGGACGCCGAGGAGGAGTTGGAACGCATTGCCCAGCGCATCCAGCGCCTGGGGGCAATCAACCTGGCGGCCATCGACGAGTACCAGCAGCAGTCCGAGCGCAAGCGTTACCTGGACGCCCAGAACGACGATCTGGTGGAAGCGCTGGAGACCCTGGAAAACGTCATTCGCAAGATCGACAAGGAAACCCGCAACCGCTTCAAGGATACCTTTGATCAGATCAACGGTGGTTTGCAGGCCCTTTTCCCAAAAGTTTTCGGTGGCGGCAGCGCTTACTTGGAACTGACGGGCGAAGATTTACTCGATACAGGGGTGACAATCATGGCGCGTCCTCCTGGCAAGAAGAACAGCACCATCCATTTGCTCTCCGGTGGCGAAAAGGCGCTGACCGCGCTGGCCCTGGTTTTTGCCATCTTCAAATTGAACCCGGCGCCGTTCTGCATGCTCGACGAGGTCGACGCACCACTGGACGACGCCAACGTAGGCCGTTACGCACGGCTGGTGAAGGAGATGTCTGAAACGGTGCAGTTCATCTACATCACCCACAACAAAATCGCCATGGAAATGGCCGATCAGTTGATGGGCGTGACCATGCATGAGCCGGGCTGTTCGCGGCTGGTGGCGGTGGATGTGGAGGAGGCCATGGCCATGGTGGATGCCTGAACAACCGGTTGTAGGGCTTCTACTTGGAACGCTGTAGGTATTTTTTACCCTTGGGCCTGTTGTTCAAATCACAGATTGGGCACAAGCCTGTGCGACAGACGGTGTAAAGTTATCTTTGGTCGTGCTAGTTTAATGTCAATTTTTCGTATGCGTGGGCAAAAGGCCATTCAGAACATAGAGTTGGCGCCACGTTTTAAAGCGGTTTGCAAATAGCTAAGCCCCTTATTTTTCAGCATTTTTATAGAGGCACGGGATTACATGGAAATCGGTCTGCGCGAGTGGCTGATCGTCATCGGCATCATTGTCATTGCCGGTATTCTTTTCGACGGCTGGCGTCGCATGCGCGGCGGCAAGGGGAAGCTGAAGTTTCGCCTGGACCGCAGCTTGTCGAACCTGCCGGATGAGGATGACAACGCCGAGCTGCTGGGCCCGCCCCGGGTGCTGGACACCCACAAGGAGCCGCAGCTGGACGAACACGACTTGCCGTCGATGAGCGCGCCTGCCCGTGAGCCACGGGAATCGGGCTCCAAGCGCGGCAAGCGCAACAGCGAGCCATCCCAGGGTGATTTGAACCTGAACCTCGACCTGGATGGTGGTCCGAGCTTCAGCAGTCGCGACAGCGACTTCCCGGACGAGAACAAAACCTCGAGCGCCGACAAGGACCAGGCCCAGGCTGAAGAAGTGTTGGTGATCAGCGTGATCTGCCGCGATCCGGCCGGTTTCAAGGGCCCGGCGTTGCTGCAGAACATTCTGGAAAGCGGCCTGCGTTTCGGCGAGATGGACATTTTCCACCGTCACGAGAGCATGGCCGGCAACGGCGAGGTGCTGTTCTCCATGGCCAACGCCGTCAAGCCCGGGGTGTTCGACCTGGACGACATCGATCATTTCAGCACGCCAGCGGTGAGTTTCTTCCTCGGCCTGCCGGGCCCACGTCATCCCAAGCAAGCCTTCGACGTGATGGTGGCTGCGGCGCGCAAGCTGTCCCAGGAGCTCAATGGCGAACTCAAGGATGACCAGCGCAGCGTGCTGACCGCCCAGACCATCGAGCACTACCGCCAGCGCATCGTCGAATTCGAGCGTCGTGCGTTGACCCAGAAACGCTAAGCGATGAACGGCTCTCAAACCCAGAGAGCTTTATGTGGCGAGGGAGCTTGCTCCCGCTGGGGTGCGAAGCACCCCCCATATGTATCAAGAAAATCGAGCAGCCTAGGCTGCTCTTTTGCTTTATGAGAGAACACCCATGAACGCCGTCGAAACCCGCATCCAACAGCTGCGTACCGAGTTGGATCAGCACAACTATCGTTACCATGTCCTCGACGAGCCGAGCATCCCCGATGCCGAATACGACCGTCTGTTTCACGAACTCAAGGCCCTGGAAGAGCAGCACCCGGAGCTGGTGACCAGCGATTCCCCGACCCAGCGCGTCGGCAGCATGGCGCTGTCGGCGTTCAGCCAGGTGCGTCACGAGATCCCGATGCTCAGCCTGGGCAACGCCTTCGACGAAACCACCATGCGCGAGTTCGACCGGCGGGTGACTGAAGGCCTCGACCTGCCCATGGGCGATTTGCTGGGCGGTGGCGCGGCGGTTGAATACAGCTGCGAGCCGAAGCTCGATGGCTTGGCGGTCAGCCTGTTGTATCAGGACGGCCTGCTGGTGCGCGGAGCCACGCGCGGTGATGGCACCACGGGCGAGGACATCAGCGTCAATGTGCGTACCGTGCGCAACATCCCCCTTAAGTTGCAGGGCAGTGGCTGGCCGCCACTGCTGGAAGTGCGCGGCGAGGTGTACATGTCCAAGGCCGGTTTCGAGCGCCTCAACGCTACGCAACTGGAAGCGGGTGGCAAGACCTTCGCCAACCCGCGCAACGCGGCGGCGGGGAGCCTGCGCCAGTTGGATTCCAAGATCACCGCCAACCGCCCGCTGGAATTCTGCTGCTACGGTATCGGCCAGGTGACCACGGACATTGCCGATACCCACATCGGCAATCTCAAGCAACTCAAGGCCTGGGGCCTGCCCATCAGCCGTGAATTGAAGCTGGCCCATGGTATTGACGAATGCCTGGATTACTACCGCGACATCGGCGAGCGACGCAACGCGTTGCCTTATGAGATCGACGGGGTGGTGTTCAAGGTCAACAGTATCGCCTCCCAACGCGAACTGGGTTTCCGCGCCCGGGAACCACGCTGGGCCATCGCTCATAAATTCCCGGCCTCTGAAGAGCTCACCGAGTTGCTGGACGTTGAGTTTCAGGTCGGTCGCACTGGCGCCGTGACGCCCGTGGCGCGCCTCAAGCCGGTCAAGGTCGCTGGCGTGACCGTGGCCAACGCCACGTTGCACAACATGGACGAAGTGGCGCGTCTGGGCCTGATGATCGGCGACACGGTGATCATCCGCCGCGCCGGGGATGTGATTCCGCAAGTGGTGCAGGTGATCACCGAACGTCGGCCGGAGCATGCTCGTCCGGTCGCGATCCCACAGCAGTGCCCGGTGTGCGGCTCCCATGTCGAGCGCACGCAACTGATCAAGCGCAGCAAGGGCCGTGAAACTATCAGCGAAGGCGCGGTGTATCGCTGCGTCGGTCGCCTGGCCTGTGGCGCGCAGCTCAAGCAGGCGATCATTCACTTCGTCTCGCGCCGGGCCATGGACATCGAAGGTCTGGGCGAGAAGAGTGTCGAGCAACTGGTGGACGAGGGCCTGGTGGGTTCGCCCGCCGACCTGTATGCCCTGACCTTCGAGCAGGTGGTCGACCTGGAGGGTTTCGCCGAACTGTCGAGCAAGAACCTGCTGGCGGCCATTGTCGACAGCAAAAAACCGAGCCTGGCGCGTTTTATCTACGCCCTCGGCATCCCGGACGTGGGCGAGGAAACCGCCAAGGTCCTGGCTCGCTCTCTTGGTTCGCTGGAGCGCGTACAAGCGGCTTTGCCCCAGGTGCTCACCTACTTGCCCGACGTCGGCCTGGAAGTGGCCCACGAGATCCACAGCTTCTTCGAAGACCCACACAACCGCCAGGTGATCAAGGACCTGCTGCGCCACGGTCTCGAGATCCAGGACCAAGGCGAGTTGGGCGCCGAGTTCTCCGCCAGCACAACCCTGGGCGGCTTTCTCGACAAACTGGACATCCCCTCGGTTGGGCCGGGCGGGGCGCAGAAACTGGCAGACAAGTTCGGTTCACTCGAAGCGGTGATGAATGCCGACTGGCTTGACATGCGCCAGGCGTTGCCGGAAAAGCAGGCCAACGCCGTGCGCGAGTTCTTCGCCAATGCCAGCAACCGTCAGCAGGCCGAGGCAGCGGAACGACAGTTGCGCGACTTCGGTATGCACTGGCAGAGCGAGAAGAAGGTCGTCGAAGGCTTGCCCGAGGCGGGGCATACCTGGGTGCTGACCGGTTCGCTGGAGTTGATGAGTCGCGACGTCGCCAAGGACAAGCTGGAGAGCCTGGGGGCGAAGGTCGCCGGTTCGGTGTCGGCGAAAACCCACTGCGTGGTGGCGGGGCCGGGCGCCGGGTCGAAATTGACCAAGGCCAATGAGCTGGGGCTCAAGGTGCTGGATGAAGAGGCGTTCGTGGCTTTCTTGAGCAAGCATGGCATCACGGTTTAATCGTGAGGGCGCCGCTGTGGCGAGGCAGCTTGCTCCCGCTCGGCGGCGCAGCCGTCGTAAAACCTCCTGACGCGGTCCGTCTGGGAAGGTTGCGTCGTTCCGATTGGGGCGGCTGCGCCACCCAGCGGGAGCATGCTCCCTCGCCACGGTTTATCGGGCACTATGACGCAACGCGTGGGAACGATCATGGATACAGGGTGATCTAGTCTTGCAGGCCCCAGGGAGAGATCGCCATGCACCGCTTCTTCGAACAACTGAGCTCACGCATCGCCGCGCCGTTCCTGGGCGATCGGTCACGTAACAGCAAGGTCTGGCCGTGCCGCTGTGGCCAGTCGTTGTTTTTTCGCAATAGCCAATGCCTGGCCTGCCTGGCGGCGCTGGGTTATCAACCTGAGCAGAGTCGCCTGACGTCCTTGCAACCTGGCGAGCAAGCCGGGACCTGGACGCTGGACGTTGATCCCCAAGCCGGGCTGTTTCGCCGTTGCGCCAACCTCGACACTGCGGCGGCCTGTAATTGGCTGCTGCCGGACAATGGGCACGACACCCTGTGCGTCGCCTGTAGCCTGAACCGCACCATTCCCGACCTGTCGATCCCGGAAAACCCAGAACGCTGGCGCAAGGTCGAGACCGCCAAGCGTCGACTGGTCGCGCAACTGATTACTCTCGGCTTGCCGGTCATCCCGAAAACCGTCGACGAAAACATCGGCTTGGCGTTTGATTTCATCGGTGTCGACCCCGACGGCACGCCACCCACCACCGGTCACGCCAGCGGGCTGATCACCCTCGACATCAAGGAAGCTGACGATGCCCATCGCGAATACGTGCGCCAGCAGATGCGCGAGCCGTATCGCACCTTGCTCGGGCATTTCCGGCATGAGGTGGGGCACTACTACTGGGACCGACTGGTCGCCAACAGCCACTGGCTCGGGGCTTTTCGCGAGCTGTTCGGCGATGAGCGCGCCAGCTACGCCGACGCCCTGGAGCAGCACTACCAGCAAGGCGCGCCGCTGGACTGGCAAACCCGCTACGTCAGCGCCTATGCCACCATGCACCCGTGGGAGGACTGGGCGGAAACCTGGGCCCATTACCTGCACATGATGGACGCGGTGGACACCGCCCTGGGGTTCGGTATGAGCGCCCGGGAAATGGATTTCGACTACCAGCCGTTCCCGCCCGAAACCCTATACGATTCCGGGCACGCTGGCGGTGCGGCCTTCCTCTCGTTCGTCAACGCCTGGATCGAACTGGCCGGCATGCTCAACGAACTGTCCCGCAGCATGGGCCAGCCGGATTTCTACCCATTCGTCGTACCGGCCGCGGTGATTACCAAGCTGCACTTCATCCATCTGGTGATCCAGGAGGAGGGTGGTAGGGCGGATGGGGTGCTGTTGTAGTTTGCTCACGCAGGAAGTTTTGCTCGCCAGATACAGAGTTGACTCTCGATAAGAGGCTGGGCGAAGTTAAAGTGATGCCATTTGTTTTGACAGTGGTTTTATATCCTAGCTTTCCTTTACCCTAAGGCCGCCATGGATGATGGCTATATTTATTATGGAAAATTTTATGAAACACGATCAGATGGATAAGGCGACGACCATTCCCAATGCGCCCCGGAGGCTATCCCAGGCCGGACAAAGCACTTACACCATTATATTGGCCTGGCAAATCTCGGATAACGTCTGCCCCGACCAGATTGCCGCTCATACGTTCAGAGTGACTGCCGTGTCTACTGGGCAGGGGCAGTTTGTCCCCGCCACCACTGTCCGGCCGGACCATCGTGGTTGGTACCGCCATGAAATAGGCGTCAGTGGTGGCTCCAGGCCGGTGTACTTCAATGTTCAAGTTCGGGCCCAGGCGCTTAATGGTGAATATGGACCGTTCTGCCCGGCGGTGGTTTGTAATACCTCGTCATGATTAGAGGGTGGCCAAGTAATAACGTCCGCTATTTTTAGTGGCTGTCATGGCCTTTGTCAGAATATTAAATCTGTCAGCGAAAGAAGAATGACCAATAGTCTTTGGGTCTAGCTGTTGCTGAGGTTTAGCATCGATAATCATTTGGGAATGTTAGTTCAAGCACTCATATTGAATGTGCCGACGCCTTCGCGAGCAAGCCCGCACACACGGGCCCTCGGGTGTTCACCGTTTCGGTGTCCCCACCGATTCCCTGTGGGGGCGGGCTCGCTCGTAAAAGCGGTAGGTCAGCTTGTATCCATGTCGAATGTGCCGAGGCCTTCGCGGGTAAGCTTTGCGCCTACAGCAAGTGCTTGAACATCTTCAGTTTTTTAATCCGGCACGAACGGTTGTAACTTCTTGCCAGATAGGTACAATGGCGCGGCTCGCCGTCAGGCGGGCGTCGTTATGGTGACCCCATCGGTCCCCCCGCAACGATTACCCGTGAACCTGGTCAGATCCGGAAGGAAGCAGCCACAGCGGGAACATTGTGTGCCGGGGTGTGGCTGGTGGGGTTGCCTCCATAACGCCCAAGCCTTCGTTCGCAAGGTTTGCCAAATTCCAACCATTAGTTTTATTTTGCTGATCGATATCGATCGTTGCGTCCTGCTTTCCGGATTTTGCTGCGGCCAGGGCAAACGAGTGCTGAAGGAGAGGTCTGGTCCGGACTGCTCGACGGACCGAGCTCCTATCGCAGGCCGATTGGATCAGTATTGAGCTTTAACATATTCAGCAATCGGCTCATGTAGCAAATCCTGTGGATGGTCCCCGCCAAAGGTCGCCCATTTGCTTTTGCCGGACAGGACCGCAGACCCCAGTGGCTGCTCTCCTGTCGGACCATAAATGGCGAGTTTTACTGCAATCTTGTCGGGGAGCCCCGACCATTCTGTGGCGCGTTCTTCCCAGTGCAGGATTTCTGGGATGACGTAGTAACCCGAAGGGCTGCTCTGTCTCAGGCAGCTCAATTCACGGCACGCGGCTATTACCGTCACACGGTTGGTGTAATAAGAGAAAGCTGTTTTAACGGCGGCAGCTGTCATATCGCCGGATGCAGGGTAGGGCGTTGTTTCGTAGCTGCCGTCGACCGGTGTGGCGACGGTGACGGGCATTTGCCTATCAAGTTTTGCCTGGTTGGAGAATACGTCTTGCTGAGCGTATTTGGCGGTGCAACCGGTGGCGAGTATCGAGACAAGAATGACCGAAAATTTATGCACTGTGTCCCCTTGGATTTATTGTGTCGACGAGTCATGGGCGTCATAGGGACGCGGAATCAGCGCGTTGATAGTCGAGGTTCGTGGCGAAAGATGTCAATGTGACATTCTGTCTTGCGTCACCCTCGGAATTGGAAGGGCAGGGCAAACAAACGCCAAAGGGAACCCCGGTCTGTCTCCCATCGACAGCCCCGGCTTCTATCTCATCTGCGCATCAAGGCTTGGACAAGGCCTGGTCAACCGCAGCGATCAGTTTTCCCAGATCCTTCGGCGTGGCTCTGTGTATGACACCGAACAGATAGGCCCGCTGTTCGTCCTCATCGCCCATGTCGGCAAAAAAGGCTTTCAGTTGTACATCCAGCACATTGGCAAGCAGGAACAAGGCTTCGACGCTGGGGGTGTAGGTGCCGGTTTCGAAGCGGCTGATGGTTTTGGGGTCAAAACCGGTTTTTTCGCCAAGTTCAGCCTGAGTAAGCCCCGCTACTTTGCGGTAGCGTCTGATGGCTGGACCCAAACTTGAAATTTGCATCGCTTAATTCCCATTTAGAATCAAGAACTTAACGATAGATTTTCGCATTAGACAACCGCGTGATCCATCACCTTGCTTTGCAAAGTGTGATGTGTTTCGTAGAATCGGCCTTTGGCACGGGTATTTGGCGACCTGCTTCAGAAGCCGGGGGCGTGTGCAGAGACCGGGCCTTGCGTTTCTTGCCGCGATACTCGGCAAGGGCTGAAGCGCTCCCTTAGTACCGCCAGGGCCCGCGCTCCAGCTTCTCTCAAAGTGTTTGAGCCTAGTTGATTTTCGCCTGTCTTGAAGGCGGTGCAACCGCGCGCGACAAATGAGCCTGACTCATGGATGACTGCTTCGATGGATAAGAAGTACCGCAGAGCCGTTGACGCCGCCGCGATTTTTTCCGAAACCGATCTGAGCGGGCGCATCACCTACGTCAACGATCAATTTTGCAGCCTTTTTGGTTACCGGCGCGATGAGTTGCTGGGTGTGAACCATCGCCTGCTCAATTCCGGCCAGCACCCTGACGAATTCTTCGGCGCCATGTGGCGCACCATTGCCCTGGGCCAGGTCTGGAAAGGGGAAATCTGTAACCGGGCCAAGGACGGAACGTTGCACTGGGTCGACACCACCCTGGTGCCAGTGATCGATGACGATACAGGACAAGTCGAACGCTACCTGGCGATTCGCTTCGATGTCAGCGAAAAGCGTCGCCTGCTGCATTCCCTGCAATGGCGGGTTGGTCACGATGTGCTGACCGGGTTGCCCAATCGCACTTATCTGTCCGATCTGCTGGACCAGGCCCTGGAGTTTTCTCGTGCGGAAAACTTGCCCCTGGCGGTGTGCATGCTCGACCTCGATGGCTTCAAGGCGGTCAATGACGGCTACGGCCACGCCAGTGGCGATCGGCTGCTGGTGGAGGTCGCCAGGCGCCTGCGCAGTATCGTGCGGGGCGAGGATGTGGTGGCGCGGCTGGGTGGGGACGAGTTCGTGCTGGTGCTGCGCCATGTGCGTGGGATGGATGAGTTGCACGCCGCGTTGAGCCGGGTGTTGATCGCTGTTTCCATGCCGTATGGCATTGACGGGAAGGGCATCAAGGTCTTCGCCAGCATTGGCGTCACATTGTTTCCTTGGGATAACGAAGACGCCGAGACCTTGTTGCGTCATGCCGACCAGGCGATGTACGTGGCCAAGCAAAGCGGTCGCAATCGTTTCCATTTGTTCGATGTGTCCCGGGACAAGGAAGTGCGAGCCACTTACCAGACCGTCGAGCGGGTCCGCCAGGCGCTGGCCGGCAATGAGTTGCGGCTGCATTTCCAGCCCAAGGTCAACATGCGCCACGGCACCGTGGTCGGCCTGGAGGCGCTGCTGCGCTGGAAGCATCCGCAACGTGGCCTGGTGCCGCCTCGGGAGTTCCTGCCGCTGGTGGAAGAGACCGACCTGATCGTCGAGATCGGCGAGTGGGTCATGGAGCAGGTATTGACCCAGTTGCAGCAATGGCTGCAAGCGGGGCAGGGCTGGCCGGTGAGCATCAATATCTCGGCGCGGCATTTCCAGCGAGCGGATTTTGTCGAGCGGCTGCGACAGGTGTTGGAGCGGCATCCGGCGGTACCGCCATGCCTGTTGGATCTGCAGATTGTCGAATCGGTCGCGGTGGAGAACCTTGCCCACGTCAGCGCTTGCCTCCAGGCCTGCCATGCCTTGGGCGTGGGGTTTTCGCTGGGTGGGTTCGGCACGGGCTACTGCTCGCTCAATGATCTCAAGCACCTGCGCACGCAAGCCATCAAGATCGACAAGACCTTTGTCCGCGACATCCTCCATGACCGCGACGACCTGGCACTGACCAAAGCGGTGATCGGCCTGGCTCGGGCGTTTGGCCGTGAGGTGGTCGCCGAAGGGCTGGACAGCCTTGAGCACGGCCAACTGCTGTTGAGCCTGGGCTGTGAGGTGGCACAAGGTTATTTCATCGCACGGCCCATGCCGCCCGAACGGATACCCGGCTGGGTGCAGGGCTTCATCCCGCCGTCGCAATGGCAGCAGCGGCCAGGCGATCAGGGGGAGGGTGCCTCTCTCCTGGCCTGCGATGCATCACTGCGGCCAGTGTAAAGCTGGATGATCGCGTCGATTTCCCCGGACGTCTTCATGTTCAGCAAGGTTCTCAGGATGCGTTGCGCTGGAATGTCCGGATCGTTGCGCACGTAACAGCTCAACTGCTGTTCCTGAAGCACAGCCACGGCACGGAGTTGTCGATCCGCCGGATGGCGTTGATTGAACCAGTCCAGTGCCCATTGGTTGCTGACCGCATAGCTATAGCGGCCTGCCAGCAGTTTCGCCAGCACTTGCTCCTGGCTGCGAGCATCGTCTCGGCGCAGTTGGCCGCTGTTGAACAAGGGTTGCAAGGTCGGGTAGGTATAGCTGAGCACCGTGCCTATGGCCTGGTGCGCCAGCGTTGCCGGTGTTACTGCCGCAGGTGCGTTTGCCGTGGCAACGAGCAGGTCGCGTTGGAAAAACAATGGGATGCTCCACAGATAATCGCCGCCATCACTCACCCATTCAGGGCTGACATAGCAACGTACGTCGATCTCGCCGTGTTTCATGGCGCTGTCCAGCCGGGCGCGGGACAGGACGTGGAATTGCGCTGGCAGTCCCATCTGGGTCGCCAGGCTGGTCATTACATCGGGAAGGATGCCCTGGGTCGGGCGACCCCGTTCGATCTGCACCATGGGCATCGCCCAGCCGTCGGTAACGGCAAAACGCAAAGGTACTTCATCAGCAAGACAACCTGTCCCCAACAACAGCAAAGCCCCCATGGCTGAGCGCATAAACTCTCCTGACTGTGCAAAACCGCGTCGACAACCGAGTCCCTGATCCCATCTTAGTCAGATTAGACGAGCACACCGGATGCAATTTCGCCCCTGCTCCGCTAGCATTAGCCGCTTATGTTCCTTCGTTGCGACGGTTTTCGATGAGTTATCAGGTTCTTGCACGTAAATGGCGTCCGCGCTCGTTCCGCGAAATGGTCGGCCAGACCCATGTGCTCAAGGCTCTGATCAATGCCTTGGACAGCCAGCGGCTGCACCATGCCTACCTGTTCACGGGTACCCGTGGCGTGGGCAAGACCACCATCGCACGGATCATCGCCAAGTGCCTGAACTGTGAAACCGGCATCACCTCCACGCCTTGCGGCGAGTGCTCGGTCTGCCGGGAAATCGACGAGGGCCGTTTCGTCGACCTGATCGAGATCGACGCCGCCAGCCGCACCAAGGTCGAAGACACCCGCGAGCTGCTCGACAACGTGCAGTACGCGCCGAGCCGTGGGCGCTTCAAGGTCTACCTGATCGACGAAGTGCACATGCTCTCCAGCCATTCCTTCAATGCGCTGCTCAAGACCCTTGAGGAGCCGCCGCCCTACGTCAAGTTCATCCTGGCGACCACCGACCCGCAGAAACTTCCTGCAACGATTTTGTCGCGGTGCCTGCAGTTCTCCCTCAAGAACATGACGCCGGAACGGGTCGTCGAGCACCTGACCCACGTACTGGGCGTCGAGAACGTGCCCTTCGAGGACGATGCGCTGTGGTTGCTGGGTCGCGCCGCCGATGGTTCGATGCGCGACGCCATGAGCCTGACCGACCAGGCCATCGCTTTCGGTGAAGGCAAGGTCATGGCCGCCGATGTCCGGGCCATGCTCGGCACCCTCGACCACGGCCAGGTCTATGACGTTTTACATGCGCTGATCGAAGGCGATGCCAAGGCGCTGCTCGAGGCGGTGCGTCACCTGGCCGAGCAGGGGCCGGACTGGAATGGCGTACTCTCGGAAATCCTCAACGTGCTGCACCGCGTCGCCATTGCCCAGGCCCTGCCCGAAGGCGTCGACAACGGCCATGGCGATCGTGATCGCGTTCTGGCCCTGGCCCAGGCGCTGCCGGCCGAAGACGTGCAGTTCTATTACCAGATGGGCCTGATCGGCCGTCGCGACCTGCCCCTGGCCCCCGATCCGCGCGGCGGCTTCGAAATGGTCCTGCTGCGGATGCTGGCGTTCCGGCCAGCCGACACAGCGGATGCCCCGAGGCAAGCGCTAAAGCCAGTGGGGATCAGCCAGGCCACAGCTGATTCCGCCAAGCCAGTGGCTGCCGCGCCCGTCGTTGCGCCGGCAGTGGCTTCGGCTCCGGTAGCGTCGGCACCTGTGGCACCAGCGACCCCGACACCCGTTGTCGCGGCCCCTGAGCCAGAACCTGAACCGATCGTCGAGGCGCTGCCCGAACCGGTCGCCGAAGCCGTTGTCGATCTGCCCTGGAACGATCCGATCGAGCCCGAGGTTGTCCAGCAACCTGCCGTGGAACCGGTCCTGGAGACCATCGCCGAGCAGCCCGAGTTGCCGCCGATGCCTTTGCCGACGCCCGACAGCGTAGTGCCCGATGCGCCTGAGTGGGTCGCCGCGCCGGTGCCCGAACCGACAGTGGCCGACGTCGATGTCGCCACGCCAGGCATCGATCAGGATGACGAACCGCCGCTGGACGAGGATTACATCGAGCCAGACCTGGATTCGGCCTACAGCTACCTGGACGACCTGGCCAGCGAGCACGCCGCTGAGCCGGCCCCGGAGCCCGAGCCGGAACCCGCGGCGATGCCAGCCACCGGGCTGGCCCTGCAATGGCTGGAGCTGTTCCCTAAGCTGCCGATCAGCGGCATGACCGGCAGCATCGCCGCCAACTGCACGCTGATGGCCGTGGAGGGCGACCACTGGCTGCTGCACCTGGACCCGGCCCACAGCGCGCTATTCAACGCGACCCAGCAGCGCCGCCTCAACGATGCGCTGAACCAGTACCACCAGCGCACCCTGACGCTGACCATCGAGCTGATCAAGCCCGAGCAGGAGACCCCGGCCCAGGCCGCGTCCCGGCGCCGTGCCGACCGTCAGCGCGAAGCCGAGGAGTCGATCCACGGTGATCCATTCATCCAGCAGATGATGCAACAGTTCGGCGCCGTGGTCCGTCACGATACTATCGAACCTGTCGAGGCCCCGGTCACCCAGGGCTCATAACTGAAGGCACCGGGCCGAACGGGCCGGGTGCGTTGTTTATCCAAGTACTTTCGAGGTGATTCCCATGATGAAAGGTGGCATGGCCGGCCTGATGAAGCAGGCGCAGCAGATGCAGGAAAAAATGGCCAAGATGCAGGAAGAACTGGCCAACGCCGAAGTCACCGGCAAGTCCGGCGGCGACATGGTGACCGTGGTCATGACCGGTCGCCACGACATCAAGCGCGTCAGCATCGACCCAAGCGTGGTCGAAGGCCTGAGCGAAGACGACAAGGAAATGCTCGAAGCCCTGTTCGCCGCCGCCGTCAATGACGCGGTGCGCAAGATCGAAGCCAACAGCCAGGACAAGATGTCTGGCATGACGGCCGGCATGCAACTGCCGCCGGGCATGAAACTGCCGTTCTGATTCGCCATCCCGGTCGGGATGGGCTACACACAATGCCAGGCATCGCGCCTGGCATTTTTGTTTCTGTCATAGGCGCGAGCGGTGGTAGAAATCATACCTGTGGGAGCAAGGCTTGCCCGCGATGAACGATGACGCGCCGCTCCGACACACCGAGGTCTCTGTATCGCGGGCAAGCCTTGCTCCCACAGGTGCCCGCTGAACAAACATCGAACGCCACCCCCTCGGCAATGGTCTGCTCCCTATACGTGCCACTCAACGATCAAGGAGACGCTTCCATGTCACAAGCATCGACCTCCAGCCAGCGCATCGTCCTTGCCTCCCGCCCCCACGGCGCCCCGACCGCGGAGAATTTCCGCCTGGAGCACGTGACGCTGCCGGAGCTGGCGCAAGGGCAGATCCTGCTCAAGACGCAGTTCCTGTCGCTGGACCCTTACATGCGCGGGCGAATGAGTGACGCGCCTTCCTACGCTGCTCCGGTAAAAATCGACGAGGTGATGACCGGTGGCGCCGTCAGCCGCGTGGAGCGCTCGATGCACCCGAAATTCCAGGAGGGTGATCTGGTGGTGGGGGCCACCGGTTGGCAGAGCCACAGCATCAGCGACGGGCGCAACGTGATGCCCATCCCCTCGGGGCTTGCGAGCCCGTCGATGGCCTTGGGTGTGCTGGGCATGCCGGGCATGACCGCTTACATGGGGCTGATGGACATCGGCCAACCCAAGGCCGGGGAGACCCTGGTGGTCGCAGCGGCCTCGGGTGCGGTGGGCTCGGTGGTCGGCCAGGTGGCGAAGATCAAGGGCCTGCGCGTCGTCGGCGTCGCGGGTGGCCGCGAGAAATGCAAGTACGTGGTCGACGAGCTGGGATTTGACGCCTGTGTCGATCACAAGAGCGCACGTTTTGCCGAGGAGCTGGCGCACGCTTGCGACAAGGGCATCGACATCTATTACGAAAACGTCGGTGGCAAGGTTTTCGATGCCGTCGTGCCGCTGCTCAACGCCAAGGCGCGAATCCCGCTCTGTGGCCTGATCGCTTCCTACAACGATCATCAAGCGCCGAGCGGCCCGGATCGCTTGCCGCAGTTGCAGCGCACGTTGCTTAACAAGCGCGTGCGGATCCAGGGGTTTATTGTGTTCGATGACTACGGCGACCGTCAGCCCGAGTTCATCAGTGCCATGGCCCCTTGGGTGCGCGATGGCAAGGTCAAGTTCCGTGAAGACCTGGTCGATGGCCTTGAGAATGCGCCACAGGCGTTTATCGGGTTGTTGGAGGGGCGCAACTTTGGCAAGTTGGTGGTGCGGGTCGCGCAGGATTGAGTATTTGACGCTAATCGGAGGCGCGGGTATAAACCGCGTCTCGTTGTTATGTCGGACATTTCCTCCATGAGCTTCAGCCCTTTGATTCGCCAACTGATCGATGCCCTGCGAACGTTGCCGGGTGTAGGTCAGAAAACTGCCCAGCGCATGGCGTTGCAATTGCTCGAGCGTGATCGCAGCGGCGGTTCGCGCCTGGCCCAGGCCCTGAGCCAGGCCATGGAAGGCGTAGGGCATTGCCGGTTATGCCGCACCCTCACCGAAGACGATCTCTGTCCACAATGTGCCGATCCGCGTCGGGACGACAGCCTGCTTTGCGTGGTGGAAGGGCCGATGGATGTGTATGCGGTAGAGCAGACCGGTTTTCGTGGCCGTTATTTCGTGCTCAAGGGCCATTTGTCACCGCTCGACGGCTTGGGGCCTGAAGCCATCGGCATTCCACAGTTGATCGCGCGGATCGAAGAGGCGGGTACGTTCACGGAAGTCATTCTCGCTACGAACCCGACGGTCGAAGGCGAAGCCACCGCCCATTACATTGCCCAACTGCTCAACAACAAAGGCTTGATCGCCTCGCGCATCGCCCACGGCGTGCCGCTGGGTGGGGAGCTTGAATTGGTGGATGGCGGGACACTGGCGCATTCGTTTGCCGGGCGCAAGCCAATCGCGTTGTAGCGGCTACACAGTACCTGTGGGAGCGAGCTTGCTCGCGATAGCGGTGGATCAGTCAATATCCATGCGACTGATAAATCGCCATCGAGCAAGCTCGCTCCCACAGGTTCGATTGTTGCCTGCCAATTACCTTTCGCTGAGCGAGAACTGCGTCAGGCAGAACGTGGGAATCCCCATGTCTTCCAGGCGCTGGGAGCCGAGCAGCTCCGGCAGGTCGATGATCGCTGCGGCTTCGTGGACCTTGGCGCCCATACGGCGGATCAGGTTGGCAGCGGCGATCAGCGTGCCGCCAGTGGCGATCAGGTCATCGAACATCACCACCGAATCACCCTCGCACAAGCTATCGGCGTGCACTTCAAGGAAGGCTTCGCCGTATTCGGTCTGGTAACCCTCGGCCAGCACATCGGCCGGCAGCTTGCCTTGCTTGCGAAACAGGATCAGCGGCTTGTTCAGCTGATAGGCCAGGATCGAGCCAATCAGGAAACCCCGCGCATCCATCGCGCCAATGTGAGTGAACTCGGCCTCGACGTACCGGTGGGCGAAACTGTCCATGACCAGGCGCAGGGCGGTCGGGGATTGGAAGAGTGGGGTAATGTCGCGAAAGATCACGCCGGGCTTGGGGAAATCGATCACGGGGCGGATCAGGGATTTGATATCGAAGGAGTCGAAGACCATCGTGGAGGTGTCCTGGCAGGGCTGCAAACGCGGCAGTATAGCGCGGCGAGGCAAATCCCTCAGCCGCGCAGGTTCATCAGCCGTCGATCGAGCCGCCGGCCAGGGCGCAGAGCTGGATCGGGTCGAGAATGTGGATTTCCTTGCCTTCGGCGGCAATCAACTCGTTCTGTTGGAAGCGGGTGAACACCCGGGACACGGTTTCCACCGCCAGGCCCAGGTAGTTGCCGATTTCGTTGCGCGACATGCTCAAGCGGAACTGGTTGGCCGAGAACCCACGAGCGCGGAAGCGTGCCGAGAGGTTGACCAGGAATGTGGCGATACGCTCGTCGGCGGTTTTTTTCGAGAGCAGCAGCATCATCTGCTGATCGTCACGGATTTCCCGGCTCATGACCCGCATCAACTGGCGGCGCAGTTGCGGCAGCTGTATGGCCAGCTCGTCCAGGCGATCGAAGGGAATTTCGCACACCGAGGTGGTTTCCAGCGCCTGGGCCGAGACCGGGTGGGACTCGGTGTCCATGCCGGACAGGCCCACCAGTTCGCTGGGCAGGTGGAAGCCGGTGAGCTGTTCTTCGCCGCCATCGCTCAGGTTAAAGGTCTTCAAGGCGCCCGAGCGCACGGCGTAGACAGAGTCGAAGGCGTCGCCCTGGCGAAACAGGAACTCGCCTTTTTTCAACGGTCGGCCCCGTTTGACGATGTCGTCCAGCGCGTCCATGTCCTCAAGGTTCAGCGAAAGCGGCAGGCAGAGGGGGGCCAGGCTGCAATCCTTGCAATGGGCCTGGTTGTGGGCGCGCAGTTTGACTGGCTCGGACATTTCTTAAATCCTTGTGGGAAATCACGCATAAGGCGTAAGGGTACCCCAGAGATGGCACTCCGGCCAGTGCGGTTTCGTCGTCAAATTGTCGCGCTCAAATAACGCGGGAGAAGCGCTGTCGGTTGTGCTGCTCCAAATAGGCATCGAACACCATGCACACGGACCGAACCAGCAGGCGCCCGGCGGGCAATACCCGGATGTGGGTGTCATCCAGCTCGATCAGCCCATCCGCGGCCATGGCCCGCAATTGCGGCCATTGCGGGGCGAAGTAACCGCGAAAATCGATGTTGAAGGTTTGCTCGATCTCGGCGAAGGGCAGGTGGAAATGGCAGATCAATTGCTGGATCACCGCGCGCCGCAGCCGGTCGTCAGCGTTGCAGATCAGCCCGCGACTGGTCGCCAATTGCCCGTCGGCGAGGGTGTTCTGGTAATGGCTCAGATCACTGCTGTTCTGGCAGTACAAATCGCCGATCTGGCTGATGGCTGACACGCCAAGGCCGATCAGGTCGCAATGGCCATGGGTGGTGTAGCCCTGGAAGTTGCGCTGCAACGTAGCCTCTTCCTGAGCGATTGCCAGTTCGTCGTCGGGCAGGGCGAAGTGGTCCATGCCGACATAGCGGTAACCGGCGGTGGTCAGTTGTTCGATGGTGCCTTGCAGCATTGCCAGTTTCTGCTCCGGGGTCGGCAAGTCCTGGCTGTTGATGCGCCGCTGGGGCATGAAGCGTTCCGGCAGGTGGGCGTAGTTGAACACCGAGAGCCGGTCCGGTTGCAGATGGATGACTTCCTGGACCGTGCGGGCGAAGTTTTCCGGGGTCTGCTTGGGCAGCCCATAAATCAGATCAATATTGATCGAACGGAACTGCAAGGTCCGGGCGGCTTCGACCACTGCGCGGGTTTCCTCGAGACTTTGCAGGCGATTGACGGCCCGCTGCACCGCTGGATCAAGGTCTTGCAGGCCGATACTGACCCGGTTGAAACCCAGTTCGCGCAACAGGCCCATGGTCGACCAGTCGGCTTCCCTGGGGTCGATTTCGATGCCGTAGTCACCGGAATCGTCGTCCAGCAAGTTCAGGTGCAGGCGCAGCTTGGCCATCAGTTGGCGCAGTTCGTCGTGGCTGAGGAACGTCGGGGTACCGCCGCCAAAGTGCAACTGTTCCACGCGCTGGGTGGGGTTCAGGTGACAGCCGATCAGTTGGATTTCCTGCTCCAGGCGTTGCAGGTAGGCGTGGGCACGACCGCGGTCCTTGGTGATGACTTTGTTGCAGGCGCAGTAGTAGCAAATGTTCGCGCAGAACGGTATGTGCACGTACAGCGACAACGGCCGCAGGGCCTTGCGGCTGTCGCGCAGGGCATGGAGCAGGTCGAAGGTGCCCACCTGGCTGCCGAACTGCGCTGCAGTGGGGTACGAGGTGTAGCGTGGTCCCGCCAGGTCGTAACGGCGGATAAGATTTGAGTCCCAACAAATGGTGTCGAGCATGCGGGCATTCCCCGGATAGACTGGCATGGGGCGAGTCTAGGGGCGCGAGGGGGTGGCCGTTTTGATTTGCGTCAACGGGGCATTGGGAGTTGTCGATGCTCGCGATTGGGGGCGACTTGGTCAATGGCCCATGAGCCAATGTTGATGTGGCCCCGGCAGTGTCCATGCGCCGAAAATAATCACCAACAAGCCACCGGCCATGCGCACGCTGCGTTTGCGCAGCAGGGCGGTGACGCGTTCGGCGGCCAGGCCCGTGGCGAGCAGCACCGGCCAGGTGCCCAGGCCGAAGGCGAGCATGAGCAACGCGCTGTCCAGTGCATTGCCCTGGCTGGCGGACCACAACAGGGTGCTGTAGACCAAGCCGCACGGCAGCCAGCCCCATAGCGCACCGAGCAGCAAGGCCCGGGGCAGGCTCGACACGGGCAGCAAACGGTTGGCGACGGGTTGGATGTGCCGCCACAGGCCGCGACCGATGCTTTCGATGCGGGTCAGGCCGCTCCACCAGCCCGCCAAGTACAAGCCCATGGCAATCAACAGCAAGCCGGCCAGCACCCGCATGATCATCGCCGCCGGGCTGTTGGACACCGCCCAACCGGCCAGGCCGATCAGCAACCCGGCGGTGGCGTAGCTCAGGATCCGCCCCAGGTTGTACGCCAGCAGCAACCGAAAGCGCCGGCTGCGCTGTTCCTTGGGAATCGCCAGGGTCAGGGCGCCCATCAGGCCGCCGCACATGCCCAGGCAGTGTCCGCCGCCGAGCAGGCCAAGGATGACCGCCGAAACCAACAGGGGTGCCAGGTCAAGCATGGGGCCCAGCCTTGTCGTCCGGCTTGCGGGCCTCGCCACTGGCTTCGTCCACCGCCGCCTTGTGGTTCGGGTCCTGATCGTCGAACAGAATGCTGTGGGCCGGACCGTCGAGGTCGTCGTACTGGCCGCTGTCCACGGCCCAGAAGAAAATGTACACAGCGATGGCCACGATCAGCAGCGCGGCCGGGATCATCACGTAGAGAGCTGGCATGTCGGAACTCCATGCCCGTGCGGCTCAGGCCGGCAGCGGGCGGGTATCGGGCGTGGTGTCGAAAACCTGCGTCTTGGGCTGACGTGTCAGCCTCAGCGCATTCAACACGACGGTCAACGAACTGATGGACATGCCGACCGCCGCCCACACCGGCGTAATCCAGCCGAGGGCGGCGAACGGCAACATGAGGCCATTGTACAGCCCGGCCCACACCAGGTTCTCGATGATCACACGGCGGGTGCGTCGGGCCAGGCTGAAGGCGTGGATCAGGGCGTCGAGGCGGTTGGACAGCAGCACCGCGTCGGCGCTGGTCTTGGCCAGGTCGGTGGCCGAGCCCATGGCGACACTGATGTCCGCCGCCGCCAGCACGGGCACGTCGTTCACGCCATCGCCGAGCATCAGCACCTTGCGGCCCTGTTGATGCAACTGCTGCAACACGGCCAGTTTGTCGTCCGGGCGCAGCCCGCCGCGAGCCTCATCGATGCCCAGCTCGGCGGCGACACTGGCAACCATGGGCGAACTGTCACCCGACAACAGCAGCGTCCGCCAGCCCCGTGCCTTGCAGGCCGCCAGCAGTGCCGGGGCATCGACGCGCAAGCGGTCATCGAGGACGAACCAGGCCAGGGGCCCGATCTCATCGCCCAGCAATAGCCATTGCCCGGGTTCGTCCGGCATTTGCGGTACGGCGACGCCACTCAGTTCGCAGACGAAACCGGGCTGGCCGATGCGCAGGCGCTGTTCGGTCACCAAACCTTCCAGCCCCAGCCCCGGGGTGCTTTGCACCTGTTCGGCAGCCAATGGCGCACGGCCGAAGGCACGGGCGATAGGGTGTTCGGAGCGGTTTTCCAGGGCGGCGGCCAAGCCCAGGCATTGGTCACTGTCGAGGGCCGCCAATGGCCGAATGGCGCGCAACGCCAGGCGGCCTTCGGTGAGGGTGCCGGTCTTGTCGAAAATCACCGTGTCGATCTGGTTCAGGCCTTCCAGCACATGACCGCGCGTCAGCAGCAGACCGAGTTTGTGCAGGGTGCCGGTGGCGGCGGTGAGGGCGGTCGGCGTGGCGAGGGACAACGCGCAAGGGCAGGTGGCGACCAGCATCGCCAGGACGATCCAGAACGCGCGCGAAGCGTCCAGTTGCCACCACACCAGCCCGATGACGGCAGCGGCGATCAAGGAGAACAGCAAGAACCATTGGGCCGCGCGGTCGGCGATTTCCGCCAGCCGTGGCTTTTCGGCCTGGGCCCGCTCCAGCAGCCGCACGATGGCCGACAATCGGGTGTCTTGCCCGAGGGCCAGCACCTCGACCGTCAAGGCCCCTTCGACGTTCAGCGTGCCGGCGGTGACGGCGTCGCCCACCTGGCGAGGTTGTGGCAGGTATTCACCGGTCAGCAGCGATTCGTCGATGCTGGACTGGCCATCCAGGATCCTGCCATCGGCCGGCAGCACCGCGCCTGGATGCACCAATACCCGGTCGCCGGTGCGCAACTCGCTGAGCAGGATGCGTTCGCTCTGGCCGTTGTTTTCCAGGCGCAGGCACGAGGCCGGCAACAGATTGACCAGTTGGGCGGTGGCGGCGGCCGTGCGCTCCCGGGCCCGGCGTTCCAGGTAACGGCCGGCCAACAGGAAGAGGGCAAACATGCCTACGGCGTCGAAGTACAACTCGCCGACCCCGGTAATTGACGTCCAGATCCCGGCAACGTAGGCGCTGCCGATGGCCAGGGACACGGAAACGTCCATGGTCAGGTGGCGGGTGCGCAGGTCGCGCATGGCGCCTTTGAAGAACGGCGCGCAGCTATAGAAGACGATGGGCGTGGTGAGGAACAGGGCAACCCAGCGCAGGATGGTGTGCATCTCCGGGCTGAGGTCGATGTTGAATTCCGGCCAGGTGGCCATGGTTGCCATCATCGCCTGGAACCACAACAGACCGGCCACACCCAATTGGCGCAGGGCCAGGCGGTTTTGTGCGGCGAGTTGTTCACAGGCCTGGTCGGCCTGGTACGGGTGGGCGACATAGCCGATCTGGCGCAATTCGGTGAGCAGCGTGCTCAGCGGCAGTTGAGCGTCGGCCCAACGTACATGCAGGCGATGATTGGACAGGTTCAACCGCGCCTCGGCCACGGCCGGCAGGCTGCGTAATTGCTTTTCGATCAACCAGCCGCAGGCGGCGCAACTGATGCCTTCCATCAACAAGGTGGTTTCGGCCAGTTCGCCTTCATGGCGCACGAATGATTGCTGCACGTCTGGGCGATCGTACAGTGTCAGTTCATCGGTCAACTGGACGGGCAGGGATTCGGGGTTGGCCGACGCTTCGCTGCGATGCTGGTAATAACTTTCCAGGCCACCGGCGACAATGGCCTCGGCCACCGCCTGGCAGCCCGGGCAGCACAGCTCGCGGGTTTCACCGAGGACAACGGCGGTGAAGCGACTGCCAGGGGGGACGGGCAGGGCGCAGTGGTAGCAGGGCTGTGGAGTGGTCATGGTTGTCGCATGAAGGCCTTTTTGGCTGGGGCGTTTGCTGGTTTATGGGCGCTGTTGTGGCGAGGGAGCTTGCTCCCGCTCGGCTGCGTAGCAGTCGTAATCGGGTGAGCCGGTCATACGACGAACGGGGCCGCTTCGCGACCCAGCGGGAGCAAGCTCCCTCGCCACAGAGAAGCGATTTACTGCTTCAGGTCTTCAGCGCCTTGCAGCGGTTCATCGCCGAGCAGGAGGTCCTGGCCGTGATTGATCTGCTCTTCTTCGAACAGGCGCCAGGTCTTGTCGTTCTCCACCCCCAGCAATTCGACAAAGCGCCGGCCTTCGATCTTGTCCGCCAACTGACCGACGTAGCGCCCTGGTTCACTGTCGTTGCGGGTCAGGACGATCTTGCGGTCCTTCTCCGGTTGGGTCGGCGAGATCAGGCTCAGTTCCAGGGTCTGGGGACGGCTGTTGCCGTTCAGGCGCAGGTTCACCTCACCGGTGAGTTCGTCCAGTTGCACGTTGGCACGCAGTTGCAGGGTCTGGGCCAGCAATTCGCGCTCCAGCGAGCGGTTGATGCCCTTGCCGGCTTCATAATAATTGTCGTTGACCAGGTTGTCCGGGTTCTTCACCGCAATGGTCACCATCGTCAGGCTCAGTGTCACCGAGCAGGTCAGGATCGCGATGATGATCCACGGCCAGAGGTGCTTGTACCAAGGGCTGGTGGCGGTTGCTGCAGGCATGTTCAGTTCTCTCAACGAGTTTGTGGGCCGATGAACCGGCTCTTGGCTTCGACATGTACGCTTTCGTCATCGGCGTCCTTGAGGATGAAGGTCACCTCGTTGGTGCTCGATGGCAGTTGTTCCGGTGCGCTGGACAGCTCGACCGGCTGGCTGTAGATCTCGCCGGCCGCGACCTTGATTTCCCGACGGCCTTGCAACTTGAGGTCGGGCAGGCCGGCGGCTTCCAGGACGTACGTATGGTCGCGTTGGTCTTTGTTCATGATCTTCAGGCTGTAGACGTTCTCGATCCGGCCTTCGGCGTTTTCGCGGTAGAGCACGCGGTCCTTGCTGACGTCGAAACCCACCAGCGAGCGCATGAAGAACGCCGCCGCCAACAGGCTCATCATGGTCAGCAGCACCAGGGCATAACCGATCAGGCGCGGGCGCAGTTTATGGGTTTTCTGCCCTGAAAGGTTGTGTTCGGTGGTGTAGCTGATCAGGCCGCGTGGATAATCCATTTTGTCCATGATGTTGTCGCAGGCATCGATGCAGGCCGCGCAGCCGATGCACTCGATCTGCAGGCCGTCGCGGATGTCGATGCCGGTAGGGCAGACCTGGACGCACATGGTGCAGTCGATGCAATCCCCCAGGCCCAGGGCTTTGTAGTCAACGCCCTTCTTGCGCGGGCCACGGCTTTCGCCACGACGCGGGTCGTAGGAAACGATCAAGGTGTCCTTGTCGAACATCACGCTCTGGAAGCGTGCGTACGGGCACATGTAGATACACACTTGCTCACGCAGCCAGCCAGCGTTGCCGTAGGTGGCGAGGGTGAAGAAACCCACCCAGAAATACGACCAGCCATCGGCCTGGCCGGTAAAGAACTCGAACACCAGTTCGCGGATTGGCGTGAAGTAACCAACAAAGGTCATGCCGGTGACGAAACCGATCAGCAGCCACAGGCTGTGCTTGGCGAGCTTGCGCAGGAATTTGTTGGCGCCCATGGGGGCCTTGTCGAGCTTGATGCGCTGGTTGCGGTCGCCTTCGGTGACTTTTTCGCACCACATGAAGATCCAGGTCCACACGCTCTGTGGGCAGGTGTAGCCACACCACACTCGTCCTGCATAGACCGTGATGAAAAACAGGCCAAAGGCGGCAATGATCAACATCCCGGACAGCAGGATGAAATCCTGGGGCCAGAAGGTGGCGCCGAAAATAAAGAATTTGCGCTCCGGCAGGTTCCACCAGACGGCCTGATGGCCACCCCAGTTCAGCCAGACCGTACCAAAATACAGCAGGAACAATAGCGCGCCGCCAGCCATTCGCAGGTTGCGGAACAGGCCAGTGAAGGCACGGGTGTAGATTTTTTCCCGAGAGGCATACAGGTCGACGCTTTTGTTCGCGTCCTTGGCAGGCGGGGTGACGTCATGTACCGGAATCTGGTTACTCATCAAATGCATCCCACGGCAGTGGAAAAGTGCCGTGGCCAGTACGTGCTAACCACGGTCAGAAAGGGTGTTGCGGTGGCGCAATGATACGCCTGTCGCTCTAGCCCAAGGGTGCGACCTTTGGTCGCGTTGGGGATGAGGGCACAATGGTGTAGCGGGATGTAACAAGTCTTGACCCAGGTCAATTGACTATAGACATTCCATGGCACTGGAGAAAAACGAAAGGGCCTGCTGACTCATTCAGCAGACCCTTTCGGATTGGCTTGGTGCGGCTACCATGGGTCGACGTTACCCAGTGCGCGGTTCGCCTGTCGCGAGGAGGCTTTGGTTGGACCACGGATCAAGCAACGCCACGCCGCTGCCTCGGAAATCAGTCACATTGCGGGTGACTACGGTCAGCCCATGAACCAGCGCGGTGGCGGCAATCAATGCATCGCATTCATTGCTGCGATACGGAACGTGCAGGCGAGCGCAGCGCAGCGCAACGGCGCGGTCGACCGCCAGGATTCTGCCGGCGAATGCGGGCATGACATGGTTGTCCAGCCATGCGCGCAGACGACTGCCTTGCGCCGGGTCTTTGCGTTCGAAGCGCAACACGCCGGTTTCCAGTTCCAATACGGTAATTGCCGAGAGGTAAAGGCTGGGGGCGGGCACGCTACGCGCCCAAGCCATTACGTTTTTATCGGCCTGAGGCTTACGCAGTTCCGAGATGACGTTAGTGTCGAGCAGGTACATCAGGACAGGTCCACCGAACGAGGAGAGATGACGGCACGTTCGGTATCGAAATCAATATCCGGCGTGTCGGGCATGACCAGCAATTCGACAATGCTGGTGCCGATGCCGGTCAGTTTCTGGTACTCCTCAATGCTTAGCAGCACATGGGCCGGCTTGCCACGGTCGGTGATGATGACCGGCCCCTGGCGGGTGGCTTTTTTGGCACCACTTGTGTCGTGGTTGAATTCGCGGCTGGAAATAGTGGTGATGGACATGGCGGCGTCCTCGAGAAAACTGAATGTAGGCACGTTACTACCGTCGTTGATTGCGGGCAAGATAAACCATTGCCCTGTCGCACCGGCAAACAAAAAGGCCCCGTCAACCTGGGTTGACGGGGCCTTGGGGGCATCAGGCGCTGGCTTTACTGGGCGTCAGCCGCAGGAGCCTTTTCGCCGTGAGACAGGCTGTAGACGTAGGCGGCCAGCAAGTGGACCTTGTCGTTGCCTTGCAAGTCGGCCTGGGCCGGCATCTGGCCCTGGCGACCGTAGCGGATGGTCTGCTGCAACTGAGCGAAGCTCGAACCGTAGATGAAACCGGCCGGGTGCGTCAGGTCAGGTGCGCCCATGGCTGGCGTGCCTTTGCCAGCAGGGCCGTGGCAGGCCACGCAGTTGGCGGCAAAGAGTTTCTGCCCATTGGCTGGATCGGCCTTGGCGCCTTCCGGCAGTTTGCGGCTGTGCAGGCTGGTCACCAGGTAAGCGGCCACGTCGGCCACGCCTTGCTCGCCGACCACGGCAGCCCAGCCCGGCATCACGGCGTGACGACCGCCCATGATGGTGGTCTTGATGGTTTCCGGCTCACCGCCCCAGCGCCAGTCGGCGTCGGTCAGGTTAGGGAAGCCATAGGCGCCCTTGGCATCGGAACCGTGGCAGACCGAGCAGTTGGAGGCGAACAGGCGGCCACCCATCTTCAGGGCTTGTGGGTCCTTGGCGACTTCTTCAATCGGCATGGAGGCGAACTTGGCGAAGATCGGACCGAACTTGGCGTCCGAACGTGCCATTTCCTTTTCCCACTCATGGACGCCCGTCCAGCCGGTCTGGCCGTTGGCGAAGGCGGTCTGCTTTTCGGTGTCCAGGTAGTTGTAGCCTGGCAGCAGGCCTTTCCAGTTGCCCAGGCCTGGGTAGAGCACCAGGTAACCGAGGGCGAACACGATGGTGCCCACGAACAGCATGAACCACCATTTCGGCAGTGGGTTGTCGTACTCCTCGATCCCGTCGAACGAGTGGCCGACGGTCTCGTCCGTCTGCTCGGCGCGCTGGCCCTTGCGGGTCGACAGCAGCAGCCAGGTCAGGGAGAAGATCGTTCCCAGGCTGAGGACTGTGACGTACAGACTCCAGAATGTAGTCATTCTTTGTTACTCCTAGAAGCTTGCTCGACGTGCTTGATGGCTTCGGGATCATCCGCGAACGGCAGCAAGGTCGCGTCGTCAAACTCCGACTTGCGCTTGGGGCTGAACACCCACAGGGCCAGACCGATGAAGGCCACCATCACGACGACGGTGCCCAGGCCGCGAATCATCCCGATATCCATAAAGAATCACCGTTTGCTTTTGATGATGGTGCCCAGGCCTTGCAGATAGGCCACCAGCGCGTCCATTTCAGTCTTGCCCTTGACGGCATCCTTGGCACCGGCGATGTCTTCGTCGGTGTAAGGCACGCCCAGGGTGCGCAGGACTTCCATTTTCTTGGCGGTGTCTTTGCCGTCGAGCTTGTTTTCTACGAGGAACGGGTAGGCTGGCATTTTCGACTCAGGCACCACGTTGCGCGGGTTATACAAGTGCGCACGCTGCCAGTCGTCGGAGTAGCGGCCGCCAACGCGGGCCAGGTCCGGACCGGTACGCTTGGAACCCCACAGGAATGGGTGGTCCCAGACGCTTTCACCGGCGACCGAATAGTGGCCATAGCGTTCGGTTTCGGCGCGGAACGGACGGATCATCTGCGAGTGGCAGCCGACACAACCGTTGGCGATATAGATGTCACGGCCTTCCAGTTCAAGGGCGGTACGTGGCTTCATGCCCTCGACCGGCTTGTTGGTCACGTCCTGGAAGAACAGCGGGACGATCTGGGTCAGGCCGCCGATGCTGACGGCAATGACCATGAAGAAGGCCAGCAGGCCGATATTCTTCTCTACTGCTTCGTGCTTCATCAGTGAGCTCCAACTACGGCGATCTTGGCGGCGGCTTCAGCTTCAGCCGGGTCAGAGGCACGAACGGTGCGGTACACGTTGTAGGCCATGAGCAGCATGCCGCTGGCGAAGAACGCGCCGCCCAGGGCACGCACGATGAAGCCAGGGTGGCTGGCCTGCAGAGCTTCGACGAACGAGTAGGTCAGGGTGCCGTCGTCGTTGATTGCACGCCACATCAGGCCTTGGGTGATGCCGTTGACCCACATCGAGGCGATGTAGAGCACGGTACCGATGGTCGCGAGCCAGAAGTGCGCGTTGATCAGGCCGGTGCTGTGCATCTGCGCACGACCGAACAGTTTCGGGATCATGTGGTAGATGGCGCCGATGGAAATCATCGCCACCCAGCCGAGCGCACCAGCGTGCACGTGGCCGATGGTCCAGTCGGTGTAGTGGCTCAGGGAGTTGACGGTCTTGATGGCCATCATCGGGCCTTCGAAGGTCGACATGCCGTAGAACGCCAACGACACCACCAGGAAGCGCAGGATCGGGTCGGTGCGCAGCTTATGCCAGGCGCCCGACAGGGTCATCATGCCGTTGATCATGCCGCCCCAGCTTGGCGCCAGCAGGATGATCGACATTGCCATGCCCAAGGACTGCGCCCAGTCTGGCAGCGCGGTGTAGTGCAGGTGGTGCGGACCGGCCCAGATGTACAGGGTGATCAGCGCCCAGAAGTGCACGATGGACAGGCGATAGGAATAGATCGGACGCTCGGCCTGTTTCGGCACGAAGTAGTACATCATCCCCAGGAAGCCGGTGGTCAGGAAGAAACCCACGGCGTTGTGGCCGTACCACCACTGGATCATCGCATCGGTCGCACCCGAGTAGGCCGAGTACGACTTGAAGAAGCTGACCGGCAGGGAAGCGTGGTTGACGATGTGCAGCATGGCAGTCACGACGATGAAGGCACCGTAGAACCAGTTACCGACGTAGATGTGCTTGGTCTTGCGCTTGACGATGGTGCCGAAGAACACCAGACCGTAGGTCACCCAGACGATGGCCAGCAGGATAGCCAGGGGCCATTCCAGCTCAGCGTATTCCTTGGTGGTGGTGTAACCCAGTGGCAAGGTCACGATCGCACCGACGATGACCGCTTGCCAGCCCCAGAAGGTGAAGGCGGCGAGGCTGTCGGAGATCAGTCGCGTTTGGCAGGTTCGCTGCACGACGTAATAAGAAGTGGCAAACAATGCACAACCACCGAAGGCGAAGATCACCAGGTTGGTGTGCAGCGGGCGCAGGCGTCCAAATGTCGTCCATGGCAGATCGAAGTTCAACTCCGGCCAGACCAGTTGCGAGGCGATGAAGACACCGAGCCCCATGCCAAGGATCCCCCAGACCACCGTCATGATGGCGAACTGGCGGACTACCTTATAGTTATAAGCAGTCGGACTGATTGCTGTGCTCATTCTAAGGTTCCACGGTTTGGGTGTTTTATTAGGATAAAAATCGGTCGCAAGTATGGAGAAAGCGGGGGGTCATTGCAACGCGCCATGACCTGGGTCAATGCTTTCCAAAGCTGATTCTGCGGCCTTTCCATGTTCCGTGTAGGGACAAAATTGGCCCTCGGCAAAATGTCGCAACGAAGGAAAGAGGCGAGGGGGTCGGGTCGGTTGTAACGGGGTGTGTTCAAACACAGCGTTCGGGTGATGCCAGGCAACTGTCGCAACAGCCGGTATTCACCTGCCTTTGCGGCCTTTTTGATGAACGATTGTCGAACGCATCGGGTCGGGTCGACCTGAAACCGGCAGTCGCCAGCGCACGCAAAGGCAAGCTTAGACCCGATTCCGGGGAACCGAAAGAAAGACTATGGGAGGGTGCGACAATGCGTCGCGCAGGGACACGGAGCAGCCGCATCCAGACGGATACGGCTGTTCACGCGGTCAAGATTTATTCGCTTTTGTGTTCGGCTTGCAGGCGCTCGGCACCGGCGGTGTGGGACAGGCTGTAGACGTAGGCGGCCAGCAGTTGCACCTTGTCATTGCCCAACAACTCATTCTGCGCTGGCATGTGGCCCTGGCGACCATGGCGAATGGTCTGTTGTAACTGGGCCAGGCTGGTGCCATAGATGAAACCGGCCGGTTGCGTCAGGTTCGGCGCGCCCATGGCTTCGGTCCCTTGGCCGTTGGCGCCGTGGCAGGCGACGCAGGTGGTGTTGAAAGCCTGCTGTCCGGCCTGCAGATCGGCACCGCTGTCTGCCGGCAACGGCAGGCCGGCCAGGTCGTGGCGTACATACGCGGCCACGTTCTTGACCCCGGCGTCCCCCAGTACTTCGCCCCAGGCGGGCATCGCCGCCATGCGACCGCCCATGATGGTGGCCTTGATGGTGTCGGCAGCACCGCCCCAACGCCAGTTGCTGTCGGCCAGGTTCGGGAAGCCAAAGGCACCCTTGGCGTCCGAGCCGTGGCAGACCGAGCAGTTGGAGGCGAACAGGCGGCCACCCATCTTCAAGGCCTGTGGGTCCTTGGCCACTTCCTCCACGGGCATGGCGGCGAATTTGGCGAAGATCGGTCCGAACTTGGCATCGGCCTTGGCCATCTCCTTTTCCCATTCATGGGCGCCGGTCCAGCCGTTCTCGTAGCCTGGCAGGATGCCTTTCCAGTTGCCCAGGCCCGGATAGAGGACCAGGTAGCCGACGGAAAACACCAGGGTGCCGGCAAATAACAGGAACCACCATTGCGGCAGGGGGTTGTCGTACTCCTCGATGCCGTCGAAGCTGTGGCCCATGGTCTGGTCGACGCTGCCCTTGGTCTCGCCCTTGCGAGTGCCGATCAGCAACCACGTCAGGCCGATGAGGCTGCCGATGGTCAGTACGCAGATCCACGTACTCCAGAAGGTGGTCATGGCCGGGTACTCCTTGTTGCAGGGTCTTGGGGGGGGACGATGTCGGCAGCTGGCTCGTCGGCGAACGGCAGCAGGCGCGCTTCGGCGAACTCTGGACGACGTTTGCTGCTGAATACCCACAGGGTCAGGCCGATGAAGGCGATGAACACCACGACCGTGCCCAGGCCGCGGATCATTCCAGTACTCATTTCAAGAACCATGGCTCACCTCTTGCTCTTGATGGCAGTGCCGAGCACTTGCAGGTAGGCCACCAGCGCGTCCATTTCGGTCTTGCCCTTGAGCGAGGCCACGCTGGCGGTGATGTCGTCATCGGTGTACGGCACACCCAGGGTACGCATGGCGCGCAGCTTGCCTTCGGTGTGGCTGCTGTCTACCGCTTGGGTCACCAGCCACGGGTAGGCCGGCATTTTCGACTCGGGCACGACGTTGCGCGGGTTGTACAAGTGGGCGCGGTGCCAATCATCGGAGTATCGCGCGCCAACCCGGGCCAGGTCCGGCCCGGTGCGCTTGGAGCCCCACAGGAATGGGTGGTCCCAGACGCTTTCACCGGCGACGGAGTAGTGGCCGTAGCGCTCGGTCTCGGCGCGGAACGGACGGATCATCTGCGAGTGGCAACCGACGCAGCCTTCACGAATGTAGATGTCACGGCCTTCCAGTTGCAGGGCGGTGTAGGGCTTCATGCCGTCCACCGGTTTATTGGTCACGTCCTGGAAGAACAGCGGCACGATCTGGGTCAGGCCGCCAATGCTCACGGCCAGGACCATCAGCAGCATCAGCAGGCCGACGTTTTTTTCGATTGTTTCGTGTTTCATGGTGGACTCCTCAGGCCATCTGCGCGGCAGCGGCGGCTTCGGCAGGCTGGTAGGCCCGCACGGTGCGCCAGGTGTTGTAGGCCATCAGCAGCATGCCGAGGAGGAAGATCGACCCGCCCGCCAGCCGCACGACGAAGCCTGGGTGACTGGCCACCAGGGTTTCGACGAAGGAGTAGGTGAGCGTGCCGTCCTCGTTCACCGCACGCCACATCAGGCCCTGGGCGATGCCGTTGACCCACATCGAGGCGATGTAGAGCACGGTGCCGATGGTCGCGAGCCAGAAGTGCGCGTTGATCAGGCCGATGCTGTGCATCTGTGGCCGGCCGAAGACTTTCGGGATCATGTGGTACAGGGCGCCGATGGAAATCATTGCCACCCAGCCGAGTGCGCCGGCATGGACGTGACCGATGGTCCAGTCTGTGTAGTGGGAGAGGGCGTTGACGGTCTTGATCGCCATCATCGGACCTTCGAAGGTCGACATGCCGTAGAACGCCAGGGACACCACCAGGAACCGCAGGATCGGGTCGCTGCGCAGCTTATGCCAGGCACCCGAGAGGGTCATCATGCCGTTGATCATGCCGCCCCAGCTTGGCGCCAGCAGAATCAGCGACATCACCATGCCCAGGGATTGTGCCCAGTCCGGCAGCGCGGTGTAGTGCAGGTGGTGAGGGCCGGCCCAGATGTACAGGGTGATCAGGGCCCAGAAGTGCACGATGGACAAGCGATAGGAATACACTGGGCGCTCGGCCTGCTTCGGCACGAAGTAGTACATCATCCCCAGGAAGCCTGCGGTGAGGAAGAAGCCCACGGCGTTGTGGCCGTACCACCATTGCACCATCGCGTCCGTGGCCCCGGCGTAGACCGAGTAGGACTTGGTGAGGCTCACCGGCAGTTCCAGGTTGTTGACGATGTGCAGGATCGCCACGGTCAGGATGAACCCGCCGAAGAACCAGTTACCAACGTAGATGTGCTTGGTGTTGCGCTTGGCCACGGTGCCGAAGAACACAATCGCGTAGGCAACCCAGACGATGGTGATCAGAATGTCGATCGGCCATTCCAGCTCGGCGTATTCCTTGGAACTGGTGTAGCCCAGTGGCAGGCTGATGGCCGCCAGCAGGATCACCAGTTGCCAGCCCCAGAAGCAGAACGCGGCGATTTTCGGCGCAAACAGCTGAGTCTGGCAGGTGCGCTGCACCGAATAGAACGAACTGGCGAACAACGCACAGCCACCGAAGGCGAAGATCACCGCGTTGGTGTGCAGCGGGCGCAGGCGGCCGAAGCTGGTCCAGGGCAAATCGAAGTTGAGCTGTGGCCAGACCAATTGGGCGGCGAGAAAAACCCCGAGCCCCATGCCGACGATGCCCCACACCACCGTCATAATGGCGAATTGGCGGACCACCTTGTAGTTGTAGGCGGTACTGATAGAAGTGTTCATGGTTCCCCATCCACGGTTCAGCCGAAGTGAGCGCCTGCGCAAGGCAGTGCGGCGTTCTTCGCCTGGAGTTATAGGCAGACTAAAAGCGAGATCAGCATGGACAAACAGCACAAGGCCAGTATTGACGGGGATCAATGGGTGCGGTGTGTGGCCGAACACGGTTGGCTATGGACGGCCGCGCGGTCGGGCGCCAGTGCCGAGGCGCCGACCCTGATCCTGGCCCACGGCGCCGGTGCACCGATGGACAGCGGATTCATGGAGGAAATGGCTGCGGGCCTTGCCGCGCATGGGGTCAACGTGCTGCGCTTCGAGTTTCCCTACATGGCCCAACGACGTTTGGACGGGGGCAAGCGCCCTCCGAACCCGGCACCGAAACTGCTGGAGTGTTGGCGTGAGGTGTACGCCACGGTGCGGCCTTATGTCGCTGGGCGACTGGCCATTGGCGGTAAGTCCATGGGCGGGCGCATGGCGAGTTTGCTGGCCGATGAATTGGGCGCCGACGCGCTGGTGTGCCTGGGCTATCCCTTCTATGCGGTGGGCAAGCCGCAGAAACCGCGGGTCGAGCACTTGGCGACGTTGAAGACCCGGACCTTGATCGTCCAGGGCGAGCGCGATGCGTTGGGCAATCGGGAGGCGGTGCAGGGGTATGAATTGTCACCGGGCATCGAGGTGATGTGGTTGGTGGCGGGGGATCATGACCTGAAACCGCTGAAGGCTTCGGGGTTTAGTCATGAGCAACATATGGAGGCGGCGGCGCTCAGGGTGACAAAATTCCTTGAGTAACCTTTTGCCTGACTGTCACCGTCCCATCGCGAACTGACCTGCTGCAATTTTTACTTCCTGGAATTGCGCTTGCTCGCGATGGATCATTCAGACCGTAACTAATTTTTCATGTCATCCCGGATTAAGTCGAATGTCCCCGTCGGGTGCATGTCGTACCCATCGGTGTTGAAATGAGCGGTGAAATTGCCCTTCGCGGTTCCACCCACAGGATCGAGCCTGATAGTCAATTCTGCGCTGTCAGCGCGGACCGATTGAAACCAGCCGGGCTGACCAGGAATCGAATGCGTGTGACGGAAGGAGAAGCCGCCTTCTAATGTGTAACTCGCGTCCATCACTTCCTCGCTGACATAATCAACCCCAATTTGGAAATAGAAATAATCACCAGTACTTGGGTAGTCGGCAGTGCCGGTAAGGAACCAGGTGTGCTCTCTTGGGGGCGGAGAGAGACGCAGTAAGAAAGACGTAGATCTTGCATGAACGAGCGTAGGGCCGAGGTACCAAGAAAAGGATCCGTTGAGCCGCTGGTGCTCGTCTTTGGGAAAGTAGAAGTCATGAACTTTCATGTGAAAGAACCTCATTGCTAATCGTTTTTATGAAATGTTCTCCCTTGTTGCATTTGCACTTTAACGATGTGGCGATTGCGGTCTACTGTCAGAGTTGACAGGTCACGACAAAACCTCATCGCGAGCAGGCACGCGTGAGCGGCCTTCCAGGCGGTAAAAAACCCGGAAGCCTACGCTGTCCGGGTTTTTTGTGAGGCAGGCATCTGTCAGCGGTTAAACCGCTCCACCAACGAATACTGCGTATTGGCCGTGCGGGTCAGCTCTTCGCTGAGCAGCGCCGAGCTGTGGGCCTGGCCGGAGGTCTGGTCGGCCAGTTCCGAGATATTGCTGATGTTGCGGCTGATCTCCTCGGCCACTGAGCTTTGCTCCTCGGTGGCGGCGGCGATCTGGGTGGTCATGTCGGTGATGTGGGCCACCGCTTCGCTGATCCCCACCAGAGCCTCGTCCGCTTCCATGACCCG
This sequence comes from Pseudomonas sp. NFACC51, assembly GCF_900103575.1. Taxonomy (NCBI): domain Bacteria; kingdom Pseudomonadati; phylum Pseudomonadota; class Gammaproteobacteria; order Pseudomonadales; family Pseudomonadaceae; genus Pseudomonas; species Pseudomonas sp. NFACC51. The sequence goes on along the minus strand of NZ_FMXH01000019.1, from coordinate 46,368 downwards.
TGCCACGCCTTCTTCGGCCTGGCGATGGCCAGCGTCCATGGTCTGCACGGCGTTGGTGGCGGTCTGCTGGAGTTTGGCGATCAGGGCGTGGATCTGCCCGGTGGATTCGCTGGTGCGTTGTGCCAGTTGCCGCACTTCGTCAGCCACCACGGCAAAGCCACGGCCCATCTCCCCGGCACGGGCCGCTTCGATGGCGGCGTTGAGAGCCAGCAGGTTGGTCTGGTCGGCGATGCCTTTGATCACGTCCACCACGCCGCCGATCTCGTCGCTGTCCTTGGCCAGTTGGGTCACGGTCTGCCCGGTTTCGCCGACCACCACCGACAGGCGCTCGATGGCTTCGCGGGTTTCGCCGGCGATGTCGCGGCCGCGGCTGGTCAGGCGGTTGGCTTCCTGGGTGGCATCGGCGGTGCGCTGCACGTGGCTGGCGACTTCCTGGGTGGTTGCCGCCATCTGGTTGACGGCCGTGGCGACCTGTTCGGTTTCCACCCGCTGGCGCTCCAGGCCGCTGGAACTGTTATGAGCCAGGGTGTTGGATTGGCGAGCCTGGTCGTTAAGGTGTTCGGCGGTGTCCTGCAGGCGGGTCAGGCAGGTTTTCAGGCGTGCTTCCTGGCTGAGGATCGACATCTCCAGGCGTGCCTGGACGCCGCGGCTGTCGGTGTACATCCGGGCGATCAGCGGGTCGGACGTGGTTTGCTCGGCCAGGCGCAGCAGGCGCTTGATTCCGCGTTGCTGCCATTGCAGGCCCATCAGCCCCAAGGGCACCGACAGCACGGCCGCCAGGGCAAAGCCCCAGGACGAATCCAGGAACGCGCCGACGACGAAACTCAACTGGCTGACCAGGATAAACGGTAGCCAGTCCTGCAGCATGGGCACCCATTTGTCGCTGCCCGGAACCGCGGACTTGCCTTGGTTGATGCGTTGATAAAGCGCTTCGGCCCGAGCGATCTGTTCGGCGGAGGGCTTGACCCGCACCGATTCGTAGCCGACCACTTGATTGCCCTCGAACACGGGCGTGACATAGGCATTGACCCAGTAATGGTCGCCGTTCTTGCTGCGGTTCTTGACGATGCCCATCCATGGCAAGCCTTGTTTCAGCGTACCCCACATGTGTGCGAACACTGCGGATGGGACGTCGGGATGGCGCACGAGATTGTGCGGTGAACGAATCAGTTCTTCCTTCGAATACCCGCTGATGTCAACGAACGCGTCGTTGCAGTAGGTGATCACGCCCTTGGCATCGGTGGTCGAAATCAATCGTTGTTGGGCCGGGAAGGTCCTTTCGCGTTGTGTGACGGGTTGGTTGTTACGCATGTGTGTTGATCCGCAAGGCTTTGAAAGGCTATGAAAGGTTGTCGGCGGTGTCAGGTTTTAATTGAAGTTATTTTTGCCTGTCGCTATCACGCCAGCATCGGGTAGGTAAATAGGGCGAAATGAAGCAGATTGAGAAGAAAATGCGTAGCAATCGCCGCGCCCAGACCGCCAAAACGATACGCCAGGCCGTAGCCGACCCCCGCCAGGCCCGACAACAGCACCCATTGCCAACCTGCGCCAGCGTGTACCAGGCCGAACAGCAGCGAGGTCAGGAGCAGCGCCAGGTTGTCGCCGTAACCCAGGTGTTTGAAGCGTCGGCTCAAGCCTCCCTGAATGTAGCCACGAAATAGCGCTTCCTCCACAAGCGTCACCAATAAAAGATTATTGAGCACCCACAACCAGGCGTGTTCCGGCCATTTTGGTGCCCAGTGGATCATGCCCAGCAGCATCGCCCCGCCGAGGGCCAGCACCGCGCTCAGCGCCAGCCCCAGGGCCGTGGCGTAGACCGACAGGCGAAGTGACCGCTGGCCGACGATCCAGGGGCAGGCCAGCAGCAGCCAGAATCCGATCAGGGGCTTGTCCTGGTTCAGGTACATGGCAAATGGCGCGGCGTCGTCGGTCAAGCGTTGCGCCGGGATCGCCCGCCCGTTGAAGAAGCCGGGCATCCAATGCAAGGCCAACGCCAGGGCCAGTACCACAAATAGAATGTGACCGAGAAACCGGCCGATTGGCATGGGTTGCTGGCGAACGGCATACCCGGCGAACAGCAATAGCGCGACTGAGATGAGGGCGGTCCAGGCCAACTGGCCGTAGGCCAGGGCCAAGCCATAGCCGATGGCGAGCATGGCCAGGTAGGGCCAGGGTAAAGCGGGCATATAACATCCTTTTAGACGGTAGAGCTTTGGGCGAAAGTGGCCGCCGCGTCTATGACGCTGCCATATCGCGCAAAGAGCACGTTTTGTATCCATGCAGGCTCATGCGTAGGAGGGGCAAGCCGTTGGCTGACTCTGTTCCGTGATTGCCGACGGGATTATAGGCGGGCTCGTGCAAAAACGCCGCTTGTTAAAACGCTAATGACGGTCAGTAAGCCACAGGACCTGTGGAGCGAGCTTGCTCGCGATAGGGGCTTGTCAGTCAACATCGATGTTGGCTGTTCTACCGCTATCGCGAAAGCTTGCTCCCACAGAGGGGCTTGTTTTTCACTGACCCGTGTTCGCTGTAAGAGACGGGTCTTTCTAGCCGGCAATCAATTGCCGCAACACATAGTGAAGGATTCCGCCGGCCTTGAAATATTCCACTTCATTCAAGGTATCGATCCGGCACAACACTTCGATTCGCTCCCGGCTGCCGTCCTCGCGGGTAATGACCAAGGGCAGGTTCATGCGCGGCGTCAGTTCGACGTCATTGAGCCCGAGGATGTCCAGGGTTTCCTTGCCCGTGAGGTTCAGGCTCTTGCGGTTCTGGTCGAGCTTGAACTGCAACGGCAGCACGCCCATGCCCACGAGGTTGGAGCGATGGATACGCTCGAAGCTTTCGGCGATCACCGCCTTGACCCCTAGCAGGTTCGTGCCCTTGGCTGCCCAGTCCCGGCTCGATCCGGTGCCATATTCCTGGCCGGCGATCACCACCAGCGGCGTGCCCATTGCCTGGTACAGCATGGCGGCGTCGTAGATCGGCATTTTTTCGCCACTGGGGATGTAGATCGTGTTGCCGCCTTCTTCGCCGTCGAGCATTTCGTTGCGAATGCGGATATTGGCGAAGGTGCCGCGCATCATCACCTGGTGGTTGCCACGCCTGGAACCGTAGGAGTTGAAGTCTCGCGGTTCCACGCCTTGTTCGCGCAGGTAGCGACCGGCCGGGCTGTCCGCCTTGATGTTGCCGGCCGGGGAGATGTGGTCGGTGGTGACCGAGTCTCCCAGCAGTGCCAGGATCCGGGCGCCTTCGACGTTCTTGACGGCCGGTGGCGGCCCGTCGATGGCGTCGAAGAACGGCGGATGCTGGATGTAGGTCGAGTCGTCCTGCCAGACGTAAGTCGCCGCCTGCGGCACTTCGATGGCTTGCCATTGCTCGTCACCGGCAAATACGGCGGCGTATTCCTTGTGGAACATGCTGGTGTTGACCTGGGCGACGGCGGTGGCCACTTCCTGGCTGCTGGGCCAGACATCCCGCAGGTACACCGGCTTGCCGTCCCGGTCGTTGCCCAGCGGCTCGCTGCTGATGTCGATGCGCACGGTGCCGGCCAGGGCATAGGCGACCACCAGCGGTGGCGAAGCCAGCCAGTTGGTCTTCACCAGTGGGTGCACCCGGCCTTCGAAGTTGCGGTTGCCCGACAACACCGAAGCCACCGTCAGGTCGGCTTTCTGAATGGCTTTTTCGATGGGCTCCGGCAACGGTCCGGAGTTGCCGATGCAAGTGGTGCAACCATAGCCCACCAAGTCGAAACCGAGTTTATCCAGGTATTCGGTCAGCCCGGCCGCCTTGTAGTAGTCGGTGACCACCTTGGAACCCGGGGCCAGGGAGCTCTTGACCCAAGGCTTGCGGGTCAGGCCTTTCTCCACGGCTTTTTTCGCCAGCAGCCCGGCGGCCATCATCACGCTGGGGTTGGAGGTGTTGGTGCACGAAGTAATGGCGGCAATCACCACCGCGCCGTTTTTCAGGCGATGGGTGTGGCCTTCGAATTCGTATTCGGCTTCGCCCACCTGGTCGGCATTGCCCACCGCGACGCCACCGCCACCTTCACTTTCCAGGCGACCTTCTTCTTTACTGGTGGGTTTGACCTGCAACCCCAGGAAGTCGCTGAAAGCCTGGCCGACATTTGGCAGCGAAACCCGGTCCTGCGGACGTTTCGGCCCGGCGAGGCTGGCCTCGACGCTGCCCATGTCCAGCTCCAGGGTGTCGGTGAACACCGGTTCCTGGCCGGGCAAGCGCCACAGGCCCTGGGCCTTGCAATAGGCTTCCACCAATTTCACCGTTTCCGCTGGACGTCCCGACAGGCGCAAGTAGTCCAGGGTCACCTCATCCACCGGGAAGAAACCGCAGGTGGCGCCGTATTCCGGCGCCATGTTGGCGATGGTGGCGCGGTCGGCAAGGGGCAGGTCGGCCAGGCCGTCGCCATAGAACTCGACGAACTTGCCCACCACGCCTTTTTTGCGCAGCATCTGCGTGACGGTCAGCACCAGGTCGGTGGCGGTGATGCCTTCGTGCAGCTTGCCGATGAGTTTGAAGCCGATGACCTCGGGAATCAGCATCGACACCGGTTGGCCGAGCATGGCGGCTTCCGCCTCGATCCCGCCGACGCCCCAGCCCAGCACGCCGAGGCCATTGATCATGGTGGTGTGGGAGTCGGTGCCCACCAGGGTGTCCGGGAACGCGTAGGTGCGACCGTCTTCCTCTTTGGTCCACACGGTGCGGCCCAGGTATTCGAGGTTGACCTGATGGCAGATGCCAGTGCCCGGCGGCACCACGCTGAAGTTGTCGAAGGCGCTCTGGCCCCAACGCAGGAAGGCGTAGCGTTCGCCGTTGCGTTGCATTTCGATGTCGACGTTCTGCTCGAACGCCTGGCTGCTGGCGAATTTGTCCACCATTACCGAGTGGTCGATCACCAGGTCCACCGGTGACAGCGGGTTGATCCGCTGGGGATCACCGCCGGCCTTTTCCACGGCGGCACGCATGGCGGCCAGGTCGACCACGGCGGGGACGCCGGTGAAGTCCTGCATCAACACCCGTGCCGGGCGGTATTGGATCTCTCGGTCGGATCGGCGCTCTTTCAGCCAACCGGCCAAGGCCTTGAGGTCGGTGCCGGTGACGGTTTTTTCATCTTCCCAGCGCAGCAGGTTTTCCAGCAGCACTTTCAGCGACATGGGCAGCTTGTCCAGGTCGCCGAGGCTTCGGGCGGCCTCCGGCAGGCTGAAATAGTGGTAGGTCCTGGCGTCGACTTGCAGTGTTTTAAGGGTTTTCAGGCTATCGAGGGACGGCATTGCAATCACTCCTTTAAGTCCGCACGGCTACGGACTGACGGAACGGACAGAGCCTTTAACCTAGCCCTGTTTTGAGCGTATGACTAATCACTGGACTCTATGGGCAGGTTCGCGGTTCCGAACTCCGCTATCATGCGGCGGTTTTCGTGACAGGCTTTGCTACGGAGTTTCAATGAACACGCTTTTCATGCACTGCCGGCCGGGCTTCGAAGGCGAGGTCTGTTCCGAGATCGCCGAACACGCGGCCCGACTCAACGTTGCCGGCTACGCCAAGGCCAAACCGGCCAGTGCCTGCGCTGAATTTGTCTGCACTGAAGACGACGGTGCCGAGCGGCTGATGGGTGGTCTGCGTTTCGCCGAACTGATTTTTCCGCGCCAGTGGGCGCGGGGTACTTTCATCGATTTGCCGGAGACCGACCGCATCAGTGTCATCCTGGCCCACATGGCTGCTTTCCCGACCTGCGGCAGCCTGTGGCTGGAAGTGGTGGATACCAACGACGGCAAGGAACTGTCGAACTTCTGCAAGAAATTCGAAGGCCCCTTGCGCAAGGCGCTGATTGGCGCCGGCAAGCTGGTGGACGATCCGCGCAAGCCGCGCCTGCTGCTGACATTCAAGAGTGGCCGCGAAGTGTTCCTGGGCCTGGCCGAATCCGATAACTCGGCCATGTGGCCCATGGGCATTCCCCGCCTGAAGTTTCCCCGGGAAGCGCCGAGCCGTTCCACCCTCAAGCTTGAAGAGGCTTGGCACCATTTCATTCCCCGGGACCAGTGGGACGAGCGCCTGCACAGTGACATGACCGGCGTGGACCTCGGCGCGGCACCGGGTGGCTGGACCTGGCAACTGGTCAACCGTGGGATGCTGGTGACGGCCATCGACAACGGACCGATGGCTGAAAGCCTGATGGACACCGGCCTGGTGCAGCATTTGATGGCAGACGGCTTCACGTTCAAACCCAAGCAGCCGGTGGACTGGATGGTCTGTGACATCGTCGAGAAGCCAGCGCGTAACGCGGCGATGCTGGAAGAATGGATCGGCGAGGGTCATTGCCGCGAGGCGGTGGTCAACCTCAAGCTGCCGATGAAGCAACGGTACGCCGAGGTCAAGCGCCTGCTCGAACGCATCGCCGACGGTTTCAAGGCGCGGGGCATCAAGGTCGAGATCGGTTGCAAGCAGCTGTACCACGACCGTGAGGAAGTGACCTGCCATTTGCGGCGGTTGGATACGAAGAAACCGAAGTCCCGTTGATGCTGTCTTGAACAGCTTTTGTGGCGAGGGAGTTTGCTCCCGCGGGGTTGCGAAGCAACCCCGATCCAAAGAGCGACGACTGCTGCGCAGCCGAGCGGGAGCAAGCTCCCTCGCCACAGGGATGGATGCAGGTCTGTTAAGGGCGCCGACATTGCGCGACAATGCCGGCCAGTTTCAGGAGTAGAACATGAGTGAAATGAACGACACGCCGGTCGACGGCACGCTGGATGCCACGGGCCTCAATTGCCCGGAACCGGTGATGATGCTGCACCAGCACATCCGCGACCTGGCCCCCGGTGGCCTGCTGAAAGTCATCGCCACCGACCCGTCGACCCGTCGCGACATCCCCAAGTTTTGCGTGTTCCTGGACCACGAACTGGTGGCCCAGCATGAAGAGGCGGGTACCTACCTCTACTGGATCCGCAAGAAGCTTGCTTAAGCCGTCGAGCGGCTGATGCGGATCTGCTTGCGCGCGCTGCGGGCCAGACGGATCGACAGCATCAGCGCCGCGCAGCTCAAGCCCACGATCAAGCCTTGCCACAAGCCACTCGGGCCGCTGGCCACACCGAGCCAGTCGGTCAGGCCCAGGGCGTAACCCACTGGCAGGCCGATACCCCAATAGGCGAACAGCGTCAGGATCATCGTCACCCGGGTGTCCTGATAGCCGCGCAACGCGCCCGCCGCCGTGACCTGGATCGCATCGGAAAACTGAAACAGCGCCGCGTAGACGATCAGCATCGACGCCACCTCGATCACCACCGGGTCGGCGGTATAGATCGCGGCGATGGGGCCGCGCAATGCGAACATCAGGCTCGCCGACAGGCAGGCGTAGGCCAGCGCCGTGCCCATGCCCACCCCCGCGGCGAAGCGCGCTTCACGGGGCTGAGCGCGCCCCAGGGCCTGGCCGACCCGCACCGTCACGGCCATGCCCAGGGAGTAGGGGATCATGAACACCAGGGAACTGAAGTTCAGTGCGATCTGGTGCCCGGCCACCACCGTGGCGCCGAGGCTGCCGATCAGCAGGGCAATCACTGCGAAAATACTCGACTCGGCAAACACCGCGATGCCAATCGGCAGGCCGATGCCCAGCAGGCGCTTGATGACCGCCCATTGCGGCCAGTCGAAACGGCTGAACAACCGGCTCGACTGATAGGCCGGTGCCCAGCGGGCCCAACCGGCCATGCCCAGGGCCATGACCCACATCACGATGGCCGTGGCCCAGCCGCAACCGACCCCGCCCATGGCGGGCACGCCCAAGTGCCCGTAGATGAAGATGTAATTGAGCGGAATGTTCAGCGCCAACCCGCACAGCCCCAGCACCATCGCCGGCCGCGTGCGTCCCAGGCCGTCGCTGAAGCAGCGCAGTACGTGGTACAGCGCCACGGCTGGCAGGCCCGTGCCGATGCCGCGCAGGTATTCCATGCATGGGCCAATCAATTCGGGGTCGACATTCATGATGTGCAGGATCGGTTCGGCGCTGAACAGCGCCAGTGAGGCGATCAACCCCACCACCAATGCCAGCCACAGCGCCTGGCGCACCAGCGGGCCGATCTCGGCGAACGTGCCGGCACCGAAGCGTTGGGCAACTTTCGGCGTGGTCGCCAGCAATGTGCCGGTCATCAACAGGAACACCGGCACCCAGATCGAGTTACCCAATGCCACCGCGGCCAGGTCCCGTGGGCCGACGCGACCGGCCATCACCGCATCGACGAACCCCATGGCGGTGGTTGCCAGTTGCGCCACCATGATCGGCAAGGCCAGGGCCAGCAAGGTCCTGAGTTCCAGGCGAACGCGGGCCGGGCGGGAGAGGGTGGTGGTATCGATTACAGGGTTCACAGGCGAAGCGTCCGAAAAGATTAAGCGCAAGGCGGCGAATTCTACGCCTTGACACAGTGGTCAGGAAAAAACCTGTGTTGTGGATTTGTAATTGCTCGCTCCCTTGTATCCAGCCTGTACTCTTTGGACCGGGAACAGGGTGACCCGTGGCGAGGGAGCTTGCTCCCGCTCGGCTGCGCAGCAGTCGTCGCTCTTTGGATTGGGGTTGCTGCGCAACCCAGCGGGAGCAAGCTCCCTCGCCACAACATCATTCACTGAAGGAATGCACGGAGTTACTGGAACGCCTACACTGCCTACCCCGCCAAAGGAGCTTTGCCATGCTGATCGTCGCCGACGAAAACATCCCCCTGCTTGATGCATTTTTCCAAGGATTCGGCGAAATCCGCCGGGTACCGGGCCGGGGGATCGACCGGACGATGGTCGAGCAAGCCGACGTGCTGCTGGTACGTTCGGTCAGCCAGATCAATCGGGCTCTGCTGGAAGGCAGCAAGGTGCGCTTCGTCGGCACCTGCACCATCGGCACCGATCACTTGGACCTGGATTATTTCGCCGAGGCCGGTATTCGCTGGGCCAGCGCGCCGGGCTGCAATGCCCGTGGCGTGGTGGACTATGTGCTGGGCAGCCTGATGACCCTGGCAGAAATCGAAGGTGCGCAACTTGAGCAACGAACCTTCGGTGTGGTCGGCGCAGGCCAAGTGGGCGGGCGGTTGATCGAGGTGCTCAAGGGGTTGGGCTGGACCGTGAAGGTCTGCGATCCGCCGCGTCAGGCTGCCGAGGGGGGCGACTATATGAGCCTGGAGCAGATCATCGAACAGTGCGATGTGATCAGCCTGCACACACCGTTGACCCGCGACGGTGAGCAACCAACCTGGCACCTGTTCGACGAGGCGCGTCTGAACCAGCTCAAGCCCGGGACCTGGCTGATCAACGCGGCCCGCGGCCCGGTGATCGATAACGCCGCGCTGCGCGAAGTGTTGCTGGAACGTGAGGACCTGCAAGCGGTGTTGGATGTCTGGGAGCAGGAACCCACCGTGGATGTGGACCTGGCCGATTTGTGCGTGATCGCGACCCCGCACATTGCCGGTTACAGCCTCGATGGCCGCCAGCGCGGCACGGCGCAGATCTACCAGGCCTTGTGCGCTTTCCTGGAGCGGCCGGTTGAAGTCAGCCTCGGCGACCTGTTGCCTCGACCTTGGCTGGGTGGCATCACCCTGGATGCCGCAACCGACCCGGCCTGGGCCTTGGCGGTGTTATGCCGGAGCGTGTATGACCCCCGTGGCGACGACGCGAACTTTCGCCGCAGCTTGGTTGGAACGGTCAGCGAGCAACGCAGTGCATTCGATGCCCTGCGCAAGCACTACCCGCCGCGGCGGGAAATCGACAGCCTGAAGGTGCGTATCGAAGGGCAGTCGGCGGCCTTGCAACAGATCGTGACGGCGCTGGGTGCCACCGCCCTTTAAGGGGAAATGCTCTTGTGGCGAGGGAGCTTGCTCCCGCTGGGTTGCGAAGCAACCCCAATCCAAAGAGTGACGACTGCTGCGCAGCCGAGCGGGAGCAAGCTCCCTCGCCACAGGTTCCTGCAAAATCAACAGGCATAAAAAACCCGACATCAAGGTCGGGTCCAATTGAAGACGGGCTGTATCACTTTTGTTCGGCAGGCTTGACCAGTCGTTTTTCCAGCTCGCTGCAGGCTTTTTGGATCATGTCTTCGGTGATCGGTACTTCGCGCCCTTGGGCATCGATGAACGAGCAGCCCAGAGACTGGTCCGGTTGCGTGCGGATTACTTGAATCTTGTCGTCGCTGCTGTGTTGCAAGGACATGGCCTGTCTCCTCATCAGGTTGTGTGCCTACTTTAATGTCGCCAGGTGACCGAGCCATGACACTCCTTGTAGGTTCATGGCGACACCTCCACTCAATCAGAAACACAGTTGCGTTTCCAGCCAGACTTTAGACCGATAACATCTAGCCTCTAGTCGTTGTGGTCATATTTAACCTGACTCATTCTGATTCAACTTGGCTCCGCTACGCTTTGGCGTCGCTGGCCGGCCTTTTTCCTGCTGCATTATCGGATGCCCTTGATGCTTTCTTCCCGACATCGCCGTGCCATACGCCTGGCCAGCGGCTTCATCGCCCCTTACCGTAAACAGGTCGCCGGCGCTTTGCTGGCCTTGATTGTCACTGCCGGTATTACCTTGTCCATGGGCCAAGGCATCCGCTTGCTGGTGGACCAGGGCTTCATGACCCGCTCACCGCACCTGCTCAATCAATCCATCGGCCTGTTCATGGTGCTGGTGGTGGGGCTGGCGATCGGTACGTTTGCACGTTTTTACCTGGTGTCCTGGATCGGCGAGCGGGTGGTGGCCGATATCCGGCGGCAGGTCTTCAACCATCTGGTGTACTTGCACCCCGGTTTCTATGAAAACAACCGTAGTTCGGAAATCCAGTCGCGGCTGACCGCCGATACGACCTTGCTGCAATCGGTGATCGGTTCGTCGCTGTCGTTGTTTTTGCGCAACGCCTTGATGGTGGTGGGCGGCATCGTGCTGCTGTTCATCACCAATCCCAAGTTGACCAGTATCGTGGTGATCGCCCTGCCGCTGGTATTGGCGCCGATCCTGGTCTTTGGTCGTCGGGTGCGCAGTTTGTCGCGCCAGAGCCAGGACCGCATTGCCGACGTCGGCAGCTACGTCTCCGAAACCCTTGGCCAGATCAAGACCGTGCAGGCTTACAACCACCAGGTCCAGGACGAACAACGATTCTCCGTGACGGTGGAGCAGGCTTTCGACACCGCCCGCAAGCGCATCGCCCAACGGGCCTGGCTGATTACCCTGGTGATCGTGCTGGTGCTGGGCGCGGTGGGGGTGATGCTCTGGGTCGGCGGCATGGATGTGATCGCCGGGCGGATTTCCGGCGGTGAGCTGGCGGCATTTGTGTTCTATAGCCTGATTGTCGGCAGTGCCTTCGGCACGCTGAGCGAGGTGATCGGCGAGCTGCAACGGGCGGCGGGTGCTGCCGAGCGCATTGCCGAGTTACTGCGTTCGCAGAACATCATCCAGCCACCGGCTTCAGGCCTTGTCACGTTGCCGGAGCGCGTTCGGGGCGATCTGCGCCTCGAAGGCGTGCGTTTTTCCTACCCCTCCCGGCCGGACAGTTATGCGGTCGACGGTCTCGACCTGACCATCAAGGCCGGCGAGACCCTGGCCCTGGTCGGGCCTTCCGGTGCGGGCAAGTCAACGGTGTATGACCTGCTGCTGCGCTTCTACGATCCGGTGCAAGGGCAGATACTGATCGACGACGTGCCGTTGACTCGACTCGATCCGCTGGACCTGCGCCGCCACTTCGCCCTGGTCTCACAGAACCCGGCGCTGTTTTTCGGCACGGTCGAAGAGAATATTCGCTACGGCAACCCTGGGGCAACGTCCGAGCAGGTGCGTGAGGCCGCGCAGATTGCCCACGCCCACGACTTCATCGAAAAAATGCCCGGCGGCTACCAGACCCACCTGGGCGACGGTGGCCTGGGGCTGTCCGGCGGCCAGCGCCAACGCCTGGCCATCGCCCGGGCATTGCTGGTGGACGCGCCGATCCTGCTGCTGGACGAAGCCACCAGTGCCCTCGATGCGCAAAGCGAACACCTGATCCAGCAAGCCCTGCCCAACCTGATGAAAAACCGCACGACCCTGGTCATCGCCCACCGCTTGGCCACGGTGAAAAACGCTGACCGGATCGCGGTGATGGATCAGGGCAAGGTGGTTGCCGTGGGCACTCACCAGGAGCTGGTCGCCAGCAATGCGCTGTACGCGCGGCTGGCAGCGTTGCAGTTCAATGTGGGGCTGGAGTCGACAGCTGACTGAGAACTGCTCCCGCAAGGTCGAGACAACCGATCAAAAAAAGCCCGTATCTTTCGATACGGGCTTTTTTTTGCTTTTGAGGAACAGCTTGCCGCTTGAAGCTCAATGCTTGCCGCTAACCCTCACTGATCATCGAAATACCGCTCATGCCAGTCCACCAGCGGTTGCGGCGAGTTGAGCTTCTGGCCGTAGATCACCGAGTACGACAACACGTTCTGCACGTATTGGCGGGTTTCGTCGAAAGGAATGCTTTCGACCCAGACGTCGAAGCTCAAGTGGTCGGCGCCGCGCAGCCACTGGCGCACGCGACCGGGGCCGGCGTTGTAGGCCGCCGAGGCCAGGACACGGTTGCCGTTGAACTGGCTGTGGACCTGGCTCAGGTAGGCCGCGCCGAGCTGGATGTTCTTGTCTGGGTTCAACACTTGCTGCGGCGAGGCCAGGGGAATGCTGAACTTACGCGCGGTTTCCTTGGCAGTGCCGGGCATCAGTTGCATCAGGCCGGCGGCACCGACGCTGGAGCGAGCATCGTCCATGAACGCACTTTCCTGGCGGGTAATGGCGAACGCCCAGCTTGGATGCAATCCGCGGACCTTGGCTTCGCGCACCAGGGTGTCGCGATGGGCCATCGGGAAGCGGATGTCCAGGTCGTCCCAGTACTTGGCCTGGCTGATGGTGCGAATGGCCGGGAAATACCACTTCAGGTCATAGGCCAGTTTCGCCTGGGCGACCATTTCGTCCCGACTGAAATGCCGGCTGACGTGATACCACTCGCGGCGCCCATCGACGATGTCTCCACGGGCATGAAATTCCAGCGCCCGACGCACGCCAGGGGTGTTGCGCACTTTGTTGATCAGCGCCTGGCTCATCACCAGCGGCTTGTTGACGAGCGAGTACGGTGACTGGGAGCGGTCGGCGGCCAGGAAGCCATAGAAATCTCGTTCACGGGCCAGGTGCTTGTAGAGCGCCAGCGCCTCGGGATTCTGCGGCTGCGCCAGTTCCAGCGTACGGGCTTGCCAGTACCGCCAGCGATTGGTGCTCGACAGCGACTCGGGCAGGCGACGGGTCAGTTGGTAGGCATCGTCCCAGCGGGCCAGGCGCAGCAGCAGGCGCAAGCGCCATTCCGAAACGGTGTCATCGCGCAGTTCCGGGTCGTATTTCGTCATCACGTCCAAGGCCCGGCTGTCGAAGCGCTTGGCCAGGGTCAGGCCGATTTCCCGGGCAATCGCAACTTTTTCATCACGGGAAAAATGCATGGTGCTGGCGTAGCCGTCCAGCAGCGCCATGGCCTTTTCCGGATCCTGGCGGGCCAGGCGCCGCAGGCCGAGGCTGACGATGTCGGACATCGGTTCATCGGCCGGGGTGAAGCGCGAGGGCTGGTTGAGCAACTCGGGTTTTTGCGCCACGTCCACCAGCAGCTTGCCGCGGGGGGCGAGGGTGGTCAGACCGCTGACCAGGCTGTTGGCCAGCGGATAGTTGCGGGCCTGGGCCGCCAGTTTTGTGCGTTCCCAGCGTTTCTGTTCGGTCAACTGGCCCTGGGAGGCCCATAGGCCGAACAAGGCATCGCACGCCTGGGGTTGGGATTTGCCGGAGAGCCACAGCTTTTCGGTATTGGCATAGCCTTCGGCCTTCAAGCCATGGCTGAGCTGGTACTGGGCGTTAAGGCAGTCCAGTTCGGTGAAATTGAGCTTGGGGTCGTAATACTTGACGAAGGTCTCCCAGTCACCGCGCTCGGTCAGCCAACGCAGCCAGCGCAACTTCATCCAGTTGGCCTGGGGCAGATCACCGTGTTCGGCGAGGAACTTCTCGATTTCGGCGTTGCTGGCGCTCTTGAGGCGAGCGGTCAATTCGTCGTAGGCCAGGTAGGGTTCCAGCGGATAATCGCGCAGGGCCTGGCTGTAGCGAAAGTAAGGGCCGGAATCACCCTTGGCCAAGGCACGCTTGGCCTCGTCGTAATATTGGCGTTGAGTGGAGATATCCACCGCCTGCGCGGATTGAACGGCAGTGGCACATACAAAAAGACACGATAAAACACTGAAAAGGCGACTGCGCATGAGACGTCCGGGCATAGAAAACATGACAAGCCCAAGGGGTAACCCAGGGTAACTGTCTGTAGCTTAGCCTTTTGCCAGCAGCCGGCGAAAGCTTTGCAGGGCCGCCGGTGCAAGTTCGCAACATTTGTCATGCAGAGTGCTTCGGTGGCGAAATTGGCGGACCCCTGAGGCCTCATCTCAGGTAGAATGCGCGCCCGGTTTTTGGAGAAGCTCATGACCCTGCTCAAATTCAGCGATGTGTCCCTTGCTTTCGGCGCTATGCCGTTGTTGGACAAGGTGTCCTGGCAGATCGCCCGTGGTGAGCGGGTGTGCATCATCGGCCGCAACGGCACTGGCAAGTCCAGCATGATGAAGCTGGTCAAGGGCGATCAGAAGCCCGATGACGGCTCGGTCTGGCGCGCGCCAGGCCTGAAAATCGGCGAATTGCCCCAGGAACTGCCGGTGGCCGACGAGCGGACCGTATTCGACGTGGTCGCCGAAGGCCTGGACGGTGTCGGCGCGCTGCTGGCCGAGTATCACCACCTGAGCCAGAACATCGTCACCGATGCTGACCTGGACAAGTTGATGCACGTGCAGCACGACCTCGAAGCCCGTGATGGCTGGCGGTTGCAGCAATTGGTCGACAGCACCCTGAGTCGCTTGCAACTGCCGGCCGACAAGACCCTCGCCGAGCTGTCCGGCGGCTGGCGTCGTCGCGTCCTGCTGGCTCAGGCCCTGGTGTCCGAGCCGGACCTGCTGCTGCTCGACGAACCGACCAACCACCTGGACATCGGCGCCATCGCCTGGCTTGAAGAAGCCTTGAAGGACTTCCAGGGGGCGGTGCTGTTCATCACCCACGACCGTTCCTTCCTGCAAAACCTGGCAACCCGCATCCTCGAACTGGACCGCGGCGGCCTGATCGACTGGAACGGCGACTACGCCAGCTTCCTGGTACACAAGGAAGCGGCGCTGGCAGCGGAAGAAACCGCCAACGCGCTGTTCGACAAGAAGCTGGCCCAGGAAGAAGTCTGGATCCGCCAGGGCATCAAGGCGCGGCGCACCCGCAACGAAGGCCGCGTGCGGGCGCTCAAGGCCTTGCGCATGGAGCGCAGCGAGCGTCGCGAGCGCACCGGCAAGGCCAACATTCAGTTGGATACCGCTGACAAGTCCGGCAAGCAGGTCATGGTGCTGGAGAACGTGAGTTTCGCCCACCCTGGCGGTCCGTTCCTGATCAAGGACTTCTCCATGGTACTGCAGCGGGGTGATCGCATTGGCCTGCTGGGTGCCAACGGTACCGGCAAGACCACTTTGCTCAAGCTGATGCTCGGCGGCCTGGTGCCGACCAACGGCAAGGTGGAAGAGGGCACGAAGATCGACGTCGCCTACTTCGACCAGTTGCGCCATCAACTGGACCTGGAAAAGACCGTGATCGACAACGTGGCCGAGGGCCGCGATTTCATCGATATCGATGGCCAGAGCCGTCACGTATTGAGCTACCTCGGCGATTTCCTGTTCAGCCCCCAGCGTGCCCGCACGCCGGTCAAGGCGCTGTCGGGCGGTGAGCGCGCCCGTTTGTTGCTGGCCAAGTTGTTCAGCAAGCCGGCGAACCTGCTGGTGCTCGACGAGCCGACCAACGACCTGGACGTGGAAACCCTGGAATTGCTGGAGGAGGTGTTGTTGACCTTCAATGGCACCGTCCTGATGGTCAGTCACGACCGGGCATTCCTCGACAACGTGGTCACCAGCACGCTGGTGTTCGAAGGCGAAGGCCTGGTGCGCGAATACGTCGGTGGTTATCAGGATTGGCTGCGCCAGGGCGGCTCGCCGCGTCTGCTGGGGGTCACCGAGAGCAAGTCCGGCAAGGCCGACCTGAATTCGGCGGTGGTCAAGGCCGAGCCTGCTCCGGTCGCCGCCGCGGCCCCAGCGAAGAAAAAGCTCAGCTACAAGCTGCAGCGTGAACTGGAAGCCTTGCCGGGTGAGATCGACGCGAAGGAGCAGCAGATCGCAGCGGTAGAAGCCGAAATGGCTGACGCCGGGTTCTACCAGCGACCTGCTGCCGAAACCGCCAAGGTGATTGCGCACCTGGAGCAACTGCAGGCTGAGCTGGATGCATTGGTCGAGCGCTGGGCCGAGCTGGACGCTTGAACCCGCACGCTCAATGACTGTGGCGAGGGAGCTTGCTCCCGCGGGGCTGCGAAGCGGCCCCTGGCGGTGAGTGCTTCGCACTCAAGCGGGAGCAAGCTCCCTCGCCACAGGTTCAGTGAGTTCCTTGGGTGAATCAGCTGCGCTTGACCAGGTGCACCGCCAGCACGTCGCAAGGCGCGCCATGCAGCACGTCGTTGGCGGTCGAGCCCAGCAGCAATGCCAGGCCATGGCGGCCATGGCTGCCGACGACGATCAGGTCGCAACCCTGCTCCTTGGCCAGGTGATGGATCTCCTGGCGCGGCTGGCCGTAGGTCAGGTGGCAGTTTTCCTTTTTCAGGTCAGGGTACTTCACGATCAGTCGCTCAAGGCGTTCCTTGGCTTGATCGAATTGCTGTTGCTGCAACTGGGAAAGGTCCATCGGCACATCACCACCAAAGGCCATGGCCATCGGCTCGACGATATGCACCAGCGACAGCTTGGTGTCTCTGCCGTCGCACAGGGCGCGAGCGCGTTTGACGACGGGATCGCATTCTTCAGTGAGGTCAACGGCGACCAGAACGTGGTTGTAGTACATGGAAGGCACTCCAGAGAATTGCGATACGGTAAGTATGGCTGGTTTCAAGCGCATTGACGGCGACGTGGCTCAATGGGCTCATCAGAATTCGGGAGTACGAATATGACGGTCTGGATAGTGGTGTCAATCCTGTTGGTGGTGTTAAGTCCGCTGGCATGGTTGCGACCGTCCCGTGTCCAGAGCGGTCGCATGGCCCTGCGCATGGAAGCGCGACGCCTGGGCCTGGCCATGCAGCTGGCGCCGCAGGAGTGGCCGCACTGGCTTGGCCAGCAGCCGCCAAACCCCTGTGCCCAATACCACCGGCCTCGGCGCGGCAAGGAACCGGCTGTCTGGAGCTATTGGCAGACTGCGCCAGGCGTCTGGGTCAACCAGTGGCGAGAAGTCTGCCAGGATGAGTCCCTGCTCAATCATTTCGAAAAATTGCCGGCCAACGTCTACAAGGTTGAAGCCGATCGGCAAATGATTGCCTTGTACTGGGGCGAGAAGGGCGAAGCGACTGTTTTGCAGGATATTTGCGCGGTGCTCAAGGCGCTGGCCTGAGGCATAAAAAAGCCCGACAGTCTCATCGGGCGGGTTGGCCAGGCAGGCCGGTAATCAATCTCATGTCAGGGCGTGCGTTCGTAACGTCCTTTGTTCCCAATCTTCAATCGCGTCCCGACAGCGTAGACGGCTGGATCCAGTCTGTCTGGAATTAGGGCGATTTTTCTAATTATTGATCCTATGAATAGCTATGCATGCGGCGCCGTGTTGCGGATCCGTATGGTACGGAAATGACCGTGAAGTCGCGTTCACGCCCGTGTTTAGGGCGATTGACAATTGTCGGAAATTCCGTGAAGGTGACGTACCCAAATCAAACGGGCGTATGAATTGAGCGTTTGTATTTTCAGAATGCTCCTACAGACCCCGACTATCGCGTTGACGGGTGTGCCTGGCGGATTGGCGTAGCATCGACGGTAAACGTCAATGCCGAACCAGTGGTCAGCGTTCAACGTGTACTGTTCAGCTTCCATATCGTGGAGATCAGTTGATGATTTACGAAGGTAAAGCCATCACGGTTAAGGCTCTTGAAAGTGGCATCGTCGAATTGAAATTCGACCTCAAGGGTGAGTCCGTCAACAAGTTCAACCGTCTAACCCTGAATGAATTGCGTCAGGCCGTGGACACTATCAAGGCAGATGCTTCGATCAAGGGTGTGATCGTCAGCAGCGGCAAGGACGTGTTCATCGTCGGCGCCGACATCACCGAATTCGTCGACAACTTCAAGCTGCCCGATGCCGAACTGATCGCTGGCAACCTCGAAGCCAACCGTATTTTCAGCGATTTCGAAGACCTCAACGTACCGACCGTCGTGGCCATCAACGGCATCGCCCTGGGGGGCGGCCTGGAGATGTGCCTGGCAGCGGATTACCGCGTCATGTCCACCACGGCCAAGATCGGCCTGCCGGAAGTCAAGCTGGGTATCTACCCAGGCTTCGGCGGCACCGTGCGCCTGCCGCGCCTGATCGGTGCCGACAACGCCATCGAGTGGATTGCCGCCGGCAAGGAAAACCGTGCTGAAGACGCGCTGAAGGTCGGTGCCGTGGATGCCGTGGTCGAACCTGGCAAACTCCAGGAAGCGGCCCTTGAAACCATCAAGCGCGCCATCAGCGGCGAGTTCGACTACAAGGCCAAGCGTCAGCCGAAGCTGGAAAAGCTCAAGCTCAACGCCATCGAACAAATGATGGCCTTCGAAACCGCCAAGGGTTTCGTGGCCGGTCAGGCCGGCCCGAACTACCCGGCGCCGGTCGAAGCGATCAAGACCATCCAGAAAGCCGCGAGCTTCGGGCGCGACAAGGCTCTGGAAGTCGAGGCCGCCGGCTTCGTCAAGCTGGCCAAGACCTCGGCTGCGCAAAGCCTGATCGGTCTGTTCCTCAATGACCAGGAACTGAAGAAAAAGGCCAAGGCCTACGACGAAATTGCCAGTGACGTGAAGCAGGCCGCCGTGCTCGGCGCCGGCATCATGGGTGGCGGTATCGCCTACCAGTCGGCGTCCAAGGGCACGCCGATCCTGATGAAGGACATCAACGAACACGGGATCGAGCAAGGCCTGGCCGAAGCCGCCAAGCTGCTGGTCGGTCGTGTCGACAAAGGTCGCATGACCGCTGCGAAGATGGCCGAAGTGCTCAACGGCATTCGTCCGACCCTGTCCTACGGCGATTTCGGCCATGTCGACCTGGTGGTCGAAGCCGTTGTCGAGAACCCGAAGGTCAAGCAGGCGGTATTGGCTGAAGTCGAAGACAAGGTCAAAGAGGACACCATCCTGGCCTCGAACACCTCGACCATCTCCATTTCGCTGCTGGCCAAGGCCCTCAAGCGTCCGGAGAACTTCGTCGGCATGCACTTCTTCAACCCGGTGCACATGATGCCGCTGGTGGAAGTGATCCGTGGCGAGAAGTCCAGTGAACATGCCATTGCCACCACCGTGGCCTACGCCAAGAAAATGGGCAAGAACCCGATCGTCGTCAACGATTGCCCGGGCTTTTTGGTCAACCGCGTGCTGTTCCCGTACTTCGGCGGTTTCGCCAAGCTGGTCAGTGCTGGCGTGGATTTCGTGCGCATCGACAAGATCATGGAAAAATTCGGTTGGCCGATGGGCCCGGCGTACCTGATGGACGTGGTCGGCATCGACACCGGCCACCACGGTCGCGACGTCATGGCTGAAGGTTTCCCGGACCGCATGAAGGACGATCGTCGTTCGGCTGTCGACGTGCTCTACGAAGCCAAGCGCCTGGGCCAGAAAAACGGCAAGGGCTTCTACGCCTATGAGACCGACAAGCGCGGCAAGCAGAAGAAAGTCGCCGACTCGTCGGTGCTGGAAGTGCTCAAGCCGATCGTCTACGAGCAGCGCGAAGTCACCGACGAGGACATCATCAACTGGATGATGATCCCGCTGTGCCTCGAAACCGTGCGTTGCCTGGAAGACGGCATTGTCGAGACCGCCGCCGAAGCCGACATGGGTCTGGTCTACGGTATCGGTTTCCCTCCATTCCGTGGCGGTGCGCTGCGCTACATCGATTCGATCGGTGTCGCCGAGTTCGTTGCCCTGGCTGACCAGTACGCTGATTTGGGCGCGCTGTACCACCCGACCGCGAAGCTGCGTGAAATGGCCAAGAACGGCCAGAGCTTCTTCGGTTAAGCGCCCAACGACTAGAGCGAGAGAACATTTATGAGCTTGAATCCTAGAGACGTCGTGATTGTCGACTTCGGTCGTACGCCGATGGGCCGCTCCAAGGGCGGCATGCACCGCAACACCCGCGCTGAAGACATGTCGGCGCACCTGATCAGCAAGCTGCTGGAACGCAACGTCAAGGTCGACCCCAACGAAGTCGAAGACGTGATCTGGGGCTGTGTGAACCAGACCCTGGAGCAGGGCTGGAACATCGCCCGCATGGCCTCGCTGATGACCCAGATCCCTCACACGGCGGCGGGCCAGACCGTCAGCCGCCTGTGCGGTTCGTCCATGAGCGCACTGCACACCGCCGCCCAGGCGATCATGACCGGTAACGGTGACGTGTTCGTCGTCGGTGGTGTCGAGCACATGGGCCACGTGAGCATGATGCACGGCGTCGATCCGAACCCGCACATGTCGCTGTACGCGGCGAAAGCCTCGGGCATGATGGGTTTGACTGCGGAAATGCTTGGCAAAATGCACGGCATCACCCGCGAACAGCAGGACGCCTTTGGCGTGCGCTCCCACCAGCTCGCCCACAAGGCGACCGTGGAAGGCAAGTTCAAGGATGAGATCATCCCGATGCAGGGCTACGACGAGAACGGCTTCCTGAAGCTGTTCGACTACGACGAAACCATTCGTCCGGAAACCACCCTGGAAAGCCTGGCGGCCCTCAAGCCGGCATTCAATCCGAAGGGCGGCACCGTGACAGCCGGTACCTCGTCGCAGATCACCGATGGTGCCTCGTGCATGATCGTGATGTCGGCCCAGCGAGCCCAGGACCTGGGTATCCAGCCGATGGCGGTGATTCGTTCGATGGCCGTGGCGGGTGTGGACCCGGCGATCATGGGCTATGGTCCAGTACCGGCCACGCAGAAAGCCTTGAAGCGTGCAGGCCTGGGTATTGCCGATATCGACTTCTTCGAACTCAACGAAGCTTTCGCCGCACAGGCCTTGCCAGTGCTGAAAGATTTGAAAGTGCTCGACAAGATGAACGAGAAGGTTAACCTGCACGGCGGCGCGATCGCCCTGGGTCATCCGTTCGGTTGCTCCGGTGCGCGTATCTCCGGCACGCTGCTCAACGTCATGAAGCAGAATGGCGGCACCTTTGGTGTGTCGACCATGTGCATTGGCCTCGGCCAGGGCATTGCCACTGTCTTCGAACGCGTCTAAGCGTTGCGTTGATGGAAGCCGGGGCCAAGTGCCCCGGTTTTTGTTTTTTCCGGGTTTAGTAGAAAAATTTTGTTTTTATTTTGAAAAGATTTGAGTGAGGGCCAAGACATGCCGATACAACCTGGGCTCTACCAGCATTACAAAGGTCCGCAGTACCGCGTATTCAGCATTGCGCGGCATTCCGAGACCGAGGAAGAAGTGGTCTTCTATCAAGCCCTGTATGGCGATTACGGCTTTTGGGTGCGTCCCTTGAGCATGTTCGAGGAGTCCGTCGAGGTTGACGGCGAACAGGTGCCACGCTTTGCTTTGGTGCAGGCCGAGGAGAGCATTTTTTCCAAGCCTTGAGGCCGGTATGCGGGCAACCCTGCGCTTGACCTCACCTTGCAGCCACTATATATAGCGGTGCCGCGTCAGGCGCCAACCGCCTTTCACTTTTTAGAATTCAGGAATTTTCTGATCCATGGGCAAATCGCTGGTCATTGTGGAATCCCCGGCTAAGGCCAAGACCATCAACAAGTATCTGGGCAACCAATACGTGGTGAAGTCGAGTATCGGCCATATCCGAGACCTGCCCACCAGCGGTTCGGCTAGCGCCAGCAAGGAGCCAGCCGCCAAGCGCGGCAAGGCTGCGGCTGGTGAAGCGCCGGCGCTGTCGCCGAAAGACAAGGCGCGCAAGCAGCTGGTCTCACGCATGGGGGTCGATCCGGAACACGGCTGGAAAGCCAAGTACGAGATCCTCCCGGGCAAGGAAAAGGTCATCGAAGAGCTGCGCCGGCTCGCCAAGGATGCCGACACCATCTATCTCGCGACGGACTTGGACCGCGAAGGGGAAGCCATTGCCTGGCACCTGCGCGAAGCCATTGGTGGGGATGACAGCCGCTACAAGCGCGTGGTGTTCAACGAAATTACCAAGAAGGCCATCCAGGAAGCCTTCTCCCAGCCGGGTGAGCTGGACATCGATCGGGTCAACGCTCAACAGGCGCGTCGCTTCCTCGACCGCGTGGTGGGCTATATGGTCTCGCCCCTGCTGTGGGCCAAGATCGCCCGCGGCCTGTCGGCTGGTCGCGTGCAGTCGGTTGCGGTGAAGCTGGTGGTGGAGCGCGAGCGCGAGATCCGCGCGTTCATCCCTGAAGAGTACTGGGAAGTCCACGCCGACCTCGGCACCGCGAAGGGTGCCACCGTGCGCTTCGACGTGGCGCGGGAAAAGGGCGAAGCCTTCAAGCCGCTCAACGAAGCCCAGGCCATGGCGGCACTGGAAAAGCTCAAGGCGTCCAGCTACAGCATCGTCAAGCGCGAAGACAAGCCGACCAGCAGCAAGCCGTCGGCGCCGTTCATTACCTCCACGCTGCAACAGGCTGCGAGCAATCGCCTGGGCTTTGGCGTGAAGAAAACCATGATGATGGCCCAGCGTCTGTACGAAGCCGGCTACATCACCTATATGCGTACCGACTCGACCAATCTTTCGGCCGATGCCGTGGCGATGGCGCGCACTTATATAGAAAGCGAATTCGGCAAGAAGTACCTGCCGGACACGCCGAACGTCTACAGCAGCAAGGAAGGCGCACAAGAGGCGCACGAAGCGATTCGTCCGTCCGATGCCAACACCGAGCCAAGCAAACTGTCGGGCATGGAACGCGATGCCGAGCGTCTCTACGAGCTGATCTGGCGCCAGTTCCTGGCCTGCCAGATGCTGCCGGCGCAATACTTGTCGACCACGGTCAGCGTCGGTGCCGGCGACTTCGAGCTGCGCGCGAAGGGCCGCATCCTGAAGTTCGACGGCTACACTCGCGTCATGCCGCAGATCACCAAGCCTGGGGATGACGACGTCCTGCCAGACATGGCCCAGGGCGACGTGATGAAGCTGATCAAGCTTGATCCGACCCAGCATTTCACCAAGCCACCGGCCCGTTACTCCGAAGCCAGCCTGGTCAAGGAAATGGAAAAGCGCGGTATTGGTCGTCCTTCGACCTACGCAGCGATCATCTCCACCATCCAGGACCGCGGCTATGTGGCGCTGCACAACCGTCGTTTCTATTCGGAAAAGATGGGCGACATCGTTACCGAGCGTTTGTCCGAGAGCTTCTCGAACCTGATGGACTACGGCTTCACCGCCGGTATGGAAGAGAACCTCGACGATGTGGCCCAGGGCGAGCGCGACTGGAAAAACGTTCTCGACGAGTTCTACGGCGACTTCAAGAAAAAGCTCGAAGTGGCCGAAAGCCCTGACAGCGGCATGCGCGCCAACCAGCCGGTCATGACCGACATCCCGTGCCTGACCTGTGGGCGCCCGATGCAAATCCGTACCGCCTCGACCGGTGTGTTCCTCGGTTGCTCGGGCTACAGCCTGCCACCCAAGGAACGCTGCAAGGCGACGGTCAACCTCGTGCCGGGCGATGAAATCGCCGCTGACGACGAGGGCGAGTCGGAATCCCTGGTATTGCGCGGCAAGCATCGCTGCCCGATCTGCAGCACGGCGATGGATGCCTACCTGCTGGATGAGAAGCGCAAGCTGCACATCTGCGGTAACAACCCCGATTGTGCCGGCTACGAGATCGAAGAGGGCACTTATCGCATCAAGGGCTACGAAGGCCCGAGCCTGGAGTGCGACAAGTGTGGCAGCGAGATGCAGCTCAAGACCGGTCGTTTCGGCAAATTCTTCGGTTGCACCAACCCGACCTGCAAGAACACCCGCAAACTGCTCAAGAGTGGTGACGCGGCGCCGCCGAAGATGGACCCGGTGAAGATGCCTGAGCTCAAGTGCGAGAAGGTCAACGACACCTACATCCTGCGTGACGGTGCCTCCGGCCTGTTCCTGGCGGCCAGCCAGTTCCCGAAAAACCGCGAGACCCGTGCACCGTTGGTGATAGAAATCGTGCCGCACAAGGACGAGATCGATCCGAAGTACCATTTCCTCTGCGAAGCGCCGCAGAAGGATCCGGAAGGGCGCCCGGCGGTCATTCGCTACAGTCGCAAGACCAAGGAGCAGTACGTACAGACCGAAGTCGACGGCAAGCCGACCGGCTGGAAGGCCTACTACGACGGCGGTAAGTGGACGGTTGAAGACAAGCGCTGATCGCCAGGGCTTGTCTGGAGGGCGGGGTTGAGGCTCTTGTGGCGAGTGAGCTTGCTCCCGCTGGCGGCGCAGCCGCCCTCTGCAATCGCTAAATTCGCAGACCTGACAAAAAGGCCGCATGACAACCCATAGGTTTTCATGCGGCCTTTTTGTTTTTGGCTTGCAGTGGCCTCGGTTGATCCATGACACTGTCGCACTTGCGTGAAGCTTTCATTTCGTTGGGGAGATGCCGCCATGGCCCACGAACTCTATACCCGCACCAATCAGAAAATCTATTTCGCCGGTCTGTCGCTCGAAGCGCTCACCAGGGCCGAGGACGGACGTGCGATGAATTCCCCGGCGTTGCTCCAGGCAGGACGCGAATCCGCGCTGTTTCACCTGTACGGTGCGTTGTTGGGGTTGTGCCATGAAATCGCCGGTTTCTATCGCCTGCCACAAGCGAACGCACCTCGGGCTGAGCTGCTGTTGACCCGCGAAGTGCTGGAAACCATCGCGATTCCGGAACTGGCCGAAATGGTCGAACTGGCGCATAACCCGGAAACCTGGCTGGCGAAGCTATTGGCGGCCCATGCGGCGCTGTTCGAGCCGCCCAGGGCCCCACGCAAGCCCAAGGGGGACGTGACCCAGCCGTTGATCGTGGCGGTTAATCTGGATGAACAAGAACCCGAGCCGGAGTTGAGCCGGGAGGAGCTGGAGAGCTGGCGTCAGAACCTCAAGAGCCTGGCGATACGCTTTCGCGAAGGTTTGAACGAGTGCTGAGTTTCCCCACGGCCCGTTACGTTCATTGATAACGCTTGGTCAAGATCCCGAGCGGAGCCTGGCCGATGACTATATAATCCTCGCCTTTCGTGGAGAACAGACTTTTATGCCTACGTCCTTTCTAGAAATTGTCGAACTTCCTGATGGCCGCATCGAGCTGCGCAGGGCTGAGGACGAGGGTTCTCTGGTTACCCTGAACTTCTCCGAAGATGCCAAGGTATTCCTCCAGGGGCAACACGTCGAAGTCGCCAAGGCGATGCTGAGCGTGGGCGTTCAGATGGCAGGTCGCCTGGTTGAAGGCGAATTCAACAAGGAAGAGGGGCCGCGGGTTCTTCATTGATCCCGTCTGTCGGCTTTTTTGGAGAGTGTGGCTGGTCGGCTTCTCTGCCTTGGAGAAGCCCCGCGTTTGTCTTAGCCCAATCGAATATTCAGACTTTGTGCGTCCCCGGTGCGGGCGGCGCTGATCAACTGTTGCCGTGCGGCGGTGGTCAATGGGTTGAGCCAGCTGACCACAGTGTGGCTACGGCCCAGGCGCAAGGCCTCGCAAGTCAACTGTTGGGCGCTTTGGGTGCCCCGCGGCTGCAACAACAGGATACGCTCACGGTTCAGGCCGGCATCCCGCAACCAGGCTTGGGTGACGCTGGCCGGTGGTGCGATCAGCGTAAGCCAGCGAGCATCCTGGTCCTGGCTGAGTTCTCGCAAGATCGGCGCCAGCAGGTTCAGGCAGTTTCCGGCCGCACCACGTAACGACAGTTCGCTGAAGGCCTCGGGTTCGACGCCCCAGGGCGACTCGATGACCTCTTTCAGGACTGGAACCAGCGGTTGGGCCATGAATGCCTCGAACAGCGGAAGTTGTGTGTGTTGTGGTGTGTGAGGGAACTGCATAAAGCCTCCTTTAGCGGCGAATGACGCCGACGCTCAAGCCTTCGATGACCAGGTCCTGATCTTTCAGGTTCACTTCGATGGGGGCGAACTCCGGGTTCTCGGCAATGAGCCAGACCTTGCTGCCGTCGCGCTTGAAGCGCTTGACGGTCACTTCGTCGCCGATTCGCGCCACCACGATCTGGCCATTGCGGGCTTCACGGGTGGTGTGGACGGCCAGGAGGTCACCGTCGAAGATGCCGATGTCCTTCATGCTCATGCCGTGTACACGAAGCAGGTAGTCGGCACGAGGATGGAAGAACGAAGGATTGATGTTGCAGGACTCCTCGACATGCTGCTGGGCCAGGATCGGTGCGCCTGCCGCTACCCGGCCGATGATCGGCAGGGTGGTTTCGTCGGCCTTGGCTTCGAAGCCGGGGATGCGAATGCCACGGGATGCGCCCGGGGTCATTTCGATAGCACCCTTGCGCGCCAGCGCCTTGAGGTGTTCTTCAGCCGCGTTGGGCGACTTGAAACCCAGTTCCTGGGCGATTTCCGCGCGGGTTGGCGGGTAGCCGTTGTCTTCGAGGCAGCGTTTGATGAAGGCCAGAATCTCTGCTTGGCGTGGCGTCAGCTTTAGCATATTGATCGCTCTGTCTTTTTATACAGTGACTGGGATTATATACAGTGGGCAGCGCTTGGCAATCCTCCTTTTTTCACGAGGCGCTGGACGGTCGGTCGGGCTGTTGACTGCGACATGACTACCACCCGTGAAAAGGTGTGGTTAAATACGTGACCGGGCGTTCGCAAAACGCCCCGGCAGGCTTGACAACCCCAGGGCTGAAACGTATGTTTCAAACAAGTGTTTGTCAGGCGGAGTAACTATGGCCCAGTCGGAAACCGTTGAACGCATTCTCGATGCTGCCGAGCAGTTGTTCGCGGAAAAAGGTTTCGCTGAAACCTCGTTGCGTCTGATCACCAGCAAGGCCGGGGTGAACCTGGCGGCGGTGAACTATCACTTCGGCTCGAAAAAAGCCCTGATCCAGGCCGTGTTCTCGCGGTTCCTCGGGCCTTTCTGCCTGAGCCTCGATCGCGAGCTGGAGCGCCGCCAGGCCAAGCCCGACGTAAAGCCGACCCTGGAAGAGCTGTTGGAAATCCTGGTCGAGCAAGCCCTTGTCGTGCAGCCGCGCAGCGGTAACGATCTGTCCATTTTCATGCGCCTGCTGGGCCTTGCCTTCAGCCAGAGCCAGGGGCATTTGCGGCGTTATCTTGAAGACATGTACGGCAAGGTGTTCCGCCGCTACATGTTGCTGGTCAACGAGGCGGCGCCGCGTATCCCGCCGATCGAGCTGTTCTGGCGTGTGCACTTCATGCTTGGCGCCGCGGCGTTCAGCATGTCCGGTATCAAGGCGCTGCGGGCTATCGCGGAAACCGATTTCGGCGTGAACACCTCTATAGAGCAGGTGATGCGGTTGATGGTGCCGTTCCTGGCTGCCGGCATGCGCGCCGAAACCGGTGTGACCGATGAAGCCATGGCGGCCGCGCAATTGCGACCGCGCAGCAAATCCGCCCCGGCGCTCGCCAAGGCGTGAGGGCATGGGTGTGCGCAGCGGCCTACATCCGCTAAGCTAGCCGCCCATGCCGACTTTCGTTTCTAATCCGTCTTATCCTCCATTGCGTCACCGCGACCTGCCGGGCCTGGCTCCTGGCAACGCTGTCGTGGGTGTGTCGCCACGCGGGTTCATCTTTATCAAGGAAATTCTATGACTGCCGGCCTGCAAGGCTCGTTGATGGTGGACGTCGCCGGTACCTGGCTGACGGCCGAAGATCGCCACCTGTTGCGTCAGCCCGAAGTGGGCGGCCTGATCATTTTTGCCCGCAACATCGAACACCCACGTCAGGTGCGGGAATTGAGCGCGTCGATCCGTGCCATCCGTCCCGACCTCCTGTTGGCGGTGGATCAGGAAGGCGGCCGCGTCCAGCGCCTGCGCCAGGGGTTCGTGCGCTTGCCGGCGATGCGGGCGATAGCCGACAACCCGAACGCCGAATACCTGGCCGAACAGTGCGGCTGGATCATGGCCACTGAAGTGCTGGCGGTCGGTCTCGACTTGAGCTTTGCCCCGGTGCTTGACCTCGATTACCAGCGCAGCGCCGTCGTCGGCAGTCGTTCCTTCGAAGGCGACCCCGAGCGCGCGGCGTTATTGGCCGGTGCCTTCATCCGGGGCATGAGCGCCGCCGGGATGGCTGCCACTGGCAAGCACTTCCCGGGGCATGGCTGGGCCGAGGCCGATTCCCATGTGGCGATTCCGACCGATGAGCGTAGCCTGGAGCAGATTCGCGCCAATGACCTGGTGCCGTTTGCCAGGCTGACCAGGCAACTGGCCGCCGTGATGCCGGCCCATGTCATCTACCCGCAGGTTGACGCCAATCCGGCTGGGTTCTCTCGCCGCTGGTTGCAGGACATCCTGCGTGGCGAGTTGCAATTCGAGGGCGTGATCTTCAGTGATGACCTGTCAATGGCCGGTGCTCATGTGGTCGGTGATGCCGCCAGTCGTATCGAGGCTGCCTTGACGGCCGGTTGTGACATGGGGCTGGTGTGCAACGATCGCGCGGCTGCCGAGCTCGCCTTGAGCGCCGCCCAGCGCCTGAAGGTCAAGCCTTCGGCACGGATCGCCCGCATGCGTGGCAAGGCCTATGCTTCAACGGAATATCGCCAGAACCCTCGCTGGTTGGCGGCGCTCGGCGCGCTTAGGGCTGCCCAGCTGATTGATTAGCGCTGAGCAATGTGGGAGCCGAGTTCGCTCGCGATGACGGCAGCACAGTCGACATTTGCGCCAGCTGAACCACCGCCATCGCGAGCAAGCTCGGCTCCCACAGGAATTGAGGGGGTCAGCGCTTTTCCAGTTTGTCCGGCAGCGGCGCGAACAATGCTTCGATATCGTCGCTCTGCAGTTTCCAGTCTCCGGCCACGCGTCCGTCCAGCACGCCGGCCGCGAGGTCGGATTTTTCCTTTTGCAGTAGCTGGATCTTTTCTTCCACCGTGCCTCGGGCAATCAGCTTGTAGACGAATACCGGTTTTTCCTGGCCGATGCGGTAGGCGCGGTCGGTCGCCTGGTTTTCGGTGGCCGGGTTCCACCATGGATCGTAGTGAATCACTGTGTCGGCCTCGGTCAGGTTCAGGCCTACACCACCAGCCTTCAGGCTGATCAGGAAGATCTGACGCTTGCCGCTCTGGAATTCCTTGACGGGCGTGCGCCGGTCGCGGGTCTGGCCGGTCAGGAGGGCGTAATCGACGCCGCGTTTCTTCAGCTCCTCTTCAATCAGCGCCAGCATGGACGTGAATTGGGAAAACAACAGCACCCGGCGACCTTCTTCGAACAGTTCTTCGAGCATTTCCATCAGGCTGTCGAGCTTGCCCGAGGTGCTGCCTCGGGCGGGCAGGGTGGCGTCGTTGATCAGGCGCAGGTCGCAACACACCTGGCGCAGCTTGAGCAGCGCCTCGAGAATGATGATCTGGCTGCGGGCCACGCCTTTGCGCGTGATCTCGTCGCGGACCTTCTTGTCCATCGCCAGGCGCATGGTCTCGTAGACGTCGCGCTGGGCGTCGCTGAGTTCGACCCAATGGATGATCTCGGTCTTGGGCGGCAACTCCGTCGCCACTTGCTCCTTGGTCCTGCGCAGCAGGAAAGGTTTTATCCGACCGTTGAGGTGCTGCAGTCGTACATCGCTGCCGCGCTTTTCGATCGGTACACGGTAATCGCGGTTGAAACTCTTGACGTCCCCAAGCCACCCCGGCAGCAGGAAGTGAAACAGCGACCACAATTCGCCCAGGTGATTTTCCAACGGCGTGCCGGACAGGCACAGCCGCTGGCGGGCGTTGAGCTCGCGGGCGGCCTGGGCAGCTTTGCTGGTGGGGTTCTTGATGTACTGGGCTTCATCGAGGATCAGCACGTGCAACGGCTGCGCGGCCAGGCGCTCGACATCCTTGGGCAGCAGGGCATAGGTGGTGAGGACCAGGTCGTAATCGGCCAGTCGGTCGAAATATTTCTTGCGCCCGGCGCCGTAAAGCGCCAATACCTTGAGCTGCGGCGTGAAGTGAGCCGCCTCGTCGAGCCAGTTGGGGATCAGGCTGGTCGGCATGACGACCATGCACGGCCGGTCCAGGCGCCCGGCGTTTTTTTCGCTGAGAATGTGCGCCAGGGTCTGTAGGGTTTTGCCCAGGCCCATGTCGTCCGCAAGAATGCCGCCGACTTCCAGCTGCCTGAGCGATTGCATCCAGCTCAAGCCTTCGAGTTGATAAGGTCGCAGCGTCGCGTTCAGGCCCTCGGGCGCGATGGCGGTGTAATCCTTGATGTCCCGCAGGCGTTGCGCCAGGCCGCGAATGTGTTCGCCACCTTCCCAGGTCAAGGGCATGTCTTGCAGCGGGTTCAGGCGCAGGGCATCCGCGCTGTTGAGGCGCAGTTTGGTGGTGCCGGGCTCTTGCAGGTAAAACTCGCCCAGGGTCGCCAGCACTGGCTTCAGCCGGCCATAAGGCAGGGCCACCTGCTGCGGGCCGAACTCCGAGTTCGGGCGGTTGGGCAGGTTGACCAGGATGAGTTCGTCGTCCCGACGCCGGGCCAGGCGTTCCGGGTTGAACAATTCGATGTGCGAACGCATCAGGTTCAGCAGGATCGGCAGCAGGCTCAGGCGCTCGCCATTGACGATGATCCCCAGTTCCAGGTCGAACCAGTCCCGCTCCGGCGTTTCCTCGACGGTGGCGTACCACTCGTCCACTGCCGTCAGGTCGAAGCCGAAGTCCTCGTCGATCTGCAATTCCCAGCCTTGGCTGCGCAGTTTCGGCAGGTCATTGAGGGTGAAGGTCAGCCAGGCACTGTCGTTGACCATTTCGTACAATTCGCCGGCGCTTTCCGGCAGGGCCTTGCTTTGTCGGGTCGCGACCTTGAAGCCGAGGATTCGCAGCTGTTCGCGGTAGGACTGTTCCACATCGGTGTGGCGTTTTATCCGCAGTGTCTGGGTTTCCTGGCGAATCAGCACGTCGGTGTTGCGCTGGCCACTGACGTATTCGTCCAGGTAACTGAACGACAGTGCGGCGCGGTGTTGAATGTAGCGCTGCATCTTGCCGTTGCGCGGCTCGAAGGCGCTGAACTCGATACTGGCCAGCCACAGGCGCGGCACTGGTTGCACGTTGTCCACCAGTACTTGTGGCGGGGCCTTGGGGCTGCGGTTGTCCAGCACGGCCTGGAGTTTCTCCAGCAATTGCGCGTCTTTTTCGGCGGCCGGGTAGGCCAGGGTTTCCTGGACTTGCAGCAGCACGGCCGCGCAGTGCTTGCAGTTGATACGCACCGGGCAGGAGCACGCGGCTTCGAGCAGAATCAGCGCGCCCTTGGCTGACTCTTTAAGGCGAATGGTCTGACGGTAGACGTTACCGCCAGAGCCTTCGCAACTGGCGGAGATGGTGCTGTCGCCGGCTTCGACAATCCTGACGCGGTTTTCCAGCGCATAACGGCGCCCGCGCTCCAGGCTCTGTTCCTTGAATCGATTGACCCAGGAAGGTGCCAGGGGTTTGCTCAGGGGCGAGGGCATAGGCGCGCCACTCAGTCCGGAATGACTTCAGGTGCCTGCCGTGGCGCGGGCGCGGTCAACGAGGTGATCTTGATCAGCAGGCCAAGATGCCCGTTGTCGAGGAAGTTCAGTTGGCCATTCTTGGTATGGCTCTGCTGCTTGAGGCGCTCGCTGGAGGTGACCAGGCCATTGGCGTTGATCTGGTTGATCCAGAAATCGGCATCCACGTCGGTGAAACGGCCCAGCTTCAGTTCCAGGGTGCCCTCGATGGGGAATTGCCCGAACTGTTCGGCGCCGTCGCTGATGGCAACTTTGCGCCCCTGTTCACCGAGCGTCTGCTGCCAGGCCTTGTGCATCAATACTGTGTATTGGCCGCTGGCGGTGAGTTTCTCGACGATGTTGCCCAGGGCCGGCGTGCGCTGGCTGTCCGCGCCCAGGCGTTGCGCGCCGGCGTCCCAGTCTTCCGGTGCGGCGCGGCTGACAATCGCCGGCTCGGCATTCTGGCGCACCAGAATCATTTCAACCTGATACAGGTCGTCGGCAAACGCCAGGGGGGCGACCAGGGTCATCAACAAGGTCAGTGAGCGGAACAGGCGCATGTGGCGTCCTTCAAGCAGTGGTCGGAGTGAGGCGCTCGAACAGCGCCTCTACGGTATTGAAACGCTCTTCCGCGCGTTCCATGGGCACCATGAATTTGAACATCGTGGCACCTTCGAACTTGTAGCGTTTGGGCTGGCCTTGGATCAACTTGATCAGCACCAGCGGGTCGACCGGGGTCTGGGCTTCGAACTCGATCCGGCCGCCATTGGGGCCGCCATCGACTTTCTTGATGCCCAGTTGCTCGGCCTTGAGCTTGAGCTGTGTGGTGCGCACCAGGTTCTTGGTCGGTTCCGGCAGCAGGCCGAAGCGGTCGATCATCTCCACCTGCAGGTCCTTGAGACCTTCCTCGTCACTGGCCGAGGCGATGCGTTTGTAGAGGATCAGCCGCGCGTGGACGTCCGGCAGGTAGTCTTCCGGGATCAGCGCCGGCACCCGCAGGTTGATTTCCGGCCCGCCGCCCAGGGGCTGGTCGAGGTTCGGCTGCTCGCCCTTGCGGATCGACTTGACCGCGCGTTCGAGCATTTCCATGTACAGGGTGAAGCCGACGGCCTGGATCTGGCCGCTCTGGCCGTCGCCCAGCAATTCGCCGGCGCCACGGATTTCCAGGTCATTGGTGGCCAGCACGAAGCCGGCGCCCAGGTCCTGGGTATTGGCGATGGCCTCCAGGCGCTTTTCCGCATCCGGAGTGATCTGCTGGCGCGGTGGCGTCAATAGGTAGGCATAGGCCTGGTGGTGGCTACGACCGACCCGGCCGCGCAACTGATGCAACTGGGCCAGGCCGAATTTGTCGGCGCGCTCGATGATGATGGTGTTGGCGCTCGGCACGTCGATGCCGGTCTCGATGATGGTCGAGGCGATCAGTACGTTGAAGCGCTTGTGGTAGAAGTCGCTCATCACCTGTTCGAGTTCACGCTCGCGCATTTGCCCGTGACCGATGCCGATCCGCGCTTCCGGCACCAGTTCGGCCAGGTCGGCGGCGCACTTCTCGATGGTCTTCACGTCGTTGTGCAGGTAATAGACCTGGCCGCCACGCAGCAACTCACGCAGCAGGGCTTCCTTGACCGTGCTTTTGTTCTGCTCCATGACAAAGGTGCGCACCGACAGGCGCCGGGCCGGTGGCGTGGCGATGATCGACAGGTCGCGCATGCCCGATACCGCCATGTTCAGCGTGCGCGGGATCGGCGTGGCGGTCAGGGTCAGGATGTCGACTTCGCTGCGCAGGGCCTTGAGCTGTTCTTTCTGGCGCACGCCAAAGCGGTGCTCTTCGTCGATGATCACCAGCCCCAGGCTCTTGAACTTCACGTCGTCCTGCAGCAGCTTGTGCGTACCGATGACGATGTCGATCTTGCCCTCGGCCAGATCGGCCACGGCGGCGTTCACTTCCTTGGTGGATTTGAAACGGCTCATCACTTCCACGGTCACCGGCCAGTCGGCAAAGCGGTCGCGGAAACTGTTGTAGTGCTGCTGGGCGAGCAGGGTGGTCGGCACCAGGATCGCCACCTGCTTGCCACCGTGCACGGCAATGAACGCGGCGCGCATCGCCACTTCGGTCTTGCCGAAGCCCACGTCGCCGCACACCAGCCGGTCCATCGGTTTGGGCGCGAGCATGTCGGCGCGCACGGCTTCGATGGTGGTCTGCTGGTCGACGGTTTCTTCGAACGGGAAACCGGCGCTGAAGGTTTCGTAATCGGCCTTCGGGTCGGCGAAGGCATAGCCCTCGCGTGCGGCGCGACGGGCATAGATGTCCAGCAGTTCGGCGGCCACGTCGCGCACTTGTTCGGCGGCCTTGCGCTTGGCTTTCTGCCAGGTTTCCGAGCCCAGGCGATGCAGCGGGGCCAGCGCGTCGTCGCTGCCGGTGTAGCGGGCGATCAGGTGCAGGTTCGCCACCGGCACATAGAGTTTGGCGCCCTCGGCGTATTCCAGGGTCAGGAATTCGGCGGCCTGATTGTCGATTTCCAGGGTCGCCAGGCCCAGGTAGCGACCTACGCCGTGGTCGATGTGCACCACGGGCGCGCCTTCGCGCAGCTCGGTGAGGTTCTTGATGACCGCGTCGTTGGCGGCGTCGGCACGTTTCTCGCGCCGACGGCGCTGCATGACGCGCTGCCCGAACAGCGGGCTTTCCGCCACCAGGGCAAGGGCCGGGTCATCCAGGACCAGGCCATCGTTAAGCGGTGCGATGGTGATCGCCAGGCGATCCTTGCCTGCGACGAAGTCCGGCCAGCTGTCGACGGTCTTTGGTCGCAGCTTCAGGCGTTCGAGCAGCTCCAACAACACTTCACGGCGGCCGGCGGACTCGGCGGTGAACAGCACGCGACCGGGGAACGCATCGAGAAAGCCAGCCAGTGCCGCCAAGGGCTGCGTGGCCTTGGCTTCGATCGCCAGGTCCGGCAATGCCCTGGCCGGGAAGCGCTCACGGCCGACGCCGGTTTCCACGTCCTGCTGGCTCGCCACTACCCGCGGCCAACTCTTGAGGCGGGCAAAGCAGTCTTCCACCGGCAGGAACAGCTCGGCGGGTGGTAATAAAGGACGGGAAGGATCGACGCGACGCTCTTCGTAGCGATTGCGCACATCGTTCCAGAAATTTTCCGCCGCCTGTTCGATGCCGGGCAGGGAAAACACCTGGGTGTCCTGGGGCAGGTAGTCGAACAGGGTGGAGGTTTCTTCGAAAAACAGCGGCAGATAGTACTCGATGCCGGCGGGGGTGATCCCGCTGCTCAGGTCCTGGAAGATCGGGCAGCGGCGGAAATCCACGTCGAAACGTTCGCGAAAGCGTGCCTTGAAGCGGGTCACGGCGTCTTTTTGCAGCGGGAACTCCTTGGCCGGCAACAGGCGGATCGACTGCACTTTATCGATGGACCGCTGGTTTTCCGGGTCGAAGGTGCGCAGGGTCTCGATTTCGTCGTCGAACAGGTCGATTCGATAAGGCAGTTTGCTGCCCATCGGGAACAGGTCGATCAAGGCGCCGCGTACCGCGAACTCGCCGTGCTCGTACACCGTGTCGACGCAGCGATAGCCACTGGCCTCAAGGCGGGTGCGCATTTGCTCGACATCGAGCTTCTGGCCGATGTCCAGCACCAGGCTGCTGCCAAGCAGGAATTGGGTCGGTGCCAGACGATGTAGGGCCGTAGTGATCGGCACTACCAAAACGCCATGACTGAGTTCCGGCAGCCGATAAAGGCTGGCGATTCGCTGGGAAATGATGTCCTGGTGCGGTGAAAACAGATCGTAGGGCAGGGTTTCCCAGTCCGGGAAATGCAAGACCGGCAAATCCGGAGCGAAGAAACTCAGCTCCTGTTCCAGCCGCTCGGCGCTTTGGCTGTCGGCGGTCAGCAGCAGGGTGAAGCGCTTTGCAGCGCTGGCAGCCTCGGCGATGGCCAGGCTCAGGGCGGCACCGGGCAGGTTGCCCCAGTGCTGTTTACCTGCCGCGGCAGGGAGAAGCGGAAGACGCAGAACGGGCACGGAAGGTTGAGCTCCAGCGTTGCGACAAAGTCGACAATTGTAGCGGGGGAAGGGGGCTGCTGTCAGTCGCAGACTACCCAGGCAGACAGGAAAACCACGGTGCGACAGGCGCGCATTGCTCCGCCGAGGACTCGGCGGCATAATGTAGCCCCTTTTTTCAGCCCCTACATGTGGAAGGTTACCGTGACTCAGAAGCCCGACCAGTGTCTTGGTGAATGGATTGATCGTGAAGCTCTCGCAGAAGCGATGATCCCTCTCATCGGTCAGCTCTACCGCAATAACAACGTGGTGAGCTCGATCTATGGCCGCAGCCTGATCAACCAGTCTGTCATCGCGATCCTCAAAGCCCACCGCTTTGCTCGCCACCGTTCTTCCGACGACAGCGAACTCTCCGTCCACGAAACATTCCCCCTGCTCAAAGCCATGAGCGAGCTCAAGCTCGGCGCGGCTTCGGTGGATCTGGGCAAGTTGGCGTTCAAATTCCGCAGCGAAGGCAATGGCCGTAGCGCCGAGCAGTTCGTTCGTGAAGAGATGGCCGATGTGGTTGGCCAGCAGAACGCTTCGCCTCGCAAAGGCACTGACGTGGTCCTGTACGGCTTCGGTCGTATCGGCCGTCTGCTGGCGCGCATCCTGATCGAAAAAACCGGTGGCGGCGACGGCCTGCGCCTGCGGGCCATCGTGGTGCGCAAAGGCGCCGAGAACGACCTGACCAAGCGCGCCAGCCTGCTGCGTCGTGATTCGGTCCATGGTTCGTTCAACGGCACCATCATCATCGATGAAGAAAACAACACCATTCTCGCCAACGGCAACCTGATCCAGGTGATCTACGCGAAGAACCCGACCGAGGTCGACTACACCCAGTACGGCATCAAGGACGCACTGCTGGTGGACAACACCGGCGTATGGCGTGATGCCGAGGGCCTGGGCCAGCACCTGGCCTGCCCGGGCATCGACCGCGTCGTGCTGACCGCGCCTGGCAAGGGCAAGCTGAAGAACATCGTTCACGGCATCAACCACGGCGACATCACCGCTGACGACAAGATCGTTTCCGCGGCTTCCTGCACCACCAACGCCATCGTGCCGGTGCTCAAGGCGGTGAACGACAAGTTCGGCATCGTCAA
Source organism: Pseudomonas sp. NFACC51 (assembly GCF_900103575.1). NCBI lineage: Bacteria > Pseudomonadati > Pseudomonadota > Gammaproteobacteria > Pseudomonadales > Pseudomonadaceae > Pseudomonas > Pseudomonas sp. NFACC51. Next base: position 9,584 of record NZ_FMXH01000019.1, on the reverse strand, counting down.
CGGTCACGTTGAAACGGTTCACTCGTACACCAACGACCAGAACCTGATCGACAACTTCCACAAGGGCGACCGCCGTGGCCGCAGCGCCGCGCTGAACATGGTCCTCACCGAGACCGGTGCCGCCACCGCCGCTGCCAAGGCCCTGCCTGAGCTGGCTGGCAAGCTGACCGGCAACGCGATCCGTGTGCCGACGCCGAACGTGTCGATGGCCATCCTCAACCTGAACCTTGAGAAAGCCGCCACCCGTGAAGAGATGAACGAGTACCTGCGCTACATGGCGCTGCACTCCGACCTGCACAAGCAAATCGACTTCGTCAATTCCCAGGAAGTGGTGTCCACCGACTTCGTTGGTTCGCGCCATGCCGGTGTGGTCGACGCTGAAGCGACCATCGTTCAGGACAACCGTGTTGTGTTGTACGTTTGGTACGACAACGAGTTCGGTTACAGCTGCCAGGTGGTTCGCGTGATGGAAGACATGGCTGGTGTAAACCCGCCAGCGTTCCCGCGCTAAGCCTTAGCCGCACATGAAAACGCCCCGACTTGTCGGGGCGTTTTTGTATCTGGAGGTTTTGTGTTGAGTGGCTCGGCCTCTTCGCGAGCAGGCAATCTATCAGGCGCCGCCCACCACCGAAGCTTGCGCAGTCCGCAACTCATGACGGTTGCCCTTGAACAACACCAGGGTCGCAATCAAGCCCAGCACCGCCGCCCCGCTGAGCCATATCCCCGGGGCAGCCTTGTTGTCGAGCACATGGATCAGGTAGGTACAGGCCGCCGGGGTAAAGCCGCCAAAGGTTGCCGTCGCCAGGCTGTAGGCCAGGGAGAAGCCGGTGGTACGCACTTCGAGCGGCATGATTTCCGTCAAGGCGACGACCATGGCGCCGTTGTACGATCCATACAGGAATGACAACCACAATTCCACGATCAGCAAATGGCTGAAGCTTGGATTCGCTACCAACCAGGACAGCGCCGGGTACGCCGTCAGGATCGCCAGGATAGTCGCACCGAGCAGCAGGGGTTTACGTCCGACCTTGTCGGAAAGCGCCCCCATCACGGGCAGCCAGAAGAAATTCGACAAGCCGATGCAGACCGTGACCAGTAGCGCATCCAGATCCGACAGGTTCAACTCGGCCTTGCCGAAGGTCGGTGTGTAGGCGGTGATCAGGTAGAACGATACGGTGGTCATTACCACCAGCGCCATGCCGGCCAAGACAATGCCGAAGTTCTGACCGATGGAGCGGACAATTTCCGACAGGCTGGGGCGATGTTTTCTCGCTTGGAACTCAGGTGTTTCTTCCAATGAGCGACGGATCACGAATATCGCCGGCACGATCATGCAGCCCACCAGGAACGGCACGCGCCAGCCCCATTCGCCCATCTCCTGGGGACTCAGCCAGTGATTGAGGCCGACCCCCAGCAGGCCGGCAAACACCACGGCAGCCTGTTGGCTGGCGGACTGCCAACTGACAAAGAACCCTTTGCGCCCCGGCGTGGAAATTTCTGCCAGGTACACCGATACACCGCCCAGCTCAACACCGGCGGAAAAGCCCTGCAGCAATCGCCCCAGCAGCACCAGCAGCGGTGCCGCCACGCCGAGGGTGGCGTAACCCGGCACACAGGCGATAAGCACCGTGCCGGCGGCCATCATCGCCAGGGTGATGATCAAGCCTTTGCGACGGCCGTGGCGGTCGATGTAGGCGCCGAGAAAAACCGCTCCGAGGGGGCGCATCAGGAACCCGGCACCAAACGTGGCCAGGGACAGCATCAGCGAGGCGAATGCACTGTCGGCGGGGAAGAACGTCTTGGCGATGGCCGTGGCGTAGAAGCCATAGACCATGAAGTCGAACATCTCCAGGAAGTTGCCGCTGACAACGCGAAAAATCGCCTTGCCGTTGCTCGTTTGGGAAGACATGTGTAGGTACTCACTCTGGCAAATCTTGTATGGAGGCACTGCGTCCCCTGTGGGAGCGCTGGAGTTCATAATGGCGGTCGCGGTTTTGAGGGGAGATGAAGATTTGTTAACTGGACGATGGATTGGCCTTGTGGTGCTGGCCGGCGTGTTGTCGGGTTGCGGCAACGGCGACACCCTGGAGCGCTTCGATGGCCCGACCATGGGCAGTCATTATTCGATTCAGTACGTCAGACATTCTGCCGGGCCCACTGCGAAAACGGTGCAGGCCGAGGTGGAAAACATCCTTGCCGAAGTGGATCGGCAACTCTCAACCTATCGCAGCGACTCGGACATCGAGCGTTTCAACGCGCTGCCGGCCAATAGCTGTCAGGTCATGCCTGGCCCGCTCCTGGAGTTGGTCGGCGTAGGTGAGCAGTTGTCGGTTCAAAGCGACGGCTCCTTCGACCTGACTGTGGAACCGCTGCTGAACCTGTGGGGCTTCGGTCCTCAGTCTCGCGAAGAAAAAGTACCGACCGCCGAAGCCTTGGCCTTGGTGCGCCAGCGCGTCGGTCATGGTCATTTGCGCATCGAGGGCGACCGGTTGTGCAAAGACGCGGCAGTGGAAGTCGACTTCAACAGTATCGCCGCGGGTTATGCTGTCGACCGCATCGCCGCCAGGCTCCAGGCCCTGGGCATCGACAGTTACCTGGCCGAAGCCACCGGCGAACTCAAGGCCGTCGGGCGCAAACCCGATGGTTCGGCCTGGCGTATCGCCCTGGAAGAGCCCCGGGACGACCGGCAAGTGGCGGAGCGTGTCATCGAGGTCAACGGCTACGGGGTTTCCACCTCGGGCGACTACCGTAAGTATTTCGAGCAGGGCGGCAGGCGTTATTCCCACACTTTTGATGCCCGCACCGGTGCGCCGGTCCTACATGACCTGGCGTCCGTCACGGTGATTCATCCTTCAGCGTTGATGGCCGATGGACTATCGACGCTGTTGCTGATTCTCGGTCCTGAACGGGGTTGGGACTATGCCGAAAAGCACGGCATCGGGGTATTTTTTGTACTGCGCGATGGCAATCGTTTTGTCTCCCGTACCAACGATGTGTTTGAACGGATCAGTGGTGGAAAAACCCAATGATGACAGCCTTCAGGATGCAGGCGACCTGTGGCGAGGGAGCTTGCTCCCGCTTGAGTGCGAAGCGCTCACAAAAATGGGTCTGCTGCGCAGCCCAGCGGGAGCAAGCTCCCTCGCCACAGTGATTTGGGCAAGCTCCGACAGCGTTTTGAAAGCGTAGGTGTGGCGAAATAGCGCAGGCAAAACTAGCCTACGACGCGACCAAGGGGTAATGTGCGCGGCGTTGACGCTTCTATAGACTGTGGCCGGGCTCGTGAACCGGCCCCAAATTGTTCCTTCATGCCGCGGGCCGGCATGATTTAGCCGTCGGCGCCAAGTGTGGTGCCGCGGCCTGTTCTGAGGAGTACGCATGGCTGTCTACAACTACGACGTGGTGGTACTGGGTTCCGGCCCGGCGGGGGAAGGCGCGGCAATGAACGCGGCCAAGGCAGGGCGCAAGGTGGCGATGGTCGACAGTCGTCGGCAGGTCGGCGGCAACTGCACCCACTTGGGTACCATCCCGTCCAAGGCCTTGCGTCACTCGGTCCGGCAGATCATGCAGTTCAACACCAACCCGATGTTCCGTGCCATCGGCGAACCGCGTTGGTTCTCCTTCCCGGACGTGCTCAAGAGCGCCGAGAAGGTGATCTCCAAGCAGGTGGCCTCGCGCACTGGCTACTACGCCCGCAATCGCGTTGACGTGTTCTTTGGCACCGGCAGCTTTGCTGATGAGCAGACCGTCGAAGTGGTCTGCGGCAACGGCGTGGTCGAGAAACTGGTGGCCAAGCACATCATCATCGCCACCGGCTCGCGCCCGTATCGCCCGGCCGACATCGATTTCAACCACGCGCGTATCTACGATAGTGACACCATCCTGAGCCTGGGTCACACCCCGCGTAAGCTCATCGTCTACGGCGCTGGCGTGATCGGTTGCGAATACGCCTCGATCTTCAGCGGCCTGGGTGTGCTGGTGGAACTGGTGGATAACCGCGGCCAGTTGCTGAGCTTCCTGGACTCGGAAATCTCCCAGGCCCTGAGCTATCACTTCAGCAACAACAACATCACCGTGCGCCACAACGAAGACTACGACCGCGTGGAAGGCGTCGACAATGGCGTGATCCTGCACCTCAAGTCTGGCAAGAAGATCAAGGCCGACGCCTTGCTCTGGTGTAACGGTCGTACCGGTAACACCGACACCCTGGGCCTGGAAAACATTGGTGTGAAGGTCAACAGCCGCGGCCAGATCGAAGTCGACGAAAACTACCGTACCTGTGTACCGAACATCTACGGTGCCGGTGACGTGATTGGCTGGCCGAGCCTGGCCAGTGCCGCCCACGACCAGGGCCGTTCGGCCGCCGGCAGTATTGTCGACAACGGCAGCTGGCGCTTCGTCAACGACGTACCAACCGGGATTTACACCATTCCGGAAATCAGCTCGATCGGCAAGAACGAGCAGGAGCTGACCCAGGCCAAGGTGCCGTATGAAGTGGGCAAGGCCTTCTTCAAGAGCATGGCGCGGGCGCAGATCGCCGGCGAGCCGCAAGGCATGCTGAAGATCCTGTTCCACCGCGAGACCCTGGAAGTACTGGGTGTGCACTGCTTCGGCTACCAGGCGTCGGAGATCGTGCACATCGGCCAGGCGATCATGAACCAGCCGGGCGAATTGAACACGTTGAAGTACTTCGTCAACACCACGTTCAACTACCCGACCATGGCCGAAGCCTATCGGGTAGCTGCCTATGACGGGCTCAACCGGCTTTTTTGAGCGGCTCCGGCCGGTGGCCTGAGCCGGCCGGGGAGACCGATTTCAGCAATTCTCGAGGGTGGCAGTGGCCAAACCGGGAAAGTCTGTAATCAGGCTGTCAGCGCCAAAATCGGCGAGCCTGCGCATCAGCGCGGGCTCGTTGACGGTCCACACCGACACATGCAGCCCCTGGCGTTGCGCCTTGATCAGGCGTTCCGGCGTGCACAGGGTCCAGTTCAGCGCCAGAATCTCGCAGCCGTAACTCTGGGCGACCTTCAGCGGGTCGAGCCAGGCGTATTCGGCCACCAGTCCGCGGGAGATGTCCGGGGTCAGGTCCAGGGCTGCCTTGAGCACTTCCCGGGAACTGGACGTGATGGTGATTTTGTCCAGCAGCCCGAAACGCTGGGCCATTTCGCGAATGCCCAGCACCGTCGCGGCGGCGCGGGTGCGCGAGGCGCTTTTGACCTCCAATTGCCAGTGCTCGAAATCACACTTCTCGAACAGCTCCTCCAGGCGTGGGATCGGGCACGGCTTGATCCAGCCCGGGCCACCCTTGCGCGCATCGTAGGTCACCAGCTCGGCGGCGGTATGCTCGACCACCTTGCCCCGGCGATCGGTGGTGCGCTTGAGGGTCGGGTCGTGGATCACCATCAACTCGCCGTCCATCGAAAGGTGCAGGTCCAGCTCGCAACGGCGTACGCCGTGCTTGAGGCACTCCTGAAAACCGGTCAGGGTGTTTTCCGGCGCTTCGCCCTTGGCGCCGCGGTGGCCATAAATGAGGGTCACGGTTCTTCCTTATTGATACCTGAGTCGTTCTGTTCCCGGGCCAGGCGCCGCTCTTGCGCCTGTTTCTGCAGGATGTAGCGGGCCAGCAACTGGCGCTGGGCGTCGGTCGGGCGTTCGAACTCGGTGCCCACGTCGAAGCCATCGCCCTTGGGGTCGCAGTGGGTGACCCGCGCCCGCAGCAACAGACCGAGGGCTTGCGGCATCAGCACCAGCTTGATCGACAAGTGGGTGCCGGCCGCGATCGGCGTGGGGTGTTGGAAGTCGACGCCGCCTTCGGAAATGATCACCGGTTGCGGTTCGCCGATTTCGCCGAGCACCGTCAGGGCGATGACCTGGCTGAGCAGGTCGATGCGTTTGTTCATTGCCTTGAGGTATGCCGCGATGCTGCGTTCGCGCTCGCTGATCTGGCGCAGCAGGTGCTGTGACTCGAATTCGCTCAGGTGCAATTCACTGAGCAGATTGAACAATGGAGAAGCATCCTGCAACACTTCCTGGCCAGCAGCTTCAGGAATGGACAGGGGCCGAATTTCCAGTGCGATCGTGTCCTCGATACGGTAGTATTCGCGGCGATCTTCTTCATCTAATGTCGACATGGCGAACCCATGGTAGCGGCGGTGGTCTGAGTGTAAAGCTGGTTTGTGACCCCCGCCACAAGGACGTTCCTTTTCCCTCCGAACAAGCCCCGACATGTTCAGACCTCTCTTCGTATTTATCGGCACGCGTTATACCCGTGCAAAGCGTCGCAATCATTTCGTATCGTTCATTTCCCTGACGTCCATCATCGGGCTGGCCCTTGGCGTGGTCGTGATGATCGTCGTGCTCTCGGTGATGAACGGCTTCGACCATGAGATGCGCACCCGCGTGCTGGGCATGGTGCCCCACGCGACCCTCGAGTCCGGCGAAGCCATCAGCGATTGGCCGAGCCTGGCCGCCAAGGTCAAGCAGAACCCGCAGGTGCTGGCCGTGGCGCCGTTCACCCAGATGCAAGGGCTGCTGACCAACGACGGCAAGGTGTCCAAAGTGTTGCTCAATGGCATCGACCCCGGGCTCGAGCGGCAGGTGTCGATCATCGACAACTTCATGCAGCAGGGAAAACTCGATGACCTGGCGCCAGGCAGTTTCGGCATCGTCATCGGCGACAAGGCCGCGGCCAAGCTCGGCGTTGCCATTGGCGACAAGCTGACCTTCGTCGCCCCGGAAGTCACCGTGACCCCGGGCGGCATGTTCCCGCGCATGAAACGCTTTACCGTGGTCGGCATTTTCCATGTCGGCGCTGGCGAGCTCGATGGTTACCTGGGCGTCACCAATCTCCAGGACCTGGCGCGCCTGCATCGCTGGAAGCCGGATCAGGTCCAGGGCCTGCGGTTGAAGTTCGATGATCTGTTCCAGGCACCGCGTGTGGCGTGGACCATCGCCCAGCAACTCGGCGAAGATCGTTACTACGCCCGGGACTGGACCCGAACCCACGGCAACCTGTACCAGGCAATCCGCATGGAAAAAGCCATGATCGGCCTGCTGCTGTTGCTGATCGTTGCCGTGGCGGCGTTCAACATCATCTCCACGCTGGTGATGGTGGTGAACGACAAGAAGGGCGATATCGCGATCCTGCGTACCCTCGGCGCCACGCCGGGGCAGATCATGCGGATCTTCATGGTCCAGGGCACGGTCATTGGCGTGATCGGTACGTTCGTCGGCGCCCTGGTCGGGATGTTCGCCGCGCTGAACGTCAGCGCCGCGATCGCCGCCCTCGAAGGCCTGATCGGGCACAAGTTTCTCAACGCCGACGTGTACTTCATCGACTACCTGCCATCGCAATTGCAGGCCGATGACGTGTTGATGGTCTGCGGCGCCGCGTTGGTCCTGAGTTTCCTCGCCACCCTGTATCCTGCCTGGCGTGCCGCGCGCACCCAGCCTGCGGAGGCGTTACGTTATGAGTGAGTCGGGCATGAGTGAAAAAGCAATCTTGAGTTGCCGCAACCTGGGCAAATCCTACGAGGAGGGCCCGGAGTCGGTGGTGGTGTTGTCGGGCCTGCAACTGGAGCTGCATCCTGGCGAGCGCGTGGCGATTGTCGGCACCTCCGGGTCGGGCAAGAGTACCTTGCTCAACCTGCTGGGCGGCCTGGATACGCCAACCGCCGGCAGTGTCTGGCTGGCTGGCGAAGAGCTTTCGGCGCTGAACGAGAAAGCCCGTGGCCTGCTGCGCAACCGTTCCCTGGGCTTCGTCTACCAGTTCCACCATTTGCTGCCCGAGTTCACCGCGCTGGAAAACGTCTGCATGCCGCTGTTGATTGGCCGCACGGCGATTCCTGAGGCCCGTCAGCGCGCCACGGCGTTGCTGGAGCGGGTAGGGCTGGGGCATCGCCTGGAGCACAAGCCGGCCGAATTGTCCGGTGGTGAACGCCAGCGCGTGGCGATTGCCCGGGCCTTGGTCAACAAGCCTGGGCTGGTGATGCTCGACGAGCCGACCGGCAACCTCGACTCCCACACCGCCCAAGGCATCCAGGATTTGATGCTGGAGCTCAGCACGTCGATGCGTACCGCGTTCCTGGTGGTGACCCACGACATGAACCTGGCCCGGCAGATGGACCGCGTCCTGCACTTGCAGGAAGGTTGCCTGACGCCCATCTGACCGACCGAAACCCGGTACTTGCTGCAAGCGCCGGGTCTTTTATTTTCATACGGTGCCCCGCGAATGTTCAGACCGTTATCGATCTTCATCGGCACGCGCTATACCCGCGCCAAGCGCCGCAATCGCTTTGTTTCGTTCATATCCATGACCTCGATGATCGGCCTCGCCCTGGGTGTGCTGGCGATGATCGTGGTGTTGTCGGTGATGAACGGCTTCCAGCGCGAAATGAGCTCGCGCATCCTCGGCATGGTGCCCCACGCCACGATCGTCGGCGTCAATCCGATCGACGACTGGCAACCGGTGGCCGCCGCGGCGCTGAAAAATCCTGAAGTCACCGCTGCGGTGCCATTCACCGAAATGGAGGGCATGCTCAGCCATAAGGGCTCGATGCAGCCGATCCAGATCAGTGGCGTCGATCCGGCCCAGGAAGGCAAGGTGTCCATTGTCGCCCAGCATATCGTCCAGGGGCGTCTGGATGCCTTGAAGCCGGGCGAGTTTGGTGTCGTGATCGGCGAAATCACCGCCCGGCGTTTTCGTCTGAACGTCGGCGACAAAATCACCCTGATCGTGCCGGAAGTCAGCACGGCCCCCGGCGGCATCACCCCACGGATGCAGCGGCTGAATGTGGTGGGTGTGTTCAAGGTGGGCGCCGAGCTGGACGGCTCCATGGCGCTGATCCACCTGGCCGATGCCGCACAGATGCAGCATTGGCAGCCGAACCAGGTACAAAGCGTGCGCCTGGCGGTGAAGGATTTGTACGCGGCGCCGACGGTCTCCGGTGACATCGCCACCAACCTTGGCGCGGCCTACAAGGCTGACGACTGGACACACACCCAGGGCAGCCTGTTCAGTGCCATGAAAATGGAAAAAACCATGATCGGCTTGCTGCTGCTGATGATCGTTGCGGTGGCGGCGTTCAACATCATCGCCACCCTGATCATGGTGGTGAACGACAAAGGCGCGGACATCGCGATCCTGCGCACCATCGGCGCCACGCCGCGGCAGATCATGGCGATCTTCATGGTCCAGGGCACGGTGATCGGCGTTGTCGGTACGCTGATTGGCGGCGTGCTGGGGGTGATCGCGGCGTTGAACGTCAGTGCGCTGGTGGGCTGGCTGGAAAGGGTCAGCGGCCAGCACATCTTCAGTTCCGACGTGTACTTCGTCAGCAACCTGCCGTCGGAGCTGCAGCGTGGGGACGTGGTGCTGATCTGCTCGGCCGGGTTCATCCTGAGCTTCCTCGCCACCGTGTACCCGGCGTGGCGTGCGGCGAAGATCGAACCGGCGCAGGCGTTGCGGTATTCCTGATACCCCGTGAAGCCCCCGTGGCGAGGGAGCTTGCTCCCGCTGGGCTGCGCAGCAGCCCCTCTCAAGCTCACTCAATCAACCTGATCTACCGTGTCGCCGGGTTTTAGGGCCG
>NZ_FMXH01000016.1:97458-157052 GCF_900103575.1 Pseudomonas sp. NFACC51 | reverse complement strand
CCCCAGCGGGAGCAAGCTCCCTCGCCACAGGGGAGCGGTGTCCTTTATTGGTAAACCTTCTTCAACAACCGCAGCAACTCCTCACGCTCAGCCCCTGAAAGGGTCGCCGTGGAATCCAGGTCACTCTGCGCGGCGATTTGCTTGAGTTCCTTGAGCAAGGTTTCGCCAGTCTTGCTCAGGAAGATCCCGTAGGAGCGTTTATCCGGCTTGCACCGCACGCGCACGGCCAGGGCCCGGCTTTCCAACTTGTTCAGCAGCGGCACCACTTGCGGTGGCTCGATCGTCAGGGCCTTGGCCAGGTCAGCCTGCATCAGGCCGGGATTCTGGTCGATGATTGCCAGGGCCGAGAACTGGGCAGGGCGCAGATCGTGGACGGCGAGCCGGCCAATCAGGTTCTGGAACAGTTTCAACTGGGCGCGGCGCAGGGCGTAACCGATCAGGTCATCCAGTGCGGAGTCCAGCGGCGCTTGCGCGTCGGTACCGGCGGCCAGGGGCTCGGCGGGTTCGGCAAGCTTGGAAGACTTGGCCATCGAAGTGAACTTCCTCAAGGTAAGTGGTTAACAAGGCTATCCAGTTTGCCGGGGTTGCGACGCCCTGGCTATGGGCTTGCGCAGATTCGAGATTTGTAACCTTCGATCCAGGTCCGGGAAAAGACAGATAAATCGATTAATAGTTAATTGACATAACTATTTTTCCGGTTTAGTTTTTGATCATCTTCAGCCAAGAACAAGAGAGCACGCATCATGAGTAATTACGAAGGTCGCTGGAAAACAGTCAAGGTCGATATCGAGGAGGGCATCGCCTGGGTCACCCTCAATCGCCCGGAAAAGCGCAACGCCATGAGCCCGACCCTCAACCGCGAGATGATCGACGTGCTCGAGACCTTGGAGCAGGATCCGGCCGCTGGCGTATTGGTGCTGACCGGGGCCGGTGACGCCTGGACCGCTGGCATGGACCTCAAGGAATATTTCCGCGAAGTGGATGCGGGGCCGGAAATCCTCCAGGAAAAAATCCGTCGCGAAGCGTCGCAATGGCAATGGAAACTGCTGCGCATGTACGCCAAGCCAACCATCGCCATGGTCAACGGCTGGTGCTTTGGTGGCGGTTTCAGTCCGCTGGTGGCGTGCGACCTGGCGATCTGCGCCGACGAAGCGACCTTCGGTCTCTCGGAAATCAACTGGGGCATCCCGCCGGGCAACCTCGTCAGCAAGGCCATGGCCGATACCGTGGGCCATCGCCAATCGCTGTACTACATCATGACCGGCAAGACATTCGGCGGGCAAAAAGCCGCCGAAATGGGCTTGGTCAACGAAAGCGTGCCCCTGGCGCAACTGCGTGAAGTCACCGTGGCGCTGGCGCGCAACCTGCTGGAGAAGAACCCGGTGGTGCTGCGGGCCGCCAAGCATGGTTTCAAGCGCTGCCGCGAGCTGACCTGGGAGCAGAACGAGGATTACCTGTACGCCAAGCTCGATCAGTCGCGCCTGCTCGACACCGAAGGTGGCCGCGAGCAGGGCATGAAGCAGTTTCTGGACGACAAGAGCATCAAGCCTGGCTTGCAAACCTATAAGCGCTGAATCGACCGGCGAATGGCGGGCCGCATCCCGCTGTTCGCTGCGCCGCCCTGGCGCTACTGTTACACCGCTGCGATGTATTCCCGATAAAGACAATAAAGAGGAATCACCATGCTGGACGTGCCCCTGTTGATTGGCGGCCAGTCGTGCCCGGCCCGTGACGGCCGGACCTTCGAACGCTGCAACCCGGTGACGGGTGAGGTGGTGTCTCGCGTGGCCGCCGCCACTCTGGAAGATGCCGATGCCGCGGTAGCTGCTGCCCAAGCGGCGTTTCCCGCCTGGGCCGCATTGGCGCCTAACGAACGCCGGACGCGGCTGTTGCGTGCGGCCGAGCAGTTGCAGGCCCGCAGCAGTGAATTCGTCGCTGCTGCCGGCGAGACCGGTGCCATGGCCAATTGGTACGGTTTCAACGTGCACCTGGCGGCGAACATGCTGCGCGAAGCCGCTTCCATGACGACCCAGATCAATGGCGAAATCATTCCTTCGGACGTGCCTGGCAGTTTCGCCATGGCCCTGCGTCAGCCTTGCGGCGTGGTGCTGGGCATCGCCCCTTGGAACGCTCCGGTGATTCTCGCCACCCGCGCCATCGCCATGCCCCTGGCTTGCGGTAACACCGTGGTGCTCAAGGCTTCTGAAATAAGCCCGGCAGTGCACCGGCTGATCGGCCAGGTGTTGCAGGACGCAGGGCTGGGTGACGGCGTGGTCAACGTGATCTGTAACGCACCGGCGGATGCGCCGGCCATTGTCGAGCGATTGATTGCCAACCCGGCGGTGCGTCGGGTCAATTTCACCGGTTCGACCCATGTCGGACGCATCGTCGGCGAACTGTCGGCGCGCAACCTCAAGCCGGCGCTGCTGGAACTGGGTGGCAAGGCGCCGCTGCTGGTGCTGGACGACGCCGACCTGGACGCCGCGGTGCAAGCGGCGGCCTTTGGCGCTTACTTCAACCAGGGCCAGATCTGCATGTCCACCGAGCGACTGATCGTCGATGCCCGTGTGGCGGATGAGTTCATCGCCCGCTTGGCCGCCAAGATCGCCACCCTGCGCGCTGGTGATCCGGCGGCCGGCGATTCGGTACTGGGCTCGTTGGTCGACGTCAGTGCCGGCCAACGCATCAAGGGGCTGATCGACGATGCCCTGGCCAAAGGCGCAACGCTGGTCACGGGGGGGCAGTTGGAAGGCAGCATCCTGCAGCCGACGTTGCTCGACGGCGTCACTGCGCAGATGCGCCTGTACCGCGAAGAGTCCTTCGGGCCGGTGGCCGTGTTGCTGCGCGGTGACGGCGATGAAGAGCTGCTGCGCCTGGCCAACGATTCCGAGTTCGGCCTGTCGGCCGCCATTTTCAGCCGCGATACCACCCGTGCGCTGGCCTTGGCCCAGCGGGTCGAGTCGGGCATTTGCCACATCAACGGGCCGACCGTGCACGACGAGGCGCAGATGCCCTTCGGTGGGGTCAAGTCCAGCGGTTACGGCAGCTTTGGCGGAAAGGCGTCCATCGAGCATTTCACCCAGTTGCGTTGGGTGACTTTGCAGAACGGTCCCCGGCATTACCCGATCTGAAACCCGTCGCATCGCGGGCGGTCGAGCCTTGAACGCCGTCGCCCCGATGCAGGCCAGAATAATAATGACAAGGCCGCAGCCTGGTGCTGCCACGCTCCGCTCGCATCGCGACCCGAGTGTGCCTTGGTGGAGGAAATGTACGTGAGTTCCGAGTCCAGATCGTCCTCCCGACCCGAGGCCGGGCGGTATCGCCAGGTATCGATTGGTCATCCTGCTGTGGAAGTCCGGGAAGAGCGTGGCATCTTGCACATGCGCTCCCTGGAGCCCTTGGCCCCGCTGCCAGCGCGGTTGCTCGAGCGCCTGGTGCACTGGGCCAAGGTGCGCCCGGAGCAGACGTTTATCGCTGCCCGTGAAGCCGGCGGTGACTGGCGTCGAGTCAGTTATGCCCAAATGCTCGACAGTGTCCGAGCCATCGCCCAAAGCCTGCTCGGTTACGGTTTATCGGCGGAAAAACCCTTGGCGCTGCTCTCCGGCAATGACATCGAGCACCTGCAAATGGCCCTCGGCGCGATGTACGCCGGTATTCCCTATTGCCCGGTTTCGCCGGCCTATTCATTGCTGTCCCAGGATTTCGCCAAGCTGCGTCATGTCTGCGATCTGTTGCAGCCGGGGCTGGTGTTCGTCAGTGAGGCCGCACCGTTCGAGCGCGCGATCACTGCCGTATTGCCGGCGGACGTGCCCTTGATCACAGTGCGTGGCGAGATAGCCGGCCGGTCGAGGACAAGCTTCGCCAGCCTGCTGGTCCAACCCGGCGGCGCCGAGGCCGAGCAGGCGTTCGCTGCCACCGGCCCGGACAGCATCGCCAAGTTCCTGTTTACCTCAGGCTCCACCAAGCTGCCCAAGGCGGTGATCACCACCCAGCGTATGCTTTGCGCCAATCAGCAGATGCTGCTGCAGACCTTTCCGGTGTTCGGCGAGGCGCCGCCGGTGCTGGTGGACTGGTTGCCGTGGAACCACACGTTCGGTGGCAGCCACAACGTTGGCATCGTGTTGTACAACGGCGGCACGTTCTACCTGGACGACGGCAAACCCACCGCCCAGGGCTTCGCCGAAACCCTGCGCAACCTCAAGGAAATCTCGCCTACCGCCTACCTGACCGTGCCCAAGGGCTGGGAGGAACTGGTCAATGCCCTGGAGCAGGACGATGAATTGCGCGAGCGATTCTTCAAACGCATCAGCCTGTTCTTCTTTGCGGCGGCGGGCTTGTCCCAAAGCACCTGGGACCGGCTCGACAAGGTCGCCGAACAGCATTGCGGCGAACGTATCCGCATGATGGCGGGCCTGGGCATGACCGAGGCGGCGCCGTCCTGCACCTTCACCACCGGGCCGTTGTCCATGGCTGGCTACATCGGCCTTCCAGCGCCTGGCTGCGAGGTGCGCCTGGTGCCGGTGGACGGCAAGTTCGAAGGGCGTTTTCGCGGGCCGCACATCATGCCCGGCTACTGGCGCTCGCCGCAGCAAACTGCCGAGGTATTCGACGAGGATGGTTTCTACTGTTCGGGAGATGCGATCAAGCTGGCCGACGCCAGCAATCCGCAACTGGGGCTGATGTTCGATGGGCGGATCGCCGAGGATTTCAAATTGTCTTCCGGTGTCTTCGTCAGTGTCGGGCCGTTGCGTAACCGGGCGGTGCTGGAAGGCACACCCTATGTCCAGGACCTGGTGATTACCGCACCGGATCGCGAGTGCCTGGGGGCGCTGGTGTTCCCACGGCTTGCTGAATGCCGGCGCTTGTCTGGCCTGGGCGGGGATGCCAGTGACGCCCAGGTTCTTGCCAGCCCTACGGTGCGCCAATGGTTCGCCGACTGGCTGCGACGCCTGAACCGTGAAGCCAGCGGCAACGCCAGTCGCGTGGAATGGATCGCCTTGCTCGATGAACCGGCGTCCATCGACCGCGGTGAAATCACTGACAAGGGCTCGATCAATCAACGGGCGGTGTTGCAGTGGCGGGCGGGGAAGGTGGAGGCGTTGTATCGCGGGGAGGATGCGTCGATTTTGCGGGCGGGACCTGTGGCTTAAAGCGAGACCTTGTGGATGTGCATAAATGGCGGACTCATCCACAAACGCCTGTGGGAGCGAGCTTGCTCGCGATAGCGGTGGCTTAGTAGCAGAGAGGTTCTCTGACACACCGTCATCGCGAGCAAGCTCGCCGCTCCTCCATGAGGTCCGGGGGCTGGTTTGTGATGGTTAACGCCGTCCTAGCAACAAACCCACCACCAGCCCGAAACCAGCGGAAATCGCCACGGTCTGCCAGGGGTGGCCGCCAATATAGACTTCAGTGGCGTCGACCATGGGGCGGGTACGCTCCCGTGCGCTGGCAACCGAATCAAGCGCTTGTTGCAGTTTCTGGGAGATCTGGTCGCGCAGGTTTTCAGCATCTTCGCCCACCAGCGAGGCACTGCTTTTGAGCAGCTTCTCCGATTCTTCGATCAACGCCTTCAGTTCGCTGAAGGCTTGATCCTTGATTTGCTCTCCATTCGCTTGCACGGTGCTTTTACGGGCCATTGAAGTACTCCTTGCTGATGATGGCATTGATCAATGGAGTGCTGCGCTTGTGCAAAAGTTGCAACGTTTGGCCTTGTCGGCGCAGCCCATCACAAATCGTGGTTAAGACGTTTCCCTGCAAGGTGTAAGATGGCGCCTATTTACGCAACAGGTAATTCCCATGAGCTTCAATCTGGCTGACAAGCCCCTGGCCGAGCGCGCCGCGCTGGAAGACGAAAAATCCCGACTTTTTGAACTGTGGCAAAACAACCTGGGCAAAGCCAAGGGCGATGCTGCCCGCTTGTTCGGCGAGCGCTCCAAACGCAAGGGCAAGTGGGCCGAGTGGGTGCGTGCCGAACTGGACGGCATGTCGCCGCCGGAGTACGCCAACATGGTACGCAGTGAAGTCAATCGACTGATGGCTGCCAACAAGTAAGCCTTAGGTGAATGTTGCCGTAATGGCCTCGCGAACCTTGAGCATTGTCGGCTCCATTTGCGTGTGGGTTCGCCATCCCAGTTCGATAGGGTAGCGGGGCAAGGCCAGGGGGCAGGGCAGCAAGGCCAGGCCGCTGAGGTCGGCGATGGCCCGGGCGGCATGGGCCGGAATCGTCGCCACGGCTTGGCTGCCCTTGAGCAGGAACGGCAACGCGGCAAAGTGGGTGGTCGAGGCACAGACTCGCCGGCTCAGGCCAAGCCCGGCCAGCCCTTCGTCGGTGATACCGATGAAACCACCTGAAGACACCAGCAGATGTTCACGGGCCACGAACGCCTCCAGGCTGAGGGATTGTTGGCCCTGCGCCAGGCTCGCCGGGTCCAGGAGGCAGGCGTAATCGCCTTCGCCCAACACCTGGCGGCTGAGCAACCGCTGGGCGAAACCGCCCGCCGTGATCGCCAGGTCAAGTTCGCGCTCCATCAGGGCCCGGCCGACGATCTGGCTGTGGGTCTGGCGGAAAATCAAGCGCAGGCCCGGCGCTCGGTCGGCCACTTCTTCGATCAAGCGTCGCCCATGGGCAATCTCGAAATCATCCGACAGGCCGACGATGACCGAGCGGCCTTCGTAATGGCTGGCATCCGGGTCGACCATCGCCAGGCTCTGGCGGCATTTATCCAGTGCTTCGCTGATCACCGGCTTGAGCTGGTTGGCCCGCAGCGTCGGCGCCAGGCCCCGGCCGGTACGCACGAATAATTGATCGTCATACAAACCGCGAAGCCTGCGCAGCGCTGCGCTGATGGCCGACTGGGTCACGCCCAGGCGTACGGCGGCGCGGCTGGCGCTGGATTCGTCATGCAGGGCTTCGAAGGTCTTGAGCAGATTGAGGTCGATATCGGCGATATTCATAAGACTCATATCATTTAGCAGTATTCGGGGCTTTATTCATGATCGGCCGCTGCTTGAGAATCGGCAACACCTGATGATCGAGGAGTTGAAAAACCATGCCCAAATCCATTGTGGCTGCCCTGCAGATCGGCTCGTTGCCTGGCGGCAAGGGCGAGACCCTGGCACAGATCCTTTCCTACGAAGAAGCCATTCGCGAGGCTGGCGCGCGCCTGGTGGTGATGCCAGAAGCGCTGCTGGGTGGCTATCCCAAGGGCGAAGCGTTCGGGACTCAACTGGGTTACCGGTTGCCGGAGGGACGCGAGGCGTTTGCCCGCTATTTTGCCAATGCCATTGACGTGCCCGGCGTTGAAACCGAAGCGCTGGCCGGGCTATCGGCGCGTACGGGGGCGAGCCTGGTGCTGGGCGTCATCGAGCGTGTCGGCAGCACCTTGTACTGCACCGCGCTGTATTTCGAACCCGATGAGGGCCTGGTGGCCCGGCACCGCAAGTTGATGCCCACCGGCACCGAGCGGCTGATCTGGGGCAAGGGCGATGGTTCGACCTTGCCGGTGATCGACAGCCAGGTCGGTCGGGTCGGCGCGGCGGTGTGCTGGGAAAACATGATGCCGCTGCTGCGCACCGCGATGTACGCCAAAGGGGTGGACGTCTGGTGTGCGCCGACGGTGGATGAGCGGGAGATGTGGCAGGTGACCATGCGCCATATCGCCCACGAAGGTCGCTGTTTTGTGGTCAGTGCCTGTCAGGTCCAGGCCTCGCCGCAGGCCCTGGGTATCGAGGTCGCGCACTGGCCGGCCGAGCGGCCGCTGATTGCCGGAGGAAGTGTGATTGTCGGCCCCATGGGCGATGTACTCGCGGGGCCGCTGAAGGACACGGCGGGGCTATTGATTGCCGAAATCGACACCGATGAGCTGGTGCGGGCGCGTTACGACTATGACGTGGTGGGGCATTACGCCAGGCCAGATGTGTTCGAGTTGGTGGTGGATGAGCGTGCCAAGCCCGGCGTGCGTTTCACGGCGTGATTCACCAGTTGGCGGCGGAGCCCGGCAGGTCGAGGGTTCCGCGGTCAACGAAGCGCAGGGTGCCGAATACGCCGCCGGCGAGCTTGCCCTTGAGCACATAGGGCAGGTTGTCCAGGCTTTGGGTCTGGCTCAGGCCCAAGGTCTGGCGCAACACCGAAAACGCCGAAATGCTCACCGGGACACTGAGGATCGCCTCGGAAAAGCGCGGGATCGAACCGCTCTGGTCACTGACCCCCGTTGCCAGCGTACGGCCGTTGACCTCCAGGTCCAGCGCCACGCCGTTGTAGTCGATCGCGGTTTCGTTGGGGTTCTGCACGCGCAGTTTCACGGCGAAACGCACCTCCAGGCCCTGGTTGGGCAAGGGTTCGATGCCGACCACGTTGATGTTCAGCGGGTCCCGGTGCGGGAAGAGGGCGCAGGCACTCAGGCTGAGCAGTATCAGGAAAACGGAAAGGCCGAGGATTCTGCGCATGGATTGACTCTCAACGAATGAAAAAAACCGGAAGCGATTGAGCACGATACCCCACAGGTGCCCCATGGCAACCAACGAACCCTTGGATAGGGCGCTTTTGGTGGCGAGGGAGCTTGCTCCCGCTGGGCTGCGTAGCGGCCCCAAGCTTTTGCGGTTGCTGCGCAACCGAGCGGGAGCAAGCTCCCTCGCCACAAAAGCCACAAAAGCCACAAAAGCCACAAAAGCCCATGCCACAGCGATGTATGCGAGACATGGCAAGAGGGCTCCTGACAGTTTCTGACACCAGCCTCTGCTAATCTGCGTCAACTTTTTTCTTCTGGATAGCCCATCGTGTCGCGTACCTCTCGGTTGCTCACTTTGCTGCAAGTCTTGCGGGGCAAGCGTTGCCCGGTTACCGCTGCGACATTGGCGGGAGAACTGAACGTTTCCGAGCGCACCTTGTACCGCGACATCGCCGAACTCACCGCCCTTGGTGCGCCGATCCAGGGTGAAGCGGGCATTGGTTATGTCTTGCGCAGCGGACTGTTCCTGCCGCCACTGATGTTCACCGCCGATGAAATCGAGGCCATTGTGCTGGGCTTGCGCTACGTCGATCAGCGCGCCGACGAGGTGTTGGGCAAGGCAGCCGCCGACGCCCTGGCGAAGGTCGCTGCAGTGCTGGCCCCCGATGTGCGAGACGCTTTGCGCAACCCCACGGTGCTGCCCGGCCCACCGGGTTATGGCTATCCGCAGAACACGGTGGAACTGAATGTGTACCGCCAGGCCATTCGCGCCCAGGCCAAGCTGCACATCGATTACGCCGACGTGAACAAGACCCCGAGCCAACGCTTGATCTGGCCGCTGGCCCTGGGCTTTTTCAATGAGGCGCGGGTGGTGGTGGCCTGGTGCGAATTGCGCGGCGCCTATCGGACTTTTCGCACTGACCGGATTGCCTCTGCCACCGAGCAGGGCGAGCGCTATCCGGGCCGCCGCAGCGACTTGCTGCGCGACTGGTTCGCGCTGATGAAGCTGGACGAAACCGGACGGTTCACTCCTGACAAAAACTGACACAACGCTGTTCTAGCATGGTGCCAGATCGATAAAACAAGGAGCCGTACCATGTCCAATCCCGTCTCTTCCCTGGCCCCGGCCATCGCCGGCTACATTGCGGCGGCCAATGCCCGTGACAGCTCGGCGGTGACGCGTTTCTTCGCCGAGGATGCCAACGTATTCGATGAAGGCCAGCACCGTGTTGGCACCCAGGCCATCGCCCAATGGATGGAAGACACTGCCCGGCGCTTCCAGCCGCGTGTGGAAGTCCTCAATGTGCAGCAACGCACTGGCAAGGTGTTGGTGCAGAACCTGATCTCCGGGACATTCCCCGGCAGCCCGCTGGAGTTGCGCTACACCTTCCGGCTCGATGAGCAGGGCAAGATCAGCCGGTTGGATATCTCGATTTAAGTTGTTTCAACTTAAGAAGGCGAGCGCTGTTGTATAGGAAATGAATGCAGTTGTGGCGAGGGAGCTTGCTCCCGCTGGGCTGCGTAGCGGCCCCAAGCTTTTGCGGTTGCTGCGCAACCGAGCGGGAGCAAGCTCCCTCGCCACACAGGCTTGGCGTTGAGTCAGAGGGTTTGGCATTGAGTCACAGGCAGGTGAATGACTCATCCGCCCCCGCTGTCATGGCATACTCCCCACCTTCGTATTCCGGACCCGGGCCGTATGACTTTCGACTCCCCCTTGAGTGCCTGGCAGCATGCCATCGAACACCACGGCTTCGTCCAGGACGAGGCCCAGGAACTGGCCATCATGACACTGGAGCAATGCCACAAGGCGTTGCACGAAGGTCGCAAGGCGATCAAGGGCGTTTATCTCTGGGGCCCGGTGGGACGTGGCAAGACCTGGCTGATGGACCGCTTTTATGAAAGCCTCAAGGTGCCGGCCCGTCGACAACACTTCCACCATTTCATGGCGTGGGTGCATCAGCGTTCGTTCCAGCTCACAGGGACGCCGGATCCTTTGCAGGCCCTGGCTCGGGAATTGAGCGCTGAAGTACGGGTGCTGTGTTTCGACGAACTGTTCGTCAACGACATTGGCGATGCAATCATCCTCGGACGCCTGTTCCAGGTGATGTTCGAGTTGGGGATGGTAATGGTCAGTACCTCCAACCTGCCGCCGGAGGAGCTCTATGCCAACGGCCACAACCGTGAGCGTTTCCTGCCGACCATCACCGCGATCAATCGATATATGCAGGTCGTGCCGGTGAACGGCTGGCAAGACCATCGCCAGCACCCAGGCCAATTACAGCAGCGTTATTGGCTGCGCGATCCCGGGCAACCTGATCCGCTGGGTGACGTCTTCAACCAGTTGACCTGCGGGCAAGCGTCGAGCAGTGCGCCGATCGAGGTCGGTCATCGCCTGCTTGAACCGGTCCAGGCCAGCGACAGCGTGCTCTGGAGCCGTTACCCCGACCTGTGCGAGCAACCGTTCTCGGCGCTGGATTTCATGGCGCTGTGCGACCGCTTCAGCGTCATCCTGCTCAGTGACGTGCCGTGCCTGAGCGCCGAGCAGCGCGAAGGGCGCATTGCCCGTGGCACCGAAGACGGCGTCGAAAGGGTCGAGGCCGGTGATCGCGAATTGCCGCAGTTGTCGATCCATGACGATGGCGTACGGCGCTTCATCGCCCTGGTCGACGAATGTTATGACCGCAAGGTGCCGTTGTGCCTTTCGGCTGCGGTGCCGATGGATGAGTTGTACACCGAGGGCTATCTGCAATTCCCGTTTCGCCGTACTCTCAGCCGCCTCCAGGAAATGCAAATGCAACGTTTTGGTCAGCAAGCCTGACCTGTATCCCGCCGACGGCGTCGAGCCAGCGGCACTAACGAAGTGAGATGGAAGGTCATGGAAGAAGCCAAGGACATCCTTGTACTGCAAGCCAGCTACACCAACCCGGTCCACGCTGAAGCGATCTGTCATGTGCTCAATGGCTATGCGCAGGACCCGATGGGCGGGGGACATCCCTTGCCGGCCGAGGTGCTGCTGCACCTGCCCGAGGAACTGGCCAAGCGCCCTCATGCCTTCAGCGTGTTGGCTTTCGTCAACGGCGAACCGGCGGGGCTGGTCAATTGTTTCGAAGGTTTTTCAACCTTTGCCTGCCGGCCACTGGTGAACATCCACGACGTGGCGGTCATGAAGGATTTTCGCGGCCTCGGGTTGAGCCAGAAGATGTTGCAGAAGGTTGAGGACATCGCCCGCCAGCGTGGTTGCTGCAAGATTACCCTGGAAGTGCTGGAGGGCAATGCCGTGGCCCAGGCCAGCTATGCCAAGTTCGGCTTTGCCGCCGGCATGTTCGACCCGGCCCACGGGCCTATGGAATTCTGGATCAAGCCCCTGTAAAAGCGGGCTTCTGATGGGTTTCGGTTATTTCTGCACGACTGCGGTCGTCGGTGCCTTGGGCTGCATCAGGCTGAAGTCGATCAGGGCCTTGCGTGGGGTTTGATAGGGGTCGCCGATCAGCAGCGGCCGGGCCTTGAAGTCATCGCTGACCAGGCTCTTGCTGCGGTCCAGCTCGTCAAAACTCAAGCCTGCCAGGTCTGCCCAGGTGTGAATCAGGTGCGAGCTGCTGTAGGGACGCGACAGCTCGCCGGCAAAGTTCCAGTCATGGCTTTCGCGCCACTTGGGCGAGGCCCAGGCCATGAAGGGGATGGTGTACATCGGCGCGGTCGGCTTGCCTTCGTTACGGCCCAGTGTGTCGTGGCCGGCGGAGTCGAACACGTCTTCACCATGGTCGGACAGGTACAGCAGGAAGCCGTTGGGGTCGGTCTTGGCGTAGTCCTTGATCAGGCTGGACACGACGAAGTCGTTGTACAGCACCGCGTTATCGTAGCTGTTGTAGGTCGGGACCTGATCATCACGCACGCCTGCCGGTACGCCTTGGCGATCGGTGAACTTGTTGAAGGTCGGTGGATACCGGTACTGGTAGCTCATATGGGTGCCGAGCAGATGCACCACGATCAGCTTGCGCGGGGCGCTGTCGGCCAGGGCTTTGTTGAACGGCTCGATCACATCGCCATCGTACTGCGCGGCATTCTGATTGCGGTTGTTGTTCAGGTACACCTGCTCGTCGGCCTGCTGGGAAAACGTCGTGAGCATGGTGTTGCGCTTGGTCATGGTCTGCTGGTTGGTGATCCAGAAGGTCTTGTAGCCGGCCTGTTTCATCATGCTCACCAGCGACGGGGTGCTCAGGTACAGGTCCGGGTTCTGTTCGTCGGCGAACGTCAGCACCTGCTGCAGCGCTTCGATGGTGTAGGGGCGTGGGGTGATGACGTTATCGAACACTGACAGCTGGTCCTTGAGCTTGTCCAGCTCAGGCGTGGTTTCGCGCGGGTAACCGTAGAGGCTCATGCGCTGGCGGTTGGTGGATTCACCGATCACCAGCACCAGAGTGGCCGGTTGGTCGGCCATGGCGTCCTTGAGGTTGCGCAGTGGCGCGATCTTGCTGGCGCTGTGGAGCATGCCTTGCATGTTCTCCAACTGTTCACCGTAGCGACGATAGGCCACCAGCATCTGCCACGGGACGGCCGGCTCGATGCGATTCTCGAATTTCTCCAAGCCACCGGCGAAACTGCCGGTGCGCAGGGTTTGCTTGACCAGCGGATAACCGGCCACGGCGAGCACGATGACGGCTGCGGCGACCATGGCCTGGCCCCGGGGCAGGTACACCGGGCGCAGGCGGGTCCAGAGCCAACAGCCGACGGCGGTGTGGGCCAGGAACGCCGCCACCATCCACCAGGCAAAATACTGTGTCAGGTATTCGCCGGCTTCAGACACGTTCGATTCGAACATGATGAAGATGACGCTCTGGGAAAACTCTTGCTGGTAAATGAAGAAGTAGCCCAGGCTGGCCATGGAGCAGGCCCACAGCACCACGCCGATCAAGGCGGCGAGCACGCGCGTGCGGGCGGGGAAGAGCAGCAGGGGCGCCAACCACACCGCGCTCATCACGAACGCTTGGCGAAAGCCGGTGAAGCCGGAGGTGTCGCTCAACAGAATGAGCAGTTGGGTGATGCCAGAGAAGTACCAGAAGAACAGAAACAGCCAGCCAAGCCCGGCCCAGTCGAAACCTTTCGCAGTCGTTTTGCTGCGTTTGAACAAACTCATCAAGCGCTCCAGCCTTTGTCGACGAAGCTGTCGGCACCGGATTGGTGACCGCAGGCATACGCCGAGCAACCTTAAAGGCGGAGAGTATTACGAGTCGGTTGTGAAAACTTTGTGAGTTTTTCGGATACAAAACGCACGTGAGGTGCGAATGCACCTGTGGCAAGGGGATTTGTCTCTAGGGGCGGGACCTGTGGGAGCAAGGCTTGCCCGCGATAGCCGCGCCGCGGTCGTACCGCTGAACCGCGTTATCGTTCATCGCGGGCAAGCCTTGCTCCCACAGATAGAATTCTCGCCGCAAGTGGGCACGGCAGGACTACATGGAAGTGACACTGTTTGACCAGCGTCACTTCTTCAACCGTGCCTCCGGGGACGGTTACCGAGCCAGGGACTGGTTCTGGTGGGGCAGCTGTGCGTATTGCAACTGCATGCGCAACTGCGTCACTTCATCAAGCAGTAGATCGCGTTCTTCCTTGAGTAGGCGCAATTCATCGCGACGAATGGTCACATAAAGGGTTTGGGGAGGACGTGCGGTAACGACAGGGCCCATTGCTCACCTCGCAAATGGCGTACATCAACTATAGAGATGTCGCCAGTATTTGGTCGACACCTCTACTATCGGCGCCGATTCTGATTTCTTTTGCTTGTGATTGGAACTTTTTTATTTTTCATGGTCGCTGTGTCTTCGGCCGGATCTTGAGCGTTATCCCTTGTGATCGCTCGAATTACCCGGAAACTATGCAGCAATGCTCTGGACTAACCTCCACGTGTCGTACGAGCTAAACCTTTGACTTACCTTTATTTGTAGTAGGGAGCATCAGCACATGCAACTCGGGATCATTGGACTGGGCCGCATGGGCGGCAATATTGCGCGGCGCCTGATGCTCAATGGGCACACCACCGTTGTCTATGACCGCAATGCCGCTTTTGTCGAAAACCTGCGCCAGGATGGCGCCACGGGCGTCGCGGACCTGCCGGCACTGGTCGCCGGGCTGGAGAAACCACGGGCGGTCTGGGTCATGCTGCCAGCCGGCGCGCCCACCGAAGACACCATCAACGTCCTCAGCGAGCTGTTGGAGCCGGGCGATGTAATCATTGACGGCGGTAACACGTACTACAAAGACGACATCCGTCGCGCCCAGGCCCTGTCGGAAAAAGGCCTGAGCTACATCGATGTTGGCACCTCCGGCGGCGTGTGGGGCCTGGAGCGCGGTTACTGCATGATGATTGGCGGCGATGCCGAAGTGGTGAAGCGCCTGGACCCATTGTTCGACAGCCTGGCCCCAGGCATGGGCGACATCCCGCGCACCCGTGACCGCAAATCCGACGATGACCGCGCCGAACGTGGCTACATCCACGCGGGCCCGGCCGGTTCGGGGCATTTCGTGAAGATGATCCACAACGGCATCGAATACGGAATGATGCAGGCCTTCGCCGAGGGCTTTGACATCCTCAAGACCAAATCCAGCGAAAGCCTGCCAGCGGAGCAGCGCTTCGACCTGAACCTGGCCGATATCGCCGAAGTCTGGCGTCGCGGCAGCGTGGTGTCGTCGTGGTTGCTGGACTTGACCGCCGATGCGCTGGCCAGCGATCCGAAACTGGACGGCTTTTCCGGCGAAGTCGCCGACAGCGGTGAAGGGCGCTGGACCATCGAGGCGGCCATCGAGCAAGCGGTGCCGGTTCCGGTCCTGTCCAGTTCGTTGTTTGCCCGTTTCCGCTCGCGCCAGCAAAGTACGTACGGTGACAAAATGCTCTCGGCCATGCGCTTCGGCTTTGGCGGCCACGTGGAGACGCCGAAAAAATGACCTCGATCGGCAGCAAATCCAAGGCAGAACCCGCGCCGCCGACCACGTTGTTTCTGTTCGGCGCCCATGGCGATCTGGTCAAGCGTCTGCTGATGCCGGCGCTTTACCACCTCAGTCGCGACGGTCTGCTGGGCGATGGGCTGCGCATCATCGGGGTTGACCACAACGCCATCAGCGATGTGGATTTTGCCAAGAAACTCGAGGACTTCATCCGTAACGAAGCGGCGAGCAAGGGCGGCGATGCCGACCGGGCGCTCGATCCGGTGCTGTGGGCCAAGCTGGCCAAGGGCATCAGCTACGTCCAGGGTGATTTTCTCGATGAGAGCACCTACCAGGCGCTGGCGGCGAAAATCGCCGCCAGCGGCACCGGCAACGCGGTTTTCTATCTGGCGACCGCGCCACGTTTTTTCAGTGAAGTGGTCAGCCGCCTCGGTGCGGCAGGGCTGCTTCAGGAGCAGGAAGGGGCCTTCCGTCGCGTGGTGATCGAAAAGCCGTTCGGCTCCGACCTGCACACCGCCGAAGCGCTGAACGCTTGCCTGCTCAAGGTCATGAGCGAGAAGCAGATCTATCGCATCGACCATTACCTGGGCAAGGAAACGGTGCAGAACATTCTGGTCAGCCGTTTCTCCAACAGCCTGTTCGAGGCGTTCTGGAACAACCACTACATCGACCACGTACAAATCACCGCCGCCGAAACGGTCGGCGTGGAAACCCGTGGCAGTTTTTATGAACACACTGGCGCCCTGCGGGACATGGTGCCCAATCATCTTTTCCAACTGCTGGCGATGGTGGCCATGGAGCCGCCAGCGGCGTTTGGTGCCGACGCCGTGCGTGGCGAAAAGGCCAAGGTCGTCGGCGCGATCCGGCCCTGGTCGGTGGAGCAGGCCCGGGCCAACTCGGTTCGCGGCCAGTACACAGCCGGTGAAGTCGGCGGCAAGGCGGTCAACGGTTATCGCCAGGAGGCCAACGTGGCGCCCGACAGCAGCACCGAGACCTACGTCGCCCTCAAGGTCATGATCGATAACTGGCGGTGGGTCGGCGTGCCGTTTTACCTGCGCACCGGCAAGCGCATGAGCGTGCGGGACACCGAGATTGTCATCTGCTTCAAGCCCGCGCCATACGCGCAGTTTCGCGACACTGAAGTCGACGAACTGCAACCTACGTACCTGAGAATCCAGATCCAGCCCAATGAAGGCATGTGGTTCGACCTGTTGGCCAAGCGGCCGGGGCCGGCACTCGACATGGCCAATATCGAATTGGGATTTGCCTACAAGGATTTCTTCGAAATGCAGCCATCCACGGGTTACGAAACCCTGATCTACGATTGCCTGACCGGTGACCAGACGCTGTTCCAGCGCGCTGACAACATCGAAAACGGCTGGCGCGCCGTGCAGCCGTTCCTCGATGCCTGGCAGCAGGACGCGGCATTCCAGCCCTACAAGGCCGGCGAAGATGGCCCGGCGGCCGCCGATGAATTGCTTACTCGCGACAGCCGCGTCTGGCATGGCCTCGGATGAGTGATCAGTTGATGCATCCCATCCGCTTTTTGCTCAGTGACATGGACGGCACGTTGTTGCTGCCCGACCATAGCCTCAACCAGCGCACCATCGAAGCCGTTCGTTCATTGCGTGAAGCTGGCGTGCTGTTCAGCCTCGCCACCGGGCGGCCGCCGCGGGCGATGTTGCAGTTCATCGAGGCGTTCGGCGTCGACCTGCCCACGGCGGCATTCAATGGCGGTACGCTGGTGCATCCGGACGGCAGTTTCCTCGCCGTGCATTACCTGCCGCCTGAGGCCGCGCTGACCACGCTGGCGTTGTACGCCGATCAACCCGGTATCGAGGTCTGGGTATTCGCCGACGGCGACTGGCTGGTGCGTGACGCCAACGGTCCGATGGTGCCGGTGGAAACCCGTGGCCTGGGTTATCCGCCGGTGCAGGTCGACAGCTTCGAACCCTACCTGGAGCGGATCGACAAGATCGTCGCCACCAGCGCCAATACGGATCTGCTGGTTGAGCTGGAGGCTCGCTTGCACCCGCTGCTCAAGGGCCAGGCCCAGGTGTCGCGTTCGCAACCGATCTACCTGGACGTGACGGCGATGCAGGCCAACAAGGGCGAAGCACTCTTGACCCTGGCGAAGTTCCTGGATGTGCCACTGGAGCAGACAGCGGCCATGGGCGACGGTGGCAACGACCCGGCGATGTTCCATCGCGCGGGCTTGTCGATTGCCATGGGGCAGGCGGAGGAGGCGATCAGGCGTCAGGCCGATGTCATCACTGCAGCCGTTACCGAAGACGGCGCGGCCCTGGCGATCGAACGCTACATCTTGCCGCGATAAGCTTTGGCCCTTTGTGGCGAGGGAGCTTGCTCCCGCTGGGGCGCGAAGCGCCCCCCTGTACATGCCTGACACACCGCAGTGTCAATGCTTTCTTGGGGCTGCTGCGCAGCCCAGCGGGAGCAAGCTCCCTCGCCACAGGTTTTCCTTCTGCTCAGCAATACTTCTACAGCCAGTAAGTCACCGCATACCAGCCCAAGCCACCCATCACCACGGTGTAGGGCAGTGCCATCCAGACCATCCGGCCATAGGACAGGCGAATCAGCGGGGCGATCGCCGAGGTCAGCAGGAACAGGAATGCCGCCTGGCCGTTGGGTGTGGCGACGCTCGGCAGGTTGGTGCCGGTGTTGATGGCCACCGCCAGGGTCTCGAACTGTTCGCGGCTCATGTGGCCGGATACGAAGGCCTGTTTGACCTCAGTAATGTAGATGGTTGCCACGAACACGTTGTCGCTGATCGCCGACAGCAGGCCATTGGCAATGAACAGCATGCCGGGCTGCTGGTCGGCGGGCAGGGCCAGGACCCACTGGATCAGCGGCGTGAACAACTGCTGGTCATGAATGACCGCCACCACTGCAAAGAACACCACCAGCAGCGCGGTGAACGGCATGGCGTCCTTGAACGCATTGCCAAGCCTGTGCTCGTCGGTGATGCCGGTGAAGGCGGTAATCAACACGATGACCATCAGGCCGATCAGGCCGACTTCGGCAATGTGCAGGGCCAGGCCCACGATCAGGATTAGCGCGGCAATACCCTGGACGATCAGGGCGGCGCGTTGCCGTGCGGTGCGTTCACGATTGTCCTGCTCGGCATAATCGGCCAGCACGGTGCGTACGTTGTCCGGTAGCAGCGTGCCATAACCGAACCAGCGCAGTTTTTCCAAGGCTACGCAGGTCACCAGCCCGGCCACCAGCACCGGCAGCGACACTGGCGCGACTTTCAGGAAAAAATCGACAAAATGCCAGTCCATTTCATGGCCGATCAGCAGGTTCTGCGGTTCGCCTACCAGGGTGCAGACGCCGCCCAGCGCCGTGCCGACGGCACCATGCATGAGCAGGCTGCGTAGAAACGCCCGAAACTGATTGAGATCTTCATGATGGCTCGACGGCAGATCATGGTCTTCATCGACATTGCTGTCCTGGCGCGGATCGTTGCCCGACGCCACACGGTGATACACCGCATAGAAGCCCACGGCGGCGCTGATGATCACCGCGGTGACGGTCAATGCGTCAAGGAACGCAGACAGGAACGCCGAGAGAAAACAGAACATCAAGGACAGCAGCGCCTTGGAGCGCACACCCAAAAGCAGGCGCGAGAACAGGAACAGCAGCAGATCCTTCATGAAGTAGATCCCGGCCACCATGAACATCAGCAGCAGGATGACCGGAAAGTTGTGCAGCAGCTCATCATATAGCGCCTTGGGCGTGGTCATGCCCATCACCAGCGCTTCGACCAGCAAAAGGCCGCCAGGCATCAGCGGATAGCATTTAAGGGCCATGGCGAGGGTGAAGATGAATTCCACCACCAGCATCCAACCGGCAACGACCGGGCCCAGGGTCCACAGCACCACGGCATTGAGGATCAGGAACGTGATGACGCACGCCTTGTACCAGCGTGGGGAATGCCCCAGAAAGTTATGCGCGAAAGCTTGAGCCATCGAACCGGACATTGGCTGCTCCTTTTATTTAGAAGCGCGCAACTTGCCGTAAGAAATAAGGAATATCAAGAGTAAGAATAAATACCGTCCACTCGCGACAATCCTGCTCAGGCCCAATACCGCGCAACCACCGCTCGATAATGCCCCTGGAGCGAATAGCCGCCTACCAGAATTCTTCCATCAGCTTGCATAGCCAGGGAAGTGGCGGTGTCCAGGCTGTAGCCGAGCCGAGTGCGAACCCAGCCCTTGCCCTGGCCGAAATCCGGGTCGAGGCTGGCATCCGGCAGATGTCGGGCAAGTACGAAGTCGGCCTCGATACCGCCGATCGTGGCGCCGGCGGTCACCAGTTTTCCGTCCGCTTGAAGCTGGGCGGCGGTCCACTGACTGGCAGTGCGCCCGATCGCCATGAGTTGGCACTGACCCTGGTTGCAATGACGATCCGGCTTGCCGTCGGGGCGCACTTTCAGGGACAGGCTATGCATCGGATCACGGCTGCTGCCGAACACCTGCAGATCACCGGCCGCATCCTGAACGATTTGGCTGACCATCACGCTGTGCCCCTGGGCCAGGATGGACAGGAAGCCGTTCTCGCCAAAGCTGTCATCGAGTTGGCCGCTGCTGTCATAACGGGCAATCAGGCCATGCTGGGGCAAGTCGATGGCGCCGCCGACGACAATATGGCCGTCAGCCTGGAGCACCAGGCAGCCGAGCCAGGTATTTTTCAACAAGCGTCGGACCATCACGAAACCGCGACCGTTGAACGAGGAATCCAATGCCCCATCGGGCAAGAGCCGGATCAGTACGCCGACATGGTCGGAGAGTTGATAGTGGTGATTGGCGAGCACAAGGATCCGGCCATCGGCCTGCACTTGCATGTCGCAAGCCTCAAGTCCCGGCACGCCGGGCGGTAGCCAGGGGTCGCGCAGCCCTTGGGAGAGATTGCCGCAAAGCCTGATGATGTGCCGGCCGGCATTGCCGAAGCTTTGAACGGCGCAACCTTGCTGGTCGAACAGCGCCAGGGCGGGAAGGGTGTGGTCGTTGCTTTCATAGTGCAGGCCGGACAGCAGGATATGCCCATTGGGCAACACGATCACCTTGCCCGCCGTCGCTTCGAAACCGTGTTCAAACGCGCCGATCACGTAGCCGCGGGTGCCGAAGTCCGGGTCAATCTCACCGTCGTGGCTGAGTCGCGCCAGCCCGAACCGACTGCCGTGGGCCGTCTCGATCCTGGCTGCCACCAGGATTTGTCCGGCATGATCGAGCGTCAATCCGGTGGTCAGGCTCGAGGTACTGTCTTCGAAATGAACCCAGGCTTTGCCGTTGGTGGCAAAGCCTGGGTCGAGTTGTCCGGCGTGGGCCATGGCCCTGGGGGACACAAACGCGAACTGATCGAGCATGCCTGCCTCTCCTTGCGTGTCGAGCAGCCCGAAAGGGCGACGACTGCATGAGGGCAACATTCAATCCCTGAATGTGACAATGCACAACTGTCATGTTCTACGGATACAGCGGCAATTCGTGCCATAACGATGGCTTTACAACCCAGAGCCAAGCCTGCAATGGATAACAGGCTTTACCGGTGGTTATTCAGGCATCGACCAGGATTGCAATGTATAGCCTTCCTGGCTCAGTTCGGCACGGGCCTGTTTCAACAGATCGGCCAGTTGGACCGGGTCGGTATAGGCGCTGCTTGGAATTTGGGTGCGGCCAATATGGGTATTGGTGCGGTCGATGACGGTCAGGCTAAGTTCACCGTTACCGTCTTGTGGAGCCCAGGCCACGCATTGGAAAGGACGGAATGCGCGGTCGGCAATCAAAAGAGCTTCGTTGATACGGAGCGGGGCGTTCATGGCGTTTTCTCTTAAGTGTGCCCAAACAAATGATGTGCCGTCGGTTGGGCGTACCGTGCGGCTGGTTACTTGTACTGATGTCCCGAACCCGCAGGCGGGTCACACATTATTTAAATAAATTTCGATTTTCTTTCAGACCAGGCTTTTGGGCTTTTGTTTGAAAGCACCCTGAAACAAACAGACTTGAGATAACTAACCAACCGCCTGCTTATAACCAGTTTGAAGCGACCTCGATAATCAATTGATACAAGGGGGCGTCAACTTCTTGCTACTGTTACATGCAGGTTTGCCAAACGACTGTTTCTAATCATATTTCCTTATTTTGACGCCAAGGATCAGTCATGATCGAAGCCAGTACGTCACGTCGTCTGCTCGTGGTTGATCCCTGCGATGATTGTCATCGCCTGTTGCCAGGTCTGCGCACCATTGGCTGGGATGTGGACAGTTGCTCCCTCGAACACGCCAGCGATCGGACGTGCGACGTCGGCCTTTTGCGGTTGCAGCCTTTTCATCTGGAGCGCCCGGAAGCGGTCAAGGAGTTGATCAGCCGTAGCGGCACCGAATGGATCGCCGTGCTCAATCAGGAAGTGTTGCGCCTGAAAAACGTCGGTGATTTTGTCTGCGAATGGTTTTTCGACTTCCATACCTTGCCCTTCGACGTGTCCAGGGTCCAGGTGACACTGGGCCGGGCGTTTGGCATGGCGCGCCTGCGGGGGCAGGGCTCGATCCACATTGATCAACCCGAACATCAACTGCTGGGCGACAGCAAGCCGATTCGCGAGCTGCGCAAATTGTTGAGCAAGCTGGCGCCCGCCGAGTCGCCGGTCTTGATTCGGGGGGAGAGCGGTACCGGCAAGGAACTGGTGGCGCGTACCCTGCATTGTCAGTCTCACCGGCGCAACAAGCCGTTCATCGCCATCAACTGCGGTGCCATCCCCGAGCACCTGATCCAGTCCGAGTTGTTCGGGCATGAGAAGGGCGCGTTCACCGGGGCTCACCAACGCAAGATCGGGCGGATCGAGGCGGCCCACGGCGGGACGTTGTTTCTCGATGAAATCGGCGACCTGCCGTTGGAGCTACAGGCCAATCTGCTGCGTTTCCTGCAGGAAAAACACATTGAGCGGGTCGGTGGCAGCCAGCCGATCGCGGTCGATGTGCGGGTCTTGGCGGCCACCCATGTGGACCTTGAGGCGGCCATCGAGCACAAGCGGTTTCGCGAGGACCTGTATTACCGCTTGAACGTGTTGCAAGTGGTGATGGCGCCGCTGCGCGAGCGTCATGGTGACCTGGCGATGCTGGCCAGCCACTTTTCCCATTTCTACAGCCAGGAAACCGGTCGCCGTCCTCGCAGTTTCAGCGACGACGCGCTGGTGGCGATGGGCATGCATGACTGGCCCGGCAATGTGCGCGAGCTGGCCAATCGCGTCCGTCGCGGTCTGGTGTTGGCCGAAGGGCGTCAAATCGAAGCCCGGGACCTCGGCCTGGCCAGCCACCAGGGCGTCGCGGCGCCGATGGGTACGCTGGAGGACTACAAGACCCGCGCCGAGCGCCAGGCCTTGAGCGATGTGCTCAACCGTCACAGCGACAACCTGAGCGTGGCCGCCAGAGTGCTGGGCGTGTCCCGGCCGACATTCTATCGCCTGCTGCACAAGCATCAGATCCGCTGACTCAAGCCCGCTCCCACAGGGGGGGGCATTGCCCTTGGGATATGTGCCCGTCACATATCCCTGAGGGCATTAGAAGTAGTACGGGAATTTCAGGCTAAAGGTGAAATCCGGTGCGTCGTCGGTCAGCCCGATGGACAGGTTGGGTACGATGGTCAGGTTGTCGGACGCGGCGACGGTCATGCCGATGTTGAAGTAGCCGGCGTTGGCGTCGCTGGAGGTCACCGACTCCCAGTCGCCACCGTCCTGTTTGAGCTTGCTTTTCTTTTGGATCAGGTCAGAGACCGAGAACGACATGCTCATCTTCTCGTTCAAGGCAAAGGCGATGCCCGCGCCGAGCTGGAAGCTGTCGCCGATCCGCACCTTGCCTGGGACCTTCTGGTTGACTGTGGAGCTGATGTCGTCGAACGATTCTTCGAAGTTATGGGTGTAGGAGAGGGTGCCGAACAGCACCGCCGGATCGAAGGTCTTGACCAGCGAAAGCCCGGGCGTGATCGACCACACGCCGTTGCCGGTGGGCAGGTCATCGGGCACGAACAGGTTGGTGTTGGCCTGGGATTGACGTAGCTTGATGCCAAACGGGTCCTTGCCGGTGGGGGCCTTGACCCGCAGGGTGACCACCGCGTCTGGAGCGTTGATCGACTCATCCATGAACTTGTAGGCGATGCCGAAGTTGACGTCGCCGATGGTCGGGTCGCGGGTCACGGTTTCTTCGCTGGTGACCCCGGCCGCGCCGTTGTTCGCGCCGCCTGACTGATACGTGGATTCGCGATAGACCACCGGCACGTTGAGGTCGAACTGCCAGCGATTATCGAAGTTATAGCGGCCGGTTAAGTCCAGCGTCCAGGTGTCGGCCTTGATCCGGTCGAGGTTGATGTTGCCCAGGAAAATCGAATCCAGGGCCAGGAAGCCGTTGAGGATCAGTTGCCGCGTGTCGTAGCGTGAATAGGTCACGCCGGTCTCGAAACTGAACTTGCCGCCGCCAAAGAAGCCGCTGGCCTCGTCATAGAGGTTGGAGACACTCTGGGCCGGTTGGGAATCATCGGCCAGGGATTGCCCATAGCCGCTGCCGCCGGTCGTTGTCGCGCCGCCGGCCACGGTCTGGTTGCCTTTCATGTCGGCCGGGGATTTGGCCAGGCGCTTGGGCTGTGGCGTGGCGGGTTGATCCTCCACCTGGCGAACCCGCTGTTCGAGCACCGCCAGGGCTTTCTGCTGGACCTCGTATCGTTGCTTGAGCTCAAGAAGTTCCTGTTTCAGCGCCTCGATGTCTGCATCCGGGGCCGCGTGCAACACCGCCGCCGGGAACAACGTGCTTAAACACATCACAGCGCGTAACGATACGGATCGATACATGAAATATGCCGTCCCTATTTGCCCAATGATCGGAAAACAGCGTAGTTCAATAACCGAGGTTACGGAGGCCGCGCAGTTGGGTCAGATTGCAGTCCAATGCCCCGGCACTGGGGCCGTTGTTGTTCAGCACCACGTTGAGCTGCGTCATGTTGTTGACCAGGTTGCTATTGCCCAGCAGGCGAGTGTTTTGCAGCAAGCCGCCCTGGGCCACTTGCTGCAGGGTGCCGCCCTGGTTGTGGCTGGCCTGGATCGCCATTTGCACGCCATTGCCGGTGGCGGTGACCGCGACGCTGCCGGCGGCGTTGCTGCCGCTGATGGTCTGGCCCTTGGTCAGCAGTTGGCCTTGGGAGGGGACGAGCGCAGGCGCCTGGTTGCTCTCTTTCACATTGATGTTGACGTTGTTGTAGGCCGTGTTGCCGTCGCCGGCGGCACGCACGCTCTGGGTCACGCCCTGGCTCGTGCCAAGGCCAGCACCACCGGTAATGTTGCCGCTGCCCTGTTCCGGAGCGCTGCCGTTACCGGTCTGCTTGATGGTCGAGACGTAGAATTCGGGTTTGACGGTGGCGGCCTGGATCTGCATGGTGCTGGTGGCGCCGATCAAGTCGCCGCTGGCGTTGCGCCAGGTACTGCTCATGACGATGCCGAAGCTGATGACTCGGCCAGGCATGACATAACGACCGCGCAGCTCGGCAAGCTCCTGGTCCTTGACTTCGATGGGTTTGAAGCCGGCATGGGCAAAGCCCGAGGCAGTCGCGAGCAGGCAGGCCAGCGACAGCCAGTGTGAGGTTTTCATGTGCTGCTCCCGGAGCGTCCTGCTCCTTTTTGTACTTATTGTTGGCAGTAATCGGCGATTAGAAAAAGTCGCTCTGTATGAAACCGAAGTCCATCAGTTCCGCATCCCTGACCGGGTTGAAACCGTCCAGCTTGTTACGGGCTGTCAGGGGTTGAGGAGGGCTGCGTAGTGCATTGGTCTTGTCATAGCCCGGGCCGACGATCGCAAAGACGATGCCGTTCCAGCCTTTGACGAACTCATCGTGGGCGTAGCGCTTGTGCCCCAGCACCGGGTCGCCGATGTAGACCCATTGCTTGTCGGCCCGCTGCAACACCACGAAGTGCTTGTAGCCGCGTATCTCCATCAGGACCACCACCGGGATCGTCACCGCTTCGAGTTTCTCAGGCGGTATCCGGTAGCCTCGGGCGCGCATGCCGATGGTTTCCACGTAGCGCTTCATGTCCAGCATGGAAAACCCTTGGGTGCGAACCAGGTTCTGGTCGGCATTGACCAGCATGCCTTTGATGACGTGCTCTTCATCGACGTCAAGCCAGTAGGCCTGGCGCAGCACCGTGGCCAGCGCGGCGGCGCCGCAACTGAAATCGGTTTTCTGCTCGACGATGTCGCTGAATTTGCGTTCGCGTATGCTTTGCACCGGTTTGTAGACCAGCATGCCGCCAGGCAGGGCGGCGACCGGCATCTGCGCCGCTTCGGCCACGCAGGCCAGGCAGAGCAGCAGGGAAACGGCAGTGACACGCATGATCAATACGCCTAATGAACATCCAGGGAAAAAAAGCCCCTTTGCGTGTCATGTCGTTCATTTCAAAGCGTTGAACTGAGTCCGTGGCGAGGGAGCTTGCTCCCGCTTGAGTGCGAAGCACTCATAACCAGTGGGTCTGCTTCGCAGCCCAGCGGGAGCAAGCTCCCTCGCCACAAGAATCACTCACGTCCTGAGTGGACAGCATTACCGTTGCCGGGGCTTCGTTTCATGCGCGCTTACATGCAGGCTTTGCAGCCGGCAGCGATGGACAGCGAGTTGCTCTGCTGGTTGCCCACGCCTGCCGACACGTTGGCGCCGCCGTTACCGGAGAAGCCGTTCATGGAGTTGGTCATGGTGGCGTTGTTGATCACAGGGTTTTTCCAACCGTCACGGGTCAGCACCTGCTGGGTGTTGCTGCCGGCCAGCTCGAAGGTCCCCACGGCGGAGAACTTGAACTTGTCGTCATCGTGACCGCCGCCATAGCCGCCGCCTCTGTTGTCCCAGCCGCCGTGATCGTTGTCTTCGGCGGTACCGGTACCTTTGGCCTTGAACGTGCCGGAGGCGCTGTAGGTGCTGGTGAGGGTGTCGGTCTTGTAGGTCCGCACGCCTTTGTTGTCGACCACTAGGCCGGTGGAGGACTGGTCAGCCGCGGCAGAGGCCTGTGCGACACGGCCCCCGGATACAGCGATGGCCAGGTTGTTTTTCTGTTGGTTGAAGTTCCCGGCGGTCACGTTGATGCCGATGTTGCCGGAGCCACTGTTGCCTGCATTGGTGAGCGAGGCGTTGTTTTGCGTCGAGTTGTTCTTGACGTAGTTGTTGTTATTGACCTGCGTGGCGCTGGAGGCGGCGACAGCCGAGCCGAAGATAAAGCTTTCGTCGGCGGTGGCCAGGGCGGCGGCGTTGTCCTGCTGGTTGCCGTCGCCGCCGGCAATGTTGGCGCCCATATTGCCGTTGCTGCCATTGAGCGAGTCAGTGGCTTCAGCGGTGTTTCTGGTGGCCTGGTTGGTCACCACGTTACCGTCGCTGTTCTGCTCATCCAGCACCGTAGCCCCAGCGCCGGCATTGATGGAGAGCAATTGATCCAGCGTCGGCCCTTGCTGATGGCCATTGCCGTGACCGTGACCATTGCCATGGCCATTATTGTTGTCGTTTCCTCCAGCCTGTGCCGCCATTGTCATGACCGCGGCGAGAGCGAAAACCAATGGTTTGAGTGCCATTGTAGGTTTCATGGTGTTTCTCCTTGCGTGTCGTTGGTTAAGTGTCAGTACTTTCTTATGTAGCCTCCGGGTCAATCCGCGACTCGGATGCTCAGGGTGTTAGCCATGCGGTTTCCCACCCCTGCGCTCTGGTTCACCTGGATTACCCCTCGGCTGCCGGTGAAGGCCTGGTCGCTGGTAACGACCTGGCGACTGCCGGTTGGGGCGCCAGTTGTTCCTGAGTTCGGTAGCAACGCCACGTTCTGTTGAGACAGGGCGCTGTCGTCAATGCTCTGCGGATGGGCACTGATGCCCACCCGCATGACATTGGCCATCTGGTTGTTGGCCCCGGCGGACTGGTTGACGCCCAGCACACCGTTGCCGTTGGTGAAGGAGTGGCCGCCGATACGGGCGGTGGCGGTCATGGAAGGGTCGGCCGGCGTGTCGACGCGTTGCTGCACGCGGGTGCTGGCCTGGGCGTGGCTGCCAATGGCGATGGCCCGGGTGTTGGTTTGCTGGATCTGGTCGCCGGCGGCTTGGTTGACGTTGAAGTTGCCGGTGTAATGGCTGCCGGAATCCTGCAGGTTGGCGTTACTGACCACCGCAACACCTGGATCGGCAAATACGGTGAAAGAACTGAGCAGGGAAAGCATGAACAGGGCGAGCAGAAACAGCACGGGCTTCATATCACTGACCTCCCGCCAGCCGACCCAGCGGGGCCAGGCCGGAACTCAGCGAGCGGTTGATGGTGCCGGAGATCGCGCCGCCGCTACCGCCACCGTGACCGGCATTCATGCCCGGCATGCCGTTGGGATTGGTCACGACGTTCAGACCTTGCACGCCAGTATTCGGGTTGACGGTGTTGCGGATCGACGAGCCGCTGGCCACGCTGGCAAATTCGCCGTCACTCAGTTCGGTGCTGGCGGTCGCCTGGTTGATTCGTTCGGAGGGGTTGGCATTGACGGTGGTTGGATAGGGGTCTTTGCCACCGTTGCGACCAATTGCGATGGGCTGCACGTCGCGGTTGAGCACAATGACGCCGTTGCCCTCGGCCTGCGCCGGCAGACTGAGCGTTGCGCTGGCGGCGCAGCCGGTTAACAGCAGGCACGTCAAACTTTTCTTGAAAGTCCCCACGGCATCGATTCCTTCTTCGGTGGGCTGGCCCTTGTCAGCGTTGCGAAGTGGGAGAGCATGTGTTGTGCCGTGTTTTGAAATGACTTGTAGTTCAAAGGGTTAGA
Source organism: Pseudomonas sp. NFACC51 (assembly GCF_900103575.1). NCBI lineage: Bacteria > Pseudomonadati > Pseudomonadota > Gammaproteobacteria > Pseudomonadales > Pseudomonadaceae > Pseudomonas > Pseudomonas sp. NFACC51. The sequence continues at coordinate 128,850 of NZ_FMXH01000016.1, read as the reverse complement.
GTTTTTTTGTATGACCCGCCGGTCGAATCTGTTTCATCCGTGAGACAACCCTGTGGCGGTTAATGGCCGTGCGCTATCGTTTGGCTATGGATCCAGGCTGTGGGAGGGGAGTGTTTCAAGAAACTAACAGTGAGGATGACAATTGTGTGAAAGGGCGCTGGGGCAGGGTTTGAGGGGGGCCAGGTGTTTCAAGAACGCAACACACCCCTCGCGATACGTCAGATGTCGAGCAGTCGGGTCACGGCGGCGAACACCTGGTCCCGACGTTGCGTCCAATCGCCTTCAATCACTTGGAAATGCCGTTGATGCCGAACCAGCCAACGCTCGATCGCTTCGAAGAAATCCATGCGTTCTGCCAGTTCGGGTTGGCAGCGCAAACCGTCGCCGGTCCATTCGACTTGCTCGGGGCTCAGCAACAAGTGCAGGTCATAATGGCGGGCCAGCAGGGCCGGCTCGAGCCAGTCCGGGCAGTCGCCGAACAGGGTCTGGCTCCAGAGGATGTTGCTCAGCAGGTGCGTGTCGAGGATCAACAGCGCCGGCCGGCGGGCACGCGCCTCATCTTCCCAGGCCAATTGGCCGGAGGCGATGTCGGTGATGTCCGCCAGGCAGGTGTCGCGTTGGGTCTGCTCCATGAAATGGCGTACGTACTCATCCACCCGCACGCCACCAAAATGTTCCTGCAATTGCGCCGCCAGCCAACTCTTGCCGCTGGATTCCGGGCCGGTCAGCACCACCACCTTCATGCGCGCAGGGCCGGGTCGGCGCGCCATTCCCGCCAGCCTTGCACGGCCAACAGGGTGAACAGGGCATAGAGCGCGGCAGTCAGGTGCAAGCCTTTGTAGATGAACAGGCCGACGAAGATCACGTCCAGGGCAATCCACAGCGGCCAGCATTGCACGCGTTTCTGCGCCATCCACCACTGGGCCACGAGGCTGAAACCGGTGAGCGCGGCATCGAGCCAGGGCTGGGCGGCATCGGTCCAGTGGGCCATGGCGGCGCCCAACAGCAGGCTGCCTGCCGCACCGATAGCCAGGCCGGACAGCACTGACGCCCCACCGAGACTGCTGACCTGGCGTCCATCATGATTGTGCCCGGCACGGGTCCATTGCCACCAACCGTAGAGTTGCAGCACTGCGTAGACAACCTGCAGCAGCATGTCCGAGTACAACTTCACCTCGAAAAAAATCCAGCTGTACAGCAACACCATGACCAGGCCTATCGGCCAGCACCAGGGGTTCTGCTTGACGGTCAACCAGACAGCGATCACGCCGAGGGCTGCGGCAAACAGTTCAAGCCCGGACATGGCGGTTCCTTGGGGAATAGAAGAGGGCGGCGATTGTAAACGCTATGGCGTGGGCAGCTCCAATACCAATGTTGAATGTGCCGTCGCTATCGCGAGCAAGGGATTACGTTCGTTCCCACGCTCCTGCGTGGAAATGTCGCCAGGGACGCTCCACGTTCCGCTTCTGGAGGTGACGCAGAGCGTCACGGGATGCATTCCCACGCGGAGCGTGGGAACGATCTAATCCAAAGCCCGCTCCCACAGGGGGGCTACCGATCTTTAGACCCGGAACTGCGTGAGCAACCCGTTCAACTGTTCACTCAATGCCTTGAGGCGGGTGCTTGCCTGGCTGGATTGTTCGGCGGCCATGGCCGTGCTGTGGGACAGGCCGGCGGCCTGGGTGACGTTCTGGTTGATGTCTTCCACCACATGGGCCTGTTGCAACGTGGCGCTGGCGATGGAGGCGTTCAGGTTGTTGAGATTGCGCAGGGCCTGGCCGATGGCGTTGAGGCTGGCACCGGCCAGGCCGGCCTGTTCGATGGTCAGTTGCGAAGCACGGCTGCTGTCGCCGATGACTTTCACGGCGGCTTCGGAATGGGTTTGCAGGCGCTCGATCATCGCCTGGATCTCTGCAGTGGACTTCTGAGTACGCTGGGCCAGCAACCGCACTTCATCGGCGACCACCGCGAAGCCCCGGCCCTGTTCGCCGGCGCGGGCGGCTTCGATCGCGGCGTTGAGGGCCAGCAGGTTGGTCTGCTCGGCAATGGAGCGAATCACCTCCAGCACGCTGCCAATCTGGGTGCTTTCACTCGCCAGGGTGCGGATCACTTCCACCGCCTGGTCGATGGTCTGGGACAGGCGGTCGATCTGCTGCAAGCTGCCATCGATGTTGACCTGGCCTTGCTGGGCCTGGGATTCGGCGTCGCGCATCTCATTGGCCGCGTGCTCGGCGTTCTTGGCCACGTCCTGCACGCCATAGGTCACTTCATTGATCGCGGTCGCCACCAGCTCCATTTGTTGCGACTGCTGCTGGCTGCGTTCCTGGGCCTGCGCCGCGTCGTTGCCCAATTCACTGGAGGATTGCCCCAGCGCACTGGCCGAAGCTTGCAGTTGGGTCACCACTTGCCGCAACTTGGCGGTAAAGGCGTTGAAATGCCGCGCCAGTTGAGTGACTTCGTCCTGGCCGTGGGTGTCGAGGGTGCGGGTCAGGTCACTCTCGCCGCTGGCGATGTTGGCCATGGCGTTGACCGTTTCCTGCAACGGGCCGACGATGCTGCGCACGATCAGGGTCAACAGCAGGCCCATGAGCAGGGTGATGACCAGTCCAACCACCGAGGCCTTGATCACCTGGGATTGAAACTCGGCCTGGACGTCATCCACGTACACGCCTGAGCCGATGATCCAGCCCCAGGGCTCGAACAGTTGGACGTAGGAGGTCTTGCCCACCGGGGCCTCGGCGCCCGGTTTCGGCCAGAGGTAATTGATCATGCCGGCGCCCTTGGACTTGGCGATGGCAACCATCTCGTTGAACAGCGCATAGCCGTTCGGGTCACGGATGGCCGAGAGATTCTGGCCTTCAAGCTTCGGGTTGGTCGGGTGCATGATCATGACCGGCGTCAGGTCGTTGATCCAGAAATAATCAGCCTGGTTATAGCGCAGGCCACGTACGGCGCTGAGGGCCTGCTTTTGCGCGGCGTCACGGGTAAGGGTCCCGGCAGCTTCCAGGCCTTGGTAGTAAGTCAGCACGCCGCTGGCGGTCTGTACCACATGCTGGGTTTTCTGCACCTTGGCTTGGTAGAGGTCGCTGTGGATCTGTTTAAGCATCAAGGCGCCGAGCGTGAACAACATCACGATGGCCACGACCAGGATGAGCCACAAGCGTCGGCTGATCGACACACTGCGCAAGCTATTCATACGCTGTCACTCCGGTTTTTTTATTCTTGTCATATCGACGGCCGGCACTGTAGCGCCCGGCCGCTATCGGTCATTGACCTGAGTCACAACGCGGCAGCGTTATCAGGGCTCGTCTGATAGGATTTCGGCCCCGCAGCGCAAAACCTGAGCCGGTTCTCATTTTTCATTGGTTTTTTTTGAAAGGTCGCGGTTATCGTGCACCCGCTGCGGGGGACCTGCATGACACTTGAATATTGATAAGACCTGCATGAACAGCGTCTTTTTTGGGGGATGAATGGATTTGTGGACCGCCTTTTCGGCACTGATTCTTGGCGTAGTAGAAGGCTTGACGGAGTTTCTGCCGATTTCCAGCACGGGACACCAGATCATTGTCGCTGACCTGCTCGAGTTCGGCGGTGAGCGTGCGATGGCGTTCAACATTATCATCCAGCTCGGCGCGATCCTGGCGGTGGTCTGGGAGTTTCGCCGCAAGATCTTTGACGTGGTGCTGGGCCTGCCGACGCAGCCCAGCGCCCGCCGCTTTACCGCCAACCTGCTGATCGCCTTCCTGCCCGCCGTGGTCTTGGGCGTGCTGTTCGCCGACTGGATCCACCACTACCTGTTCAACCCGGTCACGGTGGCCACCGCGTTGGTGGTGGGCGGCCTGGTGATGCTCTGGGCCGAGAAGCGCCAGCACCAGGTGCACGCCGCAACGGTGGACGAGATCTCCTGGAAAGATGCCCTGAAGGTCGGCCTGGCCCAATGCATTGCGATGATCCCAGGCACCTCCCGTTCCGGCGCGACCATCATTGGTGGCCTGCTGTTCGGGCTGTCGCGTAAAACCGCTACCGAGTTTTCGTTCTTCCTGGCGATGCCGACCATGGTTGGCGCGGCGGTCTACTCGGGCTACAAATACCGTGAACTGTTCGTCCCGGCGGATTTCCCGGTGTTCGCCATTGGCTTCGTCACCGCGTTCATTTTCGCCATGATTGCGGTCAAGGGCCTGCTGCGATTCATCGCCAGCCACAGCTACGCCGTGTTCGCCTGGTATCGAATCGCCTTCGGCCTGTTGATCCTGGCAACCTGGCAGTTCGGCTGGGTGGACTGGACCGCTGCCAAGCCATGAACCAATCACGCAGCCGCAAACACGCCGGGCGCAATGCTGAAGGCACCGTGCAGCACCTGCGGCTCAAACTGATGGTGTTTGCGCTGCTCTGTGCCTTGCCGTTGTTCGGTTCGCTCCTGTTGGGGCTGCGGGCGGTGTCGTGGGTGCCGATGGTGGCTTATGGCGGCGTCAGCGTGGTGGCATTCCTGCTGTACTGGAGCGACAAGCGCAAGGCGCGCGCCGACACCTGGCGCACCCCGGAGAATGTGCTGCATGCGGTGGAGCTGGCCGGCGGTTGGCCCGGAGCCTTGCTGGCCCAGCAGCTGTTTCGCCACAAGACTCGCAAAGTGTCGTTTCAGGTCGTGTTCTGGTTCATCGTGCTGTTGCACCAGGTGTTCTGGATCGACCAGTTGTTCCTGGGCAGCTATCTGTTCTGAATGACTAGAGCAACAAGCCCACCTGGGTGCGCTTGGGCAATTTGCTGACCACCAATTGGTGTGAGCGTTGCAGCAGGCCACGCAACTCTTCGGCCCCCAGCGGGTAGGGCACTTGCATGATGACCCACTGGGCCCGCGCCAGGTAAGGCGCGGGGTGAATGCCCGGTCGGTCGCAATGGCCCAGGAACAGATCCTTGTCGACCTTGAACGCCAGCGAGTCGCCTCGCAGGCCCTGCAGGGCGAACATCTTGTTCCCGGCAATGGAAAACACCCGCACGCCGCCCCATTTGTAGTCCTCCCTGGCGCCGGGCAGGCCCAGGCAAAACTGCGCGACATCCTCTTCGCTCAACCTCATATCGTTCTATCTCCACAGCCCTCGAAGGCTTCCACCAAATGATCGATCCATGCACGCACCGCTGGCAGCACGCCACGCCGATGCGGGTAGACCGCCTGGAGCCAGCCATCGGGCGATGACCATCCAGGCAAGAGTTCCACCAGTGTGCCGTCCTGCAATTCCTGCTCGCAATACATGCTCGGCAATAAGGTGAAGCCCAGGCCGGCGAGGGTGCAGGCCCGTCGCACAATGAAGTCGTCGATGCCCAGGCGGGCTTCCAGGCTCAGTTCCACCCGCAGCCCATCGGCGCTGACCAGGCGCAGGTGCACCTGGCGATCGGCTTCCAATGCCCCCAGCACCGGCAGTTGCTTGAGATCGTCCGGGGTTTCGATCCGCCGTCCTGCGACAAAGGCCGGGCTGGCAACCATCATCAGTCGCGCCTGGCGCAGGCGCCGGGTCATCAGCAAGGGATCCTCGTCCCCCAGATCGCGCACGCGCAACGCCACATCGATGCCTTCGCCGATCAAGTCCACCCGCCGGTTGAGCAGGGTCATATCCAGTTGCACCAAAGGGTATTTCACCAGGAAGGTTTCGATTATCGCCGGCAGGAACTGGTGGGCCAAGCCCACCGGACTCGACACCCGCAGTCGGCCGCGGGGTTCGCTGGACATGCTCGCCACTGCCTCGTCGGCCATCTCGGCCTCCAGCAACATGGCCTGGCAATGGCGCAGATAACGTTCGCCGACCGCGGTCAATTTCAATTGGCGGGTGGTGCGCTGGAGCAACCGGGCGCCGAGGCGTTCTTCCAGCTCGGCGATACGCCGCGACAACCGCGACTTGGGAATGCCCAGCGCGCGCCCAGCCGCCGCGAAACCGCCGGCTTCGACGACCTTGGCGAAGTAGTACAAGTCATTGAGGTCTTGCATGTTGAACTCGATTGTCCTGTCAATGGGACAAACTATCGCATTTATGCTGACTTATCGATCATTGGTCTCATATGTAGGATGGTCGCCAATTGATCGCCCGGTTGCGGTCCTCATTTGGAGAGCATTGATATGAAACTACTGCACATCGATTCGAGCATCCTCGGTGACAACTCCGCTTCCCGCCAATTGAGCCGTCAAGTGGTTGAAGCCTGGAAAGTTGCCGAGCCAGGCATCACCGTTACTTACCGTGACCTGGCCGCCGACGCCATCAGCCATTTTTCCGCCCAGACGCTGGTTGCCGCCGGTACCAGCGCCGAATTGCGTGACGCTGCGCTCAAGTACGAAGCCGACCTTAGCACCGAGACAATGGCAGAGTTCCAGGCGGCGGATGCGCTGGTCATCGCCGCGCCAATGTACAACTTCAGCATTCCGACCCAACTCAAGGCTTGGATCGACCGCATTGCCGTGGCCGGCCAGACGTTCCGCTACACCGAAGCTGGCTTCGAAGGCCTGTGTGGTGGCAAGAAGCTGGTGATCGTTTCCACCGCCGGTGGTTTGCATGCCGGGCAGCCAAGTAGCGTGGGGCACGAGGAATACCTGAAGGTGATGTTCGGTTTCCTGGGCATCACCGACATCGAATTCGTCCGTGCGGAAGGGCTGGCCAAGGGCGATGACATGCGCAATAAGGGCATGAACGAAGCCCAGGCGCAGATCGGCGAACAGTTCGCCGCTGCGTAAAACCTGCGTAAAGGCAGCAAGCGCTTCGGGCAACCTTCGTAAAACCCTGTATTCTCGTCGTCATTGGATGGCCGGGATGCAGGGTTTTACTGCATTCGGCGCCTGGATTTCTGGCGCAGGTTATGCACGGCCAAAACTGCGAGCGACGGGGCCTTCCCGTGCGCTGGTGAAGGTGGATGATTCGATGATACGTTTTGGTGCGGCGCTGCTGCTTTGCTTGTTTGCCAGTCTCGGTCCAGTGCAGGCCGCACCGGGCCCACATCCGCATTGGAGCGCCGGTTTCCATGAGCTGAGCTTTCTCGATCCGCTGGATCAGCAGCCGATGCACGCCATTGCCTTCTATCCGTCCACCGACCGAGAACAATCCAGCCTGCTGGGCGGCTACCAGATCGATGCCGCGCCGGACGCCCAGATCGCCATCGGCCGCTTCCCGCTATTGATGTTGTCCCATGGCAACACCGGCACGCCGTTGGCCCTGCATGACCTGGCCACCTCGCTGGCACGCAAGGGGTTTGTCGTGGTGGCGGTGATTCATCCCGGCGACAATGCCCAGGATCACAGCCGGCTTGGCACCCTGAGCAACCTGTACGGGCGGCCGATCCAGATTTCCGAAGCCATCACCGCAACGCTCAATGATCCGATGCTGTCGCCGTTCGTCAACGCCGGGCAGGTTGGGGTGATCGGCTATTCGGCCGGTGGTGAAACCGCGCTGATCCTGTCCGGTGCGACGCCGGACCTCAATCGCCTGCGCCGCTACTGCGTGGAACGGCCGGACGATCGTGACGCCTGCAACACTCAGGGCGAACTGATTGCCGACCGCGATGACCTGCAACCCGTGGCCGACCCCAGGGTCCGGGCGCTGCTGCTGATGGCACCGTTGAGCCTCAAATTCGGTCGTCATACGTTGGCCGATGTCCATGTGCCGGTGTTGCTGTACAGCGGCGATGGCGACAAAATCGTGGCTTTCGACAAGAATGCTGCCGCTCTGGCCCGCAAGCTGCCCACCGCACCGGACTTCAAGACCCTGGCCGGCGCAGGCCATTTTGTCTTCCTCGCACCCTGCACCGATGAGCAGATCGCCGCGATGCCCGCGCTCTGCACGGACGCTGACGGTGTCGACCGCAAGGACATCCACCGCACCATGATTTCCGAGGCCAGCCGCTTCTTCGGCGAGGCCTTGGGCAAGCCAACCCGGGCGGGGATGAGGACGGCCGATCAATAAGGTGCGTTTATAGCTCGGCGACGCAGCAGCAGAGTCAGGCCCAGTCCAGTGACGGACAACAAGGCGGCGCAGAAGAAGATCGACGAATAGCCCAGGTTCAACGCCACCGCCCCCATCAGCGGACCGGCAATCGCCAGCGCCAGGTCAAAGAACACCGCATAGGCGCTCAAGCCGGCGCCCCGGCTGGTATTCGGCACTTGCTTGATGGCCTCCACCCCCAGCGCCGGGTATACCAACGATAGCCCGAAACCGGCCAGCCCAGCACCGACCAGGGCGAACGCGGTGGACGGCGCCAGCCATAGCAATACCAACCCGAGGGTTTCGATGCTCATGCAGGCAATGGCCGAGTTGAAGCCGCCGAAACGGGCAATGCTGGAAATGAACAGCAACCGCGCGAGGATGAAGCAGACGCCGAATACCGTCAGGCACCACGCCGCGCCGGTCCAGCCGCGACTGATATAGAACAGTGTGATGAACGTGGTGAGCGTGCCGTAGCCGATCGACGCGAGGCTCAGGCCCGCCCCGAACGGCGCAATGCGTCCAAACACCGCCCAGAAAGGCAAGCGCTCGCCACGAATGACCGGCACCGACGGCTTGTTGCGAATGATCAACAGCGCCGCCCCGGCCAGCAACGACAACGCAATACCCAGGCTGGCAAAACCCAATTCACTGACCATCACCACCCCCAACGGCGCGCCAATAGCGATGGCCCCGTAGGAGGCGATGCCGTTCCAGGAAATCGAGCGGGCGGTGTGCTCCACACCCACCTGGCCCATGCACCAACTGATGGTGCCCACGCCAATCAGCCCTTGGGCCACGCCAAGCAGCAGGCGCCCAACAATCAGAATCAATAGGCTGGGCAGGGGATAGCTTTGCAGCAAGGTCGAGAGCAGCGTCAGCACGCCGCTGAGCACAATCCCCGACAGCCCGTAGACGATCGCCCGCTTGGTGCCGACGCTGTCCGACAACCGCCCGGCCATGGGACGGCTGAGCAGGGTCGCCAGGTACTGTGAACCGATGGTCAACCCGGCCACCACCGCGCTGAAGCCCAGCTGTTCGTGCACATACCCGGGCAGCACGGCAATCGGCAGGCCGATGCAGAGAAAGGCGATGAAGGTGTAGAAAACGATGGAGACGATCTGCAGGGTGACCGATAGGGAACTGGGAGCAGAGGAGGGCGTGGGCATGGGGCTCGTTCGCGGGCGGCGGTAAGAGAGCCTCATCATGGCGCGAGGTGAGGATAAAAGAAAGCAGGCTAACTAAATGTGCTGGCACGGGATGCGGCCCGGGCTTGGCGAATTGTCCCTTGGTTTGAACCCCCGGCTTTTCTGGCGGGCAGTCGCTGCTTGGGCTCTGTAAAAGGACGACCTGTCAACTCTGACAGTATCCAAGATATGAAAGAGGGCGTTCAATCAGTCGCAGGCCCTATTGGTCGATGTGAAACGCTTCGAGATGTCCATGGGCATTGTGTGCCGAGCTTTACGGCGGTAGCTCCAATCACGACGGTCTGAATATCAGGAGAATCGGATATGGCAAGCGTGGACAAGAAAACCAGTGCGGCGCAGGCTCGTATTGACTACCTCGCGCAGCGACGTGAACAGCATTCAGGGCCCAAGGCTTTGGATCCTCCTGAGCTTCTGGCCAGGGTGGTTGATAGCACAGACGGTACGCTCCATGGTGAAGATCTGGATAGGGATCTGCAAGTCAAATTCTTGGGTTTCTCTGACTTGCCGGCACTTCCGAATGATGAGTCGATCATGTATTTGCAGTTCGCTTCGGGTGCGACGCCTGATGAAGATGACTATGAAGACGTTGCTGAAAGAAGCTTTCCTTATCCGGTCGACCCGCAAACCGCTTTTCCGTTTGAACTGACCCTTGAGCGCAAGCACTTTGCCATCGATGGCGTTTATACATTCAGAGCGTATTTAGATAGTTACAACCACCAGAAAGACAAGTCACTACCTACCACTCGTATTTTCGATAGCACGCCCCCCTATAACCATAAGGAGCCCGAACCGTTAACCATTACGTCTCCCATTACCGATGCTGTTTTGGCGGCTAATCCTACTGGGGTTCCGGCGATCCTTGACGAATATGACGACCGCGCGGCAAGCGATGAATATTTTCTGTATTACGGAACACTCCCGTTGCCGGATAACCTGCCCGGTACCCCGCCTACGGTCACAGGTTTTGTACCGAATGACCTGACATTACGGATACCTGTCGACGTCATTCAGAGGGTGGGGGATGGTGGCTGCTATGCGGTGTATGCACTGCGCGACAAAGCGCAGAATCGCACTCCGCTGTCTGACCTAACCCGCTTGGGCGTGGCCTTGGGCACTTGGCCGCCCCCTGATCTTCAAAGAGTCGAAGTACCGCAAGCGACATTCAAGGGGTTCCTCGATTTTCAAGATGCTCTGGATGGCGTGGATGCGGTCGTCAAAACCTATACGGGGCGAAAGGGGACCGATTACATTGAGGTGACCTGGGGAACGACAGTGCTTCCTTTGGAAACCATGGGTTTGGCCCCAACCAAGAGCATCCGCATCGACCCCGACGTGCTGCGAAGCGAATACGGCGCTGCGACCGGGCCGATTAGTATTCAAGTAAGTTATCGCGTATTGCGAGGCACGGTGCCTTATGGTTCGGACATCGAAACAGGGATTACGGTCGTGACCAATTTTTGGCTACCGGGGCCCACGCCCATCGATCCTTGGCCTGATCCGATCAATGGTGACATCCCATTGGGTGACGTCTTTGGCGAGAATTCAACAACGCCTAACGTTTTGACCCGAGCGCACAATAATAAAAATGCCAACTTTGTATTTAAGTTGTACCCGAATGTGCAGGCGGACGAAATCGTAAAGATTTACTGGAACGGCGAGCACGTCGTCGAAGCCGATTATACAGTCTTGCCCACTGATAAAGAGGGCTATGAAAAAACGCAAATCATTCCGTGGCCCTACATCCAGAGGGGCGGCAATGGCGACGAGGTGCCGGTGTGGTACTGGATCAATTCTCCCAACTCTCCCAACCGCCAACGTTCGGACGACACGCCGGTCGAGGTGAACGCGGTCATCTTCAAGCCCGCTGCGCCGACCTTTCCCGATAAAAGTGGCCCGTTCTTGAATTGCGATTCGCTCTATGGTCCCGACTACGCCATTCGTGTGCAAGTGCCTGATCTATCGGGCCCGCCTTACAACTTGGGTATCGGGGATGTGGTGACCCTGCACTGGGTCGCGCTGGCGGGTACTGCTGGAGAAACGCCGATCGATGGGGCCGAGAAGAATGAACCGGTCACCCTGGATGATACAACCTGGCCGGTGACAGGCTTCATCTGGCTGGTACGACCCTACGCAACGCACCTTCTGCCCACGTATGACCCATTTGGTCCGGGGGGCAGTGAGGGGCGAGGGCGAATCACCTACTCCTATGTTGTAGATGGAGAGACGATTACTTCTGAGGAGAGCGAGGCGCGGGTGACCATGTTCCTAGGTCACGGCTCGTGCCCACTCCCTTGATCATCATCACGTATCCGGCGGTGAAGGTGCGACCCCTTTGCCGCTGGAGTTAGGTCTGTTTACTTTTGCGTGATCAAAGAAGGAGTTGTCGGTAGAGAATCAGAAAAGTCCTACATATGCCCACAGGGCTAATCTATAGACTCGCCGGCCGTATTAAGTGTTGCCCGGCGAGTTGCTAGCCTGGATATGACACTTGGAATTAACTTTCCTTCTCCAGGGAATCGAGCATGATATTTTCCAATTGCACGTTTGCATTAAACCCTATATCGCGGTGTCTTGCGCTGGCCTCCGTTGCCCCGTTTATCATGGTCTGTCAATTCACTCAGGCCCGTACATTGACGGACGAAGACCTGACCATTGGCGCTGGGGGCCGTCCCGACAATTATCAGCTGTTTGGTAACTCCACCCTGACCGCCAATGGTGCCTCCACCAAGGATATTCAGGTGGCTATCGGTGGCACGGTCAATCTAAATGGCACGACAGTCACAGGTGGATCCAGTAACGGCGTGGAGTTGGTCGATAGTACTGCAAACATTGCCGCCAACAGCACCGTGACCAGCAACGGTATAGCGCTGGCCTTGACGGGCAATGTGTTGGGGGCCAAAGCCACGGTCACGGACAGCTCGCTCATCGGCGGCGCCCGCGGCGCCTCCCTCAGTGCTGCAAGTGAGCTGACGCTGAGCAACGCCACGGTGACTGCAACGGGTGCCACGGGCACGGGTATCGTCAGTTTCGGTGGCACGGTCCAGGCCAGCAACAACACCCGAATCACGGGCGGTCAGAACGGTGTTGTCTTGCGTAATGACATCTCTTCGGTAAAGGGAAACCAGCTGACGCTGGATGCCAGCCATGTCGAAGGCCTGAATGGTGCGGCCATCGTCGTGAGCAGCGTTGCCGGACTCCCTGATCGCGAAGCGGTGATCGACGTGAGCAATGGCTCGACCCTCAAGGGCAGCGATGGTGTGATGCTGCAAGTTACGAACGATGGCATGGCGGCGCTGAATGTCGATAACAGCGTTCTGCTCGGTGATGTGGTGGCTGAAACGGGCAGTATCGCGAAGGTGGCCTTGAGCAACTTCGCCACCTTGACCGGGCGCCTGGAGAACGTCGATACCCTGGCGGTCAATAGCTCGGGCAAATGGGTCATGGTCGAAGACAGTCAGCTAAAGAATCTGTCGATGGCAGGGGGGGAGGTTCAGTTTGGTCAGCCTGGCAGTTTCTATACCTTGTCGGTGGAGAATCTCAGCGGTAACGGCAACTTCATCATGCATGCGGACTTTTCCAACGGGCAAGCCGATTTTCTGAATATCACGGGGACAGCAACCGGTACTCATACGCTTGACGTGGCCAGTACCGGTGTGGAACCGACGCTGACCAACCAGCGCATCCATGTCGTCCACGCAGCTAGCGGCGATGCTGCGTTCTCGTTGATCAATGGCCGGGTAGACTTGGGTACTTATTCTTATGATTTGCTCAAGGATGGCGCCAATGACTGGTATCTCGATGGTGCGAGCAAAACCATCAGTCCTGGTACGGCCTCGGTGCTGGCGCTGTTCGATGCCTCGCGTACGGCCTGGTATGGCGAACTGAGCACGTTGCGTTCGCGCATGGGCGAAGTGCGGATGAACCAGGGGCAGTCTGGCGGCTGGATGCGGGCGTATGGTAACCGCTTCGACGTTTCTGCCGACTCCGGAATGGCCTATAGGCAAACCCAGCAGGGATTGGCTTTTGGTGTGGATACCCCCGTGCCGTCAGTTGGGGATGGACAGTGGGTGTTTGGCCTGATGGGTGGTTATAGCCGGTCCGACCTGGACCTGATTCATGGGACCTCGGGCACGGTCAACAGCTTTTATGTCGGTTCTTACGCCACTTGGCTGGACGCCGAGAGCGGTTACTACTTCGACGGCGTGCTCAAGTTCAACCGCTTCCAAAATGAGTCCAAGGTCAGTCTCAGTGACGGGGCACAGGCCAAGGGGCGGTACAACACACATGGATTGGGCACCACGCTGGAGTTTGGTCGGCATATCAAGTTGGACGACGGTTATTTCATCGAGCCTTTTGGGCAAGTCTCGGCGCTGGCGGTTCAGGGCAAACGTTACCAATTGGATAATGGCATGGCTGCCGATGGCAACCGGAGTTATTCCTTGCTGGGCAAAGTGGGTGCAAGTGCCGGTCGGGATATCGACCTGGGTAATGGGCAGATGCTTCAGCCTTACCTCAAGGCAGCGCTGGTCAACGAGTTCGCCAAAGACAATCAGGTCAAGGTCAATAGTACAAGCTTCAACAATGACCTTTCTGGTTCTCGCCTGGAGTTGGGAGGTGGCGTTGCCATGAAAGTCGCGGATAAAGTGCAAGTGCACGCCGACGTCGATTACAGCCAAGGCAAAAAGATTGATCAGCCATGGGGAGTAAACTTCGGCGTGGAATACAAGTTCTGATCAGCTTTGTTTAAAAGGTCAGCTCCGTGGATTGTTTTCACGAGACGGCATGAGGGTTAGTCAAACGAGCAAGGACCGTAACGGTCCTTGTTTCATTTTTCATGAACTCTTTTTTGGAGTCTGTCAACTGAGCAGTTCTGTTAGTACTCAACGGTTTGGTTTTGGAATCTAATGGGCCTCTCTGGACAGTAGTGGCTTTGGAGGCGTGGTTACTCATGTGTTGATAGGAGGGTCCATGATGTCAAATTCGAAAAATTCCAGTACGTTCGGCAAAAACCAAGTCCCGATTTACGATCCGCCTACGGTCGTGGCGTTGCCAAATATCGACGGAGGCGAAACCAATCTGCTGCATAAGAGTGCCCTGGTAGCGCCCTTGCCCATCACTATTCCCAAGTGGTTGAATTCCTGTCCCAAGCCCCATGAGCCGGAGTGGGTCACGCTGTATTGGGGAGGCGATGATCTGGAAACAAAGACCTGGACCGCCCAGGTGCCCGATGCGGATCGGGTATTTTATGTTCCGGTCCATTTACTCATCCATGGTGAACATTCACTTTATTATTTTCTACACCTGTACAACCTGGCCGAGGCTGACTCTTTTGATCTTACCCTGACCATCGATACCCTCAAGCCGCTGCTCAACCAGACCGACGACCTTGCGCAGTTTCCTGAAGCGGTCCTGACAGGTGGGGTAACGGCCCAGTATCTAGAGCAGAACAACAATCAAGTGAAGGTCGGTATCCCCCGTTATGATGAGCAGCGGGGTGGTCCCAAGGTCGGCGATATCATTACCTTGTATTTGAACGAAAAAAACGGAACCGGAGAGCCAGATCAGCTAAAGGTCGGTGAATTGACTGTTCCGCACCCGGTACCCAACGTTCTTGAGGGCGTGTATGAGGGGCAGGCGTTTCTCGACTTTGGCGATCGTGTGGGGTATGCGCGATATCGTGTCGAAGACCGGGCGGGAAACATCAGTGAGTTGTCGGGGCGGGTTGAGCTGGATGTGAAGGCTGCACCGACACCGCGTGATCTGTCCTATCCATGGGTGAGAGAAGCCACCGGCACCCCGCAGGCCAGTCGGCTCGATCCGAACCTTGCGGCTGTCGTCAATAATGGCGTCATTGTTGCCATCCCTCAAAACGCGATCATCTCGGATACGGAGACCGCCGCCGTACTGTTTGGTGAAGAAGGTGGTTTCGGATTCTATCGCGCTGACACACCCATCGTCACAGGAGGGCGGGAGTACCGCATTCCCAAGGAGTATGTCGCCCGAAACCTGCGAAAAAACATACCGATAATCTTCGAGGTGACCGGTCCCAATATTCCCACACCGCTTGTGTCTCAGACGCACAGCCTGACGATCTCCAGCCTGAGCGGCGGGTTGCCGGTCCTTCAGTCCACCAGTTTTAATGCGACGACGTTGAGCTTGGCCAACATTCCCGAGGGCGGGGCGGCTGTTCTCAGGCTGGGTAGCTGGAAGTACATGGCGACGTCACAGTTCCTCAGGGTCGAGATGAGGGGATTGCTGAGTGCGGGAGGCGCTCACACCGTGACGATTCTCGATGCTCAGCCTGTGACTTCGGTGGGTGAAATGCAAGCAGGACAGATACTCAAGACGGAGCTTCGCAGATTTCAAATCGGTGAAAAGCTCACCTTCATCGCGAAGGTCAGCTTTGACAATAAGCAGACCTGGCACGACTTTCCAAGCATAGATCCTCAATTAACCAACTGACCCTTGAGCATGAGGTATTACCGTTTCAGCGATGCGCCTCGCGCTCATTTGTAGGTCATGGTGAAGTTCAACGCGCCTTTGGCCACACCGGGACCGACGTGAGGCGCTAACTGGTAGAAGCGTGCGTTGAAGTCCAGCACCGTCGTGCCGGATGTGATGGGCACCAGGGGAACCTCCATACCCAGTGCGACAGGGGTCAGGCCGTCGCCCCTGAGTATCTGAACACCTACGCCCGATGCTCCAGAGTCTGCGGTCAGGCTGAAAACGCCGTTGTTTTCATCGACGGGGACGGACCCCAGAACACCATCGAGCTTGATCGTTGCGACGGCGATATTGCCATCTGACGGGTCGGCTTCGCAGGCGCTGAGCGTGATGGTAAAAGGCGCAAGGGTTGTGCCGAAGCCGGGGCCTGTGAACTCGGAGGTGTCCCAGGTCCCTAGTGGCACTGGATTGACGCTTACCGGGTTGCCCGAGATGCCGCAATGAGCCTGAATCACCGTGCCCACGGGGCCTACGCCGAACCCTTTGCCGACGCCGGTAAAGGTCCCGCTGAACAGTTCGCGGCCATCCAGTGGGTTGGGACCGGTCGGAATGGGGCCGGTTTTGATCAGGGTGGTGTAGGTCCGCAGGTTGCGCAGTGTAAAGCGTATGAACGTGGTGATCTGGTCCTGATAGCCATCGAAGGGCACGATCGGGCGATAGGTCGGTCCGCCGATGGGGATGAAGGTGTTGTTGCCGCTGCCATCGAAGGGAAAATCCAGGCGGATCAAGGCGCCCACGCCGGGAATATTGGTGTTGAATACCTTGCCGTTCACATCGAACCCGTCAACCGGCGGCAACTGGCCGGCGAACAGCGGGGCGGTTGGCTGGGCCTGGAAGTTGAGGATGGTGCCGGGGGTATCGATGCTGCAGTCCAGTTGCGAACCACCGCCGCTGGTGAAGGTGTGTTTGTTCAAGGTGCCGATGACACTTCCTACGGCAGCGTCCCGAGGGACATAAAGCGTGCCCAATTGAGGCTGGAAATTCAGGGGGCCACTTCCGGCCTCCCACCAGCAAGTATCGGCGGCGGCGAATGCGGATGAAGTCGGGCTGCCGGTGACCAGCACCAGGGATGTCAGCAGCAGTCGTGTCGATTGTTTCATGGTGTTTCCTGTGGGATCGGGCATGACAATAGGCTGTTTGCCAGTGGCTGGGTGGCGCGTGTCAATGGCATGTCAGCGCCTGAATGCGGTAGCCCTGCACCTGCTCCATCGTCTGCGGATTGACGTCCAGCCGGCATTGAGGGGCGTCGCCCGGTGCCCAGCGCACGTTAAGTTGTTGTGGCTCGGGCCCTACAGAGAGCAATACCTGGCCGGCCTGGCCCACGGTACCCAGAACAGTGCCCTGGGCATCGCTGACCTGAGCCCCGAAAGGCAGGGCCTGGCCGTTAGCCGTCTGCCCGCTGATCAGCAGGCGATTGATGGTACGCGCGGTGAAGGTGGTCTTGACCACGGCCCCGCGGCGTGGGACGACTTGCGCTGTGCCATTGTCGATCTCGATTTCAGGCCCCAAATCATCCGTTTGCAGGGACACCTGGTTCATTCGATAGGGCCGCAGGTAAGGGACCAGCGCGAAGCCTTGGGCGTTGGTTTTCACGCCTGTCGCGTTCTTGACTCCCACACCGGGGATATCCGGTACTTCAACCAACGCCAGCGTTTCTCCCAGGTACGGGCCGGCTTCAATACCATCGGCATGAAGCAGCAATGCGCCGCTGGCGTTCAGTGAGGTCGTGCGGTAGTGGCTGCTTTGAGTGATCCCGGCGCCGACGCTGCCAGTGGCCCCTTGATAACCTAAAGCCAACTCGGCTGACTGTCGCTGTTGCGAGTCGTGGCTGATGCTGGTTCGATAGTTGAGCCGGTTCTCAAGACTGTTACCACTCAGGCTGGCCCTCTGGCTATGGCGTCCGGCGTTGTTCTGTACGTCGAACGTGGCAGTGCTCGAAGGCATGAAGTCCAGCGGCAATGATACGCTCAACCCCATTTGGCGCTGCTCGCTCATGTTGCGTTTGTCGTTATCTCTGAGCGATTGCAAGGCATAGACGTTATAGGTCACGCCTTTGTGTTGGGTATTGAAGTTGAACTGGAACTGGCGTTGGGTGTTATTCGTTTGCCAGTAATCCTGGTGCGAGAATGTCAGGTTGACGGAGCTGTGTTTCCCGATTTTCTGGTTGATTGCCGCTTCGAGACGGCTGCGTCGGCTGCCGAAAAAACGGACGTCGTGCTCGCGGTCGCGCACAGCTTCGTCGAAATCGCGGTAACCCTCGGTGGAATAGCGATAGCCAGCGAAACGCAGCTGGGTCCCGCTTTGGAATGATTTGCCGTATTTGACCGAGTAACTCTTGCCTTGCACGTCCTGGCTTGCCTGCGTATCGGAGTGACTCAGGTCCAA
Organism: Pseudomonas sp. NFACC51; assembly: GCF_900103575.1. NCBI lineage: Bacteria > Pseudomonadati > Pseudomonadota > Gammaproteobacteria > Pseudomonadales > Pseudomonadaceae > Pseudomonas > Pseudomonas sp. NFACC51. The sequence continues at coordinate 110,798 of NZ_FMXH01000016.1, read as the reverse complement.
GGCCAGGGCGCCCAGCGCACCCAAGTCCCGGGAGGCCCCCAATGTGACGGCCCGATAAAAGTCGCTGCCCATCGCGCCGCCATATAACGTCGTGCTCCAGCCGAGCCCCCAGGCCAGCGTACCTTGCCAGAGCAGAGGGTGGTCACCCTCGCTGATGGCGTTGTAATTCCCGACTGTCGTGCTGTAACGCCAGAGACCTTCGCGCAAAAGATTACTGAGTGTGGCGTAAGGCTGCGTGTAGCGATGAACCTGGCCATCGGCTTCGGTTAATACGATTTCCAGTTCACCGCTGCCGCCCACGGTAGTGAGATCATCGATTTCATAAGCGCCGGGGCTGACATAGGTGGAGTAGATCGGGTAACCGTTTTGCAGGACTTCGAGCTTGGCCCGCGTCTGGGCCACGCCTCGTATGACAGGGGCATACCCCTGAAGGGCATCGGGCAGCATGTCTGGGTCCGAGGCAATGATTGCGCCCTTGATGGGCAGGCTCCTGAACACATCGCCCCGGGTAAAGGTTTCACCCAGGGTCAGATTGGCTTGCAAGCCGGGAAGATCGCGCTGGGCATAGGTATAGGCGCTGCTCCACTCGCGTTGGTTCTGTTCGTTGCGGCGTAACGTCTGGTTGCTGCGCAAACGCCAGGCGCCCAGATTCAGCCCACTGTTGAGGTACAGGTCATCACTCTGGCTGGAGCCGCCTTGTTGATGATTGCTCTGCTGCGCCGACACCTGGTAATTGATAAAGGCCGCGTTGATTCCGTGATCCCAGCGCTCGGGGTCGGCATAACCTGACTGATTCCTGCGCATGGCGATCTGGGGAACCGAGAGTGACAACCACAGCTTGGCGCCTTCGAATTCGATATTGGCCCCGGGGATTACGCTGGCCAGGTCGATGCAGTCGGTGTTCAGCGCTTGGTTGTCGGCCAGGCCGTCGAGACGTACGCCCAACTCTTGAAGCAAATCGGACGATAGGCAGGGCAGCAGGTCGCCCTCGGGGCTGAGGCTGAAGTCGAGCTCACGCAGGCCAAAGGAGCGCCGGTTGATTTGAAGTTCGACCCGATAGCGCCCCGGTCCAAGGTCCTGACTTTGGCCCAGCGCACTGAGTGCCAATGCCCCGGCATCGCGGGTGTATTCCGGATGCTGGCGCAGGAAACCGGATTGGAATTCAACCGTCGCATCGGCCAGTGCGGGTGTGATATCGAGCAGTGCCGTACTGGCACCCAGGGCGACCCAGTGAGCCAGGCGTGCTTCGCCGCCGATACCCGAGCGTTTCAAGAGTCGAGTCATTAAAAGTGTCCGAGAGCGCATGGCGTCACAGTGTTGAAGGGAGCTGCACGGGGGCGGTCAAAGGCGCGCTGAAAGCGCCGTAGTCATTGACTGTGGCGAAAGTGACCTGCAAGCCGGCTGTCGGTTTGATCCGGCCCAAGGCAAATGTCTGGCGTTGCAGCGGTGCCGACATGGCCGGGTTATTCAGTTCTTCGGATTGGCGCTGGTCGCTGACTTCAAGCCGGCTGAATGAGACATGGAAGGGGGTTGGGTTGTAGACCACCAACTGCGCCGAGCCGTTGACCTGCTCAATCGACCACAGCAGATCCTTGAGGCGGGCTTGCGGGTTGTCCTTGATTTGGCTGGGGCGATAGAACAGTTTGATCCGGGTGCGCAGGGCGATATTCAGGGCGTTGGCGTGGCTGGTATCGGCCTGGGGAATTTCCTGGACGTTGAAATAGAACAGCGATTCACGGTCCGTCGGCAAGGTGTTGGGGAGTGCATTGATCTGCACTTGTTGCTCCTTGCCGGGGTTGAGCCGGAACAACGTGGGTGACGGCATGAAGGGGACGGCGGTGGTGGTGTCGTCGGCAGCGGTGTTGACCCAGGTTTGAACGGCAAAAATATTCTCGCTGGGGTTGGCGATGATCAGCGAAACACTGCGTTTGTCACTGTCGAACACCACGCGGGTGCCGCTCAGGCTCAGCGCCGCCTGACTCTGGGCACTCTGGAAAAACAAGATCGACAGTGCCGCGCAGGCACCTAGAATTGACCGCGCGGCCCCAGGCTGCTTGATGAACGTGAACATAGAAAAGTACCGGTGGATCAGGCGCGGGACTGCGCCTGAGGTGCAGTGCGCTTGCGCCATGGGGAATCCGGCGTACAAGCCGGCAACTCATGGCGTGCGCGGGCGGAAATCAGATGATGTTCACAAGGAACATGATGTGCGCCGAGGCAGGTCCCGGCGTTACCGTGGCAGCGGTCGAGCGATAACGGGCATGGAAGAGCATGTCGGTTTCGCCGCCGGCGACCAGGTTGTACGCGACGGAGCTGGTGCCGGGTGCGATGGCGGCGCCCGACTTGTCGCGGATCGCGATGGACACGCCCATCGCATGGCCCGGTGTCGGGGCAACGGCAAAGTAGTCGCCGCTGCTGTCGGCGGCGCCGTTGAAGGTCGTGGTGGCGGTTTGGCCAGGGGCGATCACACAGCCTGAGCCGCCTTTGACGCGCAGGACAAAGTCCTTGCCCAGCAGTTCATCCCCGACCTGGGTGAAGTGACTGGCATCGACACTGCCCATGTAAACGGTATTGCCGATGGTGCCATCGCCTGGGTTGACGACTTCGATGGGGCAGGTGCTGGCGGTGATTTCACCTTGGAAGTGGATGGTACCGGTGTTGGCAAGCGCCGCGGTGCCTGCCAGGCTGGTTGCCAGGCCAAGGCACAGGGCGAGGGAAGTTTTTTTCATGGTGGGAATCCAGTGGACGCAGTGCTCGGCATTCAAGGCGTGAGACCGGACGGGGCGCACTGCGATTTGGCCGGTGTCGATAAGGTCTCTCTGGATAAGTTTAAGAAGCGGCGTGGGGGGCGGGATATGAGAGAGTTCTCATTGTGAGCGTGGGGTGTCCGGGAGGTGGAACAGAATGTTTCGGGGGGCATGCACCAACCGAGACCGAGGTGTTCTCGGTCAGGTTGGTGTTCAGGTGAGTGAGGGGGGAGTCACGCAATTCTCAAATTTTCATTGATCAACTCGATCAAAAATGTGTTCTTCAGATGTTTCGGTGCTCCGCTGGCCCCCAATATTGTTTCGAATGTTTTTTCACCGTGCATATTTCCCGCGTTAGCAGCGGCGTTAACGCTGGCTCCTTTTCTTTTTGCTGCCACTGCGACGGCGAGCTGGTCCTGCGCAGTTGCAACGGGGCTGTTCTGAGGACCGCCGGTTTTATTGAGTGTTACCCCCTCTTTAATCTGCTCTAATAAAGTTCTTTGCGGGTTGCCAAGCCCATGTGCTTGCGGCTTCGGCGAGGGAGGGGGAGCGGGAGGAGAAGGGGGCGCTGCAGTTTGTCCTGCCGAACTCACCTTGGCTGAATTGCGATAGTAAGACAGGTTACGCCTCAGTACCGCTCTGGGTATTTCCACGGGCACGGGTGTAGGTGGGAGTTCCGCGGCCCCGCTCATGACGAGCGCGTTGGACCACTTAGACGTCTGGTTTGCTAGAGCGCGTCCTATAGTGTAACCACCGACAGCGCCAACCAAGCTAATTCCCATGCCCGCGTAGTCCAATATCTGGCCCACCAGCAAAGCGTCCTCATTATCATCGGGTGTTGCCGCTTTGATCACCGTAGTAACGAACCCCAAACCTACGGCAGTCACTGATGCTACGTTAGCAATCACAGCGGCAGCCAATGCCAGGCCACTCAGACCGCCTGTGGGGACCCAGGTAATGACAGCAAAGATTGCCGCAACGACAGTCACGGCGGCGCTGATAGCGACAGTGACCCAGTTTTTACTTCGTTTGTACGCGCCCGGAACCCGATCCTCATCCGGGTGTTTCATGCGCGAGACCGAACTCACATGGCCAGTCGGGTCCTTGAAGCGAATCGGGTTACCCAGGCAATAGCAGTAGGGGTTGACGCCACCGGCACCGAAAGGGCTGAAGGAGTCCGGGCTGTGAAAGCGCATCAGCACCGGGTTGTAGGCGCGATAACCGTTGCCCAGCAGGTACCAGCCACTGCTACTTTCCCGCACCTCGCCATTGAAGGCCCGAACGCTCAATAACGGTTCTTCGCTGCTGCGCTCGCCGTAGGCGCTATAGATAGCGGCGCGTAACGCGGCACCTTGGCATTCGCCCAGTACACTGCCATTGGCATCGGTGAACAACAGCAGGTTTTTCGACGGATCACCCGGTTGGTGTTGGCCCAGGACCTGGTCTGCGGCGGTGAAGAAGTGGGTCTGTGCGGCGCTCTGGACGGTATAGCTCAGTTCGTCACCCTGGTAGAGGCGCAGGGATTTCGCCTGGGTACCCTCCTGGGAACTGATCAGGCGATCATGCCCATCGTACTGGTATTGCATGACCGGTTGCTGGCTGACGGAGCGCACTTCCAGCAGGCGGCTCTGGCTGTCGTAGCGCAGCAATTGCCCCTGCTCATCGTTACGCATGTTGCCATTATCGTCGTAGTCGAAGGTCTGTTCCTGCGTGGGGCCTCCATCGAGGCTGCGGGTCATCCTGACCAGGCGACAGCGGTCGTCGTCGGCGTAGAAGTATTCGTTGACCTCGCTGGCCCCTCCCGAAAACTGGCTCACTCGTAGGGTGATGTTGTCCAGGTCATCGAAAACGTACATTTGTTGCTCGATGGCGCGACCGGCTTCATCCTTGGGCAAATCCCGGCCCGAGCAGGTATGGACGCTCAAGCGGCCACGGTCGTCGTAGTCGAACGCCTCCAGGAGCAGGCTGTTCAGAAGGCCTGCCTCCTCGACTTGCAGATGACGTGACTTGAGCTGCCCGTCGGGATACCAGACCTGCTCGATGGTCCGTGTCGAATGCCCCGGCAATGTGATCGTCCGCAGGATTTCCTGATCCTGATCGTCATACGTCAACTCGGTGATGAGCGTGGTGTTGGCGTCAGTATCAACGCTGGTGGTTTTGCTCAAGCGACTGAGAGCATCGTATTCGAATGTCGCCTCCAGGCTACCCTGAACGCTGCGCGTAACGAGTCCCGCGCTGTCGTATTCGTAGACGTTTTCGACGGTGTTGAGGTGGTTGATATCCAAGCGCTTGCGCAGTTGTCCGCCCGATGTGCTGATGTATTGGGTTTCCCAGGACAATCCCTGCTCATCGACCCATTGCTCACTGCGCACCTGGTTGGTGATGTCGTATTCGTAGTGACGCGAACCTTGCTCGTTCTGCGCCTTGACCAGACGAGCCGAGACCGGGTGGTAGTCAAAGGCGCTCTGTGCATCGGGCGAATGAATGGCGGTGGGCTGATCGGTCAGTTGCAAGTTTTTGTATTCATAGGTGATCACCGCGCCGGCGGCGGTGGTTCTCGTGTTGGGTTGCAACTGATCGTCGATGTAGCCGAGCGTTTCGCTGCGCATGCCGGTCTGGGTTTCGGTCAGGCGTTCCAGGCCGTCGAAGGTCTGGGTGCCGATCAACACGGGGGCGGGTGAACTGCCGGAGGCGGGTTTCACCCACAGTGCCGTGGGCAGTTCCGAGCGGCTATGGGTGGCATACTCGCGTGATACCACACACTGGTCCGGCAAGGTGGTGGTGACCATGCGGGACCAGGGGTCATAGCTGTAAAGCGTCTTGCGTTTGAGTTCGTCGACCTCTTGTGTGCAGTTACCCTGGCCATCGTACTGGTAAGTGCGGGTGGCAAGCACCTGGCCCTGTGCATCGAGGCTGGCTGTCTGCGCCGGTTTGTCCAGCGAGTTGATGCGGGTCTCGCTTTTGCCACTGATCATCGGAGAGTGACCAGGGCCTTGCCGCCAGCGGGTCTCCACCAGACCGTTCCAGGGAGATGGGTGACCGACGGCGATGCCGATGGGGTTGAATTCGGTGTGGGCCTGCACACCGTCAGGGCCAGTGACACAGGACTGTTCGCCCCAGTCGTCATACTCATAGGTGGTGGTGTAGGCGAAGGAGCGTCCTTCAAAATAATCGTAGCGGGTTTCTTCGATCAGCTCGCCCAAACCGTTGTAACGAGCCTTCCAGGTTTGTTCAACGCGCGTGGGGTTGGTTTCGCTGACATTATCGCGCTCTTCATAAATCTGGCGTCCCAGTCCGTCAATTTGGGTTCGGGTGGTGATTCCACGTGTGTTGACGGCATCTCGCCCACTGAAGTGCCCCACGCCGGCAGAAGGGAAATACCGATAGGTGCGTACAGCCTTGAATTCGCTGCTTCGGGGCGCCGTGGTTTCACGAACCAGCCGTCCTAGTTTGTCGTACTCATAGCTGATTTCCATGTCGCTCGAGTGCAACAACAAGAGCTTTCCGGTCAGTGCCGAAGTTTGCTCGATATTGACTTTCTTGACACCGTCGAAATCGGTACTCAAGGTCGTGGTGAGCTGGATGGCGGGTTCGGGGAAGTCGACGCCGAAGAGTCTTTTGTAATCAGTATCAGTGTAGGTGGTGGCGCCATTGAGGCGTACAGCCTGCCGCGACAATTGACCATGACGTAAAGGGTCGTTCAGGTCAGTCCAGTATTGGTAGGTGGTGCTCTGCAACGCCTCCTCTCGTTCCTGGGGGGTGCCGGCATCATGCACTTGAACCAGAACTTGCTCGTCGAGCGTGACGGGCCTCGCGAGCGGGGTCCTGGCCAGTGGAGGTATTTCGATGTAGCGGTAGTGGGTCCGCACGGTCGGGGCCGGCTCGTGGTCCGGTGCGGGCGTCACCGTGCTGCTCTTGACTTTGCAGACAAACCCATAAGGGTTATCGGGGAAGTCCTCTTCGCCAGAGGCGCGATAGTAGACGTTGGTGGTGGTGATGCCACTGGCCTCAACGTGGGTCAGTTCATTGCCGGAGCTGTCGTAGGTGTAGGTCTCTGTTTCTGCGCGTTGACGTGTCGGGTTGCTTTTAAGCCGCCAGCGATTGATCACCTGCGTAGGCAACTGATAGGTATTCGGTTGATCCAGCACCGAGCCGTTGCGCAAAGGGTAAACGGTTTCGGTTTCCTGGATGTTGTCACCTTGTGTCGTGGTCTGGAGTATGAGCGAGTGGAAACGGTTGAACGTGCGTTTGACACTGCGCACAGCTTTTCCCGCCAGGTAATGGGTTTCCACGGTGCTGTAGTCGTAAGTACCGCTCTGATAGATCAGCGGGTCCTTGTTGTCGGTGCCCCATTGGATCGGCAAGGTGTTGCCCAGGAAGTTCTTATCATCCGGATAGGTGTATTCGACTTGCACCTTGTCCGGGTTGTCAGGGGCGCCATCGGGATAAATCTCGTGACGGCTGACACGTGGCAGGTAGCGGCCTGACGGGCCGGGGAAGCTATGTTCGCTGTCATAGACGATCAGTTCACTACCGCCCAACGGGTTTTCCACCTTGGTCACCACGGTGTGCCCATGTTTGATCTCGTAGTCGAATCGCCAGTAACCCCGTTGGCCGGATTCATCGGCAGGCAGGGCAATGGTGCGGGCATATTTCAGCTCGCCCGAGTCGAAAGTCATCGTATAGCGCGCCCGCGCAGGGAGCGCCTCATCGACATTGGGGTAGAGATCCAGATCCAGTTTGCCGGCGTCGCGCCGCACGCTCAACAAGGGGATCCCCGCGTCGTCGTTGACCGATTGCAGCAGCGTGTGTCCGTTGAATGAGGTATAGGCAAGGACCAGCCTGTGGCCCAGGGGGCTATAGATTTCGATCGGAACGGCGACGCGGTCGCTACCCATGCCGCGCTCTCGCAAAAATTCCACGGTGCCGGTCTTGTGCACCAGCATGAACTGTTTCTTATCTTGAAATGGCGTGTATTCGAAGAATCGGAAACTGTCGAGTTTTTTGGTCTCCATCAGCAGTTCCCCGTCCACGCCATTGGCGGTCACGGTGTGGCGTTCGCCTGTGCTCGTGGATAAAACCTGCTTGTTCATATCGTATTCGGACAGCTGCACATTCCAGCCGATGCCATAGCCGCTGTCCGTTGTGTTGAGAGCGCTGAAAGCCAATGCCAGCGAAAACCCCGGGCCGCGCAAATCGTTGCCCTTGAGTTCGGGTAAGTCGAGGGATATCCGGTATTGCCCGGTACGTGGGTCAACGCCACTTTGCAGCGACTGCATGAAGTTGAATGCGTTGGAGGGAACGGAAGTATCGGCACTCATGGGGGCACACCTCAATGAGTCATCGAAAGCCATAATGAATGGCGCCTTTTAACGGCAGGGCTACGGCGAGTTGTCGATACGGTAACAGTCTGCAGAGCGCCAGTAACCTAACAGTTCTGATAGTGGTCGGCGCCATCGGTCAGGGGTAAAACGTCTTTATCGCTGCATGAAAACTCAACGAGGGTGGCGAACCGTTGGGGGAAGAGTCCCTGCGTCTGTTTTTTATGTGGGCAAGCGCTTATGGCGCCTTGAACGCACTATTTTTTTGATGGAAAGACTGATTGTCGTTGAAGGACACGGTTCGGTAATCGCTTTTTGCTGTTCTGGCGATCAGATGGTTTTGTGACGTTTATCTCGATAGGAGGCGCTCAGTCGTGAGTGTGCGAGACGGCTCGGCTCACCGTTGATTTTGACATTTGAGGGTATGGCAATGGCAACTACCTATACGTTGGCAGAGCTTCTGAGCTGGATGAAGGATCAGGATCGCATGAGCAAATGGGATGCGATTGTGGCCATGGAACGCAACAAAACCAATCTGCTGCTGATTCAAAACTACATTGATAAGTTCAATTTGGGCAGCTATATCCCGGCCATCACCGGAACCATTGCAACAGGTGGTATTGGTGGCAGTTTTCGGGAATATATTCAAGATTTTGTAATGGATGTACCTCGTTTGTATTTCGAGGATACCGGTCTTGATAGTTCGAAGGCCAATCTGCGGATGGCCGTTGTGGCCGGTCATCAAGTCTCCATCGAAAAAGACGTGACGGTGTGGCATGCCACGCGCATCTTGGATTATGACCCGCTGGACGGGCCGAGCTTATTCCTGGACCTGTTATTGCCCGAGGTGTCGGGAGAAATTGCCGACAATGGGAATATCCGCCTGGACCTGAGCAAAAGCGATAACTTTCGCTTGACGTTTGCCGAAACCCAGACCGAACAAGAGCTGGCCGGCAGAGTTTTCAAGGCCTTGTTTAATCGATTGGATGAGAAACAGCGTGTCTGGACCTTGGGCACGATTAAGCGGGGCAGCAACCCCATGATGCAACCGCGTTCTTTCGGCTTGCGCACGCAGCGGGGTGGCCAGGAGGGCGAGGGAGCGATGCTTGCCTTCGTGCGCATGGAGGGTAGACATGAGGGAGCCTTTCCTGGTGCGAGCAGTGGTTTTCGTTACTTGATCCCGAATGACGCCGGAAGAGATTACTCTGCCACTGTATTGGTAGGGCGAGGCCGAGTAGTTATTGCTGAGTTGGTTCGATCGCTGGGGGAAATGATTGATCACGATGATTTTGATTATGTTTTTGATGACGATAACAGAGATATTGTCGTGACGGCTAAAGGGGGGGGGATTAAGATTCCGCGTGGGACATTTAATCATCGTTTGGAGATGACCACCCTGTTGGGTCCAATATGGGCGGATCTTGAGGTTAGTCATCCTGAATTTCTTCTGGCGGCCAGTGAACGTCTGAAGGTTGAGCTGCATGGGCAACAGATCAGCGTCCGGTGGCTATGTGCCGGGACTGTTAGAGCTAGCATGAATGTCGTAGCAACTAATTATGAGGGGCTTCAAGAGCTCATAGATATATATCCGAGCAAGAGCTTGTATTACCATTTAACCGTCACGGCGTATTACCAATTGATTGATGATGGTGCCGGTGGCACGTTGAAAAGAATAAGGTATGATGTTGAAAGCAATGTAGATCCTGAGTCGGGTGTTGATATTTTTAAGTTTGGTGATGCCGTTAAGCGTAAGTTGAGTTTGGCAGATCCAGTAGATCCTATAGCGGATTTAGTAGGCAAGCTGTTAATTTTAATGGGGCTGTTAATGGTACAGGCTGCTGAAGTTTTACTTAATTTGCTGGCGACGGATGCGTCGGGGATGATTGCGGGTGCAATCAAGGAGCAGTTCCCTACGGGCCGCGTTGTGTCGGGATTTATTGCGGAAAATCTTGCGCTTAACTACGGCGAAACCATTCAGATGCTCAATTTACAGTCCCCTTATGATGTCGGCCTGTTCGGTCGGATCAATCCCGCTCAAACAACGTTCGCCATCACCACGCCGGAACCCCGCATTGCCGCCGGCACACCGCACTATGCTTTTGAGGTTTTTCCTGAAAGAACCGGCCTGAAATGGACTGTTGGAGACCTGCAGCGTCGTGCTGTCAGCGCAGGTACGATCGATGAAAATACAGGGGTCTACACACCTCCGGCAGCGAGTCAGATCGAGGGGCGTTTCACCCGTGTACGGGTCACCGCAACCGACCCTGTTACCCAGTTCAGCAGTTCTGCCTTGGTGACGGTAGTCCGCTCGCGCTTGACGATCAATCCACTGATTCAGATTTGCAATTTAGACGAGCGTGTACCGTTAAAGCTTGGCTATCTGAAGGACGAAGAGGACAGCCCTGCGCCTACGGTGGTCATCAACAACCCGGTTCCAGGGGAGAGCGGTTCTATCGAATCCAATAATGGCGTTTACACCTATGTCTCGAATAAAGAAGCCGTCGAAGAGAAAACCTATGTGATGGATGAACTCGTGGCGACTTATAAAGGGTATACGGCGTCGGTTTACATGGTGGTTACACAGACAAATCCCGGGATAACCATTCAAGCCCCTGGCAGCTTGAAAGGTTTGACAGAAGTCGCTTTAAGAGCCATAGCCAATAACAGGGATATTACCGAACACGTTGAGTGGAGTATTGAATTCAACGGCCCCGGCTCATGGCACAGCGAAACCCCAGGCGTCTATAAGGTTGACGAAATGGCCCCGCAGGCTTTCGTGTTCATCAGAGCGTCCTGGGACTCGGTGGTCATAGGTGTTCTTGAAGGTCATCTACTGCTCGCGCTGCCCTTGCTCGATATTCCCGATGTGCCGCTGAGTGTTGCCGAGACTGATGGCGAGACTGATGGCGAGACAGGCCTGGCTTATTGATCTGTATAACGACTTGCTTGCAACCCATTTATTAAAACTCCCCATGGGCTCGACGCCTTGGTGCAACGCAATAGCATTGTAGTCGACATAATCGTCGGTCATGACATTGCCGCGATAGCCATAATGAACGGCGCTTTTTAACGGGAGGGCTACGGTGAGTTGTCGATACGGTAACAGACTGCAGGGCGCCGGTAACCTAACAGTTCTGATAGTGGTCGGCGCGATCGGTCAGGGGTAAAACGTCTTTATCGCTGCATGAAAACTCAACGAGGGTGTCAAACCCATGAATACAAAAGATGCCCCGCCGGCTCCCCACATTCCGCTACTCGGTCGCGATAACGTGATTGATCTGGATGTGTTGGGAACAGACGACTTGTTGACCTATGTGCAGTATCCAGGACTTGCAATAGGTCATGGGATCGAACCCAACTGGCGAGGGCGCAGCCCGTTGGGCGAAGCGATCGATGAAACCAACTACCAGGATGTCGATGACCGTTTGGAACATGACGAGAATGGTCATCCAAGAATGCCGATAGTGATTGAGAACGCCAAACTCATCGGCCTGGATCAGGGCGAAGTGTTTTACTCCTATCGGCAATCGGATGGCGGACCGCTGGGGGAAGAGTCCCGGCGTCTGTTTTTTTATGTGGGCAAGCGCGTCGGTATCCTGAGCTTGCCTGTGGCGCAGATGAAGGAATCTCACGCATTGTGCGTGGACCCAAGCGCCATCGCCGGCCCCGCGCTCATCTCCACCGCGCCTTATCAGGCGATGGCCGAAGGTGATGAGCTTACTTTCACCTGGGTGGCCCATCGCGCTACCGGAGGGACCCCTACGACCCATACGATACGCCGGACATTGAGCGCCGATGACGTGGGTAAAACCCTGGAGTGGTCTTTGCCCAAGGCACAACTCACATTGATCCAGAACGGTGGTCATGGGGTTATGCAGTACCAGGTGCAGTACGCCGATCCACAGGATCCGCTCACGCCCGAATCAACTTCCGCCGAACAGACCATTACGGCAGTGGACACCCTTGAACCGTTGTTGCCCGAACTGATTGTCGCGGGTGCCGACAGTGGCTCGATTGACCCGGCACGACACCCCGATGGCTTGCCCGTGCAGGTGCCACTGTATGGCAGCCGGCAGCCAGGTGACGTGGTGACGGTATATGCGCAAGGCGACACCAACCTGCTCGCTACCGCGCTGCTAGATGTGTCGGCGGTCGAGAGCGGGATCATCACGCTGGTCCTCGAACACCGCTGGTTACAGGAGAACAACGGCAAGGTTGTCGAGCTGCTTTATCACTATGCGCGGGCAGGGGCTTCGTTCAGCTCGCGCCCGTTGACGCTGATGGTTCGGCGCCCCCTTGAGCTGTATGCACCGAATGTGGATAAGGCCAATCTTTACGATGACGACGGGTCGGGCGTGGTCAAGGGGTGGGTGAATGCCGCTGATGTGCTGACCGGGGCCGTCATCGATATCCCGCAGGACTCCGTGATTGGCAACAATGACAAGGTCAGCATGATCTGGGACGGCTTTGGCGATCCGCTGGTGGTGACGACACCCTCGATCGGCAACGACAGGCGATTCAACATTCCCCGTACGGCCGTACCGATGAATGTGGGGAAACATGTTGTGATTCATTACGAGGTTCTGCCGCCAGATGAAGCCGTTCCTCACGCTTCACCGTTTTATGATCTGGAAATAAGAAACTTCGACAGTGGTTGGCCGCGGATCCAGGCGGAAAGGCCGAAACTTAGCGGTGGCTCTATCAAGTTGAGCGAGATCACCGACCCGGTCATGCTCTTTAAATTGGAACGCTGGTATTTCATCGCAGAAGGGCAACTTCTAAAAATTCAGGCAAGCGGCGTATCGTCAGCGACAGGCCAGGTAGTGACTAATACGATGCGTGACGAAACGCAGCCCCTTACCGACGATGAATACTACGTTGGATATATATTGCCAGCGCTTGATAAGGGCTTTTTAGATTCGCTGGTAATGGCTGAAAAACTTTCTGTCTTGGTTCAGTTGAGCTACGACCAGGGCAGCACTTATAAGAAGGTGGATGAACGGCTGTTTCTTCTGGCGCCCTGAACGCACTATTTTTTTTGGATGGAAAGACTGATTGTCGTTGAAGGGTAAGGTTCGGTAATCGCTTTTTGCTGTTCTGGCGATCAGATGGTTTTGTGACGTTTATCTCGATAGGAAGCGCTCAGTCGTGAGTGTGCGAGACGGCTCGGCTCACCATTGATTTTGACATTTGAGGGTATGGCAATGGCAACTACCTATACGTTGGCAGAGCTTCTGAGCTGGATGAAGGATCAGGATCGCATGAGCAAATG